>JAJFHU010000004.1 GCA_021775455.1 Hyphomicrobiales bacterium | reverse complement strand
TGATTCATTCGGTAACGCTACCAACAATGGTGGTACTGACAGCCGCGTAAACTTCTACGCTGGTTTCAACTATGCGGGTGACGGCTGGGGTGTTGCAGGTACTGCAGTACACGACTCCATCGCTCCTGAAATGACCGGTTCGCTGATTGGTACCGGTGGTTCAGTTAACGATATTGGTGGCTGGGCATACAAAGTCAGTGCAAACCTCGACCTTTCAAGCATGGTACCAGGTGGTACACTCTGGGGTATGTGGGCACACGATGGTGACTACAACACTGACTATGTTCACGGTAACCTGCTGACTGAAAACCCTGAAACAATCTGGGGTGTTGCATTCGGCATGGACCTGACTGAAGAAATTCAGTTCTGGACCAACTTCTACCACGTAGATGGCGGTGTTGCATGTACTGGTATGACTACACCTGGACAAGGCGGCAACTGTGCTTCTGGTGTAGCTGGCCTAAGTGCCGGAATTGAAGAAGGTGACACGAACCAGTGGTCAGTTGGCCTTAACTGGTACCCGGCAGCTGCTCCTGGCTTCCACGTCAAGACATCTTACACTCGTGGTTCTGTATTGGGCTCAGCCTCTTACCTGGTTAGCGCCGGTAACACGGACGGTGTAAGCTTCGATTATGACAACTTCGAAGTAACGGTTCGCCGCGACTTCTAGGCTGGTCAGTTAATCTGATACGGAAAGGCCCGGCTCTGCCGGGCCTTTTTGATTCTGTAACTGAATTTGTCGACAAAGTGCATCACTGCACGAATTACCGAACGCGAGCAAAATTCATTTGAATTACAAAGGCTTGAACGGGGTTACGAAAACCAGTTTCGAATCTTGGAAAGCGTAGAATTGACCTCTTTAGGCTCGTCATCGTGGTACTGCAAAGCTTCCATCAATGGACCAAGATGATTCTTGAACTTCTCCCAATCCCTCGAACTGCCCTGATAAATCTGGCTGCGTACTTGCACAGAACTCGCGGTTTGAACTACCCGGTCGGTTTCATGGAAATTGAGACACGCCTCTTCCCAATCCAAACCGCAAAATTCGAGTAATTTACGCGTCTCTTCTTTCTGATTTTCAGTAAGCGACTGATAGTCCAAATCGTAAATCAAACCGGGGAACTTTTCCCGCCAAAATGCCATGAGATCTTCATACAGTTTGTAGTACTCGGCAAGCTCTGTCATGTCGTTTGAATAACCATGCACGTTGGAATTAAATGCGATTCGATAAATCGACCAGCAAATTGCCATGGGATCCCGGATCAGATTGATGATTTTGGCATCTGGAAACGCTGCAGCAATAAATCCGATCCAGCGAAAATTCAGCGGTAGCTTGTCGGTGATTACCGGTTCCGATACCCCAAACCGCTCAAGGCTCTCCAGATAGGTTGATCGAATCAGATGGAGATTATCTTCAATCAGTTCTTCGCCATCTTCCCGGTCACCCATCACCATTGGCACCAAAACTTGACTGAGGGTATTAAGTTCCCCGGCTCCAAACACCGCAGAATGGCTGGCTATAATCTGCTCAACCAATGTCGTCCCCGATCTGGGCATTCCAAGAATGAAAATCGGCTGTTTGTCGTTTTCTTTACCTTGCAAAGGTGGGACATTCCCGACGGAATAGTTCTGAAAACAGGATTTGATCCGATCAAACAGTTCGCGATCCTGGGAAAATTCGTAAACCGTATTGGTTTTTTGAACCTTGTTGGCACGAACCAGACAATCAAAACTCTCTTTTACACTACCAACATCTTCATATGCTTTTGCGAGTGCGTAATTCAAAAACATGCCGCTTTCAGATGTGTCAGATTCATCTTTCAATAGCACTTTGAGCTGATCAATATGTGGATCATTATTCGAATATTTCTTGAACCGGCTAAGCGCATAATGCGTTGCCCCGAGGCCGGGATCCAGTTCTACCGCTTTCTCGTAGTTGGCAATTGCTTCCTTTCGTTTGCCAAGCTCCCCGAACGCGGCCCCAAGTCCACTATACGCCGAAGCATGACCCGGCTCAAAATCCAGCGCCTTCTTGAGGCTGGTGATTGCATCATCCAGTTTGCCAAGGCCATTATAGGCTACACCAATTCCGCAATGCGCTGATGCTAGATCAGGCTCAAGATTGAGCGCCTGTTGGTGGCAATCAATCGCTTCATCATATCTGCCCACTTCACTCAATGCGCTTCCCAAATTGGCGTAACCGGTTGCATTGTCTGGTCTTAGCTGTATCGCCTTGTTGAAACTTTCTATTGCCTCATCAATTCGCCCCGACTTCCGTAGCGTTTTACCAATATTGGTATGAACTTCCGGGGACCGGGGCTTTTTTTGAAGCGCTTCCTCCAAACTGCTCAACGCCTCTTTATATTGACCAAGAACGCCCAATACCGCGCCGAGATTGTTCAGCGCTTCCACATAATTTGGCTGTAGTTTCAGTACCTTGTGAAAGCTTTCTACTGCCTCTTCATTTTCCCCCAATTCCTTTTGAGCCAACCCCAAATTGTAATAAGCATCCGCATAATCCGGCTTGATACTAATCGCCTTGAGGAGCACTTCGCAGGCGTCATCCAACTGCCCAGCCTCATTCAGTGCGCTGGCAAGGTTGCTCATGCTCTCAATGTCAGCTGGGTTGATTGCAAGCGCCATCCGGTAATTGGCAATTGCATCTTCGATATTTCCAAGCTTTTGAAGTACTGCACCAAGATTGGAGTGCGCAATTGCGTTATCAGGCTCAAGCTGTGTGACTTTGGTGTAGTTCGCAACCGCTTCATCAAGTTGGCCCAAATCAAGGTAGGTTGCAGCCAGGACCTTGTAAACAACAACGGCCCCCGGGTATTGCTCAAGCAATTGGCTTCCGTGTTCCAATACATGCTGAAGCTGGCCGGTGTCATAAAGCGCAATTAACTCATCAACCTGTTTCTTTGATGCCGTCTCGCTCGCCATAATGAATCGTCTTTCATTTTCAGCCACTTGGGCCGGATATGGTGTTGATGATGAATTCACCGGAAAATACACCCAACCTGCGACGATGCAATACACCAATACGGAGGCATTGCATTTTTTGAATATGCCAAAAAGAAACCAGACCTGCGCAATTTTTGGGTCTATCTGGGTGCCATTCGAATCGCACCATCCAGACGAATTGTTTCACCATTCAACATCGGATTATCAATTATTTGAAGTGCCAGCGAAGCATATTCAGCCGGCTGTCCAAGCCGTGATGGAAAGGGGACCATGGCGCCAAGGGATTCCTGCACTTCCTGCGGCATTCCGGAAACCATCGGTGTGCCGAATATGCCAGGCGCAATCGTCATCACGCGCACACCATCACGCGCCAGGTCCCTCGCCATTGGCAGCGTCATTCCAGCTACCGCAGCTTTCGAAGCACCATAGCCAATCTGCCCAACCTGCCCGTCATAAGCCGCAACAGAAGCGGTATTGATGATCACACCGCGTTCCCCATCATCATTGAGTGGTTCGCTGGCGACCATACCGGCAGCGCACTGGCTTGCCACATTGAATGTGCCGACTAGATTGATTCCAATGACTTTGGAAAAAAGTGCCGGATCATGCGCTGCACCTTCGCGATCAACAGTCTTGGCAGCAGGCGCAATACCCGCACAATTCACGCAAATGCGTTCCTGCCCTAAATTCCCGCGAAATTCCACCAAACCTGCGGCAACTGAGGCGGAATCTGAAACGTCGACCTTCACAAAGACCCCACCGAGGTCGGAAGCTACCTTGTTGCCTCCGTCTTCATTTAAATCAAAAATGCCAACCTTCACACCATGCTCTGCCAGCGCACGGGCAGTACCTTCTCCAAGACCCGAACCGCCACCTGTTATGATTGCTGAAATGGATTTGTCGAGTTTCATGACAAGTTCAAACCCTCTCGATTGCAATGGCGGTACCTTCACCACCGCCAATACAAATTGCTGCAACGCCACGTTTTTTATTGTGTGTTTCCAATGCGTTAAGCAGAGTTACAATTATACGTGCACCGGATGCCCCGATCGGATGTCCAAGGGCGCAGGCACCCCCGTGGACATTGACGATGTCCCGCTCCAGGCCCATTTCATGCATAAATGCCATTGGTACAACTGCGAAAGCTTCATTTACTTCCCAGATATCCACTTCATCTTTTGACCAGCCAATCTTTTCCAGCAGTTTTTGAGCTGCAGGAACAGGAGCAGTCGTGAACCAGCCAGGTTCCTGGGCATGACTGGAGTGTCCGTGAATGACCGCACGAACCGGAAGACCTTCTCTTTCGGCCACGCCCTTTGTGGTCAATACCAAAGCTGCAGCCCCATCAGAAATTGACGACGAATTCGCAGCGGTAACGGTTCCTTCCTTGCGGAACGCTGGTTTCAGTTGCGGGATTTTTTCTGGCCGGGCCTTTGCTGGCTGTTCATCCCGGGCAATCTCGGCTTCACCCTCGCGGGTTGTAACGGTTACCGGGCAAATCTCCCTGGAAAAACTCCCGCCCTCTTCCGCCATGAGCGCATTTTCAAGAGATTTCAGCGCGTAGGCGTCCTGGGCATCGCGGGTGAACTGATACTTTTCGGCGCAATCTTCGGCGAAGGTGCCCATCAAGCGGCCGCGATCATAGGCGTCTTCAAGCCCGTCCAGAAACATGTGATCAAGAACCTGACCGTGGCCTAACCGGGCTCCACCACGCATTTTCTCAAGCAAATAGGGCGCGTTGGTCATGGACTCCATACCGCCAGCTACCACAACTTCTCCATTCCCGGCCTTCAGCTGATCATGGACCATCATTGTTGCCTTCATGCCCGAGCCGCACATCTTGTTAAGCGTTGTAGCAGGTACAATTTTCGGCAAACCACCGGCAAGCATGGCCTGACGGGCTGGAGCCTGCCCCAGACCGGCTGACAACACACACCCCATCAAAACTTCGTCGATACGGTCTGGCGCTACACTTGCATCTTCGAGTGCAGCAGATATGGCAGCACCACCCAAAACTGGAGCAGCCACATCGGAAAAATCCCCCTGAAAGGCGCCCATTGGCGTGCGTTTGGCGCCTGCAATCACAATGGTCTCAGACATGGATCACGGTTCCTATAAAATCAATACAGCCCGAAAATCATTTACATTGGTACCGGTTGGGCCAGGTACAAACAATTCGCCTATTTGATTAAATGCTGTCCAGGCATCGTTGTTTGCCAAAACAGTTGCTGGATCAAGGCCAGCCTCGTGCATACGGGCAATGGTCTCACCATTGATAAATCCGCCTGCGTTGTCTTCGCTTCCATCAATGCCATCTGTATCGGCACTGAGAGCATGAATTCCGGATTCGCTACTGACTTCCATTGCCAGTGAAAGCAAAAATTCTGTATTTGGTCCACCTTTGCCTTTGCCCTTTATGGTAACCGTTGTTTCTCCGCCTGAAAGCATAACTACCGGTTTTGGGAATGGTCGGTTTTTGTGCAGGATTTCTCGCGCCATGGCGCCCTGTGTTCGGGCTGCTTCGCGTGACTCCCCTTCTATCGCGTCCGAAAGAATGACCGGTTCGACACCTGACTGGCGAGCCATCTCCGCCGCACTCTCAAGCGACTTTGCAGCAGAAGCAACAATGTGATGTTCCACATTTGCAAACGCAGGATCATCCGGATGAGGTGCATCAGCCGCTGATGAGCTGATATGAGCCATGACGCTCTTCGGCAAATCTATACGGTATTGGCGAATGATGCGAAGGGCATCTTCCCGCGTTGCGGCATCAGGAACTGTTGGCCCCGACGCGATGAATTGGGGATGATCCCCAGGGATATCTGACACCAAAAGAGAAACCACCTTTGCCGGATATGCAGCCGCAGCAAGGCGACCTCCCTTAATCCCGGAAACGTGTTTGCGTACTGTATTCATTGCAGAAATTGGTGCACCACAGGCAAGTAATGCACTGTTGACAGCTATTTCATCTTCCAGTGTCAATCCGTCTGGAGGGCAAGGCAACAGGGCCGACCCACCTCCGGAGATTAGCGCAACCAAGAGGTCGTCCTCGTTCAAGCCCTGAACTTCACTCAAAATCCGTTGTGCAGCTTCAAATCCAGCCTGATCTGGAACGGGGTGTGCGGCCTCGGCGATTTCAATGCGCTCACACGGTACCGCAAACCCGTACCGGGTCACAACATAGCCCGTCAACGGTCCATCCCAGAGACGCTCAAAAGCCTGAGCCATTTGCGCTGATCCCTTGCCAGCACCAACTATGACGGTCTTCCCTTTCGGCGCTTCAGGAAGGAATCCGGCCAGGGTTCTGGCAGGATTTGCTGCACTTACAGCAGCGTCAAACAAGCTGGTCAAAAAGGCTTTTGGGTCATTCACCACAGGCATCAATCCAATTCCCGAACTGTGTTCATATTGTCGCCAGACAACCAGCAGTTTAGTGCGGTAAAAACTGCATTCTTTCAAGTGCTCATTGGACGCATCCGGCATTTGCAACCAGACACATACTGGCGTAACGGTGTTTGGGTATAAAATTCCGGAAAGGTATCACGATGAACCGCAAGGACCGCGTAGACTTGCAAGGTGCCTTGCTGTTGCTTTTTTGCATGTTGCTTATGGGGCTGAACCAGTCGGCCATCAAAATTGTCAACGAAGGACTGGGGCCCTTGTTTCAATCAGGATTGCGTTCGCTGTTTGCTTTTCCACTCATCCTCGCTTGGGCTCTTTGGCGTGGAAAGTTTACAGGGATAGACAGAAGCACTCATTTGCCTGGCATCATATGCGGCATCTTCTTTGCCGTGGAGTTTATCCTCCTGTTCCAGGCACTGGAATTTACTTCCGTCGTTCGTACCTCCATTTTCTTTTATGTAATGCCGTTTTGGGTTGCACTTGGTGCGCATTTTCTTATTCCAGGAGAAACGCTTACCCGACAGCGGATTTTCGGACTGGTTCTCGCATTTTCCGGGGTGATTATAGCGCTGTCGGTAAATCATGCACCCGCTACAAAATTTGCATTGATTGGAGATCTCATGAGCCTCGTTGGTTCCATGTTCTGGGCCGGGATTGCGCTTGTGGTGCGCACCACGAACCTCTCAAAGGTAAGTCCTGAAGGTCAGTTGTTTTACCAACTGTTCGTTTCAGCAATAATTCTGGTGCCACTTGCCTTGTTGGTCGGCGACGTATTGCGCGAACCGACCATATTTCATTGGATCATATTTGCTTTTCAGGTGGTGGTAATTGTTTGTGTGGCGTTCCTGACCTGGTTTTACGTGCTGTCCGTGTATCCAGCTTCCGACATGGCATCTTTCAGCTTTCTGGCTCCGCTGTTTGGTGTATTGTTCGGTTGGTTGTTACTCGACGAACCGTTGTCTTGGCATCTTGTCGTAGCCCTGATTTTGGTTGGAACGGGTATAGTTTTGGTCAATCGAAAAAGACGATAGTTAAAATCCAGAACAATATTTTCATTTAATTTCAAAGGCTTAATTCTATAGTTTGTTTCCTGTGCAATTTCGCACAGCAACCCGAGCAACATCGGCATATGTTGGTTTCATCAAAACAGGAGCCAAACAATGACCCGCACGATAATAGCCATCTTCTCAGTAGCAGCAATTGCGCTGTCGGTGATTACGTCGCAGGCCGCACAAACTCCTCTTGAACAGCCTATAATTATTGTCGCAGAAGCTCATCAAACAGATTGTGACAGCCAAATCTGGCCCAATATCTCTGCCGAGTGTCTCAGAACAATCGACGGTCAAAAGGCTGAAGTCAAAATTCGCGTAATCGGAGAATCCCACAAGTAGTCCCCATACCCGCCTCCCTGTAAAAGAAACCCTGGTAGAAAATCACTGCCGGGGTTTTTCATTTCGGGTGGTAGAAATTCAAATTTTCAGGTGAATATTGAACTTCTTGCGAATTTCCGCATCTGTGGCTGGATCAATGATTGCTTCAGCTGGGGCATCAAGTATTGAGCGTTTTCGTTCAATTGCTTTTTCCAGCAGTACTGGCTTGTCGTTTTCCGCCCACTCTTTTGGAGACATCCGGTTTGCCAGTTCCGGATACACATACTCAGTTTGCATCAATGCCAGTGTTTGGTCATGACCCAGATAATGGCCGGGCCCATCCAGGCAGACTGATTTCATTGCTTCCAGGGATACACTGTCTTCAGTGACTTCAATTCCCTTGATGCAGCGCTGTACCTGACCGAGCAGATCATCACCCAATACCAGGGATTCCAGACTGAAGCCCAGTAGTGAGGCATGCATGCCAACGCTCTCATAAACCATGTTGAGGCCACTGAGGCCAACTGAAAGGTTGGAAATTGCCTGCTCCCATCCAGCCTGCATGTCCGGCATTTTTGCATCGGCAATACCGGCAGCCGCACCGCCTGGAAGATCGTAAAACTTGTGCATCTGGGCACAACCGGCAGACAACAATGCCTGCTCACCAGACCCGCCCGACATGGCACCGGTTCGCAAGTCAGAAACGAATGGCCATGTTCCGAAAATTGCCGGGTAACCAGGTTTTATCGCATTGACATATACAAGGCCCGCAAGGCACTCCGCCACTGCTTGGACAATTGCTGTCGCCAATGGGGCCGGTGCCGTTGCTCCAGCCTGACCAGCTGAAAGCAACAGAACTGGCATTCCGCCCTCGATACATTGTTCCATAACTTTGCAGCTTTCAGTGGCGAACTTCATTGGCGGCACCACGAAACAGTTGGAATTGGAAACAAAAGGCTTTTCGCGCCACTTGTCTTCGCCGCCAGCAATCATGTGCAACATTTCCATTACACCCGGCACATATTCCGGTTCAAAAATACTGGTGCCGACATGCTTTCTCGTACCGGCACAGCTCGCGTACACGGTGTTGAGATCCATTTCATAATTGTCCGCAATGTCACGACACACCATGGTTCGTTGATAAAAATGCACATTATCGAGCTTTTCCACGATCCGGGCAGCGTCATAGAGGTCCTGAACTGTAGACTCGCGATATTCGTTGTTTTCAAGATCAACGATATGCACTGCTGCACCTGCAGTGCCATAATGCACCTTGCTTCCAGACAGATGCAGATCGTGCTTTCCCCCAGCACGCGAATAAAGCGTGATGTCACGTGCCGCTTTTGCCAGCATGTCTTCAACAAGAGCTCGTGGAAAGCGAATTCGGCCATCGTCACCCAGTATCGCCCCCGCACCTGTAAGAATTTCCACACCCGTTTCCGGGGCGTCACACAGGCCAATTACCTCAAGGGCTTCCAGTGCTGCCTCATGAATTCGCTTAACCTCCGAATCTGTAAGCGGTTTGTATCTTCCACCTACAAGACCAGCATGGATTGGCCGCAAATCGTCTGCAAGTTTTGCCGATCGTAGAGCAACGCGTGCACTTCGCCCACCTGAACGACGTGAAGATTTTGTCATAATATCAGCCATGGTATGATTTTCCTGCAAAAGTCGCTCGCAAGCGACCAAAACCAAAATTCTTGTTAATGTTTAATATCTGAAGGTTTGCAAATTCTCCTGTTCCGTTTACGTAGCAAAAAATGGGGTTAGATGACGCAATTTGACAAATTAGTGTACTCTTTGCGCCATTCTTGACAAGTAGCAAAATGTGGGGTTGTTTGGGGCCATGGGGTCGACCGCGACTACCCCGTGAGGCGCAAGCCCAAAGATCGCGTCCTAATCAACCCTCTATGGATAGAAGGAAGGACGCTGAATGCCGTCTCCAACAGAAATTACTGTACAACAACTTTCCCGCCTGATTGGCACGCCGGATTGTCCGGTCCTCATCGATATTTGCATTGATGAGGATTTTGAGGCTGATGCTCGTCTTATCCCGTCCGCCTTTCGTCATCCCTTCGACGATATCGCATCATTGGCATCATCGCTTGAAGACAAACGTGTCGTCGTCATATGTCAAAAAGGGTTGAAATTAAGTCAGGGTGCAGCCGCAATTTTAAGAAGCAAGGGAATTGTTGCAGAAAACCTTATGGGTGGAAATTTCGCCTGGCGCGATGCGGGTGAGTCACTGGTTCTTGCCGAAAATCTGCCACCGCCAAATGACGAAGGCCGCACAGTCTGGGTGACTCGCCATCGGCCCAAAATTGACCGCATTGCATGTCCCTGGCTGATCCGGCGGTTTATCGATCCAAAGGCTCAGTTCCTCTTCGTGTCTCCGTCAGAAGTCCTGAATGTGGCTGAGAAATTCGATGCCACTCCTTTTGATGTGGACGATGTGTTCTGGAGTCATCGAGGCGACAAGTGCACATTCGACACGATGATTGAAGAATTCAAGCTTGATATCGAACCCTTGAAACATCTTGCAACCATTGTTCGCGGGGCGGATACCAACCGTCATGATCTTGCGCCCGAAGCTGCAGGATTGTTGGCGGCATCTCTGGGGCTTTCACGAATGTATCGCAATGACCTGGCACAGCTGGACGCCGGAATGGTCATTTATGACGCATTTTATCGCTGGGCCCGTGACGCGACAAACGAAGGACATGACTGGCCCGCTTCGCTTTCCAGAGCGAAATAATATGGCAAGCACCTCACACGAAACCGGCCAAAAACCTGTACCCGCACTTTCCGGGGCGGTACGGGTTTGGGCGCAGATTGGGATCCTGTCCTTTGGAGGCCCAACGGCTCAGATCTCACTTATGCATCGAATGCTGGTTGAAGAGCGAGGTTGGCTGACTGAAAAGCAGTTTTTGCACGCGCTTAGCTTCTGCATGCTGTTGCCGGGTCCAGAAGCAATGCAATTGGCAACCTATGCCGGTTGGCGATTGCACGGCACTCTGGGAGGATTAATCGCTGGACTGCTCTTTGTGGTGCCAGGAGCGCTCATTATCCTCGCACTATCGATGATTTACGCTGCCTTTGGGTCCGTGCCGTTTGTCGAAGCACTCTTTCTCGGGGTCAAGGCGGCAGTTCTGGTCATTGTAATTGAGGCACTGTTGCGCATATCAAAACGCGCGCTTCACAGTGCTGCTCACTGGGTAATTGCCGCGTTGTCATTTTTGGCGATCTTTGCGCTGGCGTTACCTTACCCGCTGATTATTTTCATCGCTGCTCTTTATGGATACTGGCGATTTGCGGATAGCGAACTACAGAACATGCCGACTTCAATTGCCATCAACCCTGCAAAGACGCTTCAAACAGTAATTGTCTGGACAGTCGTCTGGATCGCTCCGCTCGCAGCAATGGTGGCTATACTCGGTAAAGACCACATTCTGGCATCCCTTGGCCTGTTCTTTTCCAAGCTTGCTGTGGTGACCTTTGGCGGTGCCTATGCCGTTTTGGCTTATATGGGTCAGGATGTAGTGACCCGCCATGAATGGCTGGAAGCACAGCAAATGATGGATGGGTTGGGACTGGCCGAAACTACCCCCGGCCCCTTGATACTGGTGACGGAATTTGTGGGCTATCTTGCTGCGTATCGCGATGCCGGTGGTGCCGCCTGGCTTGCCGGAATTGCCGGAATTGCCGGAGCAATGGTTGCCCTGTGGGCAACCTTCGCACCATGCTTCTTGTGGATATTTGCAGGCGCGCCCTACATCGACTGGCTAAATACCCGACCACGATTGAAGGGGGCGCTTTCCGCAATCACCGCGGCAGTGGTTGGCGTCATACTCAACCTGTCCATATGGTTTGGCCTGCACGTGTTTTTTAGTGAACTGACCAAATGGCAGTACAGCATATTCACCCTGCTATTACCCAATGTCACCTCTCTCGATCTGCAAGTGGTAATCCTCGCAACAATAAGCGGCTACCTGCTTCTATGGCGACACTGGTCCATACCGTGGGTACTGTTGGTGGCAGCGGTCCTTGCCTTGGGGATGGAATTTGTATTACTGCCGGGCAGCTCCTAGATGGCAACCTACAACATCACTCAGAGACTGGACCCAAATCCTTGATCGTGAGAACCGCTTCACCTGCATTGTTGTTATAGAATTCCTCGTAGTAACGCGGTGCAATAAGCACTGCATCATTAACGTAGATGAAAAGTTCCCCGGTCTGAAGCGGATTGATCTTCTTGCATAAAAGCGTCAGCGGTTTGTTCGCCGCAAATTCATGCCTGCATTCGGGGTCATAGGATTTAAGATCCGCGCTTTGCACAGACTTTACGGATTGATTAACTTCGGATTGAGAAAGCGCAGCGGCCGTAATTTTCACATCCAGTTTTTCCGGCTCATGTTCCAGTGGATACCGATCAAACAATTTCGTACCTACCCGAACAACTGGTTGAAACCAGTCAACCGTCACATGGCGTCTGATTATGATTGCCGGGTAGAAGTACCAAGGTACATTTTGCAATCCTCTCAAATCGGCGGTGTTGTCCTTGTCTCGCCATTCCAGTTCATTCGTGACAACAAGCTTGATCCGGTATTCATTACCAGCCTGAACCTTCACACCAGACGCGAAGCAAGGTTCTTTGGGATCAAAATTCATACTGAATTCACCCACCTTGCCAAGTGGCAAATTCGTTTGCCGGGCTTCATTCAGGTGTATTCCTGTTTCAATGGTTTCCTTGCAAATTCCACCGGTACCATCAAGAAACACAAACATCGCACGAGAAAATACCGTGAAAGACAACAACACAAAAACCACGACAAAAAACGCTTCTAGTGCAGCCTTCACATTACCTATTGCATAATTACTAAAATACCCCTTGTAATTCAGCACAACCCGCCAAAACTTGCGGTAACGGCTATACTGATCACGTGGCCTTGCACCCATCTTTGTAAGCGCGAACCAATTGCGCCTCATTTCCGTCTTGACCTTGGAATTCACCCACAACCCTGACCACACAAGTGGGCCAATAATTAACAGGAAAATCAAGAATTGGAACGGAAAGGAATTCCATTTGTCTGTCCAGGGCCTGATAAAACCCAATCCGGGGATTTTGCTGATATACTCTGGAATTGTACGAATGACGCCGCTGAGTGTTCCGAAAGCAAGTTGAAACATGCCTTCAAGTTTACTGTTGTCCACAACGTTATGGGCATCCGTCCAGAAAGGATAAATCACAAAGGTAGTGACTGTTACCAACAAAATTAGATAAATGAATTTCAGTAACCACACCTTGTTCCAGGTGAATTCCTGCCGCTCCTTCCGTTTTTTGGCTTCTGCAGGTTTCTCAGGCGGCCGGGATATGTTGCCTGCCTTGTCCACTACAACATACTTCTCAGGCAGGTTTATCGGCGCGTAACCGTCATTACCATTGACTATTCGGTCAAAGACACTGCGGTGAATTTTGGGTCGATCAAATTGTGCAATGTTGTGCTGCTCGGAATCCGTCGGTAGCTTCTCCTTGATCCACATCGCAAGGCCAGGTTTTTTGCTGTAACTCAACGCATCGAGATTCCGGGGCTGGTAACGGTAAGCATTTCCCAGTCCTGCCCGGTTGTCATAAATAGGGCCGTATGGATTTGTGCCAACTTTGATCTGTTTTGCCTGTTCGGCTACAAATTTCAGGCCGCACTGTTTCATCATCCAGTCCAGCGAAACACGCGCCAGTGAATCATCTGGATAGCCTCCACCAACATTGGCATGAACGCCCGAAAACCAAACCTGTGTAATTCGTTCATCACGTATGTGTTTGGAGGTTTTATTCACCTTCTCATTGGTTTCATCCCACAACATGGGTGCAAAGGAGAGGCGCTGCTCATCCAGGGAAAGCGCATGACATGCCCGCTCTACCCTTGCTGACAATACGCGATCTTTTGCCTGTAACGGCCAAACCACCTTGTCCCAGGCATTGGTCATCTCGTCGATTGGACCACCATAGGCATCAACCGTGTCCCAGACACCGAGAAACTCTACAAGTGGCTCACCTGAATTTGTGCCGCTGCAAGCTGGTTGATCCTTAAACCAGTTGGAGGGATACCATTGATAAAAAGCCCAGTGCCAATAGCTCCGATAACGTTGATGAGCACCGCAATTTTCATCATCACAATAATGAAGGTTCATTTTATGCGGCTTATAGGGAGCTTCCCAGTTACGTTTACTGGTGAACATGGCAAACACATCCCTGAACGGAGCAAAAACAAACGACAACATGGATGGTGTAAACGCTTCTTTGCGGAATCGGCGATAGGCAGCCAGCACCAGTCGCTCCATGTCACGTTCATCCCTGACGTTCCGATAATCGATAATGCCCTGACTGGTGATCAGCGCTGCAAGAACCCTTGCAGTGAACGCACCCCGCGAAAACCCAAAAATGTATATCTTGTCGCCCGGCTCATAAGTCCGGCACAGATTTCCGTAGAGCTGGCGAACATTTGCCGCCAAACCCCATCCAAGTGTCAAACCGATTATTGCCAAGGGTCGAAACGGATTGGTTCCCACACCGTCATCATAGAATGCATGCTGATTTGCACCGGGCGATATGTCGATCGCTTTGTATAATCGCCATACATTGGTTTTGTGTGGGCTGGCCGAGCTATTACCGGTTCCGTCCGCTAAAAGGGCAATCTTTTTTGAGTTGTTCTTGACCATGTGATTCCCCCCACAGGGCATTTTGTGTTGCGCCCCGAGCAAATCGCTCACGTGACTGAATTTTGAAGGGGCTTGGTTCCACCACGCAATCCTCATGATAGAAAGCGGTTTGGTGTCTGTATGTGAAATTTCTCACAAAAATCGAAAATGCCCAAAATGTTGTTGAGTTAACCGCTAACCATAATCGACCTGATCGCAAAATTCAGGTTTACGCAGCCAGTCCTGATAGGATTGGGCGATTTCGAGCGTTTTGACGCCCGGCGCACCATTGGAAAATGTGCGCTCATTGACCTTCACTACTGGACAGACACCCCCACCGGTTGTTGCGGTAAATACTTCATCAGCTTCGTAAAATTCTGCCAAAGGCAAATCACGTACTTCCAGCTTCATTCCCGAGTTTTCAGCAATCTCCATCACTGTTCGCCGCGTAATCCCCTGCAAAACACCCTTCTGCGGTGTGACCAGCCTGTTCCCGTACACCGCAAACAAATTAAAACCCGGACCCTCTGTCAAATTCCCCTGATGATCAGTCAAAGCCACACTGTCGAATCCCTTGTCCAGTGCCTCGATCAAACCTCGTGTCATATCACCCCAATGATAGTTCTTTACCGTTGGGTCAACACTGTCAGGTGGAATACGAAATACATCATTCGGGATGTGGAGCTGCGAACCGCGTTCAGCGACTTCAGGCTTGAACACATGGACGTAGGGCACACACCAGGCGAAAAAGTGGTTTGCGCAGTCTCTCGGATCACGACTGCCCGGCATCATGGGTACGCCGCGGCTTGTCACCATCGATGCATACGAATTTTTCAAACCGGATTTCCCGACGATTTCATGCAGAATATTTCGAATATCTTCAGCGGATTGATCCACCTCCATGTGAACCTTCTGCATTGAAATCAAAAAGCGAGCGATATGGTCTTGCAGCCGAAAGAATGCGCCGTCATTGACCCCGGCTACATCGTATACACAGTCACTATGGGTCACTCCCCAATCGTTTGCCGGAATACTTGCTTCTGAGATTGGAACAATCTCGCCTTTTATCCACGCTGCCCCTTTATCAAAACTGACCATATGAGGAATCCCGCTTTCTGTTCTGGATTGATTCAAAACCTGTCATATCCGGCCAATTTATCAAAGGCCAAAGTCGCCATTGGCAATATTACAGGTTGCGGCAGTGCAGGAAGCTCCAAAATTCCGTGCATTTTCAATAATATTCGTAGTTGCATAAAAAACATACTGTACTGTATAGTATGTATGAATTATACACGATTGAAAATGAAAAAACGCTTTGGAAATCAGGACTGGATCAACATCGGAGTAAACGCTCTGCGTGAACAGGGCGCCGATGCGTTGACGGTCGAAGAGCTTTGCAACACGGCAAAACGAACACGTGGGTCGTTCTATTTTCATTTCCCGACAATCGGGGAATTTCTTGTCGCAATGACCGAATGGTGGATAACCGAATTCACCCACAAGATTGTCGACCAGGCTCAGGACATCACATTCGGCAGGCTGGATTTGTTGAACCAGTTGGCAGCCCGCCTGGATCCCGCTTTGGAAAGAGGCTTTCGCCAACTCGCAGCCCGTAACCAAACAATCAATGCAATGGTAAGGGATGTCGACAAAACCCGACAATTATTTCTTGCCAGGCTTTACGGGCACTCTGCAAATATGGAAAAATCCGATGCCGAGGCACTGGCGCAAATCGAATATGCAGCGTTGGTCGGCTTTCAAATTACCTCACCAGAATTAACCGCGAACGAAGCACGGGAATTCTATCAAAGCTTCCTGCTGTTAACAGGAAGATTGAAAATGAACCAGAAAGATTAGAATACGAACGTATTAGCCGAATGCCGCTGCAGCAACTGGCCGCCAAGTCCATTCCGGTGTCTTGAACACAGGGCGTTCAACTTTTGTCGTTGAATCAAACACCTTAACCCCGTTTGCTGCCAGCAATACTGAAATTGCCTCGATCTCATGAGTCACTATGAGAACTTTCTCACCCATTTGGCGAATTTTCTCTGCAAACTGAATGAGGTCTGCGGGATTTCCACCGTAGTGCCGCATTGGGAGCTGTTCATATGAGATGAATTGGTAACGCATTCGACTCAGTAATTCCTCTTCAACCGGAAAAGCCGCACCATAAGGATCAGCCCTTAGGTCGATTACTTTTTCAAAGGGAAATGGCCTGATGCTGGAGATATCAGCAGCCTCAACCGCATTTGCAACTTGCGCTAAAATGTTCATCCCACATTCTCCTTCGAAATACTGGCACACACCTTGTTGTGAACCTGGAACTGGATTTAACGGGTGCAGGAATGTTTGCCAACAAAATTGAAGTCAACGTGTCTTTAATGTAATTGACAAAATTGACATTTGTGCGATTTGTAAATACATAGTGAAACATGAAACAGGAAAAGGTCTTCATAGGACCCAAATTGAGAGCTTTGCGGCAGGAGCGCGGTTTAACGCAAGCTGACTTTGCGGGCCTGCTTGGGGTGAGCGCCAGCTACATCAATCTCATTGAGAAAAATCAGCGAAACGCATCACTTAAATTACTGATTTCTTTATCTGACACCCTTGGTATCGACTGGCGCCAACTTACCCATTCAGATACCAAGTTGGCAATTGCAGACCTGCGCCAGTTGACAAACCATCCTGCATTTGGCCCCGCTGTTCCCGACATTGAGGAACTGCGCGCGGCAATAGAACATGCACCAAACCTGGTCGATGGTCTGTTCAACATTTTCAAGGCATATCGAACCCTGCAGGAAAAAATGGAAGCCAGCAACGCAGCGACCAGCGATGCAAAGGGCACTACTGCCGAACAAGCGGTACACGATTTTTTCCGTGCCAATCAAAATTACTTTGAGGCACTGGAAGCAGAAGCATTAAACCTTCGTGAACCAAGTCGCTTCAACATGGATGAATTTTTTTCCGTTTTGAAGGGACATCTGCATGAACAGTTGGGAATCGAAACCAGAATTGTTCCGGTTGAGGCGCTTGGAAATTCCCTTCGGTTTTTCGATCGCCACAACAAGCGTCTTTTGCTGTCCGAAGGGTTGGATTACACCAACAAGATTTTCCAGATGGTGCACTCAATTGCACTTATTGAACATTCTGACACGTTGAATGATTTGATTACCAAAGGTGGAATAGAAGACAGCGAAGAAATTGGCCGTTGCCGCGTCGAGCTTGCGAACTATTTCGCCGCAGCGGTAATGATGCCATACGATGCATTCCTGAAAGAGGCGGAACAATCTGCTTATGATTTTGAGCATCTGGCCACCAAGTTTTCCGTTTCCTTTGAACAAGCCTGCCATCGCATCACGACGATGCAGAAACCAGGCCACAAGGGAATCCCCTTCTTTTTCTTGAGAATTGACCGGGCCGGAAACGTTACCAAGCGCTTTAATGCAACACAATTTCAACTTGCCCGCTATGGCGGCGCTTGCCCGAAACTCGATGTCCACTATTCATTTCGCATCCCGGGCCGCATATTCCCGCAGTTTGTGGAAATGCCGGATGGACAACGTTACTTCACAATAAACCGCACGGTCGACCGGCCTACGCTTAAATACACTAATGAAGACAAACGGTTAGCCGTTTCAATGGGATGTGCTGCAGAACATGCAAATCAGGTTGTATACGCCCGGGCGTTTAATATGTCTCAACCTCAAATGGCTACCGAAATTGGCGTGAACTGCCGATTGTGCCCGAGACATCACTGCGAACAACGTGCCCATGCATCACTAATTCATGAATCACACATTGATGAAGATCGCCGTGGTGTGACCCGGTTTGAAAGTTGATCTGGAAAATTCACAAAAAAAATGGGTGGGGAAAAACTGGCAATACCCCACCCAAAGTGGACAGGTAGGAGGTTTACCTGCCAAACTCCAAAATCAGCTCCCCTGCCAGTGTCTATTTGTTCGTCCTCACCACACCCAACGGACCCCACCACAAATATTTTGTCAGCCGGTTCCCAAACCAGGCCCCATACGCAGCTATGCTGCGTTGAACGTATCAATCATGCCGTCCCAAACTGGCACCATGTCAAGCAAGCCATCCCAGAAAGCCTGGTCCCGTCGGACGTCAAAATCTTTCAGATCAATTCCCTGCTGCTCAACCCATGTGTAGTAACCAAGATTGAACAACCGCTCGCGACCAAATCGGTCAAGCGGCAAAGTATGATCAATGGCTGCCCCAAGCAGGAAGCGGCCATAGACCTCTGCTGCCTTTAATTCATCAAATCGGCCATCTGTAAGTTCAGCTTCACTGTCGCGAAGTTCTGTACCGTACATTTCGGCACCATCGGTGGCGACGGTCAGCACGACATCATTCTCGCCCAGACCCATGTACTTCGCGTACTTTATGGCAGCCAGCACGTTGGCAATGGATGAAAGTCCGAGATTGCCGAGAGAAGCCAATGCCTCCTGACTCAAACCAATCCGCGAAGAGAGATAGGCCCGGCCAACCGATGTGTTGAACAACATGTTCAAGCTGTCAGTCGCCTCGTCAGATACTCCGATTACAAAATCAGTGTTCATCGCATTGTGGATGAGCGGAATATGCTTGTCGCCGATACCCTGAATATTGTGTTCCCCATATCCATTATAGAGCAGGGTTGGGCATTCGGTCGCCTCAACCACACAGATGTCTGTACCGAGTTTTGCCTTGAGATGATCTCCCGCCGCCAGCGTGCCGGCTGACCCCGAAGCAGATACAAAAGCTCTGGCGTGAAGATTACCGACCTTGTTTACATCGTCAAAGATCCGCGCAATCGCAGGGCCGGTTACAGCCCGGTGAATGATATAGTTTCCGTACTCGGAAAACTGGTTCAGGATTACGTTCTTTGGATCTTGCGCCAGCGTATGACAGGCGTCGTAAATCTCCTTCACGTTGCTTTCGGTACCGTGTGTGCGAATGATGTCAGAGGGATCTAGCACCCATTCTTCCAGCCAGTTGAAGCGCTCTTCACTCATGCCCTCGGGCAAAACCGCCACCCCGTGACAGCCAAGTATGCGGGAAATTGCAACACCGCCGCGGCAATAGTTTCCTGTGGAAGGCCAAATTGCCCGGTTGCGGGAAATATCAAACTTTCCAGACAGCAATCGTGGCACCAGACAACCATAGGCAGCCAAAACCTTGTGTACTTTGACCATTGGAAAACGGTTCCCAAGGGCCACTGCAATTTTTGCCGGGACGCCAGTCAGTTCTGGTCCGAGAATTATGTGCTCAGGCACATCACAAAGACCGGTTCGGTCCGAATCATTGTGCCAATGCACCCGAAACAGGTTTGCTGGATCCGGAGTATCTGGATCCACGCTGGCAATTTTGCCAGCCTTGTCTGATAGATGCTTAACCGGATCTGCCAAGTCACTTATGCGCGGCATTACTACGCCAGCTTCTCTCAGCAAATTGAGATTGCTGTCATAGACCTTCTGGTCAACAATTTCCTGCTCAAGCCCCAATGTCATCCCGTTATACTCCCAAAACGAAACTATCGAATTATCGGGATGAAGCTAACATGTAAAAATGATGTAAGTGTCCAGACATACCACTAATTATGATTAAATTTTGCGATATTTTAATAATTATGATATTTTTATATCATGAAAAGCGAAATTGACGAATCAGACGGACTCATTCTTACCCAATTGCAGCAAGATGCGAAAATCAGCATCGACGCGTTGGCTGAGCATTCCGGCCTTTCGATCGCCTCTGTCCAGCGCCGACTGAAGAAACTGCGGGATAACAAGGTAATCGAGCGGGAAATAGCGATCATAAACCCAAAAGCTGTAGATCAGGGCATGACGTTCATCGTGATGGTAGAGCTTGAACGGGAACGCCTTGATCAGCTCGATTCTTTCAGGAGAAAAGTCAGAAGCGATCCGCAGGTGCAGCAATGTTACTACGTGACCGGGGTTTCTGACTTCATCTTGATATGCATCACCCGTGACATGGCAGAATTTGAATCGCTAACCCACCGGTTGTTTTTTGATGATGCGAACGTCCGGCGCTTCTCAACATCCATTGCAATGGATCGCACGAAGGTCGGCATGTTCATTCAGATTCCGGAAAAGGAAAAATGACGACATCCAACTGCTGCAAATTTCGAATTCTTGATTCTGGCGATGTCGTCATTATGCGGAATTTGTTGGTGCTTTTTGGTCGTGAGTTTGAACAGAATGATATCTACACGAAATCCCAACCGGACGATGAATATCTCAGTGAATTGCTGGGAAGCGAAACCTTCATCGCGGTAGTGGCTATTATGGGTGATAAAGTTGTCGGAGGGTTGGCAGCCTATGTACTGAAAAAATTCGAACAAAAACGCAGTGAAGTCTACATTTACGATTTGGCGGTTTCGTACCAACACCGGCGACAGGGAATTGCAACAGGCCTGATTAATCAAGTGAGAAAAATTGCAGCTGTACGACGTGCATATGTAGTCTTTGTCCAGGCAGATCATGACAACCCGCCAGCTATTGAACTCTATTCCAGGTTCGGAACCCGTGAGAACGCGGTCCATTTTAATATTGAGCCGGAGTAAATCGGCAACAGCCATCAATCATTCCCCCTTCTCAGAACATTTTTTCTTCCCGCTCCGCCTTCGGCCTTTGTTTTATCCGCCGTCGCGGGCTCTTTTTGCTCCCCTCCAAGGCTACGCCTTGTCGCACCTCTTGGTTGCCCGTTCGCGGGCTTACGAAATTGCTAGTCGCAATTTCTTGCCCTGCCACGCAGGGGCTTTTGTTTGATCCGCCGTCACTCGCTACGCTCGCTTCCCCGGAACCCCCGACTCTATTTAGCCTTGCTCGCCATCCGGCGAGCGCGCGTTCGCGGGCTGACACTTTCGCTAGTCGCGAAAGCTTGCCCTGCCACGCAGGGGAAATCATTCACTCGAACCCTTTGGAACAGTGGTATGAACTTCGCTCCGTGCCAGCAGAAGCCAATGCGACCAGCATTGGCGCCGCTGCGTGAACGGCCGCCCGCCGAAGGCGTGGCGGAAAAGAGATCAGACACAGGAATGACGCAGTGTGAGGCGCCCCGCTAAACCACTACAGTTGATTGCAATATCAATTATTGAGATGATAGTTGTTTCCAATCGAGGGAATGATAAAAAAGGCTATACAAGTGAGAAATATTTGCAGTTTTCCTTATTCTGACAAACACCTCGGCTATATTGTCGGCTTCGCGTTCGTATTTTTTGGTGCTTCTTTTGCTGCAACAGCGTCAGAACACAAATGTCTGAGTTTGCTAACAATTTTACCCTTTGATAAAAATTTCAGTTTTTCATTGGATTACGAAGAGTTTTTGCAAATGTCTCAATGGCGTTTTGGAGATTTGGATACCGATCAGGATAATCAAATATCACGCGAAGAATTGCCGCCCGGCAATATCCATATGTCCCTTGAATTGGGGGAAGAGGAAACAATGTTCGACTGGGAAAGATTTTCTTTTGGCCTGCCGGCATTTTTCAATTTCATTGACTCCAGCGGTGATGGCAAGTTGTCTATTTCAGAGTATCGCTCGCTTTGCAAAAATGGATGGGCATTTTGATTTTGGGATAGATAAATAATCAATTCAAATCGCAGTAATAAACATCCTGAATTTTTGCCTCCCAGGGAAACTTCCAAGTCCTTAACGTCGTCGCAAGTGCATTGACCAGGTGCGTGGCAAGTTCGACATTTCTGAACGCAGGGCTTGTCGCGCGCTCTGTCAGCATCGTTCCACACAGCGCCACATACTAAAGAGTCGTGAAGACGAAGAACTTCTCGTCGAAGACATCATTGAACTGGCAGGGCAATACGGGCGATATGGATATTGTCGCATTGCCGCTCTTCTCAGAGAAGCGGGATGGTCAGTAAGTGATGGGCGAATAAACAGCTAACTTTCCTTGCAAACCGCAGTCGGTTCATACATTGGATCATTTGCAGACTATTCCTGTCATTCCCTTCAACCCCCCAAATGCGCGACCACTTCCCTCGTATGCGGTCGGTCACGGTGCTCAAAAAGGTAGATGCCCTGCCAGGTTCCAAGAAGCGGCCTTCCATCTGCAACGGGAATTGAAAGTGAGACCTCCGTCAGCGCGGATTTGATGTGCGCCGGCATGTCATCCGGCCCCTCATATGTATGGGCGAGATAGCCCATGGACGGATCACTTGTAGGCGGCACCAACCGGGCAAAATAGTTCTTCAAATCTGTCTGGACTTCCGGATCAGCATTTTCCTGGATCAGCAGGGAACACGAAGTGTGACGAACAAACAACGTGAGAAGGCCTTCATTGATACCGCTGCTGGCTACAAAGCTGACGACTTCGTCGGTAAACTCGTAAAGCCCCTGCCCCCGTGTTGTGATGGATAATCGCTTTTGCATGATGTCGGCTGGGTGGGATCAGTCTCTAAAGGTCAAACATGGAATCGCCACGTTCCCTGATCACCTGCTTGGCCTTTTGAAACAGCATCTGCGCTGCATCATCTTCCGTGGTCAACAGATCGGCTCGGACAATCTTGTGCTCTTTGATTTCTCCGTCAATTTCCCTGGATATGATACCGCAAAGTCGCAACTGGCCACCCTCTTCCATTGGCGTAGACTGAATTCGGTAACCCTCATGTTCAAATTCCGGTGCAGGTTTTTTGCTGCTGACACCGCCGCCACCAAACAGTTTTTTCAAGAAAGACATGTAACAAACCCGCTTTCAATCTGATTTTTAATTCCGGTTACTGGTTTTCAACCAACTTCTTGAGATTGTTTAACCCTCTTTGATAGTCACCGCCAACCCACCTGTCCATCATAAGGCCCATCCAGCGCCCAACGGGGCCGGCACCCATATCAGTTGTAAAACCCCAGGTAACTTCCGTATTTGCTCCAAGTTCCTTCAGCACCATCGTTGCAGTGGCACCGCCCATTTCTCCGAAATCAAGCGCTGTAACAATCTTCTCATTTTCCACGGATTCGATATGCTCAAGACTTCCGCTACCCACTTGCTGATCGTCAGACTGCCAGGTCATCGTAGCGCCCTCTCCCGATTCGATATCGCCGTACGTGACCTTCACATCGGGGTCAATGGAGAGCCACGGAGACCATGCTTCAGAGGCTCTGGGATTACTTACCCAAGGGAAAATCTCTTCAGCAGGCGCGTTGATTTCAATCGTGCGTGATACCGCCACTTCCCGTGGCAACAGAAAACCGATTGCCACAAAGGCAACAATGAGCACCAGCAACAATCCGAATATCCATTTGATTAAACGCATGTTCCAGCTTCCGTCAAACCGAGGTTTTTACTATCCAGTTGAACTCATTTTGCCACAACGGCAGATAATCCGCAAACAGCCAGCAACCCTCAGTATGCAAATCATCCGGTCGAAATTTCAACCGGGTGATAACAAATCTTGCGAAATCACACACAAGCTATCAGGAAAGCTGCGGGGTTTTCTTGTGCCGACTGGATGATCAGTTTGCACAAGGTTTTCACCTCGATTTTTAGGGGCCATTACCGGGTAACCAAAATTTACTGCATATTCGAATCACCCTTCATTCCATTCGCACTTTCTCTGAACATTTTTCTGATCACACCAAAGATATGTCGCAGAAAAGAGGAAGTCAATTTTCTGGAATCAATGTTGAAAATCAAAATTCCAGCCATCGATAACCCAATAAAACCGGGCATTTGGGGAGTTGTAAGTGCAAGTAAAATCAAAATTAAAAACTTTCAAAATTTAGGGCAAAAATTAATTGTTCTTAAACAACCTATAGTTGTATATAATCATCTCAACTAAACTATGGAGTGAATTATGAATTTAGCAGTAAAAAATCCTTCTACCGCAACATCAGCGATCAACTGGGATGGTGGCCAGCGCATCTTTGTCGATATCGGCCAGACAGCAACATGTGGAACACTGACAAACCAGTTGTATTCCATCTTCTTGTACAACGAGAATGGCGCAGATAAAGACATTACAATCAACGTCACAGGAAGTAACCAAACAGCGCCCATACGGATCACTGTTCCAGGCACTACTTCGGGCGAAGGTCTTGCATCAATTGTTCTTGTGGATGGTTCTCAAACCAATACTATTTCTGTAAATGTTGATACGACATCTCCTGCTGGAGTGGATGCCTGGATTGGCAGCCTGTCAATGCCCACAAACACCTCGGGCCTGAATAACAAGGAACTTCCGGCCAATGGCCAACCGCAAAGCTTTAACAAATACAGTCGTTATTACGCGGTTCCGGCAAGCCATTGGTACAACCTAACGCTGCAATCCGGCATCAATCAGTATTTCTCAGTTCAGTTTACACAAGGCCTGGTGACGGTGTTCTGTGTAAACCCGACAATCTCTTCAACAACCAGCTCGCCATACGTACATTTCTTCACTGGTTATGATAAAACCACCAACTACAAATATGTTCCGGCAGAAGCAACTTCTCCCCAAACAATACAGTACTCCCTGCAGGGTGATGGTCTGCAAACTGTTTGGATGAATGCCGACAGCAGTCAAGATACAAATGCTGCAACAATTGCCTTGGCATCGCTCCAGGCAAAAAAAATAGCAATTGGAAATTTTGCCTGCTGACCGATAGGTCGGCAGTAAAGTTGAATTGATACCCCTTGGTTTATCCCAAGGGGTATTTTGTTGTTGCGGTATAAAATCTCTTCGAAGTCGGGATCAGCCTGGGGTCAGGACCCTAGCTATCCAGAAAACTCCGAAGCTTCCGCGAGCGGCTTGGATGCTTCAGCTTGCGCAGAGCCTTTGCCTCGATCTGGCGAATACGTTCGCGCGTAACAGAAAATTGCTGTCCAACCTCTTCCAGCGTATGGTCGGTATTCATGCCGATGCCGAAGCGCATGCGCAGCACGCGCTCTTCACGAGGTGTGAGTGACGCCAACACGCGAGTTGTGGTTTCCCGCAAATTGGCCTGAATGGCTGCATCAATCGGCAGGATCGCATTCTTGTCTTCAATGAAATCGCCGAGATGCGAATCTTCCTCATCCCCAATTGGGGTTTCAAGCGATATCGGTTCCTTGGCAATTTTCAATACCTTGCGAACCTTTTCCAGCGGCATGGCAAGTTTTGTTGAAAGCTCTTCGGGTGTTGGTTCACGACCAATCTCGTGCAGCATCTGGCGAGAGGTGCGTACGATCTTGTTGATTGTCTCGATCATGTGCACCGGAATACGAATGGTGCGGGCCTGATCCGCTATTGAACGGGTGATTGCCTGACGTATCCACCATGTCGCATAGGTCGAAAATTTGTAACCACGGCGATACTCAAACTTGTCGACCGCTTTCATCAGGCCAATATTGCCTTCCTGAATGAGATCCAGGAACTGCAATCCACGGTTTGTATATTTTTTTGCAATGGAGATTACCAGGCGCAGGTTGGCTTCCACCATTTCCTTTTTCGCCTGCGCTGCTTCACGCTGACCTTTTTGCACCTTGTTTACGATGCGGCGAAATGCTGCCGGTTGAAGGCCGGTCTCCGATGCTACCTCATGTATATTGCCGCGGATTCGTTTGATCTGCTTGTTTTCACCCTTGTTGAATTCCTTCCAGCCTTTGGCTGAAAGATTTGCAATGCGGCGAATCCAGTTCGGATCAAGTTCCGCTCCAAGATATTCTTCCAGGAATGACTCGCGGGATACACCATAAGATTCCGCCAAACGCAGCAGGCGGCCTTCAAGGCCCACCAGGGTCTTGTTGATGTCATAAAGTTGCTCAACCAAGGCTTCGATACGATTGTTGTTAAGGGATAGCGATTTTACAGATTTCACAATATTTTCGTGAAGCTCCCGGTACCGCTTTTCCTGGGCTGGTGAGAGCTTCTTGTTGCCAAGCGCTTTTTCCACCAGCTGATCCTGCAGGCGGCGAAGCTTCTTGTAGTCCGCTGCAATTGAATTGAGCGTTTCAAAGACTTGAGGCTTTAGTTCTGCTTCCATGGCAGCAAGTGACAAACTTGCTTCCATATCATCATCATCATCATCGTCATCATCATCCTCACCTTCAATTTCTTCGCCGGTGAGTGGATCAATTTCCCGCTTTGGCTTTTCCTCTTCTTCCTCTTCTTCCTTTTTTTCTTCTTCTTCCTTTTTTTCATTGTGCTGAACTATTGGAGCCTGCTTGGCTTCCGGGCCTGCATAAGTCGCTTCAAGATCGATAATATCCCTTAGAAGGATATTTTCTTCCAACAATTCATCTCGCCAAATGATCAGCGCCTGGAAAGTAAGAGGATTTTCACAAAGGCCAGCGATCATGGTTTCCCGACCAGCCTCAATGCGTTTGGCGATTGCAATTTCACCTTCACGGGAAAGCAGTTCGACAGCGCCCATTTCACGCAAATACATGCGAACCGGGTCATCTGTACGATCGGTTGGCTCACGCTTTTTGGCGGTGGTTACTGCCTTGCCGGTAGTTTCGACCAGGTCTCCGCCTTCAGCTTCATCTTCAATTTCGTCTTCTTCCACAACGTTGATGCCCATATCCGAAAGCATCGCCATGGTGTCTTCGATTTGTTCAGAAGATACTTCGTTGGAAGGCATGACTTCGTTAAGTTCTTCAACGGTCACATAGCCGCGCTTTTTGGCTTTGGTGATCATCTTCTTGACAGCAGCATCGCTTAAATCAAGAACTGGACCATCCGGGGCTTCGGAAGCAGTATTTTCCGCTGCGCCCTTTGCTACCTTCTTCTTTGTTGAATCGGCTTCCTTTTCAGCGTCAGCCTTCCTGGATTTCGCCGTTTTATTGGTTGGTTTGGCTGTCTTTGCCGGTGCTTTGGCTGCAGTTTTTTTTGCAGTAGCTTTTTCTTTGGTCTTGGTCGCCATCTGGCTCAAATCTCCATCGCAGGGCAATTGTCGCCCGCCCGTAATCCAGTCACTTGTGCTGCTTGGTTCAGCGCCCCGGCAATGAGGGGTTGAAAATCAGTGCGAATCACCACGAACATGCGTATACCCCGGACCTAATCCCGTTAGGGTTAATCACTGATTAACCCAATGAATTTGCGCAGTAATTTCGTTACCCTGTGCTTCCTGTAATTATTTACTGAAGACATGGACAAAATCCGCATGCATTTCAACTCACCTGATTCCGTCTCTGAACCCTCACGTCAAGGTAAAAATGGCTCTGCAACAAAATTTGTTGCCCGATAAAAATCCCTAAAAAGCCCTGACTGGCCTGCCGGAGGACACTCCAAACCCGTCAATCAGTGCTTCGGTTCCTTCTACACGAACCAGTTCCTGACGTATCTGCAGCAGTCTTTCGAGATTTTCCTGGCTATCATCATCAGCCAGCGCGCGTTCTGCTGTCTTGAGTTCCATATTTAGTGTTTGATTCCGAATATGCAAGACATGAGCCTGCAACCAACCGTCGCGTGCATCTTCGAATGCTGCACTGGGCAACAATTGCCAGATGCCGTTTTCGCTTAATTGCTGCTTCATGGCTTCCAGCACCGGTGTCAAATCAGCACGATTGATCAATTCCAATATTTCGGCCTGATCCGGAAATTCCACTTCTACTGAAACGTTCGCATAGCCATCAAGCAACACAGATTGAATTTTTCTGGCGTCACCACTCTTGAACTGCAGTGAAGAAAATTCTTCAAAAAACTCAAATCCAATTGCTGGGTGGAAAGCAACGCCGGCAACCAGCGCAGCTTCCCGAAAACTGGTTCCTACGCTGGAATTCTTTACCATGCGACTGGACAATAGTGACGGGCTGGCGCCAAAATGACGCGAGGCACCTGTCCCCCGGTCACCCCATTTTTTTGAACGATTGTATCGGAAATTGCCTGATTGTTTCCTGTTTTGATTGAATGAACCGGACCCCCGACGCTCATTGCCGGATGTAGAGCCGAAATACCCCGCCAGCCTTCCGGCAATATCTTGCCCGTAATGGCGCCGAACATTTTCATCTCTAATGGAGCCGACCAGTTGACGCAGTCGCTGTTCAAGTTCTGCTTTTCGTTCAGGTGTATCGTATATGCCAGTCGAAATTTCCCGATTCCACACCATATCTGCAAGTGGCAAAGCGGATTGAAGCACCTGATCGATTGCCCCTTGCCCGGAAGATCGTATCAAGTCATCCGGATCCTGTCCTTCAGGAAGTAATGCAAATCGTATGGAACGACCTGGCTGCAAAGCAGGCAGTGTCATGTCAATAGACCGGTACGCAGCCTTAAGCCCGGCTTCGTCCCCGTCAAAGCACAAAATCGGCTCAGAATGCATACGCCAAAGCAGTTCCAGTTGGCGCTCTGTGAGCGCGGTGCCAAGCGGTGCAACCGCATTCGTAAATCCGGCAGAATGAAGCGCAATCACATCCATATAGCCTTCTGCGGCTATCACCTGACCTTTGTCGTAAGCAGGCTTTCGGGCTTTGGCAAAATTGTAAAGCACATTGGATTTGTGAAAGAGTTCCGTTTCCGGCGAATTTAGATACTTGGCAAGCGCGTCTTCTGCCAATGCCCTTCCACCAAATGCAATCACACGCCCACGCGAATCCGGAATGGGAAACATGATCCGACCGCGAAACCGGTCGTAGGATACGGCTATGTCTTCACCGTGCACCACAAGACCACAGGCTTCTATCTGCTCCTTCGGTATTTCTTTTTCGGCAAGATACTGCTTGAGCGCGTTACGACTGTCCGGGGCAAAACCAATCGCGAACTCTTCCTGAATTGCCGGTGAAAGTCCCCGGTCTCTAAGATAAGCGCGAGCCTTGGCTCCTTCCGGACTGTGGAGTTGCTCTTTAAAATAAGTCGCCGCCAGCTCCATCACATCAAAAAGCGTTTTTCGTTCTTCTTCCCGTTTTTGCTCACGGCGATCCATGACCGGCAGGGACAATCCGGCCTGTGCCGCCAGCCGTTCAACCGCTTCGTGAAAATTCAACCCATCAAGCTGGGTTAAAAAGCGAAAATGATCGCCCGATTCCCCGCAACCAAAACAATAGTATCGACCCTTGCGATCTTCGCAGTGGAAGCTGGGTGTTTTCTCGCCATGAAACGGACAGCATCCCCAGAAATCTCCCTTTGCGGCATTGGTCTTCTTTTTGTCAAAAGACACACGTGTTCCAACGACTTCGGAAATGCGAAGCCGGTCACGAATGTCATCAAGAAAAGAGTCAGGAAACCGCATACTTCCTATTTAGCGGTTGTGATGGCACATTGCCATGACCTTTAACGTACGAAATTGTTTCGGGGATAGGGTGTGGAAAAATTCTAGTCCAAGTAATTTTGGAATACGTTCTTTGGGCCTGTCTGCAGTTTGAAATCTGCGCCGGGATTGTTAACTACCGTAGTTTTGGAATTATAGGGGTTAGTGACAAGCAATTCGTTCAAACATTTATCAGTAATTACAGTGCCTCCAAGTCCATCCGAAACGATTGTCGTTGCTCTCTCATTTTCAGGGCAATTAAGAGATTGCTCTTGTCCTGCGTACACATCCTTCCTCACGCCCGGAAGCCCACTAGCCGAAAAATCACTTGAAGTTTGAGAAGTATCGGATTCTATTGATACATCCCCCCAATTGATTTCTTGTGCCTGCGCAAAACAGGTTAATAACAGTAATGACGTTATTACCAGAATTCTATTGAAGATTTTCATCATCGTAATTCCACAATTATCAATAGACGCAAAATAACGAATTTAATGCAACATTAAAGAGAAATTTTTATTACACCCCATTTAACCTAATGCCACCTGTGCTCGCCTGCCCTCTCTTCGCGTCCCCCAAGCCTGAAGCGTTACCGCAGCAATGACGATCGCCCCACCCGTTAGCACCCAGTGAGAAGCGAGTTCGCCCAGGAAAATCCAAACCCACATCGGTCCAAGTACACTTTCAATCAGCACCAACACGCTTACTTCCGCCGCTGGCATGTAGCCTGCACCCCAGGTTACCAACGCTATGCCGATACCAATGGTGAATGCACCCATGAAGAGGCTGAGGCCAAAATCCCAACCCGAAATTGCGAAGCCAGCACCAAGCGTCACACACAAGACTGCATTGATCAGCACTGAGAACAAACCTCCAATGAAAGTGCCGCCAAGTGAATCCTCCCGCCGGGTCCAGCGCATTGTTACAAGTGTCGCCGCAAAACATAAGGCAGAAGCCAGCGCATAAACTTTGCCAACTATGCCGCCACCGCTCAATCCGTCTGCCACCATCAAACCCACGCCGACAACCGCCAGTATCAAAGCCATAACGGTGGTTATGGATGGACGTTCATGAATGAACAACCAGGCAAGCAGTGCTGCAAACATCGGGGTGGCAGAAAGAATGAACAATGCACTCGCAATCGTCGTATTGAGCATCGCCAAAATGTAGGTCGTGAATGCCAGTGCCAGAAGAAACCCAATCAGGAAATCCACCCAGTCAAGCGTTTGCATAAAGGCCAAAAACCCAACACGTCTCCTGATACACGCAACCACCGCCACAGCAGCAGCAAGCGCGTAGGAACGGTAAAACAGAATCTGGAAACCATCCGCCTGCTCCATTAATCGCACCAGCAGACCGACAAAGCTCATACAGGTCGCGCCACCCAATACCAACAGTGCGGCTGCAGAGCGGTTCATAAATTACCCCTGAAAACGAGACATAAAAAATTAACCGCCAAGACGACCTTTGACCATGGGTCCGACCTTGCCCATGTCCAGTTGGCCCCGATGACGATCTTTCAGGATGGCCATCACCTTGCCCATGTCGCGCAGGCTTTCAGCACTGGTTTCCTCGATCGCAGCTTCAACAGCAGCTTCCGCTTCCTGGTCAGACAATTGCTGTGGCAGGAATTCGCGGATGATTTCAATCTCTTCCAGTTCCTGCTTTTCCAGTTCCGGCCGGTTTCCTTCCCGGTAGATTTTGGAGGATTCTTCACGCTGCTTGACCATCTTGGTTAAAATGTCGAGCACTTCTTCATCGTCAGCCCGGTCCTTGCCCTTGCCTCGAAGCGCAATATCCCGGTCTATGATCGCAGCATTGATCAGCCGCAACGTGGCAATACGACGGTTATTTTTCTCGCGCATTGCGTCTTTCAAATTTTCGGAGATTCGGTTCCTCATGGCCCACCTTTTGAGTAGCGCCAGAACCTACCCCCAAAATCGAAAACGTGCAATGGTGGAAAAACTTCTTAACTATCTGTTTTCATTGCACTTTATAAATTTCTTCTTTGGTTGACGTTGCGAAAGGCTTCCTCTAGTTTGCAATTTCAGCACCAAATTCTAAATTCAAACCGCGCCAGATGCAGCACTCTTGGAGGCTGCCCGAACATCACACGGAAAGACGCCATGACCATCACGACCGGCCCCTGGACAACGGAAAAACCAACTGCGTGCATTGTACTGGCAGATGGCACGATCATCGAAGGAAAAGGGTGTGGCGCTACGGGAAGTGCAGAGGCAGAAATTTGCTTCAACACCGCAATTACCGGCTATCAGGAAATTCTGACTGACCCATCTTACGCCGGCCAGATCATCACCTTCACCTTTCCGCACATCGGCAATGTAGGTGCCAATCCTGAGGACGAGGAAACTCTCAACAAGGATAAAGTGAAAGGTGCAGTGGGAGCAGTTTTCAAGGCAGACATAACTACGCCCTCCAACTATCGTTCTGTGCTTCATCTCAATGAATGGCTGAAGGAACGCAACATCATCGCCATGTGTGGTGTGGATACCCGCGCACTGACCGCATTAATTCGCGAAGGCGGAATGGTTAATGCAGTTATTGCCCACGATCCCGATGGAAAATTCGACTTCGATGACTTGAAATCCCGCGCCGCAAACTGGTCTGGTCTTGAAGGACAGGATCTTGCCAAAGATGTGGGTCACGGCCAAAAAGATGATTGGTCCGAAACCCCTTGGGTCTGGGATGACGGTTTCAGTAAAACTGCGGAACCTAAATATCATGTGGTCGCAATCGACTTCGGCATCAAGCGTAACATTCTGCGGCTGATGGCGGGTTTGGGTTGCAAGGTAACTGTAATGCCCGCAAACACAACCGGAGCTGAAATACTTGCCCAAAAGCCGGACGGCATATTTCTGTCCAACGGTCCGGGTGATCCCGCTGCCACGGGTGAGTATTCTGTCGCGGCAATTCAAGAAGTTCTGAAAACTGAAATTCCGGTGTTCGGTATCTGCCTTGGGCACCAGATGCTGGCGTTGGCGCTGGGTGCGAAAACTACAAAAATGCACCAGGGGCATCATGGCGCAAACCATCCGGTGAAAGATCACACGACCGGAAAAGTAGAAATCGTTTCCATGAACCACGGCTTTGCAGTGGATGCAGACACCTTCCCTGAAGGCGTTACCGAAACGCATGTTTCCCTGTTTGATGGATCAAATTGCGGCCTGGCAGTGGACGGTAAACCCGTCTTCTCCGTCCAGCACCACCCCGAAGCCTCCCCCGGCCCGCAGGACAGCCACTACCTCTTCAAACGGTTCCTGAATCTGATCAAGGAACGCAAGGGGGAAGCGTTGGTCGAAGAGCGGTAGGCTTGAACCAGCGGCGCCATCAACAGCAATTGCCGGTTTAATCCGGACCAGATACCTCTCCTAATTCATGTTGTATATGTCACGGTGCAATTGCCAGGTTCCGTCTACTTGTTTCCAGATGACGATATACTTACCGTGAACCTTGGTCTCACCGCTTTCACCTGGTGCAATCAGGATAAAATTACCAACTTCGCCGGTCAAATCACCCATTTCATGTACTTCAACCGGATCAATTTTTTCCGCTTTCAGTCCGCTGTCTATGGCACCCTGCCAAAACTTCGCAATGGCTTCGCGGCCAACAACGGTGGCACCCCCCGGAGGAAGAACCGTGGCATCTTCTGTGTACAGCGCTGCCAAATTTTTCCCGTCGCCGGAATTGAAAGCATCCACAAACGCGACTGCTCCAGCCTCAATTGCTGTCTTTGCGTTCCCGGCAAATGACGCCGTGCTGGCAAAAACCAGAAATATCAATCCAAGTAGAATTTTTTTCATAGTGCCCTCCTGTTTTTCTGAAACACCCTATTTTGCTAACAATTTTTACAACCGGTCAAGCAATAGCGGGAATTTGGTTGATGAGCGTTAGATAACCCAGTCTAACTGAATATTGCTTAGGGCCAGAGCCCTAATCCCCCGAATTTTGAGCCATGATCTCAAAGAATTCCTGACGGCTGTTGGAACGGGGATACGGTTCATCAGGTACCGGTTTGCCAAGGAAATTGCAGAGCGGTTCCCAACCATATTTGGCCTGGAATACCAGAAGTCGGCTTGCCGGGATGATTTCCTGAACGCTTGCTTCATGGCGTCGAAATGCGTCAATGGCCGCTTCTTTTTCCATGCTTCCACCGAGGCTCCGGTTCACCACCACTTCGTGGACCATATTGAGCCATTCCTTTTGCTCGTCAGGCCATTTGTCGGGCGCGGACAGAACCGCCAAAATGGTTTGCGAAATGCTCTCGTACCAGCTTTCAGCGCTTCGCGAGGACAATATGAATTTTGCTTCCGGGTAATAAACCATCAATTCTTGCCAGAATGCCGCGACCGGCCAATCCACTGCAGAATTAAATCCATGAAAAATCTTTTCCCAGTCCGCATCTCCAGCCAGTGCCGCATTCCATTGCGGTGTTCGGTTAGGCATGTCCTGAAGCACGTCTTCCATGTGATAGCAGGGCCCGAACCCCAATTGATTGAGTGCCATGCGCAAGGACATTGTGCCCGTGCGCCCGAAACCTACACTGATTACTTTAGGTGTCATTGTTGTACCCCTTTTACTCCCGGTGCGGACAGAATCCTGACCCTAGCTATTGACGATCCAAAAATCAATTTGACGCGAGTTGCCATGTTTTATCACCTGCTTTCCACGTTGCAGGTGCCATGACCACGCCCGCAAGACTCACATTCAGAACACACTGTTCACCGATACGATCCTTGCCTTGTGCAGTTAAGGACGCCAGTTAACTGCCATAGGCTCGCTGGAACCGATCTAACAATAAGCATCTTTTGGAGAATTCAAAAATGGGATTGCTGGTCGAAGGACAATGGCAGGATAAATGGTACGACACCAAATCGAGCAAGGGTCGTTTTGTTAGAAAGGATTCACAGTTTCGCAACTGGGTCACAGAAGACGGTTCGGCAGGTCCAACCGGTGAAGGTGGGTTCAAGGCCGAAAGTGGTCGATACCATTTGTATGTTTCCTATGCCTGTCCCTGGGCTCACAGGACTTTAATTTTCAGAGCCTTGAAAGGCCTCGAAGAAGCCGTATCGGTCTCTGTAGTCAACTGGTTCATGGGCGAGTACGGCTGGACGTTTGAGGCAGCCGACGGCGTCATCCCGGATACAATCAACAATTCGCAATATCTGCATCAGGTCTACACAGCGGCACAGGCCGATTATAGCGGACGCGTTACAGTGCCGGTGCTTTGGGACAAGAAACAAAACATAATCGTCAACAATGAGTCTTCTGAAATCATCCGTATGCTGAATTCTGCATTCGATGCGGTGGGCGCAAAGGATGGCGATTACTATCCGGAAGATCGGAAATCGGAAATCGATGCCCTCAACGAACGCATCTATGGCACAGTCAACAATGGCGTTTACAAGGCCGGATTTGCGACAACGCAGGAAGCCCATGAAGAGGCAATTGGACCGCTGTTCGAAACGCTGGATTGGCTCGAAGGAAAACTCGCCAAAAACCGGTATCTGACCGGAAACCGGTTGACCGAAGCGGACTGGCGATTATTCACCACCCTCGTGCGCTTTGACCCGGTCTATGTAGGGCATTTCAAGTGTAATATTCGGCAGATTGCCGAATACCCGAACCTGTTTGCCTATGTACGTGATCTCTATCAACATCCCGGCATTGCCGATACTGTACGGATGGATCATATAAAATCGCACTATTATGGCAGCCACAGCACAATCAACCCGACCCTGATTGTACCACTGGGACCGGACATCGATTTTCTGGCACCACACGAGCGCATGATAATGGTTTAATGAAACAGGTTCTGGCTTATTTTATCGAAGTGCCTACCCACCCTTTATCCGCTCATATCCCGCCAGCGCAGCCTTGCGCGCTCCATCGTGATCAACAATCGGATGAGGGTAGGTTTTTCCCAATACGACGTCGGCCTGTTTCAGAACATCTTTTGGTGCCTTGAATGGGGTGTGGATGTGCCTCGCATCAAGCTTTGAAAGTTCCGGGCACCAGCGGCGAACATAGTCGCCATTCGGGTCAAACTTCTGCCCCTGCAGGAATGGATTGAAGATCCGGAAGTAAGGTGCAGCATCCGCACCACTGCCGGTCACCCACTGCCAACTTGCAGAATTGTTTGCAAGGTCTGCATCAACCAAAGTGTCCCAGAACCACGCTTCTCCCTCGCGCCAGTGGATGCGGAGATGTTTCACCAGAAAACTCGCCACTACCATGCGAACCCGGTTGTGCATGGTACCTGTTTGCCAAAGCTCGCGCATGCCGGCATCGACCAACGGATAGCCAGTTTGGCCTTTCTGCCATGCCTTGAGATGTTCAGGATCGTTCATCCATGGATAATCATCAAATGCAGGTTTCCAGTTTTTCTCGGGCAGCTCAGGAAAGTGGTAAAGCAACTGGCAGGAAAACTCGCGCCATACAACTTCACTCAGGAACTTGCTTGCATCTTGTTGCGCTACCTCTTCCCGGTCGATGGCAAATTTTATCCGCGTCCAGATTTGCCTTGGAGAAATCTCGCCAAAGTGCAGATGCGGAGACAACCGGGAAGTATTGTTTCGGTCGGGTCTGTCTCGCAATTCACCATATCCTTTGAGTCCATCCTCGATGAACGCCTCAAGCCGTCGAGCCGCACCCGCTTCACCAGGGGTCCAGATTTCGTCCCAACCTTCAGCCCAATCCGGGTTTGTTGGCAGCAGATTGAGATCTGACAAGTCAACACCTGCATCGGGCTTTGGCAGCAAATCCGGCTCCGTTACCGGTAGCGCTTGGGGTTTTTGAAGCTTTTGAACAGCTCGCCAGTATGGGCTGTACACCTTGTAATGCGATTGACTACCCGTAAGCACTTCCCAGGGTTCATGCAGCAAGCTGCCATTGAAGCTTTTTACCTCAATGCCTTGCTCCAGCAGTGTCGATTTGATCGCTTTGTCGCGCTCAACCGCCTGCGGTTCATAGCATCGGTTCCAGTAGACCGCCTCTGCGCCCAACTGCCGGGCCAAATCCTGTAAGGACTTCTCCGGATTTCCCTTGATTAACACCAGATTGGGGAGTGCTTCCTGAAGTTTTGCAAGGCTATTGTGCAGCCACCACCTGCTGGCACTGCCCAGTTCCCTGGTGGAGATTTCATCAAACACATAAACGGGCAGGACTTGCCCAAGTTTTGCGGCATGCCAAAGGGCAGGATTATCAGCAATTCTTAGGTCTTGGCGAAGCCAAACTACGGTGGTCACAGAAATTCAATTCCAAATTTTAATTGTTTTGAGAGATCCAAATCAGAATTTCTCTCGTATTCATTATATCCAAAATCATTAAACTCTGGACTTACGATGATACGTTATATTTCGTTAATTGGATTTCTTCTGCTCGTACTTGGTGGCGGATTGTTGATTGGTTACTTCAACACACCCGGTATTTGGCATGAGCAGCTGATCAAACCAGGTTTCAATCCGCCGAGCTGGGCCTTCGGGCCGGTCTGGACAATATTGTATGTCATGATTGCAGTTGCCGGATGGCGTCTGTGGCAACAAAATCCAAAATCGCCGGAGTCGATTTCCTGGTGGAATCAATTGGGTTTGAATTTTCTTTGGTCTCCCGTTTTTTTCACTGCACATCAAATTGACTTGGCGCTAATCATCATTTTTCTACTACTGGTGACCATTGTGTTTATCATTATACGCACATGGAGAACGGACAGGCTCGTTGCCTGGTTAATGGTTCCCTATGCCGCCTGGGTTTCCTTTGCATCAGCGCTCAATGCTTCAATCTGGATGCTGAATTAGACCAGGGACAGGGCCCATCAATTGACGCAAAATAGTTAAGCGGAAAAATACCTGTTCAAACGGTTTAATTCGCAATATTGCTAGGACAATAATTTGGCAATTTTGCACCCGGGAAAGCTGAATGGACATTAAGAACGGATTGGTGCGCCCGCACAACATCGCCCTGGGTGTCGCCCTTATTCTGGCTGTTGCTTTCACGATTTCAGTCCAGGATGTGGTCTTCAAGCTGTTCAGCAATACCCTGTCCCTTTGGCAGATTTTCGCTCTAAGAGGTCTATTGGCTGTGCCGATGTTGTTTGTGTTGGCCCGGGTGCAGGGCATCAAAGGAAGCATTCTTACGGATGCCCTTGAAAAATGGACCCTGTTGCGGGCGATTTCCATGACACTGACATTCATGGCGTTTTACGCGGCAATTCCCTTTTTAAGCCTGTCGACCGTAGGCGCTGCCAATTACTCAGCACCCATATTTATAACACTACTGTCAGCCTATGTAATCAGCGAACCCGTCGGGTTGCGCGGCTGGATCGCAGTTTTTGTAGGCTTTGCTGGAGTCATAATCCTATTACAGCCAGGAACCGATGCTTTCTCACCTTGGGCAGTTCTGCCGGTCATTGGTGCGTTCTTCTATGCAATGGGCCACATCATCGCCCGCACCAAATGTCAACTAGTGCCCTTGGTAACAATGGCCCTGTCGGTAAATTTGGCCATGCTGGCTGCCGGCATGATTGTGAGTGGCCTTTTGTTGGTTTGGCAACTGGATGCGCAACTGGCTCGCGCCTATCCAAATGTATTCGGTGGTTGGTCGGCAGTCGGCACTTATGAATGGTTGGTACTGGGATTACTTGCCGTATTGACAGTCGCAATTGCCGTGATGCTCGCTGGCGCCTACAAGGCAGCGCCACCATCAACCATCGCTACGTTTGAATACAGTTATCTGGTGTTTGTGGCTTTGTGGGATTTCATGTTTTTCGCAACAATGCCAAGTGGCACTTCGATACTCGGCATTCTGATGATTGTTGGTGCTGGCCTGATGATCTTGCGCCGCCAGTAGTGCGCCCCAAGCCATGAACTAGCCATCTGCCTTCGGGTATGGTCGTGAATCTCGTGGCTCCATCACATCATCGTCTGCCAGATCGGAGTAACCCTTCTGCCCGGGTTCAACAATTTCTCCCTGCCTCCAGATTGGTTTTGGCGGCTGATTTTCAGGTGATTTTTGAGCAGGATGCTCCACGTCAACAGAAACATCTGCCTTCACATCCTGGCCCTTTTGAATCGCTCGTTCCAACACCTTGTCCGATTTGCGCTGACGGCGCCCCCGAAATGGAGCGATACCCATCCGCGCCAGAAAACCAAACAAGATTGCTCCAAGACCGCCGTAAAGAGCCCCTGCAGAGGTCAGTGGCACTGCCGGCTCAAAATCCTCCCAAACACCTTCGAGAAGTTTCTGGTCCGGATATTGAAGAACAAACAATGGCCTTGTAAACGGGTGCGCATTTTCCATCTGGGATTTCTGCTGCTCGAGCGCAAAAAACCGGTCTACAACTTCGGCCATGCTTTCCCCCCGGTCTTGGACCAGTTGATCAGATGATCTCTGCATGGTCCGCAGCGCTTCATAACGGGTAAGGTTTGAAGATGCTGCGTCCTTGTCAAATTCTTCGACAACCGTACGCATCTCCTCAAGTGCGCCACCGAGACGCTGGCGATATTGCTGGGCAATCTCGGGAGACTGGGAAAAAAGCGCAACACCGGCAAGAGCACTTGTCAGCGTTACACCTTTGGAAGTCAGACCCATTTTTAAGTCCTAGAGGTTGCGGGCCTTGAACGTATCGCACGATTCGATACGACCCGATTCAAATCCGCGCCGAAACCAGAAGCGCCGCTGCTCTGATGTGCCATGGTTGAAACTCTCCGGAACCACGTACCCCTGGGTACGCTTCTGGATGTTGTCATCGCCAATCTGGTTGGCAGCCACCAGCGCTTCTTCAAGGTCACCAGCTTCCAGCCAACCCTGTTTTTGGACATAATATCCCCAGACACCGGCAAAACAATCGGCCTGCAGCTCCACCTTGATCGACATCTTGTTGGCTTCCAGCTTGCCCATGGATTGGCGCATGCGGTTAAACTGTGGAAGGATGCCAATCACGTTTTGTACATGGTGGCCAACTTCGTGCGACAGCACATAAGCCTGCGCAAAATCACCCTTCGCTCCAAACTGGTTTGCAAGCTGATCGTAGAAAGAAAGATCAATGTACACCTGGCGGTCACCCGGGCAATAAAATGGCCCTGCCGCAGCAGATGCAAATCCGCACTTGGATTGCACTTGCCCTGAAAACAGGTTCAAGCGTGGAGGCTCGTAGCGCTTGCCATACCCCTGGAAGATTTTAGTCCAAACTTCTTCGGTGGAGGCGAGAATGGTTTGCACGAACTCCTTCATTTCATCGGGCTTTCCTCCGGTACCCACTTCGCGATCATACTGTTGCGGAATGTTTTGTGGGGAGATGGAGGGGCCCAAACCTCCTCCGAGCCCACCACCCAGAATCAATGGAATCGGATTGATGCCAAGAAACCAAAGCACGACACCGACTATGACTAGCGTCCCGCAGCCCATGCCACCACCGGCACGGCGTGAACCACCACCAATCGGAATTCGAATGCGACCGCCAGGAAAGCCGAAACCTCCACCCTGCTGGCGCTTGTCACTTACGTTTGAACTCTTGCGACGACCCTTCCAGCGCATATCAAAACTCCGTCTGAAAACCAATTACCGAATTTTCGGGAAGCTAACCAAAACGGTCAAGAATTGCAAAGGCGGAATGCGCTTTTTGCCAACTAACACAACAATTGGGGTTTCCAGTCATTCATGGTTCACAAAAGGTAATTTATTTTTATATGTATATTAATTGATTGAATTAATTCATAAAAATATATATACAAGATATAAATTTTTGTGTATATACGTTTTTGCGGCATAATTTTTGTAAAGGAGATTAAGAAATGGAAATGCAAGGTTCTGGTGGAATTGGTGGTGCTGGCGGCCCTGGTGGAGCTGGCGGACCGGGTGGTCCTCAAGGCGGCGGAGGAAGCGGCGAAGATAAATTTGGTGCCATGCTGGCAGCACAACAAGGCGGCGGTGCTGGTGGTGCTGAAGGCGGCGGTGGAGCTGAAGGAGCTGGTGGTGCTGAAGGCGGTGGTGGAGCTGGTGGCGGTGATATCGGAGAAATAATCAAGCAAGCTGTAATGGAAGCAATCCAACAGGTTATGGGCGGCCAAGGCGGCGGCATGGGTGGCGGCCAAGGTGGCGAAATGGGCGGTGGCCAAGGCGGCGGCGGTCAAGGCGGCGAAATGGGCGGCGGCATGGGTGCTGGTGGCATGGAAGGTGGCCAAGGCGGCGGCATGGGTGCTGGCGGCATGGAAGGTGGCCAAGGCGGCGGCATGGGTTAACCAGCTCACCGATCCAAAAACAATATAGTATCGTCTGGCGAAGTCCCCCTGGTTGCGCGCCAGACAATTGGGAACCATCATCAGGAACAATTATTTGCTCCATATGTTGGTTCCCACGAATTTTTTAGAATTTTATACTGCAATTTGCGCCAGTATCGGCCCGCACAGACTGAAATTCGCGTTTAACAAATACAACCGCGGTTAAAACCCAACAACCAACTGTGAATTAATTGCCGCATCTTCATTTACTCTCTTCCCCCAAGATCGCAGCTACCCTATAAGCAGGGCTTAGCCGACAACTTTACAGAATCACCAGCCGGGCATACCAGCCCGCGTTTGCGTGCGCGAAAACGGGTAAATTCGCCTTATGCCAAAACGTAGTGACCTCTCCTCTATCCTAATCATCGGGGCGGGGCCGATTATCATCGGCCAGGCTTGTGAGTTTGACTATTCCGGTACCCAGGCCTGCAAGGCCCTGAAAGCTGAAGGTTATCGGATCATTCTGGTGAACTCCAATCCGGCAACGATCATGACCGACCCGGACCTCGCCGATGCTACTTACATCGAGCCAATCACTCCCGAAGTCGTTGCCAAGATAATCGAGAAGGAGAGACCCGACGCTCTGCTCCCGACTATGGGTGGACAGACGGCGCTCAACTGTGCCCTTTCGCTTCGCAAAATGGGCGTGCTCGAAAAGTACAATGTGGAGATGATCGGTGCTGATGCTGATGCAATCGACAAAGCCGAGGATCGCGATCTTTTCCGCACTGCCATGCACAAGATCGGCCTAGCGACACCACGTTCTGCATTCGTCAATACTTCCGAACTGAAGCATCAGTTTGAAAAAGAATACGAAGAAGGCTTGATTGCCTCTAATAATCGCGCCGCGTTTGAAGCAGAATGGCATTCCGGTGAAACCATGCGGCTTGAAGAACATCGTTTGGTTGCCCAGTTGCAGGCTCTGGAAGCGACCAAGGTTACGGGCCTGCCGGCAATTGTGCGGCCATCCTTCACTTTGGGCGGGCAAGGCGGTGGCATCGCTTACACAATTGAGGAACTTTACAAACTTGTACTGGGCGGTGTGGATGCCTCGCCAACCAACGAGGTATTGGTGGAAGAATCCATTCTCGGCTGGAAAGAATATGAGATGGAAGTTGTCCGTGACAAGAACGACAACTGCATCATTATCTGTTCTATCGAAAACGTCGATCCGATGGGTGTTCATACCGGGGATTCGATCACTGTCGCCCCCGCGTTGACACTCACCGACAAAGAATACCAGATGATGCGCGACGCCTCGATTGCGGTGCTTCGAGAAATAGGTGTGGAAACAGGTGGTTCCAACGTACAGTTTGCTGTGAATCCTGCAGATGGCCGCCTGGTCGTCATTGAAATGAATCCGCGAGTATCGCGCTCATCTGCTTTGGCATCCAAGGCTACAGGGTTTCCGATTGCCAAGGTCGCCGCACGGCTTGCGGTCGGTTACACACTGGATGAACTGGAAAATGACATTACCGGCGGTGCGACGCCTGCATCTTTTGAGCCTTCAATTGACTATGTTGTTACCAAAATTCCGCGCTTTGCATTCGAGAAATTCCCAGGGTCCGATCCCGTACTGTCCACCTCGATGAAATCGGTCGGCGAAGTAATGGCCATCGGGCGCACTTTCCCCGAATCGCTTCAAAAAGCGCTGCGCGGCTTGGAGACTGGCCTCTCCGGTCTTGATGAAATCGAAATTCCCGGTCTTGGCGAAGGCGACGACAAAAACGCCATCCGCGCAGCAATTGGTACGCCAACACCGGATCGATTATGCATGGTGGCCCAGGCATTACGCGAAGGCGCTACTGCGGAAGAAGTACATCAATATTCAAAATTCGACCCCTGGTTTATTGAGCAGTTGGAGGCAATTATTGCCGCAGAAAACCGTGTTCGCGAACATGGCCTGCCGGATGACGCGGAAAATCTGCGCTGGCTGAAAGCCATGGGCTTTTCCGATGTGCGCCTGGCAGAGCTTGGCAAAACAAATCCGAAAGAGGTAGCTAACCTTCGCGCCAGGCTTGCCGTCCATCCGGTCTACAAACGGATCGATACCTGTGCAGCGGAGTTCGCTTCGCCCACCGCCTATATGTATTCGACTTACGAAGTACCATTTGCCGGTGAAATCAAAAACGAAGCCCAGCCATCCGACCGCGAAAAGGTGATGATCCTCGGCGGCGGACCAAATCGCATCGGTCAGGGAATTGAGTTCGATTATTGCTGCTGTCACGCAGCGTTTGCGCTTGCCGACGCTGGCTACGAAACCATTATGGTCAACTGCAACCCGGAAACCGTTTCCACCGATTATGACACTTCCGACCGGCTCTATTTCGAACCGCTTACATCGGAGGATGTGCTTGAAATTATTCGAACAGAAAACGAGGCTGGAACGCTAAAGGGTGTAATTGTGCAGTTTGGCGGACAAACACCGCTGAAGCTCGCGCAAACTCTAAAAGAAGAGGGCGTACCGATCCTCGGTACATCACCAGACATGATTGACCTGGCCGAGGATCGCGACCGTTTCCAGAAACTTCTGAACGATTTGAACCTGCTGCAACCGAGAAACGGTATTGCTCGTTCAGCCGAAGAAGCCCGCAAAATTGTCAAGAAAATCGGCTATCCGGTTGTTATCCGTCCATCATACGTTCTGGGTGGTCGCGCAATGGAGATAGTGCGGTCCGACACCGCATTTGAACGATACATCAACGAAGCTGTGGTGGTGTCTGGTGACACACCGGTCTTGATTGACTCATACCTTTCGGGCGCAATTGAGGTGGATGTCGATTGCCTGTGCGATGGAGAAACCGTGAGGTTATGTGGCATCATGGAACATATTGAAGAAGCGGGGATCCACTCAGGCGACTCTGCCTGTTCGCTTCCTACCCATTCCCTGTCGCAACCGGTCATCACGGAGTTGGCGCGTCAATCCAAGGAACTGGCTGTCGCGCTCAATGTCTCCGGTTTGATGAATGTGCAGTATGCCATCAAAGGTGACGATATTTATGTACTGGAGATCAACCCTCGTGCCTCTCGTACGGTTCCCTTTGTGGCAAAGACCATAGGCACGCCAGTTGCCAAGATAGCCAGCCACATAATGTCTGGTGAAAAACTCGCCTCGGCTACTGAACGCTACGGCGAATGGCGCGAGGCTCAAAATCTGAACCATATTGCAGTTAAAGAAGCCGTATTTCCATTTGCCCGCTTCCCGGGTGTCGACATTCTGCTCGGTCCGGAAATGCGTTCCACCGGAGAGGTAATGGGCCTCGATACAGACTTTGCGATGGCCTACGCCAAGGCGCAGCTTGGTTCCGGCAACCTGTTGCCTCAAGAAGGCACTGTGTTCATTTCAGTAAAGGACGCGGACAAGGAACCAATTCTGCCCGCTGCCAAACGGTTTGTGGAGATGGGCTTTAAGCTGTTGGCCACTGGAGGCACCCAGCGTTTCCTCAATGAAAATGGTGTTGAATGCGAGTACGTCAACAAAGTCCTTGAAGGGCGCCCACATATTGAGGACGCAATTCGCAATCATCAGGTTCAGTTGGTAATCAACACGACTGAAGGTGCAAAGGCGCTATCAGACTCGCGCTCGCTTCGTCAGGCGGCCCTCCAGCACCGGGTTTCCCATACGACCACCCTTTCTGCTGCGCTGGCTATTTCACAGGCAATTCAGGCGCTTCGTGACAGCGAACTGACGGTAAAGCCACTACAGGGTTACTTTGGCTAAAGACCCGTTCACCTTGCACCGATCACGAACCTGTGAATAATGTCACAGACAGGGGAATCGCTTTTGCTATGTTGGGAGTGAAGCACTGCATTTGGCACGGAGGGACTTGTCGTGGCTGTCCACTATAGATCAAAAGAAAAAGCGGTTACCGCACCTGAAATTCATCATAATTTTTTCCGACTGATTTTGGCCGGTAAAATGCTGTTGTTTGCATTGATGGTTGTTGCAACTTTTGTAGCGACCCTTCCGGCAAACTCCCAAGTCGTGATTGAAAACCTGGTCAAAGACCAGCAAATCCAGATAAACCCCGATCTTGGTATTCAGATCAAACCCAACGTCGTGTGTTTCCCGCCTTTCATAAAGAAAAACAATCAGTGCGTTTGTCCCGTTGGACAGCAAAAGGTTGGAAACACCTGCAAACCATTCGTCATTAATCCAGGTGTACTTTGTGTGGCACCATTTAAGCCAAATGCTGCCGGTACAAAGTGTGTATGCCCACTTGGAATGAAAAAAGTTGGCAATACCTGCAAACCATTTGTCATTAATCCCGGAATAGTTTGCGTGGCACCATTTAAGCCAAATGCTGCCGGAACAAAGTGTGTGTGTCCACTTGGAATGAAAAAAGTTGGCAATACCTGCAAACCATTTGTCATTAATCCCGGAATAGTTTGCGTGGCACCATTCGTGCCCAATAACGCAGGTACCAAATGTGTGTGCCCGCAGGGATTCAAGAAAGTCGGCAACACCTGTAAACCCAAACAAAACCAGATTCTCTGTCAGGTACCATTTGTCCCAAACAATGCTGGCACCAAATGTGTTTGCCCATGGGGGACGATCCCCATCGGGAATACCTGCATCAATGTCAACGATGCAATTCCTTGCCCCGCGCCCATGTTCAAACAGAACGGTCAGTGCGTCTGCCCGGCAGGTCTGGACAAGGTCGGCAACAAGTGCCTGCCGCCAATTGAAGACCCAATTTGCGATTGGCCTTTTGTATACAAGCAGTCAACTAACACCTGTGTGTGTGCACAAGGATACCGCCTGAACAATAATGGCAACCAGTGCATCAAAAAGCCTGTTCAGCCTTCGATCTCCAAAGAAACGATCGCCGAAATCCAGAATTGCCTAAATCGCCTTGGCTATGACGCTGGTCCTGTAGATGGCGCGTCTGGTAACAGGACAAGAAATGCCTGGCGCCAGTTCCGTCGTGACGAAGGTCTGCAAGGAAGGCCGCAATCACTGTCCGATGCTGTAACTCAGGATCGTCTGTTCCAGGCCTGTGCGCGAGTTAATAACACTCCAACCCCAGATCCAGTGCCGGATCCGGTACCACAGGACAATTCTTCTGCGGATACCCCGGAAAACGGAGCAGTGACCAACTTCGATCCCGAAACCGGTTATCCATCAATCCAGTGCGCATCAGAAGCGGTTGCAATCCTGTTGCAAGGCCTTGTCGGCAACGCAGACGAGATTGGAATTTGTGGTGAGGTTTGTGTCCCAATTCCAGATGGCATGACTCCTGAACAGGTCGAGGGAACGAGTGCCAGCGTTAACTGGTGCCGTCACTGCACCACCATCGGTGAAAACGGACTTCTGTGTTCAGGCGAGCCGGAAGGCGATGATGAGGCTGCAAATTAAAACAAAATGGCGACCCGGTTCAAATGGCTGGACCGGGTCGCAATTTGCTTCCGTCAGTGAATCGTGAGAAACGAAAGCGGGACATGTCATAGCCTGCAGTTTGACCTGCGGCGATATTGGCAACAATTTTCCCAAAACCGGGCCCGATGCCAAAACCATGTCCGCTAAATCCCGTTGACACAATCAATCCTTCATATCCAGGTACACGATCAACAATCGGAACAATATCCGGCATGGCATCGATCATCCCGGCCCAGCAATTCAGAATAGTTGGTTCACCAATTGCCGGAAACCGCTGCTTGAATCGGGTTTTCATTCTTTCCACGGCTCTGATATCTGGTTTCGGCTCAAGCACTCTTGTCTGTTCAAAGGGCGAAACCTCATCTTCCACCCATTGCCGCTTCAACAACCATTGATCTGGAAAGCCATCAGGTGCCCAAGGGTGAAGAGCAGTATCATGCACATGCTCCTTGAGCGCGGGCAGATACGTGAATAAATGTCGAAATGAATCCGGGCCAACATAATGAACATGTCGACCTACTGCAGCTAATGTATAACCACCATCCTCGCGCCTGCGAAATGAAAGCCTTTCATCGGCGGCATTGCCGGAAAATACCTCTGGCAAAGGTGACGTTTGCCCAACAGTGGATTTGACCGAAAGTTGGGGAATTGAGATGCCGTGTCTGCGTAATAAGAGTGAAGACCAGGCACCGGCTGAAACCACAACCTGTTCCGCATGCACAGTGCCATCTTCGGTTTTTACCCCACAAACTTTTCCTGCACTGATTTCCAGAGCCCGCACGGCACAATTTTCCCGCAATATTACACCTTCGTGATTGGCTAGATCTGCAATCGCTGGCACTGCCTGCCAGGGCTCTGCACGCGCGTCACTTGGAGTATAGGTACCGCCTAACCAGCTATGGGCATTTCCGCCATCTTGCACAATGAGCGCTTCAATTTCGCTTTTTGACAGCAATCTCGTATCGAGTTGATGAGCCATTGCGGTCTCCAGCCATTTCGAACGACGATCAAGTGTTTCTTGAGAACTCGCAAGATAGCAAACTCCGTTTCGCGCAAAGCCGGTACGACCCTTGGTATCTTTGTCTACCTCTTCCCATAGACGGTTTGCTTCCATCATGATCGGTAGTTCATCCGGGTCACGACCGTGTTGGCGAATCCACCCCCAGTTGCGCGAAGACTGCTCGCAGGCGATGCGCCCCTTTTCAAGAAGTGCAACTTTGAAACCAGCGCGCCTCATGTAAAGTGCTGCAAAAACACCAGCTACTCCGCCGCCAACAACAACTATATCGACAGCCACAGGCAGCGGTTCGTGCCACCGGATACTTGTTTTCGCACTGATTGGATTATTCGCCATGTCGGGATGTTCATCCCACAAACCGTCCAAAATCAAGTGAAACCTTGGTATCAACGAAGGCTTCCAAAAATACTGGTAAAAACCAGGGAATTCATGCTATAAACGGTTCCCAGATTTACATGTACGGCCCCAAGAACCATTCTGGGGGTCGTTTTCTTTTGTCTTTCGCGTCCAAATTTCGTCAAATGTAATTTGGGTCGGTGAAAAGTGTGAGTGAAAAAATGGAAAAAGTCCCAATGACCGCCGAGGGCCATGCGGCCCTTGAAACTGAATTACAACGTCGCCAATCAGAAGAGCGTCCTGCCATCATCCAGATGATAGCGGAAGCGCGCGCGCATGGTGACCTCTCTGAGAATGCCGAGTATCATGCCGCCAAGGAACAACAGAGCCATAATGAAGGTCGAGTTGCAGAGCTGGAAGATTTGCTTTCCCGCGCCGAGATCATTGATGTGTCAAAACTATCCGGTGATACGGTAAAGTTTGGCGCGAGGGTCAAGCTCGCCGATGAAGACACTGACGAAGAAAAAACATACCAGATCGTTGGCGATCAGGAAGCTGATGTGAAGGAAGGAAAAATCTCGATTTCTTCTCCCATTTCACGGGCATTGATCGGAAAGTCAAAAGGTGACAGTGTTGAAGTCGCAGCTCCCGGTGGAGCAAAATCGTATGAGATTCTTTCAGTTAAGTTCAACTGAGCGACCAGGAATAATGATCCCCTATGGTAGACAGGATATTGACGACAGTGACATCGATGCTGTCGTTGATGTTCTGAAAGGTGATTGGCTGTCCCAGGGCCAACAATCCCGGGGTTTGAGAAAACGGGCGTCACCTATTGCGATTTCTTGTGGTGGCGAGGAGTAAATTTTGAAAGTCTTGGTGTTGGGCGCTAGTGGTTTGGCTGGCCAGGCAATTTGCAAAGAAGCGCGCATTCGTAAATACACAGTGCGAACCTTGGCCCGCCGCAATGCAGATATTCTGGCTGATGTTTGTGATGTTGGCACTTTACGTGACATATTGAAATCCGAAGCTCCTGATGTTCTTGTAAACTGCTCTGCACTGGTCGATATTTCCATGTGTGAAACTGATCCTGATTTGGGATGGCGGATAAATGCCCGCCCCTGTGCAACCTTGGCCGAATGGTCGAGGGCAACCGGACAACCATTTATTCAAGTTTCGACTGACCATTATTATTTGGAGGGAGGAGCAACGGCGCACAAAGAGTCAGAAGCTGTTGACTTCGCAAATGATTATGCAATGCAGAAATTTGCTGGTGAGGCGTTTGCGTTAACTGCACCTGAAGCATTGGTACTGCGTACAAGTATCGTCGGCATACGCGGTTGGCCCAAACCAACGTTTGCCGAATGGGCGATCGCTAACGTACGGACCAATGCAAAAATGACATTGTTTAACGACGCCTACACATCGAGCATTGATGTGGAAAGTTTTTCGCGTGCCGCTTTTGATTTGTTGATGCTGGGCGCCCGCGGTCTCTACAATCTGGCATCGTGTCAGGTATACACAAAAGAAGCGTTTGTTCTGGAAGTTGCGGCGCAATTGGGTTGTACGTTGGATAATGCAAATTCGGGAAGTATAAATGACACGTTGATGAGGCGCGCCAAAAGCCTCGGCCTTCATGTGGGTCGTGCTGAAAAATTACTCGGATACAAATTGCCCGATTTGAAAGAAGTCGTACATTCAATCTTAAATTCTGAGAAGGGGCGTTCCAAATGAAGTATAACACATCTTTGAATGTTGCAGGCCGCGAACTTTCCATTGATAGCCCAACCTATTTCATTGCTGACATAGCAGCAAATCATGATGGAGACCTTGAGCGGGCAAAAAGCCTGATCTGGAAATCAAGGGAGGCAGGTGCCGACTGCGCAAAATTTCAACATTTTGTCGCGGAAAAAATTGTCAGTTCTGTTGGTTTTTCCGGGATGGTCGGAAAAGTATCGCACCAGGCTAAATGGGAAAAATCGGTAACGGAAATCTACGATCAATACCACACCCGACGAGACTGGACCAACGAGCTGGTTGAAACCTGTCGGGAGGCCAAAATTGATTTCATGACCACGCCTTATGATTTCGAGGCCATCGACATGTTTGCCGAGATAGTACCAGCGTACAAAATTGGTTCCGGTGACATCACATTCAACGCTTCCATTGAACGAATGGCAAAGCTGGGAAAACCTGTTTTTCTTGCGTGTGGTGCAGCAACAATGGAAGAGACGATTGAATCGGTTGACTTGGTTCTGTCGCACAATCCACAACTTTGTCTAATGCAGTGCAACACAAACTACACCGGAAATCTGGAAAATTTTCGCTTTGTAAATTTACAGGTACTCAAATCCTTTTCAAATTGTTGGCCAGGAATGATCCTTGGGCTTTCAGACCATACTCCCGGTCACTCGGCAGTGCTGGGTGCAGTAGCATTGGGCGCCCGGGTAATAGAAAAACATTTCACGGATGACACCACCCGGGTAGGTCCCGACCACTCGTTTGCCCTGGACCCGGTTACCTGGAGGGCGATGGTGGAGGGTACAAGGGAACTCGAACTGGCCCTTGGAGATGGTGTTAAGCGGATAGAAGCAAACGAAGCAGAAACGGTGGTGATTCAACGTCGCTCGGTGAGGGTTAAAGACAGTTTGCCAACTGGTACCGTCATAAACGATTCGCATCTTGAATCGTTGCGCCCCTGCCCGCCAGGCGCGTGTTCACCAAATCGGGTCAATAAAATTATTGGACGAAAGCTTGTCGTTGAAAAGAAGGCTGGAGAAAGTTTGTTTTGGACGGATTTAAGCTGACTATCTTGATACCTGCCTATTGTGAAGCCTCAACGATTGGAAAAATTGTGAGTGCTGCCAAAGAATATGCTCCTGTTATTGTCGTGGATGATTGTTCATCTGACGACACAGGAGTTATAGCCGAATTGGCCGGAGCAACAGTTTTGCGGAACCCTTTCAACATGGGATACGAAAAAACCTTAAATCGGGGCTTCGAGCATGTTGCATCATTAGGTTATGATGCTGTCATCACAATGGATGCCGATGGGGAGCACGACCCTGAAACCATTGCAGAATTCATAGACGAGCTAATAGGCAAAAATATTCCGTTGGTTCTTGGTTTTCGCCCATCCAAGGCGCGGGTTAGCGAGATTATTATGGGCGCCTATATTCGATGGCGTTTTGGCGTGTATGATATCCTTTGCGGAATGAAAGGGTATCATATGTCCCTTTGGCAAAAAAATGGAGGCTTCGACTTATCAAATTCAATTGGTACTGAACTCGCGATAAACTCCCTACGCTGCGGGACCGACTTTAGTCAAATACCTGTAAATGGCGTTAAGCGATTGGATACACCAAGATTTGGGCATTCATTACAGGCGAATTTGAAAATCTTCGTTGCACTTTCCCGAATATTGCGGTCTGCTTAGGTTTGCAACTGCAACGTACACGGTCTTGGAAACGAGTACCAATTCCAAAAATGTTGCCGGGCCATTTTGGGATATTGCAGTGCAAAATCAGGAACCAATGAAAATTCTTCGATCATCGAAAATTAATAAGGCAATGCAGATGGACAACATTGCCAAAACTTGCAATTTGTCAGTCATATCCGAGTTTAAGGAACCCATATGTTGAATAATTCTTCAATCCTGATCACTGGCGGTACCGGGTCGTTCGGAAAGGCTTTTGTAAAAGAAGTCCTGAGCAAATACCCGAACATTCGACGGCTGGTCGTTTTCTCACGAGACGAACTCAAGCAGTTCAACATGAGCCAGCAGTTCTCGCACGACGATTATCCGGGACTGAGGTACTTTATTGGAGATGTCCGCGATCAGGACCGATTGAAACGAGCATTTGAAGGTATTGATGTTGTTGTGCATGCGGCAGCACTGAAGCAGGTTCCCACGGCAGAATACAATCCATTTGAATGTATCAAGACCAACATTATCGGATCGCAAAATGTGATCGAGGCTTGCCTTGATTCAAATGTGAAAAGAGTTGTGGCACTTTCGACAGACAAGGCTGCAGCACCAATCAATTTGTACGGCGCAACAAAACTTTGCGCTGATAGACTTTTCATAGCCGCCAACAACATAACAGGAAATCGTGACCTGAATTTCAGTGTGGTCCGCTACGGAAATGTTTTGGGAAGCCGCGGATCAGTCGTTCCGTTGTTTCTTGAAAAGAAAAAAAACGGTGTCCTGCCGGTAACCGACCCCAACATGACAAGGTTCAGCATCTCTCTGGTTGACGGTGTAAAGATGGTTTTGTGGGCGCTTGAAAATGCCCTTGGAGGAGAGATTTTTGTGCCGAAGATTCCATCCTATCGTCTTGCCGATGTGGTCGAAGCAATTGCTCCGGAATGCAAGGTTCAGATAACTGGCTCAAGGCCTGGCGAAAAACTGCATGAGGAGATGATTACCCCCAATGACAGCTACAATACTGTCGACCTTGGTCACTATTATGCCATTCTACCTCCAGCAAATCCGCAACTGGTTAGCATATATTGTGAAAAAAGTGGCGGTAAACTTGTGGAACCCGGATTTCACTATGAAAGCAGTACAAATGATTGGTTTTTGACCGTCGATGAATTGAGGGAATTGATCAAGGAGGAAGTTGGCACCAGCTAACGAAAATTTTGCCACGTTTCGATATTGCCGAGTGCATAACAAACTAAAGTATTTCACCAAACTTAGAATCGTGGCGGCAACCCACTACTTCGATCGTAGAAATATTGCCAACGATCGAGATTACGAATTCACAAATACATATGGTTGGATCAGAATATTGCGGAACTGATTGAATTTTTACACACAAACACACCCCGCGAAATTATGGTGGCTTTGTTTCAAGTAAATTTAAATCCGGAATGATGAGAATTGGTCATGGCGTATAAGTTAGGCATAATCGGAATGAATGAGGGCAACGGCCATCCCTATTCATATTCGGCCATGTTTAATGGATTTGATGCAGATGCTCTTCAAAAATACTGTGAATTTGAATTGATCAGAGAGTATTTACCGGCCAATTTAAAACCTGAAGATTTGGTGCAATCGGCAAAAGTTGAATATGTTTGGGCGCAAGAGGTGCATATTGCATCCAGGATATCGAAAGTTTCCCTCATTCCAAATGTCGTTGAAAAACTTGACGAACTCATAGACAAGAGTGATGCAATAATTTTAGCGCGAGATGATCCTTGGAACCGGGAATTCGTACTGGAAAAACTACTCCGCAGCGGCAAACCACTTTTTGTAGATAAGTTGATTTGCTCCAAGCCAGAAGAATTTCAAAAATTCAGGGATTCAATCTCGAACAAACAGCTATTAATGGCGACTTCGGCAGCTCGGTACACTCCCCAGGTGCAAGCTTTAACAAAAGAGTTTAATTTTGACGATCTTCAAAGCATACATGGCGTTAGTCGTGTGAATTGGCTGAGATACGGTAGCCACTTATTGGAACCAATCGTTGCATTGATTGGCGAAAATTTTGATTGGGTTCGATCTCTGGATCAGAGGTCGGGCCACGATGTAATACAACTAAAACACGCATCAGGAATAAATGTGATCTTGGAATGCCATTCAAATCTCAGCTTGCCAATTGGAAGCAATTTTTACTTTGAAAAACGCGAACCGATAACTGTTTTATTCGATGATTTTTATCACAGTTTCAATTACATGATGCACGAGTTTGCGTCTATGATTGAAACAGGAAAAGAGCCCTATGATCGATCTCAGGTATATAAAATCAATGAAATAATTCTCGCCGGGGATCGTAGCAAACAAACTGGCGGAGCCAAAATTGATGTCAGATAAAAAGCTTTTGGATCGGAAAAAAATTGTCGTTCTTGGTGCCTCCGGTAAATTTGGAGCGATTGCAACTAGAGAAATATTGGCAAATGGAGGCGAAGTTATTGCAGTTGTCAGAAACAGGGGAAAATTTGTTTCTCAGTTTCCTGACCAACGATCCAACCCAAAACTGACTATCAAAATTTGTGATTGCTTCGATGAAAAAGAATTCTTGCACACTTGCAACGAAATAAAGAATGAAGTGAAGATATCCGGTGTGATCAATTGCCTAAGCTACAGGCCAATGAACAAGTACATGGAAGATTCGTCCGAGAATTGGTCCAAGTCAATCGACGCAAATTCTCTGTCGATGTTTTTGATTGGGAAACACTATGGCTCAATGCTCGCAGAAAACGGTCATGGCAGCATAGTGATGGTATCTTCAATTTATGGTGCTGTTGGACCAAACTTTGACATTTATGAAGGAGAGGAATTCGAAACCGAACCGGATTATCCATTCATAAAGGGTGGAATGATCAATTTTACCCGCTATCTTGCATCGTACTACAGAAATACCAATGTGCGAGTCAACTGCCTGGTGGCAGGCGGCCTGGAAGGTGACCAATCTGACACGTTCAAAGAAAAATATGCCGGTAAAACATTGTTGGGTCGCATGGCAAACGCTGATGACATCGCTGGCCCAATGATCTTTCTCCTTTCAGATATGTCAAGTTACATGACTGGGGCACAATTAGTAGTTGACGGTGGTTGGACCGCAATATGAAAAGCACCTCAGTATGCGTAATAGGTGCCGGTGGTATGGGGAAAAAACATATTGCCAGCTTGAGTAGGTTTGGAATTACCAGAATATCATGTGTGGACCCCGACAAATCAAAGTTGAATGCAATCAAAGCAAACGCAACCGATATTTCTTGCTATACAAATTTAGAGAAAATTCAACTCGAGGACATAGACTCGTTTGTGGTTGCCACACCGGTGAATACCCGTATGGAGTTGGTTAAATATATAGGTTCGCTTCAGAAACCTATCTTTTTTGAAAAACCATTTGCGCTTGACATCGAAAACGCAATCGAACTCAAGGAGTATATTGCAGACGCTTCCAAGTGCGTTGTAGGATTTCCCCGTCGGATGTCAAAAAAACTACACTTGTTGAAAAATGCTATTGATCAACTGGACAAGCCATATGTGTATCAATCGGTGTTTGCACAGGATTTCAAAAAATATCGACCCGATTTTGCACAAACTTACTATGCCTCGAATTCAACAGGTGGAGGGTTCCTGAATGATGGATTGAGTCATCATATCGATCTGGCAATGTTCCTTAATGATGCACCATTGAACAATATCAATATTATGCATGGCAATATGAACCTGGAAACGACTGAAGTGGATGACTTTGCCCACATGTCATTTGACATCGGATCCAAATCCAGAGGATTTGTGTCAGGCAATCAATTTCAAAAACCAAACGATGATAAAGTAACAGTTATCTCTGCAGCGGGCACATTCTATTTTGACCGCATAAAAGACACGTTAACTTTTCAAGACAACGACACGCACGAAAGAGTGATAAGCAGCGGTGGTGAAAATTGGGAATTGCTACTCGATCGACAAATAGAGTGCTTCCTGCAATTGGTTGGGCACAATTTGCTGGATGAAAATCTATGCACCATCAACCAGGCCATCGAATGCTTGAAAATTATTGATTGCAAGCAATCGAATTAGAGTTCCTCTGGAAAGAAAGCGCCTGACACTACATGAAAAAAGTAGGAATTGTATTGTTGGCAAGGATGTCATCCTCCCGGTTTCCAGGCAAGGTGATATCACCATTTTGGGATGAAAAAACGTTATTCGAATTTATTGTTGAGCGAATTAAGAAATGTAGAAATGTCGATCAGATTATATTGGCAACTTCTTCCGGCGATGAAAATTCGAAATTGGTCAGTATTGCCAAATCACTCAACATAGAAATTTTCCAGGGAAGTCTGGACAATGTTTTTGGCCGGTTCAAAGGCGCGGTGGAAAAATTCAATCTGGATATTGCAGTTAGGATAAATGGAGATTGCCCATTTGTTGATACGCAGCTAATTGATTTTTGCATTGATACCGCGTTGAATAGGCAGGCAGATTACACCTCCACCGTTTTGGAAGAAACATTCCCAGTAGGCATGCATGTCGAAGTGTTGGAAAAAAATGTTTTTAAAAAGATTGACGAAGACAAGCTATCCAGTTCTGATAAAGAGCATGTAACTCCCTTCATATATAATAATCCCGAAATTTTTAGTCAGTGCTCCATTTTCTCGAACGAAAATTTTTCAAAGTACAGATTAACTGTTGATTTCGAAGATGATCTGAAATTTTGCAGAAAAGTCTGGAATGTCGTGAAAGACCAGAGTTCCACCAACTTGCCAACTATGATTTGGGCTTTGAAAAAACTGGAAAAAAATGGGATTACAAATGACTTGCACAAAGCACAAAATCTATTGAGAAAAATATTGAATGATCGCGTGTTCCGGATACCCTACATTTAACGCCCTCATCAAAATGGAAAAATATATAAGTTTGAGGCAGTTTTTGACAAAGATTTCCTGATGACAACCACTAATCTCGACCTACAATCTTTAACCCAAGTAGCAGGCAAACTGTTCAGCGAAGTCGAACAAAATGATCTTTTGATCGGTGATTTTTGCTACCAACTTGCGGAGCATCTATTCCCGATTTGCAGAAGCCTCACCGGCAAGGGAACCAGGCATACATTATCAATACTGAAATCACTTCTTCCCGACCTTCAAACACATTCGGTCCCAAGCGGGACAGCAGCATTCGATTGGACCATTCCCGAAGAATGGAACATTCGCGAAGCCTACATAGAAGACGAAAACGGCTCCAGATTGATTGATTTTGCGGAAAACAATTTACACATCATGGGGTACTCTGAGCCCGTTGATGTGTGGCTGGATTTGCCCGAGTTGCAGAACCATTTGCATTCACTTCCCGATATGCCCGACGCCATACCCTATATCACTTCCTACTACGCTAGAAATTGGGGGGTTTGCCTCACTGATAATCAGCGCACCAAACTAAAAGAGGGTAAATATCATGCAGTTATTGATTCAACCCTTGAACCCGGGGTTCTCAATTACGGTGATATCCTGATTGCTGGTGATAGTGACGAGGAAGTTCTTCTTTCAACCTACATTTGCCACCCATCCATGGCAAACAACGAACTCTCTGGTCCGGTTGTCGCAACCGCCTTGGCACTTTGGCTACAGTCACTGAACAAAAGACGCTTTACGTACAGATTTGTTTTCATTCCTGAAACAATTGGCTCCATCGTTTATCTGAGTAAGAATTATCAACATATGAAAGAACGAACAATTGCCGGATACAATTTGACCTGCCTGGGAGATAATCGGGCTTACTCATTTTTACCATCCCGTGCCGGCAACACAATTTCCGACAAGGTTGCCAAACACGTCCTGAAACATGTTGATCAAGATTATCTGGAATATTCATGGTTTGATCGCGGCAGCGATGAACGGCAATACTGCGCACCTGGCATTGATTTGCCGGTTGCGAGCATCATGCGAAGCAAGTACGGCGAGTATCCTGAGTATCATACCTCGATGGATGATTTATCCTTGATTTCTCCAGCCGGTTTACAGGGAGGATTTTGTGCTCTGCAAAAAGCCATTCAAATCATTGAACTCGACGATTACCCTAAGGTGACAGTTTTGGGTGAACCGCAACTTGGCAAAAGAGGTCTCTATCCTTCCACGAGCACCAGGGATACAAGAAAAACCGTTGCGGACATGATGAACACAATTTCTTTATGTGATGGAGAGCATAGCATATTGGATATTGCTGAAAGGCTTCAAAAACCATTCGATGATATCAATGAAATTTTGACGATGATGAAAGAAGCAGAGTTGATTCAATATTAGCCTTCTAATTTTCCTGCCGGAGTTGCTAACAGCATCCAATAGCTCTAATTTTTTGAAGGCAATTTTGAAAACTGCGAAAATTTATGGATCTCATATTTTTAACCGGACATAGAAAATCAGGCACTACATTGCTTCACAATTTGTTTGATGGGCACAAAGACGCGTGTATCTATCCTGTCGATTTAAGTATTTTTTATGCATATTTTCCGGGTTACGCTCAAGATAAATCGTTGACTACAAAGGACTTAACAGAGCGATTAAGAACCATAACAAAGACCAATCTGTCTGATGTGTTTCAAGAAAGCACTGAATTGAATTTTGAAAGTTTTTGGGAGGCTTTTTGTGATCAAATTGATGACGATCAGTTACGATCAAAAAAGCCAGTATTGACTGCATTGCTCACCGCATGGAAACAAGAAATTGGCGACAATTCAGATCGCCCGATCATTATAAAAGAGACTACTCAATCGATATACATACATGAAATTCTTCAAGGGTTCCCAACATGCAAATTTATTCACATTGTTAGGGATCCGCGCGATAATTACAGCGCCCTTAAAAGTGGAGTTGAAAAATACTATTCGAAGCTGGGAGAAGACAACCTCAAGACCATTGCAAGTCTGATCAATCGGGTAAAACTGGATTTTCAATCGGCGAGAAACAATCTGAAAAATTACAAAGACTGTTTCACCACAATCAGATTTGAAGATTTGGTAACGAACCCGAAACCAGAAATGGAACGTTTGGCCAAATTTTGTAATATAGAGTTTGACCAGTCCATGCTTCAGCCAACCCGGTTCGGGGTCGATTTTTCAGGAAACAGTTACGAACAAAAAAAGTTCACTGGTATTTCGCCAGATAATATAAGTCGTTGGAATGAACGAATTGACGAAAATGAGGCTCAAATAATCGAGTATTGGTTGGGCGATTTGATGTTACATTTTGGTTATGAACGGGCATTCTCTGAAAATTGTAGCCAGATGGCATTTTCAAAATTTTATGATTGGTATAATTCGGAATATTTTCAGAGCGACCCATACAAAATTCGTTAGTGATTATCCAAACAGTTCCGCAATGATAAATGAGTTAAAAGTATCAGTATGACTAAATGGATTTTGATACCAATTGAAGTAAAGGTTCGGGAATTCCCGGCCAGGCTTCTGGTTGCCAGCCTGGCCGCCAAAGCGGGTTACAAAGTCTTGTTCGGTCAAGACCGGGTAATTCGCAGACTGATAGGGCATCTACCCAAAGGGATCGTGTTTGACAAAAGCATTGGTCGAAAAGGTGATCGCAAGGTCGCAATGTTTTCCAGCCATGGCTGGGTGATAACTGCATTGGATGAGGAATCTACCGGTTACCTGGACTATCCCGAAGTATTTTCCGCAAACCGTCTTGCTGAAGAAACGTTAGACGTTACATCCCGTTGGTTTTGCTTGTCTGACAATGTTCAAAAAGATATTTCGAAGCGTTATCCAAACCATCAAAACAAATTTGTTACAACTGGGCTCATACGAATGGATTTGTGGCGAACCCAGTTTCAAAACCTTTATGAAAAGGATGTTGAGGCGCTGCGCAGGAAACATGGAAAATTTATTCTGTTCAACTCCAACTTCCCAACTATCAACCATGCCCGCGGTGAGGAATTCAAAAATCGGCAAATTGCCCGCAGTACAAAACAGGTCAAAAACTACAATTCAACGATATCCAGGTTCAAAGCTGACATGCAAGCAAACCTGGATTGTTATCTCGAGACACTGCCAAAATTTGTAGAATGGTTTCCCGATCACAAATTGCTGGTCCGCCCCCACCCAAGTGAAGACATTAAATTTTGGCAAAAAAATTTGGGAATTCTTGACAATGTAGAAGTTGTCAGCGGTGGGTTGGTCACGCCATGGCTGCTAGCCAGCGATTGTATGGTCCATCATGGTTGCACAACTGGCATAGAAGCTGAATTGTTGGGGAAACCTCATGTCATGTACGCACCAGCACCCGACAAAAAACACGAGTCTGATATCATGAAGTCTTTTGCAACGATCGTGCGAACAGAAAAAGACCTGAAAGAAGCCATTTCTGAGAGACTTTCAAATCCCGACAAAGCTGCAAAAAATCGCAAAACCCTGGAAAAACATTTTGCTTCTCTGGAGGGCAAATTGGCATCAGAAAAAATTGTCGAAGAATTTGACAAGATTGCAATTGACGGAGGCGACCTACCGCCTTACTTGAGCTGGCTGCGTTTCTTGCCCCGCCAACTCGTGGCGGATTACTGGCCACGATCAAAATCGGCCAAAGCCTACTCCCAGCAAAAATGGGATGGAAGCAACGAAAGTGAGGTTTCCGAAATTCTCAAGAACATTTCAAATTCACTGCGTCAGGAAACACCACCCAGCGTAAAACAAGTTTACCCGGATCTCTTTGTCATTGAGAATCTGGCTCAATCTCATTGATCGCGAAGGGCGAAACAATCCCGTATTCGGTTGTTACACGCTTATGAGCCCTGGTCTCGTCAATTATTTCCAGATTGGCTGCTCGAATATTCGGATCTTTATACCCTCTTGGATGGTCCAGATGCAGGCACAAGGTGGAATAACGAATGACTTTCGGTGCAACACCAAAATTTTCCAGACGATATCCAAATTCACGATCCCCGCCCCCATACAAAATACGTTCATCAAATCCATTGATGCAAAGGACATCGTCGCGAAAGCATGAAGAATTATTTCCGTTAAATGTTTTCTTGGCAGGCGTGATGCGGTTCAGCAGATTTTCGAGAAATGTTCCTGGAGCCAGTACCTTCAACCATTTCAGATTAAGGCCAAATCCGTTTTTCAAAAGCCAGGTGAGTTTGAAAACATCACCGCTATCAATGTCTTCGACACTGATTGCCTCACTTGTTTCCATGGTCAATCGGCAATACCCACCTGACAGAAACTTACCCTGCTCAGCTTCCCGCGCATGTACGGCAAGCAAATCAGGATGCGGAATACAGTCACCATCGGTAAACAGAAGATACTCAGCCGTGCTTTCAGAAATTGCCTGGTTTACAATTTTCCATTTCCGGAACCTCTCATCTTCATGCCACACATGTTTTATCGCAAGTTTGTTTTCCCGCTTGTGCTTTCGGATTAGTTTTGCTGTTTCACTGGTCGACCCATCGTCCGCCACCACAATTTCGAAGTTCCGATAACTTTGCTTCGCGTAACCGGCAAGCACCTTGTCGAGCCATTCTGGAGAATTATAGGTGGATATGATAACGCCAATCTTCATGGCGAATTAAAATTTTCTCGACATGTATTGCACCGCATCTGTCAGATTTACTCCAAGAACCCTTTCAAAAGATTTTTTCGCCGTGTTTCGTGTATAGCACATGCGCCCGGTTGCGTTTGGAGATTTACTTCCCTTTCCAATTACATCATATGATTTCAGGAACGGTATTGAAGGGTCTTGCGGTGACATCGTTTCAAAATCAATAATTTTCAATTGGCCATTATACAAAAATACATTATGTGCATGGGCGTCTCTGTGTGCATAACCTTTTGATTGTATATCAAACAACAAATCAAGGACTTTGCCGGCCAATTTTCGCCTGTCCTCATCACCTAATTCTTCTGCAACGTGATCAAGTCTGTATTTTCTGTGATAATACTCCATCATCATCCAATTGGGGCCATGATCAATCCATTCTGGCGTCCACGGCTCCTTGCCCAATGTTTGCATGGCGTACATTTCCTGACTGTAGCTCTTTCGACCCTCTTTTCCCTCGCTAAAGATCTTTAACAAGCATGGTTTTTTATCCCTGAACATTACATAGCTGTATGCTCTTCTCCCACGATGCAATACGAGTTTGGTACACGGGTCACCTTCAAATCCTTGAGAAACTGAACGTTGCACTTCGTCAACATAATCTGGGAGTACACTTTCAAGATAATCCCAAGCTTCAATGTCATCATCGGAACTATGCAATGGATTTGTCCGTAAGTGTTTTGGCACATGTTTGTTTATGTCTTTACGGATTATATCCTTAACACGCACAACTCTGGCGTTACGGACATGAGGGTGTTCTTTTTGCATCAAGTATGTCGGCGGACACGGAACATAGTCATACGCAACTATTAACGCGGCCGGACCTCCGCCAGAAACAGGTCTTGGGCCAGCACCCCAATTGCCACCACGAATTCGTGAGGCTGCTCTTTGCTTTTCTTCTTTTTCAAGTTCCTTGACCAGCTTGACATCAAACCCAAAATTTCTCAGATTTTGGCAAACCCAGGGAACCAAACTGCGGTCATAAGCCCACTGACGCACAACAAAAATCGACAATTCACCATCAGTTCCAGCGGCCCTCCGGGGCTTTGGATAATGGTCCAAAATTCCCGGCCTTCGCACTGAGAGCTTGCGTGCCGTATCAATCGAAGCATCCCATCCGTTTCTCTTCAAAAACTTGAAAAAGCCATCCAAAGTCGGCTGTAGACTCTTACCATTTTCCTTTGCCAATCCTGTGAGAATAGCGGCATAGTCATGATCCACCTCACTGCGAAGCGGAGGAATTTCTTTTCGTGGTGCGAGGCCTGAGTTTTGAGCCTTGTGATAAAATACGTGATACGTCAGCGATAAAAGGTGACGCCAGCTATCCGGCACCTTGTATCGATTTGCATACAATCTGGTATTATCCAGTATTTCCTCGGCCAAGCGTTTTTCGTAATAGGGGATCCCGTCCAAGGAACTGCCAGGAAGCCCGCCGGCGCTATATAAGTCGCATTTAATCGCACCCTTACGCTTATGCAGTAGGAAAAGCGTGTCGACAAACGGCATGTCTTCATCTGAAAACAATATATCGATATCTTCTCCGGGTTTCACGTTTGGAAGGGTGTCGAACCATCGTAATACTGCGTAGCGCACACCCTTCTGATTTAATTTGTCAAAGAGGCCCTCAACTCCAAGTTCCGCCGGAATGTATCTGCGCTTCTTTGTATTCTTTGCGCTAACACCTTTATTTTCCAGTTGGAATTCACCTTCGAGCAAGCGACGGGCTGTGTTGTCATCCAGTGGTGTCGTAATTTCCGACTCAAGATGCCATTGCCTGATCGCATCATCATATGTAGAAAATATTATTTTGGGCTTGGAAATTTTATCAAAACGCCATTCCCCTCTTTGGTAAAAAATACCATACCCCAACGGATGGGTAATCCGGTTGAACAGCTTTATCGATTTCAAGCGCAATTTCTCGCGTTTCGCCGCAGCCTTATCGTACACTGGTTTCACCATTCGCTTGTCCTCACCGCGCTTTGTAGTTAGCCGGCTTGAATAAAAACCGGGTAAAATGTGCGCGATTTTCTTTATTATCAATCCCGCCGGTTAGATCGAAAACCATAGATGCGTTTCGTCGCAGGACAAGTTTGATCCTCAAGGCATCCAGTCTTGTTCATCGCTGTCCAGCCACAATTCACGAAGCCAGGGTGCCGGAACAGTCTTGTATCTAAGCTTGGCGCCCTTTCCAACGAGCGCTTCTTCCATCTTCGGATTGCCGTGAAAACACATGACCCGGCATCCTTCCGACAAACGCGGTTCAGAAAACAAATTGAACGGAACCATTGGGATAGCCTGCCGCTTGAAGGAACATATCCATTCGTCTGGGAAATATTCAAGGTCACCATGATTGTGCGCAGTCATCGAAATGTATTTTTGTTCCCCGCGATAGGCGAGTGACCCTTCAATGTCGTTCGCAAAATCGGCGTATAGATAATCGTGCTTTCCCGGTTCAAATTTGTAAACCGAGCCATGTCCACCAACCTTTCGCATTGGATTATTGCGATAACGCCATTCACGACCCATACAAATTTTTCCGGGTGCATAGTCAAATAAATCATCCAGATTTCCGGCAACTACCACATCAAGGTCCATCACCAATGTTGGACCTTCAAGTCTAACTTCACCGGGTTTCGCCATCGTTATCTTGCGCCATGCGCCACGCCGCTTTCCGGTAGTCATCGCCTCAACCATGCGCTCTTCAAACGGCACAACTGGCAGCGGATGAATTTCGACTTCGTCGCGAATTCCATCATCATGCTCTGTAAAACACACAAACCGAAATGGCCGTTTCATTGAACGCAATACACCCGCATAGAGCCGGTTCACATAGTAGGCTGGAAACTTTTCTCCCCACTTGATGCAGACAACATTTGCTTGGGTCATTACGAAATTTTCTTGAGAAGGTTTGAATTTTGGGAGTGCCTAGCATTAATCGTGAATTGCTGCAAACTCTGTTCGATTACATGATGGCTCAGCTATGCCTGATCCTGTTCATACCCAATCTGGGGTGAAGCTTGCCAGCAACTACCCCGGCGGCAATCAACCCAGCGCCAGCGACTGCAAATACTCCTGACAGTGGTGCGATCAATAGTACCAACCACGCAACTCCTGGACTTAGAATTCCTGAAACATCGCGATATCCGGAGTAAATCGCTGACATCTCAGTGCGCTCAGATGGTTTGACTGCCAGCAAGAAAGGCAACCCACCGCATATATCAAGCAGGATTAAAAATACCGACCCCAGAAACAACAAGGCAACAGTAGGCCAAGGGAATACAGCCGTAAGTGTAGCCATTATGTACGCAGCCCCGCTTGCAAAAAATCCAATCCTTACCGCATGGCGAACTGAATGCCGCTGCATCCAGCGCAACATTAGTGGAGTGGAAAAAAGCATTCCGTTGGTTAGCGAAAGCGCAATACCGCCCGTCTGCTCGTTTAAACCGTTCTCGACTGCGTAAATCGGCAGATAGACAACATAAACCCACCAACCACACGACCGTAATACGGCAAAAATCCAACCGGCAACCAATCGGGGTTGACTGAAAAATTGCCGCAAGAAGAAAAATGGATTGGGCGCCGGACCTTTCGCCTTTGTTATAAGTTTTCCGTTCCCCAATCGCAGTATCCAGAAAATCGTCAGGAACGTAATCATCGCCACTGCCGACACGATGAATGGAGCCGGTTCCCACCAGCTCAACAACCAAACACCGCAAACTGGCCCGCCACACCAGGCAAGCGCGCTGTAAAACATCCGTAGCGTTTCACATCGGCCAAGTTCAACTTTCGCCACATAGTCAAGAACATAAGCATTGAAGCATACGAATATGGTTACGGTACCGACAGTGTTAAAAAGCAGGGCCAGGGCCGTAAAAGTTTGACCGCCCTTTATGGCAAACACCGTACTGGAAACAAACAGAAGAGCACCGATGGTAAACATCCAGCGACGGGGAATGAACCGGGTGAACCAGGGCACCATCAGACCGCTGATCAACGATCCGAAACCAATCAAAAAATAGATTTTTGAAACAATGGCTGCATCAAGAAATACCCGGTACATGATTAGCGGAAAGACTGAAATCAGAATTCCACGTGCAACCGACTCGATACCGGATAACATTGCAAAGCCGCGTATGCTCGGAGCTGGCGCGTGTCTCACCCATTCTGGAATCCGCCGCTGAAACATTCGACTCGCCCAAGCTGATTTTGACAGCCCACTCTGACACTATTGGAGGTTTCTTGCTCTACAAAATCACGACATAAATGACTTGTTCAGGACAGGAGGGTATTTTTCGGAATTACTCTTGGAATCCGTTTGGCGGTACGTCTAGTGCAGGATTTTGATCAAAAAATCCGTCCGGCATCCAATGAAAAGATGCATACACAACGGGCTGAACTGGCCAGTCTTCCGGTCGCGGCAAATGATTAAATCCAAGGGTGTACCAGGTTACAACATCAGCATTATTGATCGATCTATCCGCCTTGGTCCACTCCGGCAATCCCTTTCCCGGACCACTCTGATTTGGATACCAACCGGCCGGATAAAGCTCTTCCGGGTGATATTGGGTTGCCCAAAAATGCTTGAACATGAACCCGGCCCGCTTTGCTACCGGCGATTCGGGGTCAAGCAGCGGCAAAGCATTGGCGCCGGGCACCAGCTTATAAGCAGTTGAGAGCCCAAGTGCGTTCTTGCGTTCAGAACTGACTATTTTCCAGTACCGGGCACGCTGCATGTCAATTTCACGTTGCGCTTCAAGCTCACTCTCAAGCTGGCGATCAATAATCTCAACCGCATTGCCGTGGGGATTGCCTGGGCCAACAGGAGCTGCCTGAAATTCAACTTCACGCACTGAATTCTTTTCACCGTCAACGCACATGTCAAACCGGAAACTGAAAGTGTGCTGGTGGACATGAGCTTCTATCCCCGGTGCGATCATTGCGCCATACTTTGGTTTTTCGCCCGGCGCAATTGCTGAAGGAAATGGTATCCCGGTCGCCTTTACTTCAACCCCAATCGTTCCATCCTGGTAAAAATACCAGAAAAATCCGTACACATAATTCCCGATGGTACACAGCGATGAAATCACCAGTCGCCTTGAACGCACCGCTCGCATTGTCCCGGTCGGTACGTCCGTATGTTTCCATAGAATACCGAAATCTTCTTCGTGCATACAAACCGCATTTTTGATCTCTGCCGCATTGCCTAGCCAGTCATGGGAACATACGTCGAAATAATGGATGTGCCCAAGGCAGTCGCATCCGAGTTTCAAGGAATCGAGTGCATTTCCGATCCCGTACTCTCCGGTGTCGAAAGCATTCCTCCTGAAATTCCCGTTAGCAGGGTCACCGTAAGGCACAACCATTTCCGCCATTGAGGCCCGGTGCATGATAGGACGAACCGCGCCACCATCTTCATAACCAATGTTGTGCAATACCAGCCCTTCGCGCAGGCTGTACCCCACACGGATATGCCATCTCTGCCACTCAACTCCATAACCGTCCACCGTGAAGCTTGGACCATCTGGCTGCTTTATTTCCAGCTTTTTGATATCCGCACGCAGGTTTTCGGTTGGACGTATCGCGCTGGTGTCAGGTGGTAGCGGGACCACCCCAAAATCGTCAATCCTGATAACCTTCATTCGTTGCAAATCGACAACCGGATGCAGGTTGCCGATTGGCCGCCCATAGCGATTGTCGCCCGCATCATTGCATACCCAGCAATGACAATATGCGATCCGTTCACCCTGCTCCTCTGCTACTTCAAAGTTGCCTGCAGCCCAGGTTTCTACCAGCACCTTGTCCAAATCCGTAATACCGCGTTTGACACAAGCATCTATGAAGTGTTTGTCCTTTTTGATAATCGCTTCACCTGCCGAAAATTCGTCAGGAACAATTCGGGCCTGAACACCCTTCACATGTTCCCAACCGGCAAGCTTGCCTTCATCAAGATCAACTATCCCGCGAAGGGTACGGTTGCTGGATGGTTCGTAACAACAAACATAGGCTCGTCGCTTGATCGGGTCACCGAGCTTGTGCTGTGCCAATTCCTGCTTTGAAGGCTCATCAAGCGTGATTGTCTCAAACCAGCCAGTGTCGTTCAGCCCGGAATCGCGTTTGACGATAGAAACTGCATTGGAAAGCTCGTCCGCATACAGCGGATCTAGAGGATGAATTTTCAATTCTTTTGTCATGCAGCAATTTTTGCGATGACAATCCCAAAATTACAACACCCGCTTTAGGAGCATAATAATCCCACCAGCGATTAATCCCCAGAAAGCACCGGAAATTCCCAGAACACTGATACCCGAAGCCGAAACGAGGAATGTCACAGCTGCTGCCTCGCGTGTTTCCGACTCTTCGAATGCGTCGACTACTGCTTTGGAAAAGGCACCAATCAAGGCCAGACCTGCTACTGCCTGAATGAGAATTGCTGGAGCAAGGCTTACAAGTGTGGTGATGATACCCGCGAAAAGCCCAAATATCACGTAACCCACGCCAGACATGATTGCCGCCCAATAGCGTCTATCCTTGTCTGTATGCGCTTCCTCTCCAGCACACATGGCTGCAGTAATCGCTGCCAAATTGACCGCATGACTGCCAAACGGTGCCGCAATCAGTGACAGCAAGCCGGTTATGGAAAACCACTGCCCGGGCCTGGGTTCGTAACCATAGCTTTTGATCACCGCAATTCCGGGAATGTTTTGTGAAGCCATCGTGACTATAAAAAGGGGAACTGCAATATTGATAAAGCCTGCCGGTGTGAATTCCGGCGCGACCCATTCCAGTTGCATGATTGGAGCACTGGAAAGGGAGGCGAGCTTTTCAGCTGGAACATCAACTCCAAAATATACAACCGCTGCAAATGCGGCCAACGCAGCGGGAACAGCCAGAATTCGGTTGAATGCAGCTACGATTATCCACGCGAGCAGTATGGGCAAACCCAACAAGGGATCAAAGGCGATCGCCTTGAAGGGTGCGAAGCAAAGCGTGACCAAAATTCCGGCAAGCATCGCGTTGGCAAGTGGGCCAGGAATAGCTGCAATTGCCCGTCCAAGCGGTCGCCAAAGACCAGCAGCGATAATTCCGATGGCACAGACAATGAAGGCGCCAACGGCAACGGAAAATCCACCTGCAACAGCACCGGTTGTAACGAGAAGTGCTGCACCCGGAGTCGACCATGCTGCTGAAACAGGCATTTTGGAAACGAGACTCAGGATGATGCCCGAAAGGCCCATTGCAACCGCAGCAGCCGTCAATCCTGAGGCTGCCTGTACTTCACTGGCCCCAACCGCAATCAATCCCTGAAAAACGACAGCAAATGAACCCGCAAATCCTGCAAAGGCCGCCAAAAGACCCATGGTCGTTGCCTGAACAGAGAAATCTTTCCACATTGCAAATCTCCAACTTCATCAGTGCCCGGTGATATCATTTTTCAACCAGACAAACACAGAAATTTGAGCGCCAGATCACCAAATCTGTTGGAGAAACATGCCCTGCCCTTGTAATCAGGGTGCGGCAATTGCTATTTGATGTCTGTCGAACAGTTTCGGAATTTTTCCCATGGAATCCATTCACACCAAAATGTTGATTATTGGCTCTGGTCCTGCTGGATACACCGCAGCAATATACGGTGCTCGTGCATTACTGGAACCGATCTTGGTGACAGGAACTGAACCAGGTGGCCAGCTTACGATCACGACAGACGTAGAAAATTATCCCGGATATGCTGATCCGGTCCAGGGGCCATGGATGATGGAGCAGATGGAAGCTCAAGCCAGGAATGTTGGTGCAAATATTGTGAATGACCACATTGTTGAAGTGGATATCCATTCGACGCCGTTTAAAGCAGTTGGAGACTCAGGCACTACGTACACGGCCGATACCTTGATTATTGCAACAGGTGCCAAGGCCAAATGGCTTGGGTTGCCTTCAGAAGAAAAATTCATGGGCTTCGGGGTTTCCGCATGTGCAACCTGTGATGGATTTTTCTATCGCGGCAAGGAAGTGATTGTTGTCGGCGGTGGAAATACTGCTGTCGAAGAAGCGCTTTATCTGTCCAATCTAGCGTCCAGGGTAACGCTTATACATCGTCGCGACGAGCTTCGTGCCGAACGCATCCTGCAGGAACGCCTGTTCAAAAAAGACAACGTTGAAATTCTATGGGACAGCGAACTGGATGAGATCACCGGCAACGAAGGCATCCCGCCTTCAGTCACCGGTGCAAAAATCAAGAACCGCAACACCGGTGACATTTCAGAAATGGCCGTGGATGGCGTATTCATTGCAATTGGCCACGCACCACAAACCGAATTATTTGAAGGCAAGCTCAAGAAAAAAACTTCCGGATACCTTTGGACAGCACCGGACTCCACAGCAACCGAAATTCCGGGTCTGTTTGCTGCCGGAGACATTACCGACGATATTTATCGCCAGGCGGTTACAGCCGCCGGCATGGGGTGCATGGCTGCGCTCGAAGGTGAAAAACATATTGCCGAAATGGAAACGGTCAGCCAGGCCGCTGAATAAATCGGTCGGTATTTGGATGCGTCGGGGGAATTGGCGCAAACCCTAGGGGGAACAGGACCAATGGATTGGGACAAGCTGCGGACTTTTCACGCTGTCGCAGAAGCGGGTAGCTTCACCCATGCAGCAAACCAGTTAAACTTGAGCCAGTCTGCAATTTCCAGGCAAATTTCCGGACTGGAAATTGAGCTTGGTGTTCCCCTGTTTCATCGTCATGCCCGTGGTTTGGTTCTAACCGAGCAAGGAGTCACTTTGTACGACACGGCACATGATGTCCTCCTGAAACTCGATGCAGTGCAAAACAAGTTTATCGATTCAAAGGAAAGTCCTGAGGGGAAGCTTAGAGTTACTACCACACCCGGGCTTGGTAGTGGTTGGCTCATATCCAGAATACCGGAATTTTTGGAACTATACCCGGATGTGCAGATTGAACTGGAACTGACCGACAAGGAACTCGACCTGCAGACTCGCGAAGCAGATTGCGCAATTCGCTTACGGCAACCAAGGCAGCCAGAACTGATCCAGCGCAAACTGTTCACTGTGCATTTTCACATCTATGCGGCTCCGAGTTACGTCAACAAGTACGGCCAACCTACCTCTTTGGAGGAATTGGATGAACATAAAATCATAGCCCATTCTGATAGCTTGTTACCCTACCTGATTGACCTGAACTGGTTATTGGTGGCGGGCAGGGATCCAAAGAACAAACGCAAACCAATATTTCAAGTGAACAATTTGATCGCGTTGAGACGAGTAGCCGAAGCAGGTGTCGGGATCGCCGCGCTACCTGATTTCATTGTTGAGGACCATCACGCATTGAACCAGTTGCTTAGTGATGTAGAAACTCCCCATTTCGATACATATTTTTGCTATCCGGAAGAACTGCGCGCAACTGCCAAACTCAAGGTGTTCCGCGATTTTCTGTTCTCCAAAGCCCGGCACTGGAAATTCTGATCATGAAAATTATTTCTTGGGATGACGCAGACCATTTGTTGAATTGGACCAAAACAGCTGATGCCCTGCAAGCGGGTCATTCATTACCTAAAGCAAGTGTCGGCGATCTATTGCTGCAGGAAAGTGATGACTCTCTGCTTAGTCGTGGGGCATGGATATCGGGTCTGGGAATGGCACTCAAATCTGTGAGTATATTTCCGGCCAATGTATCAAAATCTCCGCCATTACCATCCATTCAGGGTGGCGTTCTGCTGTTTGACGCAACAAATGGCAGTTTGAAAGCGGTACTCGATGGCGTCCTGGTCACAAAGTGGAAGACGGCTGGAGACTCGGTTTTGGGAGCAAGGCTTTTGGCCAGACCCAATCCGAAATCTCATCTTATGATCGGGGCAGGAACCGTTGCCCACACAATCATCGATGCCTACGCCGAGATTTTTCCTTCGATAACAGATTTCACGATTTGGAACCGAAGCAGAGACAAGGCAGAAAAACTTGCGCGGACTTACACTGAGCGAGGCTTAAGAGTATCAGTCGCAGATGACCTTGCTACGGCGACCAGTGTCGCGGATATTATTACTTCAGCTACCATGGTTACAGATCCAATTTTGAAGGGCGAATGGGTCAAGCCCGGTACGCATGTGGACCTGATCGGCGCCTACAGACCGGATATGAGAGAAGCCGATGACGACCTTATGAAAAAGTCCGAAATTTTTGTAGATTCCCGCGAAACAACCATAGGTCACATCGGAGAGATAGAAATCCCGCTACAGGCCGGGATCATTACTCTGGATGACATTAAAGGTGATTTTTATGATCTTTGCTCAGGAAAATCTGCAAGAAGCGATGACGATGCGATCACAATTTTTAAAAATGGTGGGGGTGCCCATCTGGATTTAATGACATCTTCGATGATTTTTGATTCGGTCACCGGAAGCTGATTTAACCAAGCTTAATGTGATATTTTCGCAACAATTTTTCTTAAAAACCGTGAATATCACCAGAATTTCGGTGATTTATCGGCAATTGCGATGTCCACTCATTGCCTAGAGAGTCTGCGGCAGTTAACCATCTATTAGTTTGGTGATTCGTCCTGTTTTTTTCTTCTCCTCCCGGCAGGGCCTGTTATCAAGCTGTTACCCTCTTGAAGGTTCAGTGTTTATTACCTTCTTTTTCACTGGCCGGGCACTTTTTCTAGCCCGGCCCTTTTTTCAGCGATAAAGCGGTTCAGTTTTCAGGCCCTCGTAAAGATGAGCCACCTGTTCGGCATACCCGTTGAAAATTTGGGTATCAATTCGTTCATTTGTACCAAGAGGCTGTTCCAGGTCTTGCCGCCAACGAGGGTGATGGACATCCGGATTTATATTTGCCCAAAATCCATATTCATTTGCTGCCAATTCTTCCCAGAAACTGACAGGGCGTTCCTGGGTAAATGTAATTTTCACAATCGATTTGATTGACTTGAAACCATATTTCCAGGGAACGGCCAGACGAAGCGGTGCACCCATCTGTTTGGGTAGCGGTTTTCCATATACCCCGGTCACCATGAATGCGAGTTCATTGGTGGCTTCTTCTATCGTCAATCCTTCAATATAGGGCCAGGGATACCAAAATTGTTTCTGTCCGCCGGCAACAGAAGAATCCTGAAATGTTTCAAACCGGACATATTTTACTCCCGATGACGGCTTCGCCAACTCCACAAGCTTTGCAAGTGAAAACCCGGACCACGGAACGGTCATTGACCACCGTTCGACACATCGATGACGATACAGTCTTTCTTCAAGTGGCATCTTTTTCAAAAGATCATCAATTCCAATAACAAATGGCTTGTCTACCATTCCATCAATGGCAATTTCCCATGGTCGGATTTTCAATGCTTGTGCTGCTGATGAAATTTGCTTGTGCGATCCAAACTCGAAAAAATTGTTGTATGTCGTGCTGAGTTCTTCCGGCGTAATATCGCGCTCAATGGTGTAGGCTTCATTGCGGCTGACTGGATAAAGCCCTGCGCTTGGGTCTTCCGACGCTTCGGCAAAATCAATGCCCCCGAATCCTGATAGTCCCGCGCCAATACCCGTTCCACCAAGAAGCTTTACAAATTGCCGTCGATTGAAAAACACTTCTTCCGGTGTGGCGCAGCTTTCAGGCAGCTGCCACGACGGTCGACTGAAGTTGCGATTTCCAACCATTCTTATAACTCCCGCGCATGATTTGTGGCCAATATCCACTCTGAAAAAGGCCAAATCAATGCCACCTCTTTCACAATTATGTCAGAAATGTTCGCGCAATCTAACACATCTGTCAGAAACAAAAAAAGCGCCGCATATGCGACGCCTTTCAAACTCGAAACTTTGCCCTGTTATTTCTTGACAATTCCAGGTGTGCTGACCGCATTGATCTCGTCTTCTGAAGCGCAAAGGTTGGACATTGGGGCACGCCACCAGGTTTTGGACAATGTAACATCGCGATCACCACACTGTGTTACGCTGGCCATGTTGCGTGGAATACGCACCGGAGGATCGCCACGACGGTCCCGATCAATCAGGGTTTTCCAGTTTCCGGTTCCGAACGAGTAACGAATGCCTCCCCAAGCGGCATAATAATTGTCTTCGCCACCTTCCAGTTCACCGAAGTAACTTAAACCGTTAAGGGCTCCGTAATTTTCCGGCATATATTCAAACGCTACATTGGCTACATGGCCACGAGACGTTAACCGGTGTCCGACGGATCCGCGCAAATTGTCTGTAAAGTAATATGACAGGTCAACTTCATCAACCACTTCGGTGTACACGTGCTGGCCGTATTGCTTGCCAACAAATACATCAATGGAATATCGATCAAGATAAAGCGCCGCTTCAAATCCGGTACGACCGGCGTGTTCAGGATTCACGTAACCCCAGTCGCCGTAAATACCGAACAATCCTACGTTTGGATCACGCCAGAAAATGTGGAGGCCGGCAGCTGCGCTTGTAAAACTGTCATCATAAATGCCTGTACCCACATCCAGTTGCACACCAAATGATTCCAGATACGGGATCGGAGCAGAAACAGAACCAACAAACATGTGGTTGGTCGCGTCACCCAGTACATTACGCTGGAAAACTCCTGACAGCAGGCTCAACTTGAAATTGATTCCGTCAACCGCAGGTTCTTTACCAGCCGGTGCGGAGTCCTGTTCCTGGGTTTCTTGTTGGGCAATCGGTGTCGGATCCAAAAAATCCGCAGCATTTGCCTGCAAATTCGCAAAAGCCAACCCCGTAATTGCCACCAATGTTGCAATAAACCGTTTCAACGCCGTTCTGTCCTAACTCATCAGAGCCTGTCCCAATGCTCTTGAGGCATCGTGGATATCCAAGTTTTCTAGAGAAAATCAGAAAAAATGCAATTGGGGATGTGCACTAATTGGCCCATTATCATGCAACTCATGGTTAATTTCACACTTTTTTGTGAAAGCGTGGCATTTTTGCAATGCTTTGCCCAATTTTCAAAGCGAATCGGAAGTCAAAACCTAGGAAAGGTTTGCGCAGAATCGCTGGATTCGCTGGCAGGCTTCTTCCAGGGCTTCCGTCGATGTAGCATAAGACACGCGGAAATTCGGCCCAAGCCCGAAGGCACTTCCGTGCACCACGGCTACTCCCTCAGCATCCAGAAGCTCGGTGACAAAATCCTCATCAGTTTCAAGGACTTTTCCGCTGGGCGCTTTCTTGCCCATCAGTCCGGCGACCGACGGATAAACGTAAAACGCACCTTCAGGCATTGGACATTCAATGCCTTTGGCCTGATTAAGCATTGAAACAACCAGATTCCGGCGTTCTTCAAAGATCGCACGCCGCTCGGCTATGAAATCTTGCGGACCATTTAATGCTTCCACTGCTGCCCACTGGGCAATTGAACTGGCACCAGAGGTAGATTGCCCCTGCACAAGGTTCATTGCCTTGATCAATTCTGGCGGTCCACCCGCATAACCAATCCGCCAACCAGTCATGGCATAAGCCTTTGAAACGCCGTTCATCGTCAGGGTTCGGTCATAAAGCTTTGGCTCTACCTGAACCGGGGTTACAAATTCAAAGTCGCCATAGCAAAGATGCTCGTACATATCATCGGTCAAAACCCACACATGCTCATGTTTTAACAACACGTCAGTGAGCGCCTTTAGTTCATCATGTGAATAGGCAGCACCAGATGGGTTCGACGGCGAATTGAACATGAACCATTTCGTCTTGGGTGTAATCGCTGCATCAAGCTCTTCTGCAGTCACCTTGAAACCATTTTCAATTTTCGTGTCGATGAAAGTTGGCTCACCGCCGTTCAGCAATACCATGTCGGGATAGCTAACCCAGCAGGGATTTGGAATCAGCACCTCGTCACCTGGATCAAGCGATGCCGCAAATGCATTGTACAACACCTGCTTGCCACCCGTTGATGCAATAACCTGGTCAGGCGTGTAATCAAGACCGTTTTCACGCTTGAATTTGGCGCAGATCGCTTCACGCAACTCAATGATCCCGGGAACTGCTGTATATTTGGTTTCGCCACGCTCAATCGCTTCTATCGCAGCCCGTTTGATATTGTCAGGCGTATCAAAATCCGGTTCTCCAGCACCAAGACCGATAACATCTCGCCCGGCGGCTTTCAGTTCACGAGCCATTGTCGAAACAGCAATGGTGGCAGAGGGTTTTACGCGCGAAAGTGATTTGGCAGTAATGGCCATGACTTGTTCCTGAAATCGTGTTCTTTGAGGGTATCCTCAATTGAGGTTTGATTGAATTTTTCTATGCCGATGTGCGGTTCAAATCAAGAGGGTGGTAAACAATCAGCAATCAACATATCGAAATTTGAAGCAGCGAAATTTGGATTGAGTGATAGCAATTTTCGCTTCAAAGATGGAGAGAGCATCAAACCGCATCCACAACCGGTTGCACTCACGGTGCCAAGTCGAAAAATCTTGCAGTTCACATTTGCAGCTTAACGCAGTTAACATCATCATTATGCCTATGATCTCTGTCGTCTGTGAAAACGATACTATATACACTTAGAGTTTTACATCCTTCATCATGAAGCGTATGATGAAGGTCTTGTTTACTTGTTTATTGAGTGAACCTTCCCGAACGGCGTTTTCGTTCAACATATTCTATCAGTCCCAGTTGTGAACTTTGCGCGGCGCATAGGCCCGATGTGAGGAGTTCACCGACGCCGTTTTAGTTTTTAACAACATTGTCCTTTGCGCGGCCCTGCAACAGGCGTCGAGGCGGCGAATTTCGCGCGTTTTCAATTCGTGTTGTCATTCCGCCACAAGGAGCAGAATTGACTTTAATTCCGACTACAGAACCTTCAATTGGCAAAAACATGGAACATACACCGTTTGCCGCACACAAAACACGCGTTGTTGACGGGACAACCCCGCTTTTGTTTCAACCGAAAACCCCAACGGCACTTGTCTATTGTGAGGGCAACTTCGGTCTGATCGATGGCAAGACTGCAAACGGGCTTGTTCGCCATTCCGAAAAATATCAAATCCTGTCTGTCATCGACAGCACCCAGGCAGGTTCTGATACTGGTGAGGTTCTGGACAACAAACCAAATGCAATCCCGATCTTTGGCAACCTTGAGGAGGCATATTCCAACGCACCAAGCAAACCGGATTTCTTGATATACGGTATTGCACCCGCTTCAGGCAGGTTGTCACCCATGGAACGAAAGATCGTTCTCAATGCGATAGGGCGGGGAATGAATATCATCAGCGGGCTGCACGAATTCCTGAATGACGATCCTGAGTTTACTGCGGCATGCAAGGCTAACAATGTCGAAATTATCGATGTTAGAAGACCGCGTTCAAAGAATGATATGCGCATGTTCAGTGGCAATATCCATAATGTCACTTGTCCGCGAATTGCCGTTCTTGGCACTGATTGCGCCATTGGCAAAAGAACGACCGCAAGCATTTTAACGAAAGCACTTGTCGAACGTGGTGTTAAAGCGGTCATGGTGACTACTGGGCAGACGGGGATGATACAGGGTTCGAAGTATGGTGTAGCACTCGATGCAGTTCCATCACAGTTTTGTGCTGGCGAACTGGAAGCGAAAATTATAGAAGCTTTCGAGGGTGAAGACCCCGATATCATTATCGTGGAAGGGCAAGGATCTTTAAGCCATCCCGCATTTTGCACATCAGCCTTCATTCTCAGGGGCAGCGTACCAAATGGCGTCATTTTGCAACATGCACCAATGCGTGAACATCGCTGCGACTTTGAACAGATGAAAATGCCTACGCCTCAATCTGAGATTCAACTAATAGAGGCTTTTTCAGATACGAGTGTTATTGGCTTGACGATCAACCACGAAAACATGACTGATTCTGAGATCGACATGAGCATCGCGGAATATCAAAAAATGCTCGGAATTCCTGTAACAGACGCCTTGTCCCGCCCGACAGAACTACTTGTGGATATGTTGCTAACGGCATTTCCGGTTATTGGGGAGAAGCTGGTTGTCAGCGCACAATGAACACTCCTCGCCTGCAAATTGATCTCAACAAGATTTTTGACAATGCATCCATGTTAGTCCAGCGATTAAAGGCTGACGGCATTACAGTTACTGGTGTAACCAAAGCTTTTCTTGGCGCACCACAAATCGCGCAAACCCTGCTGCGGGCAGGCGTTACATTCCTGGGTGATTCTCGAATTGAAAATATCGAAAAAATGCGGCAGGCGGGAATTACTGAGCCGATGATGCTCATCAGGTCGCCAATGATTAGCCAGGCGGCCCGTGTGGTGGCCTCGGCTAACCTGAGCGTCAACACCGAGATGGCAGTTTTATCCGCTCTATCCACCGCAGCACAAATGGCGCGTAAAACTCACGAAGTCATGCTCATGGTTGAGCTTGGGGATCTTCGTGAAGGTATTATGCCGCAAGATGTTGAAAGGATTGTCCAGGAAGTCCGCGATTTACCCAATATCAAGTTCATGGGTCTTGGTGCAAACCTTGCCTGCCGCAACGGCGTAGTACCTGACAATCGCAATATGGCGGAGCTATCTGCATTGGCAAACCGGATTGCTCATACTTCGGGGTCATGTCTACCGATAGTGTCGGGAGGGAATTCCAGTAATCTGGAGTGGGTTTTTACCGGTGGAACAATCGGCTCCATCAACAATCTACGCCTTGGTGAATCAATTTTGCTCGGCAGGGAACCTCTGCATCGCGAACCAATCCCGGGATTACATACAGATGCGATCAGCCTTGTCGCGGAGGTGATAGAGAGCAAAACCAAACCATCAAAACCTTGGGGTACGATCGCACAATCGGCGTTTAACGATATCGCAAGTACATGTGCCCGACCTGAAATCAACCAGGCAGTCTTGGCGATCGGAAGGCAAGATGTTGATCCAGACGGATTGCGTCCACCGATCGGATTTGAGATCCTCGACACAAGTAGCGACCATTTGATCTTAAACGCCGGGGACGAAAAACCATCCGTTGGTTCAGAGATTGCATTCCAACTTAATTATAGTGCACTTCTCCGCGCTATGACGTCTCCACATGTTTCCAAGACATTCGTCCAGAACGCAACAATCTCACACCCGTTTGTAAAAACTTCGGATTTCGCTTTCCAATCCGATGCCGCATAAGCAAACGATTTCATGCAGGAGATAGCCTTGTTTGATATTCACTTGCTTAAACCCTGACCAAACTTCTCAACTGTTACAAAAGGATAAAAATTCATGATCAAATTCGGGAAAAAATCAGAATCTCAAAAACCTCCTAGCGAGCAAAAAGAAAATAGATTTTCGCAAATCCAGAATGCAGCCGCCAAAAGCCGTAACAAGGTAAAATCTGCCCTTGCTGCCAGTCCTGACCCAAAGTGCAAAAAAGATGATTGAACAGTTGTGGCCCGGATATTGGACTTAGCCTAACCAGCAGGGTCAGGTCGTTTTGTCGGGACTGGAATAATCGGTTCGGCAAATCCACCATCCTTGTGACGAAGCCCCATGGGATTGGGTCCAACCGCGCCACCAAACGTAACAACCACATCATCTCCAACTTTTTTGCGGGGGCCCAGGTAAAGCGATTTCAGCTCGGCAAAACTGGGGGGCTTGTCTTCCGGTATGTCTTCCTCTTTTTCACCGACACCCTCAACTACATATTCCTCGATAACCGGCGCCCGGCCAGTTGACGAATCCGGTACACGTCCGGCCTCAAGACCGGTTGAGGCATACGCAAGAACCATTTTTGGATCCACAACCCGTTTGCCACCACTGGCCCCTGCTGTATGGACTTCAGCTTTTTTCTTCTTCGGCATTTTTGCGTATTTTCTGGGGCAGATTATGCGGGTAATGTCGGCTCGTTCGGGATCAACCGGATCCAGCGCCTGAAAATTTTCAATCGCAATCGCATTGTCGTTGTAAAGGCCGTCAAAGCCCTCCTGGAGCAACTTTGCAGCGCGGACATTGCGGACAAGACTGGAGCGCCCACCCAAGACTACTGCCGCCAAACGACGACCTTCTCTTTCAACGCGCACTGCCACGTTGGAGCCAGACGCACAGACATATCCCGTCTTCATGCCGTTGGTTCCATCGAATTGTTCAAGCAATGCGTTGTGATTTCTAAGACGTCGTTTACCGATCTTGATCGCCGGAATATTGAAATAATATCGATACTCGGGAAACTCATGCGTTAACGCCAGCGTCAGCAATGCAAAATCGCGGGCCGTTGTATACTGTCCTTCTTCCGGCAAACCATTCGGATTTACGAAGTTGGTGTTATCCATCCCAAGCCTGCGGGCGTGCGAGTTCATCAGCTGAATGAACTTCCATTCACTACCCGCAATTGCTTCAGCAATCGCCACGGAAATGTCGTTGGCCGATTTCACCATTATTATTTTTAGCGAATTGTCGATTGTCAGAACCGTGCCAACCGGAAACCCCATCTTGGTGGGTGGTTCTGCCAAAGCCTCATTTGAAATTCGAACTGGAGAATTGAGCGCAACCTGCTGCATCTTCAATGCCCGGAATACCACATATGCGGTCATCATCTTGGTCAGCGATGCAGGCGGCCAGCGACGAAATGCGTTTTGATGGGCCAAAACTTCGCGGCTATCCAGATCAATCAGGATTTGCGGGGGAATTTCATCGTCCGCTGCATTTATTGCAGGGATCGACAGCATAGCCATAGACAATGCCAAATAAAAGACCCGACAAAAAAAGGACTTCAGCATACTCATCAAATCACACATTGGGGAATCGTCTTGGCCAGCCAATCCGGTTAGAAGCCCCTGTCTGCAACCTTGTAGCGCCAATTCCATCAAAGGCCAACATTTACAATACAATTGATCACAACTGGGGAAAAAAACCTGTCTTCATTGGAGGATTTTCTACCAAACCCGTGCAGTCTGCCTCAATCTTGCCACAACATTGGACAGCTTTTGCCCCTTTGTGTCCCAAACGTCGCCCAAAACCGTCCCTAAAAGGAACAATAATGATGATGGGCCACTACAAATCGGTCGTTGCCGTTTTGTAGCTATGATGCGGGGCAATCCATGAACAAAATCCATTTACAGAACCGGACTTTTGGGCGTCCGACGATCAGTCGTATTCGCCGTCGTTCCGATATTCTGATTGGTACTGTTGCATTTATTGCCTTGATAGCCGCAAGCTTTGCTACCTTCAAAAGCGCCCACGCAAGTGAGAAATCCTCCACTACACACAAATATTCAGTTTCCGTTGTAGTACGAGAATATCAGGTTCCTGAAAACCCGGCGAAAGCTGGGCTAAGGGCAGTGGTGGGTGGCGGTAATGCGTCTGAGGTAAGCCCCTCCTCCCTGCCTGAATTCCAAACAGGAAAGCACGTTGCAGTTGCTTCCCTGTTTCCACCAATAAGCGGGCGCCATACCACGCTTGCCGGACTGGTGTTGATGCTCGCAGGTCTGTCAGTTTTGATTATCAAGATGTGGCGTGACGCTGCGGGCAATATGGCCAAGGCAAAAGTACAGTCACGCGCCAGTAGGCGCATCAACTAAATTATACACACGCTGATTTTTATAAGAATATCAGGCCTGTAGTGCCTCTATCGCGGCCTTTGCCTCTTCCGGTTTGTCGAGGTCGGCAATCACCATCTTGCTTCCCGTCGTAAGACTCATAACCAGTGTTCCACCGCCAAACACCAGGCCTGAAAGCCCTCGTTTCACTACGATACTGCTGATCAAATCCGGTGTAATTTCAACCGGCTGGTCCTTTGGCCAGCCCGGGTGACACAACACGTTGTTTTCGTTGACTTGAAGGCGAATGGTTTGATACCGCAAAAATGCATGCGCGGTGAGCAACGGAACGCCTACCGCCATTACAATAACAAACATGCGGGCAAGATTTGAATCGATTTTGCCGACTGCAACCAGCACTATCCACATTGCAGCATAAAGAATTGCGATAACCGTAGTTGGCACAAACAAATGCCAATGCGCGGAGAACAATGGTACGCCACTTCTCTTGGCATCCGCGCGTTCAAGAATCTCAACGGTTTCATCGAGGTCTTCGTCTTGCGGCTCGTCTTTGGCCTCAGATGCTCCGGCTGCGATATTCATATGGTTTCTTTCGCAAGCTTGTGTCCTATATACCTTCGATGCAGTCTACCGTTTTCCTAACTTGTGAAAAAGGCAATTCGGCCACCTGTGGAAAGGTTATATAAATGCGCGCTGTATTTTTATTGTTTGTATTCATTGCCTGGATATTGGATACGCCCGCCAACGCGCAGCGGCAAATTGATAATCTCCAAACAGAAGTCGCGTCAATAAAGATAGAACATGTTCTTTCAGGGTTTGACCACCCCTGGGGAATTGCAATGCTTCCGGATGGACGGGTTTTGGTGACAGAACGTTCTGGCAGCATGTACTTGGTTGATCCGGAAAACCCAAAACTTGATCGACCGGTAAAAGGCGTTCCACGTGTTTTTGCAAAGGGCCAGGGCGGATTGTTGGACGTAGCGGTTGACCCGAATTTCTCCGAAAACCAAACCATCTACTTCACCTACTCAGAACCAGGTGTAGGCGGAAATGCAGGAACAGCTCTGGCTTCGGCAAAATTGTCGAAGACGGCACAACCCTATCTTCAGGAATTGAAAGTTCTTTATTCAATGAAGACAAAAACGGGCGGTGGCATTCATTTTGGATCCCGTGTGGTCGTCGCACCTGACGGAACCCTGTTCGTAACTGTTTCAGATCGGGGCCAGAAGGAGCGCGCGCAAGATCCCTTCGATACCGCTGGTTCCATTGTCCGACTGAACAAGGATGGAAGCATTCCGAAGGATAATCCATTTGCTGACGGGACCAAAGGGTCACCTTACATTTGGTCAATCGGACATCGCAGTATTCAAGGTGCAGTAATCGAACCGTTGAACGGAAAGTTTTGGTCCCTTGAACATGGGGCCAAGGGAGGTGATGAAGTTAATCGACCTGAGGCTGGCAAGAATTACGGCTGGCCCGTTATTTCCTACGGTACTCATTACAGTGGTGCGAAGATCGGAGTAGGAACCCACAAAGAGGGCATGGAGCAGCCCGTTTATTATTGGGATCCATCAATCGCACCTTCGGGCCTGGCTTTTTATGATGGTGAGGACATTCCTGGCTGGAAAGGCAATCTCTTCGTTGGTGCGCTCAAGTTTCAACTGCTTTCACGATTAGTGATTGAAGACGGCAAGGTCGTTCATGAAGAGCAAATGCTGCAAGGAGAATATGGCCGGGTCAGGGACGTGAAGTTCCTCGCCGACGGAGCACTTTGGCTACTCACCGACGATGATGACGGCAAAATTTTGCGAATAACTGGCGCGGACTAATCAGCCCAGTTGAATTGCCAACGAAGCGGTTAGCTGTTCCAGAAACCGGGCCGCCGCCACCGGCAACGCCCTGCCCCGTAAATGACCGACAAACAAAAATCCCCCAGAAAGATCACCCATATTTACAGGTCGCGCAATGAGCCCACGGTTTTCAAGCGCAGAAGGAAGGATCAATCCCAATTCGAAGGCTATTCGTCCTCCCTCAAGGGGATAGGATTCGATAAACTCGCGCGAATTACTTTCAACCGCACCGTGAAACGCAATTCCCAGCCTAACTCCGGATTGTTCAAGTAGTTGCCGAAGACCCCAGCTTTCAGACGGCCACACCAGTGGATACTCGGCGCATTCATACAGTCGCAATGTATCGCTTTCCGCCAGTGGATGATTTTCCTGCATGATACAGTGAACTTCCAGTTGCATGGAAAGCACGATTTGAAAGTCTGCCAGTTTCAAGGGCTCAAATACGAGAGCTATATCCGCCATATGCTCACTCAAGGCAACTTCGGCATCGCCCCTGAAATATTGGTCAACCTTGAAACTAACGCCTGGAAACTCCTGCTGATAGCGATCGATTTCCTCAATCAGGAAATTACCCATAATATCCGGAGTGCAGGCAATTGATACATTCCCTGCTCGCATTCCAGCCAGATCGGAAATCCGTGATTTCACCCGTTCAAGGTCTGACATTTGAGTGCGGATATGCTCCAGCAATATCTCGCCAGCTGTATTAAGTCGAACACCTGTCGCCAAACGCTCGAAGATTGGTACACCAAGCTCTTCCTCAATTGAGAGAAGCCTTCGGTTCAGTGCTGATGGCGTAATTGCCAATACATCTGCAGCCTTGCGGATGGAACCCGCCCGGGTAATCGCTTCGATATATTGAAAAGGCAGCATGTGACGCATGAACCAGATTCCAATCAGAAATTTCATGTGTTGCGTTTTTTGCAACACTCTTGGCATTTTTTAGCAGCAGACAGCAACACACGTCAAAGTTATTCCTGAAGCCGTAACACCGTTTCTGGTGAATCGGCGACAATCAAAAGGAGTATCGCATGGACATGATCATGGCTGTAATAAAGCCATTCAAACTGGATGACGTTCGCGAAGCGCTCAATTCAGTCGGAGTTGAAGGTCTCACGGTGACGGAAGCATCCGGCTACGGACGTCAAAAAGGGCACACGGAAATTTACCGGGGCACCGAGTACGACGTGCACTTTCTGCCAAAGATAAAGATTGAAGTTGCGGTTGATCCGAAATTAACCGGCGACGCAATCGTTGCAATTCAGACATCAGCGAACACAGGCAAAATTGGCGACGGAAAAATCTTTGTCTACGAGCTGAAACAGGCTGTTCGAATCCGCACTGGCGAATCAGGCGTTGATGCTCTTTGAGCCAGCCCGCAAACAATCAGGAACCACATCATGATTACTAGAAACTACTTGCTCATTCTCATAACGGCAATTATGACCGTTACCGGCAGCCTTCCCGTCGCAGCTCAGGAAGTCACGCTGCAATCTGTCCAAGCCGAGACAGCCTTCGTTTTCAATACGCTATTGTTCCTAATCGGAGGTTTTTTGGTCATGTTTATGGCCGCTGGATTTGCCATGCTTGAAGCAGGTCTGGTGCGTTCCAAAAATGTCTCGATGCAGTGCCTGAAGAATATCGCACTCTATTCGATATCCGGTATCATGTTCTGGTGCCTGGGGTATTCACTGATGTATTCTGGTGTCGATGGCGGTTACCTGGGAACATTTGTACCGTACTCCTGGCCGGATGCAGGAGCTGCAAATGAAGGCGATTATGCCGTAGCCTCTGACTGGTTCTTCCAGATGGTATTTTGCGCCGCGACTGCGTCTATTGTTTCCGGAACCGTCGCAGAGCGCATCAAGCTATGGCCATTTCTGCTGTTTGTCGCAGTGCTTACCGGTGTCATCTACCCCATCTCTGGTTCATGGAAGTGGGGCGGTGGCTGGCTCGATGCCCAGGGCTTTCAGGATTTTGCCGGTTCAACCATTGTCCACTCGGTTGGCGGTTGGGCAGCCCTTACCGGCGCATTGATCCTCGAGGCACGAAAAGGCAAGTATTCAAAAGATGGCAAGGTACAGGCAATGCCTGGCTCCAATATTCCTCTGGCAACGCTTGGCACATTCATTCTTTGGCTCGGGTGGTTTGGTTTCAATGGCGGTTCACAGCTTGCTCTGGGGGACAATGCAAACGCATCTGACGTCTCAAGAATTTTCGTCAATACCAACCTTGCTGCAGCAGGTGGTGTCATCGCTGCAATGTTCCTGATGCAGATCATCTACAGGAAGCAGGATGTGACACTGGCATTAAACGGTGCCCTTGCAGGCTTGGTATCGATTACAGCTGAACCTCTGATGCCAAGTCCATTTCTTTCGATCCTGATCGGATCTGTGGGCGGCTTAATCGTGGTAATTGCCGTACCGGTTCTGGACAAGTTGAAAATTGATGATGTCGTCGGAGCAATTCCTGTCCATCTTCTGGCTGGCATCTGGGGCACAATTGCTGTTGTATTCAGTAACACAGATGCAACGCTGAATGCACAATTAACGGGCATTTTGGCGTACGGTGCATTTACCGTGGTGGCAAGTACAACTCTGTGGCTGCTGCTCAAGTACACCATTGGACTCCGCGTGAGCGAGGAAGAAGAATATCTTGGCCTCGACAAATCAGAGATCGGTGTAGAAGCCTATCCGGAATTTGTCTGATGAAATCGAGTGAGTGAACGCACTTGAAAACAAGTCCGGCGGCTGAACCCCAGAAATGGGAAACGTCGCCGGACTTCCCATTTGGTTCGGAGTTACTGAATTGGCCAGATGACTGGAAACTCCCCGTACCTCTCATCACAATTGTCTTTTCGACGTTCCTCAATTAGCTCAAAATTCATGTAAAATCCTGAATCGTCCAGTTCCCAGGTTTGCATCAAGCCGCAATCGCCTAACCCCCTCCCCTTAAAGAATGACGATAGTGTTCCAGCTTTGTCGTCCCAGTAAAGATTGTAAGCGGTTTCAAAAACTGTAGGCCCTTTTTGACCCATCACTGGAAGCGCCATGGTTCGCACCCGGTTTGTCCCATACTCAAACATCAGGACAACTTGCAGATAGTTGTAGGCACCCGGCAATCCGCAGGGCAGCACAAACAAAGCCGCCTTCTCTTTGAGTTTTACTTCCAGTCCCCCATAGGTTTTGACTAGATCATTGTTTTCCTCAAAACCTTCGCTGCATCCGTCCGCAAGCCCTTCCCAATGTTGACGCACTGCTTCCGGTAGGTCTGTCGACGCCTTGAGTTCCATGGCACGGGTGATCGCATCAACTGGTGTGCCGTTCCCTTTCGCTTCCAAGGCATCCTGATTGCCAATCCTTCCCTGAGCCTCATCAGCAAACAACATGGAGCCTGTTACACCGGACAGCGGAATTTTTACCTCGAGGTCGCCCTCAGCCGCTTCAATCTTGATTTTCATCTTGCGACCCTTGCGCATTGCGTCGCGGAGCTTGCCATCGGCATCTTGTCCCGGAAATCTCCAGGTTCCTTCATTCGCCTCAGCTTTGGGAACCTCAAGATAGTACCAATCCTTGTCATCGATCAGGATTGCCAAATCACTTTCTTCATTGAACGTCAGGTTTGTCGACATGAAAAACGTTACCGGCGCATTTGCCCCCGGGCCCCGTTCAAACCCGAAAGACCAGATTTTCTGATCGGAATTACTGGTGTAAAGCTGGCAGGTAAGCGAGTAGGTGCAGCTCACATACCAGTCCCGAACATTCTTGTAAGGCTCGGCATGTACCAGACTTGCGAAATTCAAGCAAAGCAAAGCAATCGCAGAAAAAACATGGAAAATTTTTCGAACAAGCTTCATGAATTGCTCCTGATCTTAAACTCGACTCAACACCGCAATCTCCATCTTTGCAAGTAGCTACTTCCCTGATAGAGCAGGCTCTGGCTGGAGTACCAAATTAATGTCAAAAACCGTTGCAAACCTGTTGTTGCTGACCGCTGGTGCCATTTGGGGCATGGGCTTTGTCGCCCAACGAACCGCAATGGATGATATCGGGCCGCTGTTATTCACCGCCTTGCGACTTGGGTTGGCCGGGTTGGTGGTTCTTCCGTTTGCAATCAATGAACTGAAACGCAGAGGCCTGCCTGCCAAAGGCGCGGAAAGAAACCGCGCAGCAAAACTCTTTTTCATGGTCGGCACTGTGTTCTGCATCGGACTGATTTTCCAGCAGATCGGCATTATCGGTACAAGCATTACCAACACCGGTTTTTTGACCGCCCTTTACGCGGTAATTGTGCCGGTCATCATGGTGCTGGTATTGCGCAAAAGACAACCGTGGATTGTTTGGCCTGCGGCACTTCTGGCAGTGACGGGTATTTACTTTCTTAGCGGCGGAGACCTCACCACGCTTAACCGCGGAGATGTGCTTGTCATCATCTGTGCACTATTTTGGGCAGTTCACGTAATCCTGACCGCTTATGCTGGCATAGCAACCGGCCTGCCAATCACCATGGCCTGCTGCCAGTTTTTCATCACCAGCTTTTGGGGAACCGTCGGTTACTTCGCTTTAATGGCCGTTGGCATGCCCGAACCGGATCCAACCTACAATGCGTTAATGGGTGCACTACCCGAAATAATCTATGCGGGTGCATTTTCTTGCGGTCTTGGATTTACCCTGCAGGCCATTGCCCAACGCCACACAAGCGAAGCAGCCGCAGCTATACTGATTTCAACTGAAAGCCTGTTCGCAGCAGCTTTTGGCGCGCTCTTCCTGGCGGAACGTTTGAGTTTCTGGGGTTACGCGGGTTGTGCGATGATCTTTGGAGCCGTACTGATAGCCGAATTAATGCCGGCTGACCGAAGCCAACCGGCTACTTGAATATCCTGGCAACCAAATTGCGATGACTGTGATCAGGCTCGTTTGATTAGCCTGATAATAAACAGCAATATGACTGCACCAATGGTCGCATTGATGATCGATCCCAAAATGCCACCACCAATACTGATGCCAATCTTTGGCAAAATGAAACCTGCGAGAATCGCACCCACGATGCCAACAATTATGTTTCCAACCAGGCCAAATCCGAATCCCTTGACAATAACGCCGGCCAGCCAGCCAGCCACAGCGCCAACCAAAAGTAATATGATTAATGCTTCAATCGCCATTGTTCTTGTCTCCTTCAAGTTTAGCGGTGACATTATCTAACATGATTCTTTACGATAAAGAAAATACTACAGCGGTAAGCAGCCGCAACCTACCTAACCACGTAGACCGAACATTGCGCATGTGAGGCCACGTAACCGGCATTCGAAGACAGAAAATATTCCAGAACTCCGGGCGCATGTGACCCCATTACAATCAAATCGGCATCCAAGTCTTTCGCCGTACCGATCAGAACTGCACCAATATCTGCAGGAACATCCACATCAACAATGCTTTTTGCCGAAACTGGATGATCTATGTTCTTTGAAATCTTGGAAGCAAATTCCTTTAGCTTCGCATCAAATTCTTCCGGATTGTGAGCAACGGATGAAGCAGCAGATTCGGTCAAGCCAACAAACGTAAGATTCGCGTTGTCTGCCTTTGCTAATTTGCCTGCAATATCAATGGATTTCTGCAATGTTTCCGTGTGAGCCAAATCAATTGGAACCATAATGGATTTAGTCATAACCACTTTCCTTGAATTTGTTTCAGGTCATCAAGATTAGAATTTTCTCTCCCCAGGTTCCTTGATCTAGAACAATCAATATCATTAACATTCAATATCCGGTTCGCAGTGCGAATATCCGTAATGATGAGGACAACGGCCAAGCCAATTTCGAGTAACACACATCCTCAAATTCCAAGCTACTATTGGATAATGTCAATATTTTTTGATAGCATTAACACAATAGGCAACCGGACCGGGAAAGGCGCTTCAACCGCGCGCAATTGATGCTCATGCTCGAAGAATTTGTACAAGATAAATCGATACCGGAATACGAACGACCGGCATTGCGGCAAATGCCGACCAAAATTGATGAGGTAGTTGCTACCTTGTTGGATCGAAAATGCGACAAAAGGGGCGGTTTATGCGAGTTGCTCAGTAGGCGCAGTGACAATATCGAGCCCGTCAACCACGTATATCTTGTATCGGCGGAGCCCAAATCCATTCGCGCATGGGTTTATCATCGACTACAATGGGACCGGCTCGCATTCACAGAAGGTTTTTTCCGAATTGTCCTGTATGATATTCGCGAAAAGAGTCCAACGTTCGGAATCCTGGAAGTTATTGATGCAGGGGTCGAAACACCAACGCTGATAAAAATTCCACCATATGTCGTCCATGGTGTTCAAAATCGTGGAACGTCTCTGGCGTCCTTCGTCAATATGCCAACAGAGATTTTTAGTCACTCAAACCCGTATAAATGGAGGCTTTCACCCGATCATCCAGGTGTTCCCTACAAATTTGTATGACGGATTGTTGCAGCATTTTCTGGTATGACCTGAAACGGGAAAAACTGGATTCATGAAAATTTTGAATTCAACAAGAAATCTCTCAAAAATGCTGTTCGCCGGAATTCGGAAAACCAACCCGAAGTTCCTTGTCCTGTTGCCAATTCATCGTCCTTCTAACCTGCTCCGATTTGCTGTGAATTCGGTATTAAATCAGACGGAGAATGATTTTGAACTGCACATCATTTGTGATGGAGCACCGAACGATACGCAAAACCTGGCGCAATCAATGGCGCGAAAGAACCGGAAGATCACAGCACACATTTTCCAAAAAGATCCCGGCAGGGGAGAGATATTTCGGGATTTGATAATTAGAGAATCACGTGCAGATTTCGTTTGCCAAATTGCCGATGACTATATCTGGTTTCCGGATCATCTCAGCGAAATCGGTAAAATGCTTTCTACCTGTGATTTTGGCCATACACTTCAAGTCGAAGCTGCTCCCCAATTGCGCCTGTTGCCATTAATCGGGAATTTATCCGACGACGAAACAGTCAAAAAAATGATCTTTGAAGCCTTCAATTTCTTTGGCCCTACAGCAAGCGGTTATAGGTGGGAAACTTACTTGAAACTGGAAGAAGGTTGGACAGCCGCACCGCCTGACGTCTGGCCTGATCTTCACATGTGGAGAAAATTCCTGAGAAATGACAAAATCAAGCGAGGGACCCGATTGAGCTTCACAAATTTGCATATTGCACGTCCTCATCATGAGGAATTGTCAATTGAAGTTCGGGAAGAAATCAATAAGGAATGGTGGGAGTGGGTATCCGATCCAGAACGGCTCGACCTGTTAAAACAAAAGTTGTTGAAACACGTCTTTCAACCAACTGGTGGTTCATGGCTGGAACTTGGGTCTGGACACAAGCATTAACGATCATCCCGCAATTTGGTCGCAACAACGGACGCCCGACTTTACGCACGTCCGCTGTTTTTAACGGTGTCGGTGTCTATTCGGTCTGACTGTCCACAATCAGCTTTGCCAACACCTGATACTCGTCACACGTGCGTCCTTCGCAAATGCGCTCGATCTCGCTCAACTGTTCACGGGCTTTTTCAAGCATCCCAAGCTGAAGATACGCTTCGCCCAGATATTCGCGAACGAGTGAGTAGTTGGGATTGCCCGCAACCGCGCTTTTGTAGTGCACGAGGGCAAGTTCCAGGTTGCCGGATTTTCGATGGGAATATCCAAGCATGTTCAAGACACGTGGATCATGTTGATCTGGTGCTCGTCCCAATACGCGGATTGCATCATCATACTTGCCAGCATAGGCGAGCACCTGCCCTGCTTCAAAGATGGATTCTTGATCAAGGCTGGAGCTGTCTTCCGGTACACATTTCTTTTGTTGTTTGTCATACACCTGACCTTCAGGACAATCAGGCTTGGGAGTACTGGAGCTCCCCCCCATGGCGTTGGCGGTGCTGTTTAATGCCAGCAACATGGCAAACATTATCGAAGCGGCAGATATCAAGCTTACAAGATTTCGAACAAGTTTCATTTTTATTCCCTTTGAAACAGACACCGGTTAACTTTGACCAAACCATACAGCCTGACCAGATCAATTTGAATTCAAAGTCAAGTTAGCGATATCGCCGGTACAATCAATGACCAAAAAAGATACCGATTCCGATGCCGCGGCGATGATAATTGCGATGATAATCATGGTGATAGTGTCGGCGACAACCGTGAGAATGACGCCTTCCGCCGTGACGATGCGTGAAACAACCATGACCACGACCGCTATACCTAACGCGCTTACGGTGATGACCATAATAGCGTCTGTCGTGATTTCGGGCGATATGGTGCAATGCTATGCCACCAATAATAAGGGCAGCAGCAGTCCGCCCATAACGATGGTTCGCTTCTGCCTGCTGAACCTGAGCTCCTGAAGTGAGCACGAGTGCAAGCCCCAAAGCCATGAGGGTTTTCGTTCCGAATTTGCCTAATGCAATGCGCATGGCAAGCCTCCTTAGTTTGCCAATGCCCCGTTTTGTCAGGATGCGGATTGAAATTCACATCCCATACTTTCTTGCCCATCTATTATCATATGCATTAGACAACAAAATGACAAATCAAATGATGTTGGAAAATTTGAAGTAGTTGGCTTTTGAATGATTTCGGCGTTTTATCGATCAATCCAGACAGCTGACTGGTCGTGTTGCCAACCTTTGCGATGAAGTTCCGGTTTGTCATCGTGATGCTTGGGGTACCCCACACACAAATAGGCAGTTAACTGCCAGTTATTGTCCACATCAAGGATATCCTTGATTTCTTCGGGATCGAGAATTGAAACCCATCCTACCCCCACATTGAGCGCCCGCGAATAAAGCCAGAAGGTGTGAATGGCCATGATGGTGGAGTAAACGAGTGTTTCCGGCATGGTACGACGTCCAAGGCCGCGCCCCTCTTCGGGGTCCGGTTCGGTAAAGAAAGCAAGATGCACTGGAGCATCTTTCAAGCCAGCAAGTTTGAGCGCCAGATATTCGGTCTGGGTCTCATCCTTATAATCACATGCAGCCGCAAGGTTTTGCTGCTCAAAGCAGCGGATCACTGATTGGCGGTTTTCCTCATCTGATACCCTCACAATCCGCCATGGACGGCTGTTTCCAACCGAAGGAGCAAGATCGATGCTGGCTTCGAGCTTTGCCAGAACTTCCGGTTCAATTTCCCTCGTACTGAAATTCCGCACATCTCGCCGCCATTGAAGCAGCTCACGCAAATCAGATTCATGGCTGGGTAAAAATTTCATAACACACAGGTACCAGATTTTTGTCGACCGGTTTTACTGTGTTTATAGCGAACATCCACCGATATCTAATGGAATTACACGACAGGATTTGCCGCAATTGCGGTGTAGGCCAAATCGGCAAATCTTGAACAGCCGACCACAGATCCAAAAAACATTCGGGTAACAGACACCTTGCACGTTTACTCATGGTCGTTTGTGATCCTTGGCTAATTATCCGGCGCACCGATTAATGTCAGCATTGCAGACAAAATGACCGCCATTGATCATTCGCATATCCATTCAGCTACAGGATTGCAGAGTCCGCTTGAGATGGCAGCCAAGACCGGACATTAGCCCTTTGCGTATAACTCCGTTGGATAATCCCTACATAGCCCTTGATGCAAATATACCACACAACCATCAATAAGCGGATTAGTTCAAATTAGGACTCGCTAATTCAGTAGAATGGTCCAAGTTGAGAATAACATTTCAGCAAAAGAGCTAGTCAAAAGCATTCCGCAGATTTGCAACGACGGAAAAGGCACGAAAAGTGCCTGGGTTCAGGCTGGGATGGTTCTTTGCACGATTTTGGTACGCGCAGATTTTCAACATTGAGAGTAATCACGCAGGTCCTTCTCAGAGCCTGTGTTTCGCTTTGTGCGTGCTGGCACAACACTTCGCCTAACAAACATATATCAGTCGCTTCACAAGTTGGGAAAATCAGGTGATGTCACGGTCGTTTCTTGTTTCGATGGCGCTGCTGTTTGGCGCAACGGTGGGTCTGCTTAGCAGTAACGACGATGTTCATGCGGCGGTCGGTGACCCCATCACCTGCTCCAACTTCTCTGTCGATGGCCTGTATAACAGTTTCAATTCCAGTAACGTTTTCGGCCTTAAATTCGACGAACGCAGCGTAGTCAACAGTTGTGCCACACAGCAGCTTAGCTGCGCAGATATTGCGTCGAGCTTCGATTGGGCCCTGTGTAACGACACGGCCGGAGGCCAATTGAAAGTACGGCACGAAGGTAGCCGATTCACAAACTTTAAACTCGACAGTGGACCTCCGTTAGATCCTGATATCAACCACCTAATCCCTGCCGGGCCGCATACAATCACCTACACAGACTCAACCGATAACGAAAACCGGACCGTATCATTTACCGTTAATGTCAATGAGGAAGACATCGATACATTTCCGTTTTCTGTCACCACAGCTCCCCCCACACCACCCGTATTCTCCAAGCAGTTTTTATCGGATACGATCGATTCTGGCGACGTCTCAACGCTTGCCTTTATCATCGACAATTCCGCCAATGCCTCCGATGCTGCGACCTCGCTTGCCTTCACCGACACCCTGCCCGTAGGTGTGGAGGTTGGGCCCGTACCGAAGACGACAAACACATGTGGCGGCACGGTGACAGCCACAGCCGGTACGGGTGTCATCAGCCTTGCCGGCGGCACCGTTGCAGCAGGAGCTTCTTGTGCGATTAATCTCAAAGTTTTCTCCGCTACCGTTGGCGCTCACAAAAACACGACGGGTGATTTAACCTCCAGCCTAGGCAACTCCGGCACAGCGACAGCTACACTAACGGTCAACGCAGCCGCCCCCGAAATCAATCTCACTAATGGCTCTGTCTTTGCGCCCCAATCGATAGCAGACGATCCAGCGCATGTGCCAACACTTGGTGATAGTACGGATTTCGGCACCGTGGCGCTAACTGGCGGTACCAAACAAAACACGTTCCAGATTGAGAATACCGGCACTGGTGATCTAACACTGGATGGCGCTTCACCGTTTGTAGTCATCGGCGGAACGCATGCTGCTGATTTTACGGTGATATCAAACCCCACTACGCCAATCACCGCCGGTGACAGGTCCCTGTTCACCATCAGATTTGATCCGACTGCT
>JAJFHU010000030.1 GCA_021775455.1 Hyphomicrobiales bacterium | reverse complement strand
AGACATTCCGGCAACAACACCGTCTGGTTCCGATCAACACCTTCAATAAATCCAACCATCAAAAATCCCCGATTCAATCTCAGGCAATTATATCAGAATCGAATTATAGAGGGAGTTTTCACACAGCCTCCGGACAAAGCTGCCCAGCGGCGGTAAAGCGATTGCGGTGTCGTTTTCACGCAATCTTTCCTTGCAATTTCACCGCCAAAGTACGATATCAACAGGTGGAAGGCTGGCGGTGGACGAGCTCCTCGCCAACCGGGTCAGATCCGGAAGGAAGCAGCCCCAACGAGTTTCTGTTCGGGTCACAATGTCGGTCTTCCACCCTTTTTCCAGGAACAGTCGTCAATCTTTGGATATTCGTTCCAAATTTCCAATCAACCCCATGACGGCAGGTTACAATCGTTCTATAGTCCAGTTCCATGAGTGAGAATAAAGATCAGTCAGCCCAGCCCTACCGGGTGTTGGCTCGCAAATACCGACCTCAGAACTTTGATGATCTGATTGGTCAGTCGGCGATGGTGCAGACTCTTACCAATGCATTCGCGACCGGACGCATCGCGCAGGCCTACATGCTGACTGGAGTTCGCGGCGTTGGGAAAACCACCACTGCCCGAATCCTCGCCCGCGCGCTCAACTTCAAATCAGCCGATTTGGACCGCCCACAAATTGACCTGAGTGAAGCAGGTGAACATTGCCGCGCCATCATGGAAGGGCGGCACATGGATGTCATTGAGATGGATGCGGCATCGCATACCGGCATCGATGCAATGCGTGATCTCATTGAGTCGGCGCAATACCGTCCAGCCACGGCACGCTACAAGGTCTACATCATCGACGAGGTTCACATGCTTTCGAAGAGCGCCTTTAACGGCCTCCTGAAAACGCTGGAAGAACCGCCAGAGCATTTGAAATTCATATTTGCGACAACTGAAATTCGTAAAGTGCCAGTGACTGTTCTATCGCGCTGTCAACGCTTTGACCTTCGCCGCATAGAGGCAGGGGAAATGGCAAACCACCTCTCCGGTATCTGCACAAAGGAAGGCGTTACGATTGAAGAAGAAGCGCTGTCGATCATTGCTCGCGCAGCGGAGGGCTCTGTTCGTGATGCACTTTCGATACTGGATCAGGCCATCGCGCACGGAACAACAGGTGGCAAGTCGGAGGTAACGGCGCCCTCGGTTCGATCAATGCTCGGACTTTCAGACCGTACCCGCGTAATTGACCTCTTTGAACAGGTGATGAGCGGTGACATTCAGTCTGCTTTGAAAGAACTCAAATCACAATATGATGTAGGAGCTGAACCGCTGGTAGTGCTTGGCGATCTCGCCGACTTCACGCATCTGGTAACACGACTCAAATATGTGCCGGAAGCTGCAGATGATGCGTCTCTATCAGAAGCCGAACGTGTGCGCGGCAAGGAGTTTGCCGAGAAACTCTCAGTGCGCTCGCTTGGTCGAGCCTGGCAAATTCTCCTGAAGGGTATCAATGAAGTGGGGAATAGTGAAAGAATGCTGCCGGCCGCCGAGATGGTTCTTGTTCGCCTGACACATGCATCTACCTTGCCAAGCCCAGATGAAGTAATTCGCCAGATTGAAGCTGGTGAAACAAGTGAGATCAATACTGCGGCTGCTACCCCAAAATCTTCAAACGGGCAATCATCTGCTTCGACTTCCAGCCGGTCACGTTCCGGCTCACAGCCTGAGATGATGTCCACCAACGGTAGCCGCCCGGCCCACGCAGTTGGCCAAAGCGAACCCGTGATGGCCGCCGAACAAGCAGAAGCAACAGACGTCAATCCAATTATTGCTATCGACAGCTTTGAGGAACTGATCTTCCTGATTGAGGACAAGCGTGACCTCAAGATGAAGACGGCAATTGCCCGGCATGTGCGGCTGGTTTCCTTTGTCGATGGACGCATTGAAATGAACCTGGTGGAAAATCCGCCACGCGATTTTTTACCTACCCTCTCAAAGCAACTTGAAAAGTGGACCAGCAAACGCTGGATGCTGTCGATAAGCCAGAATGAAGGAAGCCCGACACTCAACGAACAGGAACAACAGGAAACGGCGCAACGCATCAACGAGGCACGATCTGACCCTGCAGTTGAGGCCATACTTTCCAGGTTTCCGGGTTCTAAAATTGTCGACATTCGAATTCGTCAGGAAGAAAATGAGATTTCTGATCCACCAGCAGACGAAAATCTTGATGAATTCCTTGATTAAGCCCACGCTAGCGCGAACACTCAGGAGTAGAATATGAAAGACATTATGGGTCTGATGAAGCAGGCTAAGGAAATGCAATCCAAGATGGAGGCCATGCAGGCCGAACTTGCAGATCTGGACGCTACAGGTGTCGCAGGTGGCGGAATGGTCAAGGTTACCCTTAATGGCAAAGGGTACATGACCGCGATTTCCATCGAACCCGACCTTCTAAAGGAGGATGAGGGTGACATTGTAGAGGACCTGATAATTGCAGCACATAATGATGCCAAAGGTAAGGTTGAACAGATTACTGCAGAAAAAACGCAAGAGCTTACGGCGGGTCTGCCAATTCCACCAGGCATGAAGCTGCCATTTGGTTGACAGCTCGCCGGAAATCAAAATCCCCTGCCAATTGACCGGACTTATTATTAGAGTGCGAAAGTAGTGATTCGGCAGACTATCAATATTTGAAGGGTGAAGATTTGGCCAACAAGGTGAGTGGTAGCGAGATTGAAGCGCTGATCCAGCTTCTGGCAAAGCTGCCCGGGCTTGGTCCGCGATCCGCGCGACGAGCCGCTCTTCATCTTATCAAAAAGAAGGATGCGCTTTTATACCCGTTGGCGAATGCTGCCCGGGAAGCGGCCGAGTTGGTAGGTGAGTGTTCAACTTGCGGAAACGTTGATACCTCCGACCCCTGTACAATTTGCCAAGATCCGCGGCGGGATCACTCAACGATTGTGGTCGTGGAAGATGTTGCAGATTTGTGGGCGCTGGAACGGGCCAAAGCGGTAAATTCACTTTATCATGTTCTTGGTGGAACGCTTTCGCCGCTGGATGGAATTGGCCCGGAAGATCTCAACATAGACAAGCTGATTGACCGGGCTCATCAACCCGGTGACGGAGAGAAAAGACTGGAACTTATTTTGGCGGTTAATGCAACTGTCGAAGGTCAAACCACAGCGCACTACATCACGGATCGACTCTCGGGTATTGATGTCAAAATTACCCGTCTTGCGCATGGTGTACCAGTCGGCGGTGAACTTGATTATCTCGACGAGGGAACGCTTGCTGCGGCTATAAAAAGCCGCAGTGATTTTTGACGCTCAAGCGATTTCAGTGAGTGCCTTTTTGAAGGTCTCTACGGTGCGGTCGACATTGTGTAACTTGTCGAGGCCAAACAAACCAATACGAAAGCTGCGATAATCATCACCTTCGTCACACTGTAGCGGTACACCGGCGGCAATTTGTAACCCGGCACCAACGAACTTCTTGCCGCTCTGGATATCCGGATCATCGGTGTAACACACAACAACGCCCGGTGCTTTAAAGCCATCTGCGGCTACGCTCTTGAACCCGGCTTCCTCCAGGGCAGCGCGAATTTTCGCACCCAGTTCCAGTTGTTCATCGCAAACCTTGTCAAAGCCGTAAGCTTCGGTTTCGACCATCACATCACGGAACTTGATCAGCGCATCCGTTGGCATGGTTGCGTGGTAAGCATGGCCACCATTTTCATAGGCCTGCATGATTTCCAGCCATTTCTTGAGGTCGCAAGCAAACGAGGAACTCGCCGTTGATCCGATTTTTCCCATCGCGCGCTCACCAAGCATGACGAGACCGGCACATGGAGATGCAGACCAACCCTTTTGTGGTGCACTGATCAAAATGTCGACATTGGTCTTCTTCATGTCAACCCAGACTGTGCCCGAAGCAATACAGTCGAGGACAAAGATGCCGCCATTAGCGCGCACGACTTCACCAACCTGCCTGATATAATCATCTGGCAAAATCATTCCAGAAGATGTTTCCACGTGTGGCGAGAAGACAACGTCCGGCTTTTCCTCATTGATAGTCGCGACAACTTCATCAATTGGGGCCGGAGAAAACGGCGCCTGGTGATTGTCGAGTGAACGGCGGGCTTTCAATACTGTAGAACTTGCCGGAATGTTGCCTGCATCAAAAATCTGCGTCCAGCGAAAACTGAACCAGCCATTGCGCAGAACCATGCATTTCCTGTCTGTTGCATACTGGCGGGCGACAGCTTCCATGCCATAAGTGCCGCCACCTGGAATGACGGCTACTGCGTCAGCTGCATAAACCTTCTTGAGCGTCGATGATATGTCATTCATGGCCTGCTGGAAGGTCTTCGACATGTGATTCAGGGATCGGTCGGTAAAGACTACCGAAAACTCCAACAAGCCATCCGGATCAACATCAGGCAACAAACCAGGCATGGGAAACTCCATTATATATACAAACAAGAATGCCTGTTCCTACAAGATTGGACGGCAGAAAGCTTGTACTAATTGCGACTATAACCTGTGGAATAATGTCCCGCACTGGACAAAGGTTTGCAAAGCCCAAAACCTGTCAAATCGTGGTTCCAGCCAGATATACTTGAGCCATAACGTGCCAGAGCGCAATCAGCGAAAGTGCGTCAATGAAAATCAGGGCTCCCATCATTCCGCCGACCCGTTCAGTCTTATGGCATCTGCCCGGTGGCACGGGCATTCGAGGTGATTGGCGAGAAATGGACCCCTCTAATTCTCAGGCAATTGCTGATCAATGGGCCCAGCCGCTTTCAAGACATTGCCGACAGCATTCCGGAGGCAAGTGCCAACACATTGTCGGAACGGTTGAAGAAGCTGGAGGCTCATGGATTGGTAGAGCGGGAGTTTTATTCAGATCATCCACCGCGGGCAAAATATGTTCTGACAGACAAGGGCATGACGCTCAAACCGGTGTTCTCCTCGATCCGCGACTGGGGCAAAGCGAATTTGTAATTCACTCCGATGGTAGCTATGCGGATTTAGTTTCAGTTCACGAATTGCAAAATATCAAGATTACGACACTTGCAGCATGTCTGCTGTGTGCCATTAACAGAAAAGCTCCGCACTAGTGTGAACTTCTGCTTAGAGCCCTCTTTACCAGTTGGACTCGTGCCGCTGTTTGGACAATTGGATATCCGCACTATGGTCAAAGATGACACAAAGCGGACGATACGGCTGCCGTGCTTTAAAAATAGAATCGTATATTGGAATTACCAGGTTACTTGTACCCCCCCATTGGCACCAACACGGTTACCACTAAAGGCAACGCCTGCGCTACCCACCACACGCTCGCCCTTTCCAAAAGCATTGTCACTTAATACTAATGCCCCAGACACTCCTATAGCCACAGCACTGCTTGCACTGCCCCAGTTAAATCGAAGACCACCGCGTTCTCCGCCAATTAAATCGGGGGTTTGAAGTGCGTTGGAAATTGCAACACCTTCCTCTAGATCATCAATGCGATTCGCCATGGTAGTCTGTCCGTTTACTATTATGCTGTTCGCTGTGTCCTCTTTTTGTTTAGTACTTCCATCATCTAGATTGATACATCCGAATTGAGTCCCCGGTGTAGTAAACCAATTTAATCCGAATTGGGAACAACTTATCGCATTTGGACTTTGTTGCGCCAAACTCTCATTAGAACTGGCTGTTAGCATTAATATGATGGAAAAAAATACGATTGTTATGTATCTCATTTAGCCTACTCCTATTGCATTTGTTACGGCAAATTGTGCGCTAGTAGTGGTGATTGAAAGCGTGACAATGTCGCCAGGCACGGCTTGCGAGTTATCAATCGCATTGTTCGACGTAATTGATTGATTAAATAAACCGCAATCTACCGGCTCCTGCGCAGAAGTCCTAGGTGCGCAACCCACAACAAAGCCCAAACTCAGCACTATCGCGCAAAGTTCCATCAAGTATGGTCTAGATCGCTTCATTGCCTAACCCGCCCAGCATACAACTCGTAGGGTATTTGGTATCATGTAGCTTCAAAAGTCCCAACGACCTGCAATCATGTCCGGCATGTGGTGCTGATCACCACTATCTTCCAAACATCGGTCACAAAACTAGCACGGTATAAGACAGCAGGGAACCAAGTGTCCATTTGCTTACAACTAAACGTAATGTTTGCTCTGACGCAAAAAGGATATAAGCTGTGATGCTTTTAGTTGAGCGGTATGGTGAGCCTAGCCGTGCCGCCGTAGGCGTAATAGTTGTCAATACCCACACCATCGTAGAAGCCGGATGCAGTAAGTATCCATCCCATCGGATTGGTGGAATTGAAGCCAGCATCAAAGCGTGCTCGTAGATCGCTGTTGCCGAACGCAAAGCCTTGGGAGGCAACATTGTTCTGGATACCAAAGTTGAGAACACCGGATACGCCGACAGAAGGCCGAATGATGGTACCATCTGCAAGCTCAATGGCGCGTTCCAGACTTGGACCAAAGCGGACTTCTCCCAATGAGACGGTCTGGGAAGGGATCAGCAGGGGCACCGGACTTGTGTCGGTGTAGCTTTCCTGGGTTTCTTCAAAGTAGGCAATGCTGGCCGCGGGCTTGATTGTGTATTCTCCCATGGCATATGAACCGGAGACCTTGGCAGATGCCATCCAGCGTTCCGTCTCAAAGCTGTCGGTATAGGTGCCAATCGGTGAGACATCATTGTCAGAGCGTCCCCAGGAAGCACGGGCTTCATAGTAAAGGTTCTGATTGGGAACCCGACCAGCGATATAAGGCCCGATCATCCAGCCCATGCCATCCGCATTACTGGCTAATGTTGAATTTGTCTCTTCTGCCCAGTCAAGCTGGCCAAGGAGGCCGATAATCATATTTGGTGAAACAAAGTAGTGTGTTCCCAGATATCCAACCCACAAGGTAGTGTCAGACGCGCCAGAACTACTCATCGAGCCATAAACCTCGGTCCAGATGTCCCAGGTGCCTTGCCGGTCAAAGAGTGTGTCATTGGTGGAAACACTTATTTGCTTGTCGGCTTCCGAATTATCCGTTCCCTCGGCTGAACCAAAGGCCAGAGCAAGTCGGTTTGCTGCTGCTGCGGCCATGATTTTGCTGCGAGACGTGGAAAAAGCCAGCGTCATCCCCTGCTCAGTGCTGGTCATGGCAAACTCACCCGGCTGGTCACTACCACCAGTGTTTGAACCATCAACAAAAGGAATAATGTTTGGCTGCGCTCCCGCCAGAAGATTGGCCCGGTTCAACATGAAATTGCCGATGATTTGAGTTGTTGGAGGCGGTGGCGCAATTACAGTAAAGCCAGGTGAAGAAAAAGGAAGGGGGGCACAGGTTTGAGTGCCAAAATTGGCGAAGATTGTCCCGGATACAATGCCGAGCGGAGTAGTAGGTAGCACCGTAAAACTTGCAGTCCACGAATTTGGGTTAATTTGGTTGACAACAGCAGCGGTAGTACCAAAATTCACGCCGGTAACGGTAATAGCTGAGAACCCGGTGGTAATTGACAGGGTGACAATGTCACCGGGAACAGCTTGGGCACTGTTTCCCGGGTTGTTCGACGAAAATGAAACGGTAAAAACAGCGCTGCAGCTAAGGGGTTCCTGCGCCGACACCCTGGGTGCGTAACCCAAAACGAGGACCAAATTCAACGCTAACGCGTAAAATGCCATCAAGTATGGTCTTGTTCGCTTCATTGCCCAATCAGCCCTGCATACAACTCGTAGGGTATTTGGTATTATGTAGCTTCAAAAGTCCCAACGACCTGCAATCATGTCCAGCGTGTGGTGCTGTTCACCACTATCTTCCAAACATCAGCTACGAAACTAGCACGGAATAAGGCAGCAGGGAACCAGGTGTCCATTTGCTTACAACAATGCGTAATGTCTGCTGCTGGCACATGGGAGACTTTCCAACAATGTCGCCAATTGAATATCCATCTGATCGATAGTTGTAACTTTGTCCGGAGGCTGTGTGGAAAGTAGTCTTTCTGTTTCATTGATTGTTGTTGTGGCGACGAGTTTCGCAATTTTTCGGATATCTTTGTAATTGACTTTGTTTGACCGGCAATATGCGCCTGACAGGACAATATCAGCGGTAGG
>JAJFHU010000029.1 GCA_021775455.1 Hyphomicrobiales bacterium | reverse complement strand
ACCAAACCTGCATCAATCACCCTGATGGGCATAAACCGGCCGATGCAATGCAAAATCGGCAAAATTGCCGGAAATCCCAACACAACAACCAATCCAGAAAATAAAACCAAATCCGGCAGTGTTTCTACACAGCCAAGACCCGATTGGGACATTCAAATTGCCTGTGATTGGGTGCTGCTGATAGATGATGTACAATAGTAGATACATCATTTCTGAGGTTGTTGTAGCTACTCGGCGATAACCTGAACATATGGGGTAATGCTGAATGATTTTCCGTTACATGTTAATTTCGGCAATGTTTCTAACCGCAGGTCAGGCACTGGCACTTGACTGCGGCAGCGAGACTGAGCCCTGCAAGATTGCATCTGGCGAATACCATATTGCAGTTCCAGCGGGATGGCAGGGCGGTCCGGCAGTTATGTATCTACATGGTTACGGCAGCACCGGGTCCAAGATTATCCGCAACAAGCGTTTCGTTGGCCGATTTACAGAGCGAGGTTATGCGGTAATCGCGCCAACCGCACTACCGTGGCACCAGAACAAACCGACGGACTGGGCCGTGCGCGACGGATGGAATACCTATCCCCGCGCCGATGTCAGGTTTTTCCGTGACGTAATGGCTGATGCTGCAGTACATGCGCAGGTGGACCCGGAGCGAGTACTGCTGAGCGGGTTTTCGCGTGGTGGGTCGATGGTATGGGAAGTAGCTTGTCTCGCGCCGGATTTCGCCCATGCCTACGCTCCGGTCTCTGGCGGCTTTTGGCTGCCCGCAACCGAAGATTGCATCGGACCTGTGCACATGCTCCACACCCATGGGTTCGCCGACAAGCTGGTGCCGCTCGAAGGCCGCACATGGCACAATGACGAGTTTGATGTTACCGTCAGCCAAGCCGATATTTGGGAAGGCCTGAAGCTTTGGCGGCGCGAAAACGAATGTCCGAATAATGCCGTGAAGCATGATGTCAAGGACGGAAATTGGCGCAAACGCTGGAGCTGTGGACAAGGCAGCCTGGAACTCGTTTTGCATAAAAGAGGCCACACTTTGCCGAAAAATTGGACAAGCATTGTGCTCGATTGGTTCGAAAACCTTGACCGCTGAAGAGATGCCAGTCGAATATTGTTCTCGTTTGCCAAAAAATAAAACATTGAATGTCCGCTTGGCGACCATCACTGCTTGCATTCCCTTTGTCATTCCAACACCAGACACAGGAGCGACACATACAAATTGGCCAAACAATGCAGCATGGATCCTCGGGTTGGTAGCGCGAAAAGCAAACAATTGAGAATTGTTTGCCGCGCGGACCCCCGAGAATGACGAGTTGAGAGATGGCTTATGGGTAGGGGGTTCCGGGGAAGCACCTGCAAAGTGCTATGGCGGATCGAGAAAAGCGGAGCTGCCAGTCTGCGGCGATCCGCTCAACCCCTGCCGCGATAGGGTGGAACGCCCTGGTCAGGAATCCAGACATTTTCCGGCGGATTGTTTGTCTGCCAAAAAACATCAATGGGTATGCCGCCGCGCGGATACCAGTATCCGCCGATCCGCAGCCATTTGGGATTCAAGGTGTCGACGAGTTTGCGGCCGATGCCAACGGTGCAATCCTCATGGAAAGCACCATGATTGCGAAATGAGCCGAGATATAATTTCAGCGACTTGGATTCAACCAGCCATTGATCAGGCACATAGTCGATTACCAGATGCGCAAAATCAGGTTGGCCTGTCATCGGGCAAAGGGAAGTAAATTCCGGAGCTGTAAATCGAACAACATAATCTACATCCTGCGAACTTGGTACACGTTCCAAGATGGCCTCTTCGGGGTTGCCTGGCAGCTTCACATTTGCACCCAGTTGGGTAAGTCCAGCAGTATCGGTTTTCGTCATGTTGTGGTTTCCCGTTTCGTTGGCAATGGTCATTAATGCTTTCCTTGACCAATCGCAACAAAGAGGATTTTCAGAGCCGCAAATTTGAATTAGCATAAGACAAGAATAATTTTGTGGGCAGAAAAAATCATGAGTGAAATCAAACCGGTTTCAGAACTTATCAAAAATGTTAGCGCACCGTTCAATGAAGCGCGGGCGATGCCGACCAGTGTTTACACGAGCGAGGACTTCCTGAAACGTGAACTGGAGGATGTATTCTCCAAGGATTGGGTATGTGTCGGACGGGCAAACAGTCTCGCAAATACGGGTGACTATATAACTTACGAACTGGCAGGTCAGCCCATTTTTGTTATTCGGGACGGGAGCGGCAGCCTGCGGGCCATGTCGAATGTGTGTCTGCATCGCATGTCGACCCTGCTGGAAGGTTCTGGCAACAGAAAAGCAATCGTGTGTCCTTACCATGCATGGACTTACAATCTGGATGGTTCCCTTCGCGGTGCTCCGGCGATGGATCAAAATGCCGGTTTCTGCAAATCAGACTACAAACTGCCGCAAGTCCGCTGCGAGGAGTGGCTCGGCTGGGTGATGGTGACGCTCAATCCGGATGCGCCTTCAGTTTCTGAATCGCTTGGCGAGGTGGAGGGCCTAATCAGCGATTACGCGATGGAAAATTATGTTGAGACCTTCCATGAAAACCACGTTTGGGACACGAACTGGAAAATCCTCGCTGAAAATTTCATGGAGAGTTACCATCTGCCCGTATGTCACGCAGGAACCATTGGTGGCCTCTCCAAGCTGGAGGAGATGGTGTGCGTTCCGGGTAGTCAGGCATTTAACTATCACACCATCCTCAAGGATGAGACGCTGAAAATTGCGTTAGCGCATCCAGACAACAAGCGTATGAAAGGTGAGCGGCGACGGACGACATTTTTGCTGGCAATCTATCCTAGCTTACTGATCACGCTCACGCCTGGATACTTCTGGTACTTGTCACTGCATCCGCAGGGAGCGGGGCAGGTCAGGATTTCATTCGGGGGTGGAATGGCGCCGGAATTTATCAATTCTCCCGAAGCTCGCGAACAACTGGATCAATTGAAAATATTGTTGGACGAGGTCAATGTGGAAGATCGCGGGTGCACCGAAAAAGTGTATCGGGGCATTTGTGCCGGTGCTGCGAAGCCTGGCCATCTAAGCCATTTGGAGCGACCCAACTTCGACTTTGCGCAATATCTTGCAGAAAAAACGGGAGGATTTGAGCGGAAGTTTTAGGTGAATTCAGCACTGGCTTGTTTTTGCTTTTTCACTTGTCGTTCCCGCCAGACGATCAACAATCCGCCGCCGATGACAAACAACACGCCAGGCATCAGCCGGTCTATCGGTGCTTCGGCAAAGAAGTACCAACCAAGCGCGAATGAAAACGGAATTCCGAAAAACTCAAACGGTGAAAGATTGCTGGGCTCGGTCATCCGGTAGGCAGATATCAGGCAGAAGACGGCGGCGCCACCTGCAACTCCAATGGCAATCAGCCAGTACCAGTCTTCGGTGCTCGCAATTGGCGTGAAACCTGAAGTCATGAGTGTGAGAATTGCTGAACCAACCACCGCTGCTACAATGGCATAAATGTTGATCAATGCAGTTGGAACCGATTCATCAAACAACCGGGCCGATACACTGATACTGGCGTATCCAAATGCAGCGCCAAGTGGCAGAATTGCATACCAGTTAAAAATGCCACTTCCTGGTTGCATGACCATCACGACACCGGCAAAGCCAATTCCAACTGCAAGCCAGCGCCAAAGACCGACCGTGTGACCCAGTATTGGAATGGAAAGTGCCGTTACAAAAATCGGCCCTGAAAATGCGATTGTCGAAGCAGTTGCGAATTCCAGTTTGGTTAGGGAGAGATAAAAACAGAATTGGGCCAGAACTACAAAAGCGCCGCGTGCTAGACCGAGTTTCCATTGCTTCAGGATCAACGGGCGACCGGCATTTTGCCAGTCCTTCGAGTACCAGAGCACAGCAAGGCTGGGTAGCAATCCAAAGAGATTCCGGAATACTGACAATTGCTGTGGTGAATAACGCTCCCCCAGCAATTTGATGACCGCACCCATTATGTCAAACAGGAAAATTGCCAGCAGGATTGTGAGGACCGCCCGGACAAACGGTGACATATTCTGAAACAATTGGCACTCTCCAGATCAGCACAATAAAATACCGGCGCGAAACATCCTGCAAGCAAACTGTCAGTATGGCTTTTATTGTTTGGAACGTGAAGCAAAAACGTTGCCTAAACAGTTGCTAATGCTGCGATTGATACAGCATCGGAAATTCGTCGGCATCCAGGGGTTGTCCGTGTTCAAGGCCAACAGCCGGGAAGGGAGGTGAAGTTACGTTTCCTTCTCGCCTCGCGAACCGTGCATCATCACCTACCAAGCGCAATGAAAACGCGCGGCGTTGTGAACTGGCGCTGTTGTTTGCAGGAGCGCCGTGAATTGTGCGGTAGTCAAACGCAACAGCATCACCTGGAAAGAGTTCCCAGCCGAGAATCTGGAATTCGTCACGATTGCCATCAATATCGGGAACTGGTTCAAGACCATCACTTTCATTAAGGGCCTGCCCGTTAAAGCGCTGGGGTCGATAGAGTTTTCCGGTCAGATGTGAACCGGCAACAAATTCCAGCGTTCTGTCACGGGGAATGTCATCCAGCGGAATCCAAATGCTGACCGTTTTTGGGCCTTCAACGCAATAATAAGGTTGATCCTGATGCCAGGGTGTCGGTACGCCGGCTTGAGCTTCCTTCACCAGTACGTGCTCATGGAACAGGCGAACAGTATTGCTGTTCATTAGTTGCGCACCAATTTTAGCTGCAGGGGAATTAAATATGAAGTTGTGATATTCGGGGATGCGTTGCCAGTTGCAGTAATCTCCAAAGAAACGACCGCTGCCATTCTCACCAGTGTAGATTTTGCTGTCCGGGCCGGGAATTTCCATATTGGAGGCAATGCCCTTGCGTAACTCTTCAACCCAATCTGCAAATACGCCGCGCAAAACTGTCGCGCCGTCATTTTGAAATGCGCTGATCGTTGCGGTATCAAGTTGTTCAGTCATTGTATTCATCAATCCATGTTTGGTCGTTCATGATACTACGGGCACGATAATGCGACCAGTGCGAAATATCTGCCATTGTACATGTCGCAAAATCATATTGTCTGCGTCAACCACAGGTCTATGATCGAGCGAAAATGGAACTGAGTCTGGGGAGATTATGATGACGCAGGCCAACCCAACTTCACCCGATAATGATGTAACCAATATGCAGGCTTGGCTGTCCGAAATGCCGGACACGGCGTCTGTCGCCAACTTCGTGCCGGGCCCAGGTATCCACAAACTTGAGTTGAAGTTTGACATAGACAGGCTGCGTGACGCACTGGATATCGCGCTGGAACGTACAGAATTCAAAGGCGATCGTTCAGCAGGATTTGGTGCATTCTCATTAACTCGGCGTCCCGGTGTTGAAGTTGAAGCCGCAAACGATTTGTCTGGTCTGTTCCATACAAGGGTAGACGATAGCTACGAAGAAGTGGTGCGGGAAGAAGAAGTGAATGAACATGCATTTACCGAGTTTGTTCCCAAGTTTGAGGGGACCTACTTCGAAGAAGTGCACAGGGAACTCACCACGCGTTTCAAGATTGGCCGGATGAGGGTGCTTTCCAAGGGATTGTACAATTGCAACTCATGGCACCGCGACCCTGAACCACGTTTGCATATTCCAATTATTTCAAATCCCGGTTCATTGTTCATTGTCAATCATCATGTTACGCATTTGCCAGCGGATGGATCAGTGTATTTCACCGATACGCGCGGATATCACACAGCGCTTAATGGCGGAGAAAGTCATCGGGTCCATATTGTGGCGGCGCTTCCATTGTGAGTAGTATGGCGTCAAAGCCATAGGAGCTTGTCGAACCCGTGCGATTAATCATTTCCCTTTCGGCACTTTTTATTTCAGTGATTTTCGTACAGGTCGGAAGCGGTTCACTTGGTCCACTCGATGCGTTGTCCGGGCTGGAACTCAGTTTCTCTCCCACCGAGATTGGTTATCTCGGTTCAGCCCACTTCCTGGGATTTTTTCTGGGTTGTATTGCAAGCCCCTATATTGTGATGCGATCAGGTCATGCCCGGGCTTTTGCAGTTATGGCTGCGGTGTCAACAATTTCAATTTTGTTGCATCCGGTAATGGAAGAACCATGGTTCTGGATGCTTTTAAGGATAGGTGGTGGGTTTTCGGTTGCCGGAGCTTATACGGTTATTGAAAGCTGGCTCCAGTCAAAGCTCGATAATTCAAATCGGGCGACTGTCTTTTCAATCTACCGGATGGTGGACATGAGCGGGACATTGCTATCCCAACTTGTGATCGCGGGCCTTACACCTGCGCATTATGTTTCATATAACCTGATTGCGATGGTGGCGTGCCTTGCCTTGTTGCCGCTTGCACTCACACAAGCAACATTACCCTCGCTTCCAAAAGCGCCCAGTTTCAAACCATTTTTTGTATACAGCCTTTCGCCTCTGGCTGCGGTTGGAGTTATTGTCGTGGGGTTGACCAATTCGTCTTTTCGAATGGTTGCGCCGGTTTACGCAAAACAGTCAGGCCTCTCGCAAACCGGAATAGCAATGTTCCTTTCTCTGGCAATCGTTGGTGGTCTGATTGCTCAACTTCCAGCGGGAATTATCGCCGATCGACTCAATCGACGGGTTACATTGATTGGATTCAGCTTGCTTGCAATTGCTGTATGTTTCTCAATCTCATTGGGTATAGAAACACCGATACTTGGCGTTCCATATATTTATATCGGTGGCTTCCTGTTTGGGTTTGCAACATTGCCGATCTATTCAATTTGTGCCTCGCACGCCAGTGATTTCGCCAAGCGCGATGAGTTTCTTCAAATGAGCGCATCGCTGATATTTTTCTACGCAATTGGCTCCGTGGTATCACCTTCCTTTTCCGGCTATTTGATTGAAGAGTATGGTCCACCAGCGATGTTCAGCTTCATTCTTGCAGCTCATGTGGCTTTGCTGGTCTATACATTGTGGCGCAAGTTGCGCAGGCCAGTCTCGGGCAAAGCGCGGCCATATCGATACATTCCACGTACCACCATGTTTATCGTGGATACCATTCGCAAAAAGCGCGGCAATTGATTGTCAGAATTCACAAAAAAACCGCGCGAACTGTGATCCGCGCGGCTTTAATTGATTTGACGAATATGATTAGCGCGGCTTTTTACCAAACACTTTTACGTATTCAGCTTCGCCACCTTTATCGAGAGCCCTGGCCTGCTTCACCCAGTTTTCACGCTCAATGCGCCCTTTAAATTTAAGGTGATCATCTACCCAGGATCGTTCGCTCTTGTTCCAGCCCGCTACCTGTTTGTAGGTATAAATGCCGAGCTTGTGCAGAATTTTCTCGATCTTGGGACCAACACCGGAGATGAGCTTAAGATCATCAATCTTCGCTGGCTTTTTCATGGCCTTCGGTGCACCGACGAGATTTGCAACTGTAGACTTGATACTGGTTGTTGGAGTTCTCTTGGTTGCAATTTTTTTTCTGGGTTTCGCGGCAGATTTTTTCGACTTGCCGGTTACAATTACCGGCTCCATTGAAGCAAAATCCGCTGCCGAGAGGTGACATTTGATAGTGTGGCCATCTGCCATCCTTACATTGGGTGGCACAAGTTTCTCACAAAGGTCATCCTTTACTTTGTATTTCCAGCCACAGCGGGTCTGGAACGGGCAGCCAGGTGGAGGATCCATTGCTGAGGGAATATCCCCTTCCAGTACGATGTGCTTTTTCTGGACGCTGGTATCGGCAATTGGAACCGCTGACAGCAATGCTTCTGTATACGGATGATATGGTGGCGCGAATATCTGGTCTGTTGTACCCAGTTCCACCACATGCCCCAAATACATAACCATAACACGGTCAGCCAAATAGCGCACAATGGACAGATCATGCGATATGAACAGCAGTGTAGTTTTGTTTTCGCGTTGAATTTCCATCAACAAATCGGTGACGGCTGCCTGGACTGACACATCCAGTGCGGATACCGGTTCGTCGGCGACAACGATCCTTGCATCACCGGCAAACGCACGGGCGATCCCGACACGCTGCTTTTGACCACCTGACAATTGCCGTGGCATCCTGTTAGCGAAAGCGCGCGGCAGCTTTACGAGGTCAAGTAACTTAAGCATTCGGTCATGGCGTTCTTTTTCAGTTTTACCAATCTTGAATATCTCAAGTGCTCGGACGATCTGCCGACCTACGGTCATGGACGGATTGAGCGTGTCAAACGGGTTCTGGAACACCATTTGTACCGATGAAACAGTATGAACATCGCGTTCCTGGATAGGTATATCCTGGATCTCGTGGTTTCCCAGCAGGATTTTTCCATCGGTTGCGGTCTCAAGTCCCATCAGCACCTTTGCGAATGTGGACTTACCGCAGCCGGATTCACCAACGATTGCCAAAGTTTCCGATTCACGCGCCTCAAATGACAGGGATTCATTTGCCTTGACCACGCGCGTTTCGCCACCGCCAAACATCGCGCTTGCGGACACCTCGTAGTATTTCTTGAGGTTTTCCATTTTCAGCACGACTTCGCCAAATTCGTTTTTACCTGTTTCAGCTTTACTTTTAAGTTTGGCATTCCAGTCAATGTTTTTTATGCGGCAACATCGGCTTTCGTGACGGTCTTGCCCCGGTACGCCAACCATTTTTATCTCTCTGGCGTCACAAAGGCCGCCCTTGAAGTAATCACAACGTGGGCCAAAATTACAGCCCGGCGGCCGCTCATGCGGCAGCGGGAAGTTACCGGGGATGGCAACCAGCGGATGTTCGTTCTTGTCGGCGCCTGGAAGCGGGATTGAACGGAACAATGCTTGGGTATATGGGTGCTGCATCTTGTCAAAGACGTCTTCAATGGAGCCCGTTTCAACAGCCTCGCCTGAATACATTACACAAATCCGATCGCAGGTTTCCAGAATGAGGCCGAGGTTGTGACTGATAAAGAGCATGGAAGTTCCATACTTCTTGCCCAAGTCCTTGACCAGATCGACGATACCCGCCTCTACAGTCACATCAAGTGCTGTAGTTGGCTCGTCCAGAATCAGAAGAGAAGGTTTCGACATCAAAGCCATCGCAATAACGATACGTTGTTGTTGACCACCTGAAAGCTGATGCGGATAGGCATTAATAATGCGTTCGGGGTCAGGAAGTTTCACATCTGAGATAACTTCAAGTGCCAGTTCGCGAGCTTGTTCCGCATTCTTGCCGTCATGTATCATCGGCACTTCCATCAGCTGACTGCCGATTTTCATTGCCGGGTTAAGGGATGCCATTGGCTCCTGATAAATCATGGCGATTTCGTTACCACGTAAATCACGTAGTTCCTCATCGCTCATCTCGTTCAGGTCACGTCCCTTGAACTTTATCGTACCGCCAACAATTTGACCATTGACGCCCAAATCCTGCATTACACCGAGCGCAACGGTTGATTTTCCGCAACCGGACTCTCCGACCAATCCCATGGCTTCTCCTGGTTGTACCACACAGGAAAAGTCCATAACGGCTGGAATTTCGAAAAGTCTGGTCATAAAGCTGATGGACAGGTTTTCGATCTCAAGGATCGGACCATCATAATCCCATTTTGCCATGATTGATCTCCTTAGTCCTTGAGGCTTTCTTCACGTAGTCCGTCGGCGAGCAGGTTCAATCCAAGAACCAGACTCATCAACGCAAACGCGGGTGGAAGTGCCGGGTGTGGGTAAATCGAAAGAAGCTTTCTTCCCTCGTTAATTGTTGACCCCCAGTCCGGACTTTCCGGGCTAACCCCAAGGCCAAAGAAGCCCAAAGTTCCCAGAAGAATGGTTGTGTATCCAATTCGCAAGCAGAAATCGACGATCAACGGGCCGCGCGCGTTGGGCAAGATTTCCCAAAGCATCACGTACCAAGGTCCTTCGCCTCTTGTTTGCGCTGCAGCTACATAATCTCGAGTTTGAATATCCAGCACCAAGCCGCGAACAATACGAAAGACGGTTGGCGAATTCACGAAAACAACCGCAACAAAGATGTTGAGCAGGTTGGGATCCATATAGAGTATGCCCAATGGGTCCAGGTTAAACGCCAGTCCCAAATAGGCCCAAAGGCCAATAACTGCTGCAATTCCTATATACAGGTTTCGCTTGCCCGGTTGTGTGTAAAAGCGCGAATTGAGCAAAATCAATACGAAAACGATCGGGAACAGAAACAAAACTGCGGCCATGTAAACTGGAATTCCGGTCTCGACAATTTCTGGAGTAACCAGCAGATAGAAAAGCAAAATTACCGGAAAAGACAGAACCAGGTTAGCGATAAATGACATGACCGTATCATACAATCCGCCATAGTAACCGGCCGGGACACCCAATGTTACGCCTGCCATGAAAGCAAATGCCGTTGCTGCTGGCGCTATTATCAGAACCTGTCGACTTCCGATAATAAGTCGCGAGTATACATCGCGAGCCAGATTATCACCGCCAAACAAGAACCAAGCGTCTTCCATGCCTGCCACTGGAGTTCCCGGCACCTTGTTTTTCATCCCGGAAATCTGTGCCAGTGGGTCGAAATTTATTAATGCATCTGCATAAATGGCAGTGAAGAACCAAAACAACACAATGGCAAATCCTGCTATTGCCACTGTGCTGTCGAACATTTTGCCGTAAAGGCCAAGTTGCCTTTTGAATTTGATCGACAATGCAAAAACGATGGCCATCGATAGCCATACCAACCAGAATTTGGCAAGAATTGTACCGATTATCTGAATCCAGGTTAATTCCATCGATCAACCCTCCTTATGATACGCGAATGCGTGGGTTGAGGTACACATAACCGATGTCGGAAATGAGCTGGGTTACCAGCACAACGAACACGGCCACGATAGAACAAGAAAGCAGCAATTCGATATCATTGTTGCCTGCTGCCTGAACCAGGGTCCAGCCGAAACCTTTGTAGTTGAACAAGATTTCTGTAATTACCACACCTGTAAGCAGATAATTGAACTGCAGCATGATGATGGTAAATGGTGCGATTAATGCGTTGCGCAAGGCATGCTTTATCACGATTGCCGGGAACGAGACGCCTTTAAGACGTGCTGTCCTGATATATTGTGCGGTCATCACTTCCGCCATGGAAGCACGAGTCATTCGGGTGATGTAACCGATGCCAAAGAGAGCAATAGTCAGCACTGGTAGCGTAAAGTTCGCGAAACCAGGATTGTCCATCGCCGATGCTGATGTACCCTTGAACCACTTTAAACCAAAAGCCGATGACGAAAACACCGCGATTAATATCACGCCAGACACGTACTCCGGTGTAGCTGACGTTGCGATGGCAAATGTTGAGAGTGATCGATCAGTCTTCGAGCCTTCCCGCATGCCTGCAAGAACACCCAATAGCAGAGCCAATGGTACGTAGAGCAAAAACGCCCACAGCATCAAGAGTCCGGTCAGTTTAAGCTTACGGACTATCAGAGGTCCCACGTTTTCCTTGAAAGTCGTTGAAAACCCAAAGTCGCCTTGCAGAATGCCGCAGAAACGAGGGGCGGTTTCAGAGGTATTGCTGAAGCGTATGCATCTGCCGGTAACTGTTTCATCTTCATGTTTGTAAATGAAGCCAGGGACAACCCCCAACCATTCCCCATAGCGGATAAACAAGTTCTGGGTGTATCCATTTTTATCCAACCAGCTTTGCACCTGCACATCGGTCATGCGCATGTTGCCTTCCGACTTGGCAAGCTTTTCGAGATTTGGGTAAAGGTTCGTCAGGTAAAAGACGACGAACGTCAGGCAAAGCGCAGTCAGGAGCATAATTCCCGTCCGCCTGAGAATGAACATTCCCATTATTAATCCCCTCCCTGGGTTTTGGGTTGTTGGCGAGATTTCTTGTGCGACCCGCTCAACATTGTTTTGAACTCAAGAATCCAAAAGGTAACCTTGAATTGTCAAACAAGCAAATAGGGGCCGCGATTGCGACCCCTAAATCTTTGTTTATGCAGCAAATCCGATGTCATGGACATGAATTTCGAAAGTTGGATGCTTTTCAGCATTCACCAAATTCGACTTGGCATGGCGATACAAAGAGCGCCAGTAAGGCTGAATGATTACACCTTCGTCTTGCATGATCTTTTCGATCTTGGCCATCAAGACGCGACGCTTGTCGGCATCAGCAATACCGCTTGCCTCAGAAAGCAGGTTGTCGAATTCTTCATTGGCAAAACCAGATTCGTTCCATGCTTCACCGGAGCGATAAGCAAGCCCCAGAACCTGAACACCCAATGGACGCATGTTCCAGTTGGTTGATGAAAACGGATATTTTGCCCAATCGTTCCAGAAAGTAGAACCTGGAAGAATTGTCCGTTTTACATTGATGCCTGCATCACGAAGCTGGGCTGCAACCGCATCAGTTGTGTTCTTGCGCCAGTCATCGTCAATGGACAAGAGCTCATGCTCATAGTCACCCATGCCAGCTTCTTCCATCAAGGCCTTTGCCCCAGCAGCATCACGCTCCTGTTTCGGCAATTCAGCATATTCAGGGTGAATTGGGCAGACATGGTGATTTTCAGCGACTGTACCAAGACCTGCAACGCCGAGTTCAAGCAGAACTTTGTTGTCACATGCCATCGCCAATGCGCGACGAACGCGAGCGTCAGCATATGGTTTCTTGCCGTCGACTTCAGCAGCCTGGTTAGGACGAATGACGATAGTTGCTGCAGTGATTGCCTCCGACTTTACCAAACCGAGGCTGTCGAACACTTCAACAAAATCACCAGTGCTTTCATAGTTCATGTCGAATTCGTCAGACTCAGCGGCTGCAACAAATGCTGCAGGGTCAGTACCAAGGTCGATGAATTCGATGCGGTCTGCATAAGCACCGTTGCCAGCATTCCACCAAGTGTGATTTTCGTTGCGTACGAGTACGCCCTTAACACCAACTTCCATCGATTCTGGCAGATATGCACCAGTACCAACCGGATTGGCCATCATGCCTTCTGCTGAACCATCATGCGAAGAGTGAACGACCGCAGCCGGATAATCAGCGAAACCAGGAATAAGCGTAATATCCGGAGTGCTGGGCTTCAGTTTCACGGTGTGGCTATCAACTACAGTGATTGCACCTTCAGCAGCTTTTTCACCATCGATGAGCGAAGCCACGCGTCCGGCCATTGAGTTACCCTCCACTGACTTGTCGCACCACATTTCAATGTTGCGAGCTACGTCTTCGGCAGTAAAATCATCGCCATTGTTCCACTTTACACCTTTGCGAACGCGCAGGGTGTATTCGGTGGCGTCATCATTGACTTCCCAACTTTCAAGCAATTTGCCTTCGAAAGTTGCGTCACGATTGTACTGGACAAGATATTCAAGCCATCCACGGGCAAAGTTTGCAATTTGTGACCAGTCAAACGTACGCGGGTCTTTCAATGCGCGGACTTCCTGCTGGATACGCAGTGTGCCGCCTGTTTGAATAGCTGCTTTTGCTTCGGTTGGTGCTGCCAGTCCAAGCATAGCGTAGGCGGTGGCAGTAGTAGCGCCGAAGGCGCTGGCGGTAGCTAGAAATTCGCGACGATCTACTTCGCTTCCTCTCTTCGCTGTTTCAGCGGCTTCAACAATTGCTGACGGCATTGGATTGCCGTCCTTTTTAAAGAATCTCATGTAATCCTCCCAAGTTTAATTCACACGAAAATGCCTCCTCAAACCAAGTTCAAGGGAACAGCATTCAATGCTGCCACTACATTAACCGAGTGACTTGATTTGTCCACCCACCCAACATTTATGGCGTCTGCTTTGTAGCAGTAAACAGTATTGTTACCTGATGGCCGATATTCGTTTTTCAATTGCGACCTGTTTTCGTCGAATAAACGACAATCCGACGCGTAAACTGCTTGAAAATCAACGTCTGAACTCGTTATTAGCGTTAAATACAGTTGCTTTTCATTAAATCTTCATTCGGAATTGTTATCGGTTTTTAGCCAGTTTCATCTGGTTCCGCTGCGACATTTTGCAAGCGAAATTAAGCAGAATTGCAGGGACATACAAAATCGCAAAATATTTGGTCAAATATCGGAAATGTTCAGGATAAGTTTAGGGGCAGCTACGCCATTATGTATGTCTTGAAACGATTCAGCGCCTTCGTCCAGTGGCCTGATATCACACCAACCAGCACCTGAAATCTCGGCTGACTCAAGCAACCTGATCGCCTCCGCAAAATCTGCATTGGTGTAGCAGTAGGTTCCGATGAAGCTGATTTCCTGCAAGGTCAACCTTCGGGTGTCCAATCCTGGCTCACTGTCCTGCAGGCCGATGTGAATAATCAGCCCACCAGGTTTTGCAATTTTCGAAGCTGCGGCCCTGGTCGAGCCAGATCCAACTGCATCCAGAACAACATCTGCATCTCCGACTTTGTTTGGTTCAGAGATTGGATCCCAAGCGTTCAGTTTCAGCGGATTTTGCAACGTCTTGCGGCGCAGAGCGTTGGTTTCCGCGATCCACAAGTCCGCGACACCCTTCAATCGGAAGTACAATGCAGACAGTAATCCAATTGCTCCTCCACCAAGGATCGCAATCTTGAGATCTGTTGGCGCCTTCATATTCGGTCCGAATGCAAAATTTGCCGCATGAACTGCGCAGGCAAGTGGCTCGGCAAGCGCTGCCTGTTCGAAGGCCACATTATTGTTGAGGATCGTCAAATTGTGTTCGCTGATTACAACTTGTTCTGCAAATGCGCCTGGCACACGCATCCCGATCAATTCGCGTTCGGCGCACAAGTGCTCCTGCCCACTTGTACAGGCATTGCAATGCCCGCAGGTCATCAAGGGATTGATGGCAACCCTTTGGCCTGTGAGTTTGCCGGTGCGAACAATGCCAACTGCTTCGTGGCCCAAAACCAGGGGTGGCACCCTGCGTGGATCGTGACCATGCCATGCATGCATGTCCGAGCCGCAAATTCCGCAATTGGCGACTTCCACAACACATTGACCATCTTGCGGGGAGGGTGCATCTATATCCCGAATTTCGCTTTGCTTACTTCCCGTGTATACCAATGCCTTCATTTTGCTGTGAAACCTCCATCGACATAAAGCACCTGACCGGTCACATATCGGCTGGCATCTGAGGCAAAAAACAATGCTGGGCCGGCGAGGTCTTCCATCGTTCCGTTTCTTCCAATTGCTGTTTGATTTGCATTGTGTTGGGCGCGATCTGCGTCATCAAAAACGGTTGCCGTCAATTCGGTTGGAAAGAACCCGGGAGCAATTGCGTTGGCGTTGATTCCGTCCTTTGACCAAGCTTCAGCCATCGCACGCGTCAGTTGCGCGACGCCACCCTTTGAGGCGCCATATGCAATTCCGTTTTCGAAAGCCCGCTCCGATTGCAGGGAAGCAAAATTGATAATCCTCCCCCAACCTTTCTTCCTCATTTCGGGAACAAATTTCTGCGCAATAAAGAAGGGGGTTGAAAGATTAAGCCGGATGGTTTTGTTCCAGCCGTCTTCAGTGACCTCATCAGCATGCTGGCGAAGATTAACCCCGGCAGCATTTACCAATATGTCTGGCAGTTTGCCGAGGGTATGACATTGATCTGCCAAGTCAGCAACGGCGCCTTCATACAGTAAATCCAGCGCTATGGCTGTTCCTTTTCGGGATCCCAATGCCTCTTCAAGCAATTTCTGTCGCCGCGCAACCAGAATGATTTCTGCTCCGGCATCGGACAGGGCATGGGCAATTGCTTTGCCAATACCAGCCCCGCCGCCGGTTACAAGCGCAGTTTTTCCAACAAGGTCAAACATTCAGACTCTCGTTACTGCCCCCAGCCGGTATAGGTGAAGAAGCCTGCCGAGCCTGCAGAAGACAACCAGTCCGGCAGCCAAAGGGCGAAGCCTGGAAGCGTGAAGATCAACATCAAGCCAATTACCTGGATAACCATGAACTGCATCATGCCGTAATAGATATCCTTCAAATCCCATTCAGGAACGACGCCCTTGAGGAAGTAGGCGGATAAAGCCACCGGTGGCGATAACCATGCCGTTTGCAGGTTAACTGCAACAAGGATGGCGAACCAGGTGAGATTGACATTGAGTTCCACAAGCAATGGCACGAGGATCGGCACGATGATCAGAACAATTGGCACCCACTCAAGAGGCCAACCGAGCAGGAACACCAATGCCATAACCAGTAGCAGCATCGCGGCGACTGACAGATTCATCGAGAGCAGCAACTCTGTCAGATACTGCGGAGTTCCCAAATTGGAGAACACAGCACCGAAGAAGTTTGATGCAGCGACGAGGAACATGATCAGCACTGAAATTTCCAGCGTCTTGATCATTGCTTCGTAGAACTTCGACCAGGTCAGCTTGCGATAAGCCAGAGACAGGAGTATCGAACCAAATGCACCACACGCGGCAGCTTCTGCCGGTGTAGCCCAGCCAGCCAAAATTGAACCGAGTGCAAATGCAATCAACACTGTCGGTGGAACGAGGCCCATGAAGAACTCGTACCAAAGGTCAGAGAAATAAAACCCCCCCGGTTTTGTTGCTCTTGCCCATCGGTAAGCGAAGAACATGAAGCAAAGCCAGGCGATCGGAATGATCAATCCGCCGAGGGGAATGAAGGCAAGATTTCCGGTCGCACCAGCAGTAATCAAATAGAAGAAAACAATCGTGGATGCCATTACAGCAATGACTTCCATCAGATAATAAGGAGACGTTTCCGGTTGTTCATCTGGCGGTAGTATTGGACCAAGATTTGGGTTTAACCAGCAGCGACCCAATGCGTAAGCCATATAAAGAACGGCTAGCAGAACACCTGGAACAATGGCCGCGCGGAAAAGGTCGGTAACCGGTATTTCCAGAACCGGACCCATCACAATCAACATGATGGAAGGCGGGATCAAGATACCCAGCGTTCCGCCAGCTGTAATCGTCCCTGCAGCCAGCCTGACATTGTAGCCGGATTTGTTCATTGTTGTTGCTGCCATAATGCCAAGGATTGTAACGGAAGCGCCGACAATACCCGTGGCAGCGGCAAATATGGTCGAAACAAACAATACCGCGATATACAGCGCACCGCGTGTACGTGACATCATCAATTGGACTGCGCGGAACAACCGTTCCATAAGTCCGGCCTGTTCCATCACAATTCCCATCAGAATGAACAATGGTACGGCGACAAGCTGATCGTCCAGCATGGTGGAGTTTACCTGAAGCGTCATCAGGAAGAACGTTACCGCACTGCCAGCGCCCCATGATCCAAATGTAAAGGCCAGGAAGATCAGTGTGAACGAGATTGGAAATCCGACGAAGATTGAGAAAAGCATCGCCGCCAGCATGAATAATCCGATTGTGGATTTTTCAAAGTCAAAAATGCCAGAGCCACCCGCTAGTGATTGCCACCATTCATCGAACGGAACTGAATCGGGGAAGAACATACTGACAAATATGACCGCCAACAGCAGAAAATATACTGGCAGGATGCGTACGAATTTTCGTTCTCGTTCCTTGCCCATTTGATGGAAGGCACGGAACAATTCGGGGAAGCCTTGCATGAACAGCAGTAGTGCACCAATTGGCATTGCAGCACGGGCAGGGCCCAATATAGGCGCCCATGTTGAGTCGCTGGCGCGTTCCCAGCCATTGAACGCGAAGCCATTTCGTACATTAAATGCATCAAGGGTAAAATCGAGTGCGCTCCAGAAAAAGAAGAGCATGGCGGGAAAATAAAGCAGGAGGTAAAGGCTTGCATCCACAGTGGCCTGGGTTTTAGGCGTCCAGTTGCGATACAGGAAATCGGCGCGAATATGGACACCGCGCATAAGCGCGTAACCTGCGGTCGCCATAAAAAGCACCCCGCCCGTCATGCGACTGACATCATAATTCCACAACGTAGGTCCGAGACCCCAATCGATAGCGGTCTGGTTATAACCGTAATCGGTTAATACGGCGAACAATTTGCGCGAGACAACTTCAAAAACAGTGCCGATAATAAGCGGAATGAGCAACAGGCAAATAATACGGCCGGCCCAAAGGTTCAACACATCAACAAATGCAGTGATCGGACGTTGCCAAGGAGTCATGTCCTCGGGTGTTTGGCCCGGTTCTTCTGCTCGTCGCTCAGCAATCAACTCATCGGTGATGTCGAGTTCGTCAGCTTTGATATCGTCTGCCATATTGGTTCCCTCCCCAGGCTGTTCCCAATTCATCAAGGTCGCATTGCGGCCTTCATGAATGAGGAAGCGGCGGGCCGGAGCCCGCCATCAACACTAGTATCTATTTTACAGTATCAGCATAGGCTTTGCCCAATGCGGCATTTGAGGCTTGTGAACCAGCCCAGAATGGAACTGCAATTGCAGCAAAATCCTTTTGTGATTGCCACACCTCGGCGAAGAACGGGTTTTCAGCGGCGTTCTTCTCAAGAGCTGCTTTTGCAGCATTCATGTATGCCGGAAAATAATCCGCAGGCGTGTCGTGCAGGATGACGCCATCTTCCTCGACTAGTTTTTTCAGCGCTTTGCCGTTTTCGTAAATCCGGTAAGACATGGATTTTGACAAAGAGGCATTTGCAGCAACTTCGAGTGCTTTTTGTTGAAGCGGTGTAAGTGAATTGTACACGTCACCATTGATGTACAAATCTGCATTCACCACAACCTGGTGAAGACCCTGCAGGTAGTAATGTTTCAGCACTTTCTGGAAGCCAAACACGGAGTCAGGCTTTGGGCAGCACCATTCAGCAGCATCGATTGTGCCTTTTTCGAGAGCAGGCAAAATGTCACCGCCACCCATGGCTACAGACGCAATGCCGATATCCTTGTAAGTCTGACCGGGAATGCCTGGAGGTGTACGGAAACGATACTTCCGAAAGTCGTCCATTGAATTAATAGGCTCCTTGAACCAACCCAGAGCTTCCGGGCCAACTGGCTGAAGCATGAAGCCCTTAACGTTCATGCCCATCTCTGTCCAAAGCTGGTCATAAAGTTCTTTGCCACCGCCGTACTGGAACCAGGACAAAAATGCGATGTTGTCAATACCAACACCTGCGCCAGCGACTGGAGAGCCGAACAGCATGGCTGCCGGGTGTTTACCAGACCAATAGTGAGTCCAGGCAAAGCCGCCTTCAACAAGGCCTTTGTGAACGGCGTCAAGGGTTTCTTTGACACCAACAACCGCACCAGCAGGCAGCACTTCGATTTCAACCGTACCACCGGTTAAGTCGCTGACGTCTTTTGCGAATTCCTTGAGCATAGTCACTTCATCTGCCTTGGCAGAGATTACAGATTGCACGCGTATTACTGTCTTTTTAACTTCGGCTGGTTGTTCAGTTTTCGTTTCTGCGGTCTCTTTTTTCGTTTCATTACTGCATGCAGATAACAAAAAGACGAAAGCAGCCGCTGCCATTACCGCCGTACCGGCTTTTTTTAGAATAGACATGTCTATCCTCCCTTTCTTTTCCTCCAAAAATTGAGTGGTGGCGTTGATGATCCCGCTGGAGAGGCGGGGCAACGGTTATTCACCACAAGCTCATTGGCGGGCCTTTCGCCAAATTAGTCGGTTACACTCCTCCTTGAAGAAGATGGAGCACACCATTCGCGGGATCGAAGGCACCGCGATAGAACATTTCTCCCGCCACATAGAGCAGGACCGCAAGACCGAGCCACGAAATCCAGGTGTACTTGGTTAGCAATTTCATGATCAACGTTGCTGCAAACGCCATCAAAAGGATTGCAAGACCAAGGCCAAAAATCAACATCTTTTCGTTGCCGTCGGCGATTGCGGCCACTGCCAACACATTGTCAAGCGACATGGATACATCGGCAATTGTAATTGATATCAGGGCCTGTTTAAGGGTGCGGCGTGGCTTTCCGGTATAGCCTGCATGCGGGTCTTCTGCCTCTTCCAGGGAATGTACAGCTTCTTCATCCACATGTTCGCGGATATCCTTGTAAAGTCTCCAGCAAACCCAGAACAACAACAGTCCACCAACGAGCAACAGACCCGGAACTCCCAGCAGCTTTGTTGCGATTACAGCGAAAATAATTCGCAAAACCGCAGCAGCTATCATTCCGTATATAATTGCCCGTTTGCGCAACTCGGGCGCCAACGACGCAGCTGCCATGCCGATTATCAGTGCGTTGTCGCCGGACAGAACAATGTCTGCTATGACAATCGAACCAAAATCAAAAAATATTTCAAGCATCAATAAAGCATGCCTTTCAAAGTATGTGTTCGCTCAATCTTCACTGCGCATCTTCCAAAACCATATCTGATGCCTTTTCGCCAATCATGATCGCCGGTGCATTGGTGTTGCCGGAAACAATTACCGGCATGATCGACGCATCTGCAACCCGCAAGTTTTTTATTCCGTGTACCCGGAGGCGAGGGTCCACTACTGAGGACGGGTCCGTTCCCATCTTGCAGGTTCCAGTCGGGTGATAAATTGTCGTTGATGTATTTCTTGCCCATTCAAGAATTTTCTCGTCGTCATCTTCTGCGACGCCTTGACCTGGCGCATGTTCTTCCGTGATCAGGTCGCGCATCGGTGAATGCCTGGCGATGCGGCGAGCAATCTTGATGCCCTCGACTATGGTTTGGCAGTCAGTAGGAGTAGCCAGATAGTTGGGGTGGATAGCAGGATGCTGTTCCGGATCAGAAGATTTCAATTCCAGATGTCCCGCACTTTCCGGGCGCAATTGAAGAACAGACGCGGTATACGCGGAAAATTTGTGCGGCCCCGCAGCAGGGGAATCCGCACTGAATGGCTGGATGTGAAACTGAATATCCGGGGTTTTAATTTCTGGACGCGTTTTCAAAAATCCGGTTCCCAGGCTTGCTGCCATGGTCATTGGGCCGGTTCTTGTGAGGATGTATTGAAGTCCAATCATTGCCTGACTAAAGAGGCTGGCGACCTGTGTATTGATCGTGGGAACATTGCATTTGTAAACCGGCCTTGCTTGCAAATGATCCTGCAAATTTTTTCCGACCCCAGGGAGATTGTGGACGGTTTCAATACCGTGCCCCGAGATTTCATCTGCCTTGCCGATGCCGGAAAGCATCATGATTTGCGGCGAGCCGATTGCGCCGGCGGACAATATGATTTCCCGTTTGGCGGTAAGCGTGAAAGGCTTCCCCCTTTGCCTAACTTTAATGCCCGTAGCAATTTTACCTTCGAACAGAATTTTTTCTGTCATTGTGTTAGTGAAAATCTTCAGATTTGGTCGTTTTTTGACCGGCCGCAGGTAGGCAACAGCAGAGCTGCATCGTTTTCCGTGTCTCGAAGTCAGTTGGAAGTATCCAACACCCTCCTGGTTTTCACCATTATAGTCCGGATTGAGGAGATAGCCTGCATCAATTGCAGACTCGATCCAGGCATCAACCACCTGATGCTTCAAACGGCTCTTGGAAACTGCCAGTGGTCCGTTTGCACCCCGCAAAATTGAACCATTGGCTTCCCAGTCTTCCGATTTTTTGAAATACGGTAAAACGTCATCCCATCCCCAACCAGTGTTCCCCAACTGACGCCAATGGTCATAGTCAGCCGACTGCCCACGAACATAAAGCAGGCCATTTATAGAACTTGATCCGCCTAAAACCTTGCCCCTTGGCCAAGGAAGTGATCGGCCATTAAGGCCCGGATCAGCTTCTGTCTTGTAGCACCAGTCCGTTTTTGGGTTGCCCATTGTTTTGAAATATCCCACAGGCGTGTGAATCCATGGCGATGTGTCTGGCCCTCCCGCCTCTACCACCGCGACACGATTGTTCGGGTTAGCAGAAAGACGATTGGCCAGAACACAACCTGCGGACCCCGCACCTACAACTATGTAGTCAAATTCAATCAATCGACCTCACATTGACAATATTGCTAAAAAATGAGACTTTTTATCTCATATTTGTTTCATATGTGCATATTTGGAGCGTTTGAGCAAGGGGAGCTTTGCGAAAATTGTCAGTTGGGAGGGTAACATGAGTGTGGATAAATTCGATGCAAACGAACGCATACCCACAAATTTGAGAATGATACTGATTATGGAGGTGATCGCTAAAGCCGGAATTCCGTTGTCTCCGACCGAAATCAATCGGGAATTGGGATTGCCAAAGCAGACGATACACAGAGTTTGCAACACGATGATCGAGGAAGGCTTGTTGGTGCGAGATGGAGCAGGAAACCGGCTCAGGCCATCAAGGCGTACACGTGAAATTGCCACCGGAATATTGACTGCGTCCAGATTTCACATAATTCGCCGCCAGATATTACAGTCAGTTGCAGATGAAGTTGGTGAGACCGTAAATTTCGTAATGCCGGAAGACGATGGCATGAACTATGTTGACCGGATTGAAACTGACTGGTCATTCCGGGTTCAACTGCCGGTTGGAAGTCACGTGCCGTTTCACTGTACTGCCAGCGGCAAGGTATTTCTTTCTTGCCTTCCGTCGGCAAAACGAAAAAAAATGGTCAATGCACTGAATCTCGAACAACTTACATCGAACACCATTACAGACATCGATCAGTTGCTGAGTGAGCTCAAGCAGATATCAAAGCAAGGTTTTGCGATTGACAATGAGGAATTCATGGATGGGATGGTCGCGATCGCAGTTCCGGTTTTTGACCCGGAACTGCGTTATCATGCATCACTGGCCTTTCATGGCCCGATCATGCGTCTTTCGATTGAAGGTATGACGGCAAAATTTGATCTACTACAGAAAGCATCCCACAAATTATCGGAAACCCTTTTTGGAGAATGATATCATTTGACCACCCATTGTCACGTGGATATGACCGCTGAATAATCGTCATGAATGAATGCCGCGCTAATTCAATTCAATTGAGTAATTGTGCTCTGGCAAATGAAATCGCGAATGTCGTAATTCAATTGTACGACCAGAAATGTCCCTGGCAATACGGTCTACTATCAGGATTGGTGTATTGGGTTGCAGTTTCAAAGCCTTACAATCGCTTTTGTTGGCGATGGACGGATAAAGGCTTTCTTCGGCCTTCAGGATAGTAATTCCATAAGCACTTTGGAAAAATGGGTACAGGGCATTGGGTAGTTTGTCCTGTTTATCAAGATTGGGTGCAAGCGCGTGGGGAATTACGATTTGCTCTATCAGCGCAGGAATGCCATCGATACTGCGAATTCGAGACAGGTTCCAGACACGGTTGATTCTTCCCAGCCCAGAAAACAGCTTGCGTTCTTTATCGACAGGAACACGCTGTTCAAGGGATTGACTGATTTCCAGTGGCTGAACGCGTGTGCCGTCACGTCGTTGGACACGAAAGAAATGGTAGCTGTATCGCTCCAGTGTTGCCTGGCGAATGAAGGTGCCAAGCCCCTGTTTGCGTTCCAGTATTCCTTCTTTCTCAAGGTCACCCAGTGCTTTTCGAACGGTACCCTGGCTGACGCCCAGTTGATCAGCAAGTGCAAACTCTGAGGGCAGGGATACTCCAACTGCCCAGCGACCGGCAGCAATACTTTCCAGCAAGCGTTCTTTTACTTCAATGTAAAGTGGTACATTTTTGACTGGTGTCAGTGTTTCTTCTGTCACTGAGAGTTCCGTTTTTTTGATGACGTCCGACAAATTATTCATTGATCGCTTGATTAAGTCTTATATAAGATATAAGTTAGATTATCTAGTTTTATTTTCTATACAGGAGAAGAGAATGGGAAAGCCCCATTTATTGGTGCATGACAAGGTTGATAATGTCGGCGTTGTGGTGATTGAAGGTTTGACCGCTGGCACTAAAATGCTGTGTGTGGTCACGGAGGACAATTCAGATTTTGAGTTGACTGCAAATGCCGACATTCCAATTGGCCACAAGGTTGCGCTCAAGGATTTGTCTGAAGGTGATACGGCAATCAAGTATGGCGAAGATATCGGAAAATTTGTCGGCAGTGCCAAGACTGGTGACCACGTCCACACTCACAATCTGAAAACAAAAAGGTGGTAATGATGGCTCAGGATTATTCAAAAACAAAAATCAATGCCTGGCGCCGCGAGAATGGACGTGTTGGGGTTCGAAATCACGTTCTGATACTTCCGGTTGACGATATTTCAAATGCTGCTTGTGAAGCTGTTGCCAACAATGTGAAAGGTACTCTGGTAGTACCTCACAGCTATGGGCGACTGCAATTTGGCGAAGATCTTGATCTTCATTTCAGAACAATCATTGGTACCGGCGCAAATCCGAATGTGGCTGCAGTAGTAGTCATCGGGATTGAGCCAGAATGGACAAAGGTCATTGTTGAGGGAATTGCAAAAACCGGCAAACCGGTTGAGGGATTTTCGATTGAACAAAAGGGTGATTTCGAAACTGTCCGCCAAGCTGGCTGGAAAGCCAAGGAATATGTTCATTGGGCAACAGAGCTACAGAAGGAAGAGTGCGATCTTTCCGAACTGTGGGTTTCGACGAAATGCGGTGAAAGCGATACGACAACCGGTTTGAGTTCATGCCCAACCGTTGGAAACATGTATGACAAACTCTTGCCGCATGGTCTTTATGGTTGTTTCGGCGAGACTTCGGAAATTACTGGTGCGGAACATATCTGCGAAAAACGTGCTGCCAATCCGGAAGCTGCCAAGAAATTCAAGGAGATTTGGAACGCCTATCAGGATGACGTGATTTTTGCCCATCAGACTGACGACCTTTCCGACAGTCAGCCCACCAAGGGCAATATACTTGGTGGATTGACCACCATTGAAGAAAAGGCCCTTGGAAATCTTGAAAAGATTGGCCGTACTTCGCAATACATTGATGCAATGGGACCGGCAGAAACACCAGAAAAAGGGCCAGGTCTTTACTTCATGGATTCATCTTCTGCGGCAGCGGAATGCGTAACACTCATGGCGGCGGGTGGATATGTGATCCACACCTTCCCAACCGGACAAGGTAACGTTGTTGGTAACCCGATTGTGCCGGTTATCAAAATATCGGGCAATCCCCGTACGTTGCGTACCATGTCAGAGCATATTGATGTGGATGTAACCGGTGTCCTTTCGCGCGAACAAACGATTGATCAGGCAGGTGATGCCCTGATTGAAATGATAGTTCGCACAGCCAACGGTCGCCATACGGCTGCTGAAGCATTGGGTCACCGTGAGTTTTCGATGACCAAACTTTATCGTTCGGCCTGAGTTGGCAGTTACGACATTCCAAAACAAGGTTTGCCGCCTGAGTTCCTTCCTTTTGGCGGCAAACAGACAAAGCAGCGCTCTTGCGCTGCTTTGTCTTTGAAACTGTCGCTTATAATCAGCTCGTGATTAAATGCCCTTCAGGCAGCAACTTTGTTCACCAGCCCTGGTAACCAACTCCATGCGGGAGATGCAGTATCATTGGTAATCAGAAATCGGTCCCGGAAAAAATCCGGTGCCTCGTCAAGATGGTACAGTCTGCCATTTATCACATGCGGCTCTGCAAGATGTTTCGGAAGATAGGCCGACCCTCCACAATCCATTATGTACTCCATGCACCATTGAGCACTGTCAAAACTGTGTTTTGCCACTCCTGCATCGGTATAAGTGGAAGCGTGGTCACGACCGAACTCCAATCCGGCGTCAAAATAAACGTAATTTGGATCGAATCGGGTGCGCCCGTCCTTGACTGTTGAAAATACACCAAGTGCTTCTGGGTTGAGCTGGTGGACACTCATGTTGGCCTGCGTTGTGGAGCGATATGTGATCGCAGCATCAATGAGCCCCATGGCAAGCCATTCTTCAATTTGGACCGTGTCTCCGGTTCTCAGGGACAAGGCGGTAGTTGGGTGATCTTTGCGAATGGCCCTTATCAACGGTCGTGCAAGATTGCTCCACAAATCGGGAACGCAACCGAGCGTACACATGGAATCCATTCCGCTTGGCAATGTGGTTTCAAGCAATGCCTGCTGCCACATATTGTTCATGGCTTCTGCGTAACGGCGGAATTTGTGCCCTGGTGCGGTCAGCATTATGCCGGATTTTTGACGGTGTACCAGAACCTGCCCCACATCCTCTTCCAGAGATTTCAGTCGAGAAGTTACAGTTGATTGTGTGATGTGCAATTGCCTTGATGCCTTTACCAAGCTTCCGGTTTCAACAATTGCCAGAAATGTCTTGATCAGTATCAGGCTCATAACTACTTTTTTAAATTCGAAAATTTCGAATAAAGTGTGAGAAACAATTCATTTTACAATAATTCTAAAGTGACTGTATGTAAAGTAGCCGGTTTGTGGATGCCAGTAGGCAGAGGGATTTTTCATGACTTGTCAGCAACCAAGTGAACATACAATGGATGTGCGTGGGGCATACTTGAGCCATATGCGTCAAGTTGCCAATTCCGTTGCGGTCGTAACGACCGATGGTGATTGCGGTCTTCACGGAGCAACGGTCAGTGCTTTTTGCTCGGTGTCGGCTGACCCGCCAACATTGCTGGTTTGCCTAAATGCCAACAGCCGAATTGCAAGGTCAGTCAGCGGTAATGGCAAATTCTGTATCAATGTACTTTCGCAGGAATTGCGATATATGGCGGAGCGCTTCGCGGGAAATCAGGATGCAGAACTTCCGGATCGATTTGACGGGATAGACTGCGTGCACCCTGTCGGACTCTGTCCGGCAATTTCGAATGCGCTCAGTTTCCAGTGTGATGTGGTGCACGAGAATCTCAGTGGCAGCCACAGGATTTTCATCGGTGCGGTAACTGGAATGGATGGCCAGATTACGCAACCGCTGATTTATCTGGATCGTACCTTTCGGAGCATTTCTCCGATGACAGTAAATACCAATTAGATTTCAAAGAGATTGATTGAGCATGAGTGACATTGCGAATTATCAAATGCTGATTGATGGCAAATGGGTCGATGCTTCTGATGGCAAAACATTTGAAAGCATCAACCCCACAACCAATGAAGTTTGGTCTCGGGTGCCGGAGGCCACTGCTAAAGATGTCAATGCGGCCGTAGAAGCTGCTCACCGCGCACTGGATTTCGGTCCCTGGAAACAAATGAGCCCGACCGAACGAGGTCATTGCCTGCGCAGACTTGCTGATCTGCTTGGCGATGCTTCTGAGGAACTTGGCCGTATAGAGACCATAGACACCGGCAAGATGTTCAAGGAAACGCGTTGGCAGGCAAAGTACATATCCGAGTTTTTTCATTTCTATGCCGGGTGTGCGGACAAGATTAACGGTGATACGCTCCCTATCGACAAGCCTGACATGTTTGTTTTTACGAAGCGCGAGCCTCTTGGGGTAATTGCAGCAGTGGTTCCCTGGAATTCGCAATTGTTCCTGAGTGCGGTCAAAATCGGACCGGCACTGGCGGCGGGAAATACCATTGTTTTGAAAGCATCTGAACATGCCTCTTCGGCCATGCTGGAGTTTGGCAAGCTGATCGAAAAGGCCGGAATCCCGGATGGCGTAGTCAACATCATCACTGGTCACGGCGATCCTTGTGGCAAAGCGCTTACCTCGCATCCACTCGTTGCTCGGGTTTCCTTTACCGGTGGACCGGTTTCAGCAAGGCACATTGTTCATAATTCGGCGGAGAATTTTGCTGAAGTGTCGCTGGAGCTGGGTGGCAAGTCACCAATTCTGGTATTCGATGATGCGGACATTGAAAGTGCGGTGAACGGTGCCGTTGGCGGAATTTTTGCTGCTTCCGGTCAAAGCTGTGTGGCAGGTTCACGCTTGTATCTTCATGAAGCAATTGCTGATGAATTCCTTGAGCGCATGGAAGCGGTTGCGGCTTCCGTCAACATTGGTGATCCGATGCTTGATGAAACCCAGATGGGACCGCTTTGCACAAGAGCGCAACTGGAAAACATCAAGCGGGAGGTCGCCCTGGCCATAGACCAGGGTGGCACCGTGCGTTGCGGCGGCAAGGAGCCGGAAGGGCTGTCTGGAAACTTCTATGAACCGACAATTGTCGAATGCCCGAGCCAGGATCTGAAAATTGTCGATACAGAACTGTTTGGGCCGGTTGTGAGCGTCATCCGGTTCAAGACCGAAGAAGAGGCCGTGCGGTTGGCAAACGAAACGGTTCATGGATTGGCCGCCGGGATATTCACCCGTTCTAGTGCGCGTTCCGTGAGAGTAGCCGAAGCAGTCAAGGCGGGGATTGTCTGGGTCAACACCTACCGGGTGATTTCACCGGTTGCCGAATTCGGTGGCATGAAAACGTCCGGTTATGGACGCGAGAGCGGCTTTCAGGCCGTGATGGATTACACCAGGCCAAAAACCGTCTGGATGAACACTTCTGATGAACCACTGGCAAGCCAGTTTCACAGCCGTTGAGTTTTGCAAAGGAGCAATTGACATGAAATTTCATATTGCAATCAATCTGGAACGCATGACGCCTGAAATTGACATGAAGGCGGTGCGCGATCATACGCTTGAAATGGTCAAGATGGCGGATGCTGCCGGATTTGAAATCGCCTGGGCAGCGGAACACCATGCGCTCGAAATGACGATAGCTCCAAACCCGTTTCAAATGCTGACCTGGTGGGGAGAGTACGCCAAGAAAATTCGCCTGGGTGTGGGTGTTGTGAATGCTGCTTACTGGCATCCGATCAATCTGGCAGGTGAAGCTGCCCTTTTGGACTTGATCAGTGATGGTCGTCTTGAATTCGGTATTGGATCTGGTGCTTACCAACGCGAATTTGACCGCATGTTTCCAGGCCTTGATCAGAAAGACAGCTGGAAATATATGCAGGAAATGCTTCCGGTAGTGAAAAAGTTATGGGCAGGCGACTACGAACACAAGGGAGAATACTGGCAATTTCCCAAAGCGACATCCTGCCCGAAGCCGGTTCAAAAGGACGTGCCAATCTGGGTAGCTGCGCGCGCACCAATTACCTTCGATTACGCCGTGCAAAATGGTTGCAACATCATGTCCTGGCCGCTCACCATGCCGTTTAGTGAGGCCGAAGAATACCGCGCGCGACTTGATGCTTCAATTGCTGCCAATGGCGGCAAATATGATGGCACCTGGGCATTGATGCGTCATTCTGCAATTTACGACAATGAGGATGATCGAGCAGCTGCGATGGCATCGGTTCGCGGTGTGTTGGGGCAGTTTGGAAACCTGATGACGAAGAAGGGTGATGTGATCAATGGTTTCCCCGAACACGTCCCGGCGGACCAGCTTGACGGGAATTTCCGTTACGATCCGGCAACTTTGGAAGAAAATCTCCTGTTTGGCTCACCAGAGGTGGTGACGGAAAAACTGAAACAATATGACAATATTGGAGTAGATGCTTTCATCTACTACGCATCAATGGGTATGGACATGGGGCAGCAGAAACGCTCGTTGGAACTTTTCATCGACAAAGTAATGCCGAATTTTTCTTAATCAGTTTTCAGGGATAAATTTACATGACTGTAGAAATCAGACGTACACTTCTCAACATTCAAACCACGATGGTTGAGGGTAGCAGGGAGGTTCCGACGCCAACCAAACTGGTATCAGCAATTGCCATTGTCAAGAATCCCTGGTTTGGACGTGGATTTGTAGAAGACCTTGGACCGGAAATTCGGGAGTACGGACCGGTAACCGGAAAGCTTCTAACCGACATGATTCTTGAAGTGACCGGCGATAAACTTGAAGGTTATGGCAAGGCTTCGGTTGTTGGCATGGGTGGCGAACTGGAACATGCCCAGGCACTTACCCATACACTCTGGTTTGGCAATCAATATCGAGAAGCGGTAGACGCCAAGTCCTATCTTGTGTTTTCAAACACGAGGGGTGCGGCAGGCACGTCGTTGATGATCCCGCTTATGGACAAGGATGATGGCGGTCGTCGTTCTCACTACCAGACCATCCACTTGTCCATTCCCGATGCACCGGCTGATGATGAAATCATTGTCGCATTGGGCGCATCCATTGGCGGTCATCCGCATCACAGGATTGGAGACCGATATCAAGACCTGAAGGAAATGGGTCGTGATGTGGATAATCCGGCAGGGGTATAGGCTTGTCAGAAGTTACCAATAACGGAACAACCTATCGGTGGCATGGGTCGGAACATGCCCCGGTTATGGTCCTCATACATGGGCTTGGTGTTCCCAACACGTGGGATCAACATGTGCCGGTGTTTGCAGAACACTATCGGATTCTGACCTACGATCTATATGGTCATGGTCAGAGTGCCAATCCGCCACGGGTGCCTGACCTGACATTATATGCTGAGCAGCTGGCCGTGCTGCTGGATGAACTTCGAATTGAAACTGCGCCTCTTGTTGGATTTTCTCTCGGTGGAATGATCAATCGACGTTTTGCCATGAATTATCCAGATCGGGTATCAGCATTGGCAATTTTGAACTCCCCGCATGAGCGTACCCCTGAAGCCCAACAACTGGTGGAGCAAAGAGCCGCTGACACAGGTGCAGGTGGTCCAGGCGCTACTCTGGATGCAACGATTGAACGCTGGTTTACACCCACATTCAGAGAGGGGCGGGATGATGTCATTCAGCAAGTTCGCAATTGGGTTTTGGCAAATGACACAGACAGTTACACCAAGTGCCGTCAGGTTTTGGCAAGTGGCGTAATTGAACTGATCAGGCCGAAGCCACCGATTACGCACCCAACTCTGGTTATGACCTGTGAGAATGACACTGGCAGTACGCCAGAAATGAGTCATGCTATCGGATCCGAAATTTCCGGATCCCGCGTAATCGTTGTTCCGCAACTGCAACATATGGGTTTGGTAGAAAGGCCTGCATTGTTCACAGGTCCGATCCTTGCATTTTTACATGAAACATTGGCAAACAAGGCCAATTGAAAGGCTGAATAATGAAAAAATTATCTGGAGGTCAAGCTGCCGTAGAGGCGCTGAAGGCCGAAAATACCAAGCATGTGTTTGGCCTGATTGGTTCCGCGACCATGGAGATGTTCGATGCACTCTATGACGCAAAGGAGATCAACTTCATCGGTGTTCATGATGAGCGAACCGGGACACACATGGCGGATGGCTATGCGCGAGCTTCCGGCGAAGCAGGTGTAATTCTGGCAGGTCAGAACGGGCCGGGCGCAACCAATCTGGTCACCGGTCTTGGACAGGCAAAGGCTGCATATTCACCTGTTGTCTCCATTGCCGGATCATTATCTTCCGGACACGTTTACCGCGATGCATTTCAGGAAGTGGACCAACAGTCACTGTTCACACCGATTACCAAGAAGACGTGGACAGCGACGAGTGCAGACCGGGTTCCGGAAATGTTTCGCGAAGCGTTTCGGGTAGCCATGACACCACGTCGCGGACCGGTTCAACTGAATCTGCCACGGAATGTGTTGTCAGCCAATGCCGAGTTTGAAGATATGCAAAGCCCATCAGCATACCGTTCGAATTCGATGCCAGCTGCCAATGCAGATCAAATCAGCACCGCAGCGAAACTTCTGGCCGGTGCTTCGCAACCGGTCATTATTGCAGGCGGTGGCATCAAGAATACTGGTGGCGACAAGCAGGCGCTGGCGCTTGCAGAAGCACTCAATTGTCCGATTGTGACTTCACCCGGTCATGGGGATGCAATTCCATTCGGGCATCCTCTAAATGCGGGGCAAATGGGGCCGCGCGGTAATGCGGTTGCATCCAGATTGGTCAAGGAAGCCGACGTCATTCTGGCTCTTGGGACACGCTTGGGCTTCAATTCGACTTTTTATACCTATGACAATATCAACAAGGATGCAGCGATTATTCAGGTGGAATTGGAGCCAACTGCAATTGGTCGCTATTTTCCGGTTGAACTTGGTATCTGGGCGGACGCGCCCACTGCTGCACTTCAATTGGTAGATGCGCTTGGCAAGATTACAGATCGTAAGAAGGCCGATGCCTGGACCGAAGCCTATCAGGCTGAGCGCAAGGCTTACCTTGAAAAACGTGACGCTGATGCGGATACAGCAGCAATGCCCATCCAGCCCTTCGGCCTGTTCCGGACTTTGCGGGATACACTGCCCAAGGACGTTGCCATTACAATGGATGCGGGAACGCTTTGTCTACAAGCAACCGATGCGCTCAATTACTGGCAGCCGAAAAGCCTGTTTACGCCACTTGATTTTGGGCTGGTCGGGTTTTCGTTTGCTTGCGGTCTTGGAATCAAACTTGCCTGCCCCGATCGTCCAGTTGTGTCACTGATGGGTGATGGTGGTTTTGGAATGACCGTTTCGGAACTCTCCACGGCGGTTGATCACGGCATCAATACGGTCACGGTGGTCATGAACAATCAGTGCTGGGGTGCAGAGAAGGCCTACCAACGTGATTTCTTTGGAGAGCGCTACATCGGCGCTGATATTTCCAGCCCGCGTTTTGGCCAGTTGGCAGAACTTTATGGTGCAAGAGGTTTTCGGGCTGAAAGTTGCACTGAAGCAGGCGAGGCGATCAAGGCAGCGCTTGATTGTGGCAAGCCAGCAGTAGTTGATGTAGCAATGGATCCGGCTGCGCTTTACTCGTTCCGTCGCGACAGTTTCAAGCACCGTGGAAGTTGATATGAACCACAAGAAGTATCCTGCTACCGAAGCACAGCGGCAAACTGCAGACTGGAACCCGATGTGGGACATGCTGGAAGAAATGGATCCGGATTATCTGGAGGCATTTCTTGTCTTTCGCTCTGTGCCGCAGAAGCAGGGGCCACTGCCACAGAAGACCAAGGAACTGATCTTCATTGCGATTAATGCGGCGACTACCCATCTTTGGGCACCGGGTGTTCGTCGTCATATCCAGAATGCCCTTCGCGAAGGTGCGACGAAGGAAGAAATACTGGAGGTAATTCAACTCACGTCAATTATGGGCATTCATTCGATAGCCCTGGCGGCTCCAATCCTGCAGGAAGAAGCGGAGAAGTTCGAAGCGGACAAATAAATTGATGCATATCTCTTAAGTGTGGTGCCAAAGGGTGCTAATTGTTCAGCCAAGCACAGAAGTCACGTGATCCAAATTTCGTGCACAATGTTATGGATGGTGCTATGAGCGCGTGAATTTTAATGAAGCGCTGAATTGATATCCTGTGACGAAAGACGACAAGATTTTTGCAATCGCACCCATGATGGATTGGAGATAAAACATAATAATATCAGCGACTTGCAAAGACCTCCGTGCACTTTCCGTGCACAAGGTATGACAATCTGATCGCAATTCGGATCATTCCGGGCAACAAATCATTGGGTCTGATGCATTGTTGTAAGTCGCCAAAGGCGGAGCGGGAGGAGCGCAAATCTGAGATCCTTGCGGCAACATAGTTTAGGCTCGGTGGATGACCGCTCTGCGAACCGGCTTTAAACCGGAAGAGCACATCTTCAATACCCACCAAGCTATGGAGGGTGATCTTTATCTCACCCGTGATCCGCTGGAAGTGTTGCTGGCCTATGAAAATGGTGTAGAGAACGCGGTCTCGTTTTTGGCCGACACGATCCAGCCGTTGCAACTGGAAATGCTGGCTTTCCTGATGGATCAGCGCGGTTGCTATTCGGTCGAGTTGATAGCGTAGTGAACTCTCAAGCACCTGCCTTCTCGGACAGGTGCTTTTTTCCTGATTTGACAAAGTCCGACTTCCCTTCCCCAGCTAAGGGCGACGATTTTTGCATGGTATGATCTGGAAAGCCCAAAGCTCTTTTCAGCAATGGCAATTCCCCACCTATCCCAAGCATCAGAAAGGAATGATCATGCCTTCAATTGGTCAAGTCACGCTTCAACCGGACGGCTCCTACAAGGGCCGTCTCAGCACCCTCTCAATCCGGCAGAACATCGAGTTGGTTCTCAACAAGAAGAAATCAGAAACTTCACCGGATTTTCGGGTCATGTCAGGCGAAGTCGAAATTGGTGCTGCCTGGAACCGCAAGGCGATCTCCACCGGCAAGGACTTTGTTTCCCTGTCATTGGCGGCGCCAGAATTTGGCGACCGCACGCTCTATGCCAATCTGGGCAGAATGCCCGGATCAAAGGAAACCAAGGAGTTCGCCATCATCTGGAACCCTTCCGGCTGAATGAACCACTGCCTGGCGACGTCAACTTCAAATTCAAGCCAATTCAATGCCTGCTTATCCATATCGGAGGCAGGCATTTCTTTTCTCCTGAGCAGCGCGCCCGAATGGTCGGACGCGGTGCAAGGGAGAAAATGAATGACAGACAGAACCAAAACACTAAAGACTGAAAAAATCCGCGAGCTCAATGATCGCTTTCGCAAGGGGGATAGCGGCATCCCAGGTCAGGTGTTGATGACGGCAGGGGTACAAAGCCTCACCGATATTGATCCCCAAATGAGACTTGGTCAGGTGATCGAGGCTGTTCGCAGCTTTGATGCGTTTTCTGAAGCCAATGATCCCTATGGCGAACACGACTTTGGATCACTGGAAATTCTCGGTGAAAAGCTCTTCTGGAAAATCGACTGTTATGCTCCGGACATGCTGCACGGTTCGGAAGACCCATCGGACGTTACCAAGACCGTTCGGGTTTTGACCATCATGATTGCCAATGAATACTGATGGCGGATGATATTAACCGGTCTCTCACCGAAGCTGACAAGGTCATGATCTTCAAACTGGCCACCGCTTCCCTGCCAAGGAGATACTCACAAGCAATCAAAACCGGCATGAGCGATGAGGAACTGGCCACTGCGCTGCAGAAGGTTCTTGGCATCTTTGGTGGTAGTGGTGGGCCCGGTCGCCCATTGATTTCTTTTGCCGGACCAAGCCTGCGCATTTGGGGTGGCTGGCACATTGTCAATCACGTCCAAGAAAAGCCGCTCTTTACGGGCAGCGCTACCATCGCTATGGCGCGTGCGGTTTACAAGATCAGTGATCCAAAAGACGGTCAACTAAGCCTATTCCAATAACCACCCTCGGCAATAGCCGGGGGTTTTTTGTGTCAGCAAAATACTTTGTAACGGCGACAATGGGCGGAAAGTGTGAATTCACCGCAACTGCGCAGAGGTTATGTCAATTTGTGAAGAGCGGACATCTATCCGACGGAGATTGTTTTCGTGATGCTGCGTAGCCGCATGACCGCTCCGAGCCCATTTTTACCAAAATGGCATTGTCGCAATCGAAACAACTCGAATGGATTGCTCTCGTCAATGATGACCCATTGCGGACGGATGATGTTTGTCGAACTACTGAGTCTAACTGTTTTACTGGATCAGATTTGGGGGAATAGAGGTCTTATCAAAAATACTTCCATGACAGCCAGTCGGGAGGCTGTTTGACCAGCAGCAGTAATGCCTCCGATGCAATCATCGCCACGACTCCACCTACAATCAGCGCAGTTATTGCCAGAATGAGACCGAAACCGACCATCATTCCGTCCCGTTCGAGAAGTCCCAAAGAGAAGCATATCAACGCCAGCGCCGGAGGAAAATTGCTAAACGGCAGCGGAAGCATGAGGACCAAAGCTAGGCCTATTGTGAGGACACCGATGATCATAGGCACCGGAGGCAGAGTCAAAGGAATCCATCTCGGCTTAATGTAAAACTCTGCTTTCTCAATCCACGGAATTGCCCTGTTGCCCAGGGCTCGAACTGCCGTTACTCCGATTCGGCGTTGACGAATGAAACGTGGTAGCAACGGTGCGCGAAAGCCAAGCGCCATCTGAAAAGCCGGCACAAGCATCGCAAGTCCTGCAAAGAACGAGATGCCGGGTAAAAGCCCGAATGCCGCCAGAACGATGAATATCCCACCGAATGACCGTCGCCGCATCTGCAGGACAATGAACCCGACGGAGACGTCATCTTCGGGTAACTTGGCAAGCAATTGCTTCAGAAGGATTGAGGTTCGCTCCGTGGTAGGTGGAGAATTATCCTGTTTCACGAATGCGACGCTCCTTCCTCAATGGTATTCATTCGATGCACATTGCTTTATAGCAACTCACTTTCCGCACGTTTTTGGCGGGCGCTTCGAAAGAGCATATTGAGACCTTCGATCAGAGCGGAAAATGCCATCGCTGCGTATATGTACCCTTTCGGGACGTGTACTCCGAAGCCTTCAGCAATCAATGTTGTTCCGATCAGCAAGAGGAACCCGAGCACAAGCATCACGATTGTCGGGTTGGCATGGATAAAATTAGCGAGTGGAGTGGCTGCCAGCAACATCGCCAAAACAGCGGCGATAACGGCGATGACCATAATCGGAATGTGCTCGGTCATGCCGACGGCTGTGATAATGCTGTCTATGGAAAACACCAAGTCGAGAACGAGGATTTGAACTATGACTGCGCCAACGTTCGACGATGCAACAGTAGCGTTAAGGGCGTCTGGCCCGGGGTCTGGATCAACACTATGGTGAATCTCCATGGTTGCCTTCCACACCAAGAAGAGGCCCCCCGCGATCAGGATCAGGTCACGCCATGAAAATCCATGCTCGAAGACCGTGAAAATTGGGGCGGTCAGTTTGACGATGATGGCGACTGTTCCAAGCAGCGCGAGGCGCAGCACCAACGCTCCGCCAATACCAATGCGCCGGGCTCGGGGCCTAGCTTGCTCGGGAAGCTTGTTGGTCAAAATTGAGATGAAAATTAAATTGTCGATGCCAAGCACAACTTCCATTGCGATGAGAGTTGCCAAAGCAATCCAAGCGGCGGGCTGCGTGGCCAGTGTCAGAAGCGTTTCCATTTTATTCTTTGCCTCTAGTTTTCCTTAATCTTTGAACAATAACCGGATTTCCCATCCGTTGGCAGTGCCGAAATCATCCGAGGCCGATATATGCTCGCATCTGCCTCGGCCTCGGCCTGCACTTCATCAAGGCGGAGCTTTATGATGTCGCGAATGCTGATCATCCCAGCAAGATTTCCATGAATTACGACAGGTAAGTGTCGGATTTTCTTGTCGTCCATCATCGCCATTACGCCGGCAACCCGATCGTTGTCATTGCAGGTAATGACCTTTTCAGTCATCAATTCGGTTACTTTCTTAGCCATTGCATCGGTCCCGAATTTGCGCAACCCGCGCACGACATCGCGTTCAGAAATAATGCCTTCAATGGCTTTTCCGTCGCTGCTGATGACGAGCGCTCCTGAATCTTCTTCCTCAAGGCGGGCAATAACATCGACGATGGTCGCGTCGGGTAAAATTGTTGGGACAGCAGTACCCTTGCTGTTTAGTATTCTTTGAACTGTCATTTTTGCTTTCCCATTAGTTTTGGCGGACACGGAGAATCCACGCCGTAAAGTTTAGCAACTCAAGCCTCAAGATAACTAATGCCTACTGTGTTGCAGCGCGGCAATCCGATCCTCAAGCGGTGGATGAGTCGAGAAAAGTGCCATTATGCTCGGCTTGTCGCTTATGCCCGATGCCTGAATGGACTTTGGAAGAGGGCCAGGTACGATGCGGCCCAAGCGGATCAATGCGCCAATCATGCTGTTCGGCTGACCCATATAGTCGGCCGCCCCTGCATCCGCTCGAAATTCGCGATGGCGGGAGAACCAAGCAACGATCATGGAGGCAAGAATGCCGAAAACAATCTGGCACACGATCGAGGTAACAAAATAGCCAACACCCTGACCGTTCCCATTCCGGTTCAGCTGCTTGTCAACAATGTAACCGACAATGCGCGACAGGAAAACCACGAATGTGTTCAACACGCCTTGGATGAGAGTCATTGTAACCATGTCACCGTTGGCGACGTGAGCAACTTCATGAGCGAGGACGGCTTCCACTTCATCCCGATTCATGGCCTCAAGAAGCCCTGTTGAAACAGCCACCAGCGCAGAATTTTTGAAGGCACCGGTCGCGAAGGCATTTGCCTCCCCATCATAAATGGCAACCTCGGGTGTTTTGATTCCGGCTTTCGTGGCAAGCTTGCTTACCGATTCTAGTAGCCATCTTTCCTCGACGCTTACCGGCTGGGTAATCACGTGAGCACCGGTTTGCCACTTGGCCATCCGTTTCGAGATGAGCAATGAAATTATCGATCCTGTAAAGCCGATGATCGCTGACAGTGCCAATAGCGAACCCAGATTGAGCCCACTGCTATCAGCGATCTGCCCCAGACCCAGAATATTCGCAATCACAGCAATTACGAGCAGAACTGCTATGTTGGTTGCGAGAAATAAAGATATGCGCTTCATCGTGTTTGGTCCAATTCCAAGGCCTGATGAGCGCGCAGGTCTCGCGGCGAACTATTCATGGCTGTCTGTCATATGTAAGATGGAGACGACCTAAATTAGAGGAGTGATCTCTCCTGTATCAAAAACAATCCAAAAGTCCGGGTTTACAGTTCTTTGAGCTTCGTACGCTACGAACGAGTAATCAGTTTTCATTCAATGTTCAGTTTGGCCGCATAACAGCGAATGTATGGGGTCGGTTCGATCGAATTCCGTCATCATAACTGCGCGCACGCCGGTTTCGTACGAATTAATTCTTAGAGTTTGACGACCAACCGCAATTTCAAGTTCAGATATTGCCACGTCAACTGTGAGAGTATCGCTAGCGTTTCCTACCTATCTCCGGTACCTAGGCATACGGCCCAAAATTGCCCCAAAACTTACCCTAGTCGGACGAAAAAATTGACCGCTATAGATGACATTCTACTCTACGCCGCCATTGGATTTGCTGCGCAAATTGTTGATGGTGCAATTGGTATGGCCTATGGCCTGACTGCCACGACAGTTCTTATGAGTTCGGGAGTCACTGCAGCGACAGCTAGCGCTTCAGTACATGCCGCTGAAATTTTTACCACGGCTGCCTCCGGTGCCGCGCATTGGCGTGTGGGAAATATCGATCGAGGCCTGGTCAAACGGCTTGCCCTTCCAGGGATGGTAGGTGGCGCCATCGGTGCCTACATCCTGGCTACGGTATCAAGTGCCTATATTCGACCAGTAGTCAGTGTGTATCTGGTGATCATGGGATTTGTTATCCTGCGGCGTGCACTTTGGAACACACAAAGACCATCTATTTCTTCCAAACACATCGGAATCCTAGGCCTCATAGGAGGGTTCCTCGATTCAATCGGCGGCGGCGGTTGGGGACCGATGGTTACTACAACCCTGATTGTGCGCGGCATTAATCCACGCTTTGCCATAGGTTCTGCCAACGCGGCTGAATTCTTCGTGACAACCACGGTTACCGCGACCTTTGTCGCGACCATTGGGGTCGCCCTTTGGCCGGTTATAACCGGCCTCGTCATTGGCGGCGCCCTTGCGGCGCCATTTGCGGCCTACGCAACCAAACATCTACCCGAAAAACCGGTCATGATCGCGGTTGCCACTGTCGTGATAGCCCTAAGTTTGCGCAATCTTTCTTTGGCGCTGATGTCTAACTAGACTGCAATGGCACAGCCTACTACAGCATCATTCCAACATTAGGTGGAAATTAATCTAACGCATTAGATATCGAGTGGCTTTGCTTTATGATTGTGCAGTCTTCACTTAGCGTGCAAGAGACATCGATTGTTTTGCGGGTTTAAACAGTATGATCAAAATGGAACTTGCGGTTTGTTGGTCCTCCCCAGCGCTTTGTGAGGCGGCATTGCAACTGGGGCTTAAAAAGACCGAAATCAGTATTCGCCGCCAACCTTGCAGGAATGTTCGAGAAGAGCTCGATAGCAGTTGTGTTGAAAAACCTTTTATAAATGCGACCCAATTTGCATTCGGAACTTCGTTGGCCCGATCATGCTTTTTTTGAGAAGTCGCAATTCCAGGGCCTGCTCGAATTTGGCTATCCGCATTTCGATATTGATACCCCGGCGCTCAATGACAGCATTGACGGCGGTTCTGTCGAGGATGCCCACCGCATTATTGAACACAACGACCGTGGTAAGGGAGCCAGTATTTTCGAAAATTGGTTCAGCTAGTATCCTCGGCGAGGGTATGGGCTGGATGCCGCAAGTCACCTCGGCGATTTTGCCGACGAACATAGGTGATTGTTGCATCCGAATGCTCAGCCTTGACTTTAAGAGCCGCGATGAGCGCGTCTTCAGCATCCACCATAACGCGGTCCGCTTTTCCCTTCAGCTTTAGCCCAACAGTATAATGCGACAACATTGGCTCATCCTTGCAACCAGTTTTGCGGCCTACGCTTCACCCAGGTCAATTTTGCCAGTGACAGTGTGGCTAGACCTATATCACCGCCGGTTAGAACCATCTTGACCGCAACTTTTCTGGATGTTCGGTCAAATTCGCGCACAGCGTTCTCAATCTGCTGTTGTGAGGTTGCCCCAACCAGTTTGCGGAACTTTCGCATCGATACATCAAGCATGGTATCGTCCATGTGATTCCTCCAAGGTTATATAATTATAGATTTGATGCCAACATAGTCGTACACCGTCGCTTGTGCCCATCTCTCAAGCAGGCATCGGCAAATAGAATGGCGGCAACCCTACGATCCTTCCTGGCCGGAAGCTTATCTATCGAAGATCGAAAAAGCTACGCAGAAGTAAAATATCCAGAGTGTCCATTACTGGCAGATACTATTGAAAAACTCGAAAATTGCGGAGTATTGCATTTTTGCTATCAGAGTAAAATATCGAAAATCGCCGCTAAATTTGCCCACCCTGATTCACAGGTGCCTCAGGTTCGCGATACTTGAACATTAGCTACCCACCCGGCGAAAATTTTCCGGAAGCTGTTTACAAATCTGCTCCTCCTATTATTGAAACCAATGTAATTGAGGATTGGAGAAAAAGATGTTTCAGTGGGAATCCCCTCCGATTCAATCAGTTCGGAAAATGCGCTAGGTCAATATTGGACCGACATAAGTTAGAACCAAATGGTGTACTCCGGCCGCAATACTGAGTCCAGTCTCTACTTGCACGCTGATCGGCTGCAGAACAAAGGAACGAGGCCCGAATCCGACAAGCGCATTCCTGCTGAGCTGCAAGTCTTCTTCCGAAGCATCTTCTGCGTTTGCATACGAGCCCTCCAATCCTCCCGGCTCATAATTTTCGCCAATTTTCTCTGGCATACCACTCACTTGCCACATGAGAACAGTGTCGCCTGTCATTTCGACATCCAAATTGAAACTCCGAATTTCCCCGACGTACATTCCGCGTACTTCGCTATTTTTTTCCGAGAACGTGCATTGAAATCGTTTCTTCGCGGCAATAGTTGCAGACCAACTATCTTCTGTAGCGCAAACTAATACACCCGCAAAGGTTCGCCCTTCGGCATACACATCAGAGGTTGTGATGACCGTCATTGTGATGATTAAGCTTGCCAGTAGCCAGTTGAACCTGTTCATTTCCCGATTTTCCTTCAGACTATTCAATTAAGCCGGGATTTCCAAAATGGTACCAACCAATCGCCGACAAAGTTAGCACAATAGGCATCGGACCGCGAATCCGACCCTGATCTGTCATGTCAGGCTGTGGTCCGCACTTGATTGGGCTGATTTGGTGATGAGAAACCCAGCCCGGTGACCACTCTGTATTGTGAGGGCGCACTTCGACCGGCGCAATATACAACCTGCCCAGTCAGGCAACCGGATCTTTTTGAACCGTCCACGAAACATGGGGAAGACCAAATGACCCGATGCGGAAATTTCTATTCAGAATTGTTTTAGCTTTGATGATTTGTCGGTATTGAGGTCAAACAAAATTATAGTTCATCGTGATCATCTGCTGCGGCAATAGCTTTTGGGTCTATTGAGTTAACCGTGACGCTTCGTTTGGCAAATTCAATACCTTCCTCACTGAAGGCAGTTTTCAAACGCAATAGTAATTCACGCCGTATCACGAACTGTTCGCCCGGAATTGTTATGAATTTCAATCTGACAAAAATCCCGTTCAAGTCAAACTCGTCAACTCCTTGAAATTTTAGAGGTTGAAGTATGAACGGTGCGAGTTTGTTATTCTCCATATACTCTGCTGAAATTCGCTTTACGATTTGTTTGAGCCGCACTAGGTCCGTATCCAGTGGCAGTTGAAAAACGATTTTCACAATCACCCAATCACGGCTTAAGTTTGATATAGAAAGGATCGTGCCATACGGTATTGTATGCAATGCGCCCCGGTGATGGCGAACCTGCATTGATCGTAGTGAGATAGTCTCAACTTCTCCCCGAAGCGTTCCTATTTCGATATATTTACCAATCCTGAATGCATCATCGATAATGTAAAAAACACCTGCCAGGATATCCTTTAGAAGGCTTTGAGCACCCATACCCAAAACCACGCCGAATATTCCGGCTCCCGCCAACATAGGGCCGATGGCCACGCCTGCCTCGGTGAGGGCAATCAATACAACGAGCACAATCAACATGGCAAAAAGGAATGCCCGAACTAAAGGCAAAATGCTGGCAGCGCGATGCGGTTTTTGTCTACCTCATTCAAGAAGCTGGGCTTAAACGCGGAACACATTGATAACAAACGTGCAAACAACAGAACGGAAAACTCACATCAGCCTGTTCGAAGGAGAGAACGAAAGATGCAAAAGTTTAAATCACCCAGCTCCACCCAGAGATTTCTCAATGTTCAATCTGCCACTTACAACACCTTCTATCTCCAACGACATCTCATTAATCGAACCGACTTTAAGAAGTATCGTGTCGATGCGTTCAAGGTGTGGGGATATGCAAGCACTGCTGCTTGAATTACAGCGGTGAGAAATCCCTGTACCGTTCAGTAGTTAATGTGACAATGCCCCTGTCCGACCCAAACACTGATCTGGATTAGTGCCGGTCGCCTAATCGCATGTCATTCTGTTCCTTGATAGGTCTTTCCACACTGAATGTATGCCTCTCGACATAGGAAGTGACACGAGTTGTCCTTCGAGCAAAAGGAAGCGGACAACGGACGAAGCCCTAGTTCCAAAAAGCGTAGAGTACGTGAAGCCCGGTCGGATAACTTGGCAGCGATTACCGGAGGCATCGAACAGGACGGAACCAATGTGCTTCGGCGCGCGTTGTATCTGACACACCAGTGAATTAACGGAGATGAAAACAATGAAACAGACAAATAAAGATCCAGACAAGTTTGCCCGCGAGTCGTTTAGCATGCGTGGGATGCAGAGATGGCAGGTGTGGAGCGTATCGCTCGTAACTATCGCCATAGTGATTGCCCTCGTTGTCTATACGACGAGCACTTAGGAGGGTGGGGGTTCAGACCTGACGCCGCGATTGGCTCCTGCGTGTCCGTCGTCAGATAAATATGGACTGTTTGTGGCGTGAGCTAAGCGAGTATCTGGCTCAACTTTCAGTTGATATTAGGCGGCATGTTTACGGTATTGCAAGCGCCGCTGTTTGAATGTCTTTTGTTTGATCCTTTCCCTTTGTTCCAAGATTGATTGGCCGCGTCCGAAGTAGACGTCAGCTGGGGTGAGGTGTCTAACGTCAGCGCCTAATGGACAGGAACTATGGCCTGAACGGAAATTATGGGGGGAAGAAGCCATTCATCATTTTTGCGGTATCTCTATCAAGCGATGAAAAGTGGACATTGAGTAGAGATGGACCGGCAACATAGCCGGTCCAACGTGTTTACTAAATTTCTACACTTTCAGAGATCGCTAGTGCGTCTTCCAGTTCGACACCGAGATATCGAACTGTGCTGTCCATCTTCGTGTGGCCAAGCAAAAGCTGAACAGCTCGGAGGTTCCCAGTCTTCTTGTAGATCTGTGCAGCTTTTGTTCGTCTGAGTGAATGCGTTCCGTAATCGCTTGGTTCCAAGCCAATTGATGTCACCCAATCTTTTACCAATCTTGAATATTGCCTTGTGGAGATATGATCAGGTGCATGAAACCTGCTTGGCCAAAGGAAATCACAACCTGTCATTCCTGGATGACCAATCCATTCACGAAGTGATTTCCGTGTGCCTTCCGTGATTTCAAACTGAACTGACTTGCCGGTTTTGCTCTGAACAACCGAAGCTCTTTCCTTAATTCTACCCGATGTGTAAACATCAGGCACTTTCAAGCAGATAAGGTCACAGCCACGAAGCTTACTGTCCACTGCCATGTTAAACAGGGCCAGATCACGATGGTTTTCAGCCAGTTCTAACCGGACACGAATTGCCCAAACATGTTTGGGCATTAGCGGTCGCTTCTGGCCAATTATTCGGCCTCTGTTCCATGCGTAGCGTGGTGGAATTATCATCGGTAGGTTGGGAGTGTTCATGACACTTTCTCCTAACCATCCCTCACCACCGCACCATCAACATTGTGCTGACATTCAAAAGCATACTAGAAACACGGCACAAAGGTCTGGAAGGAGCCCCTTACAAACCTTCTTCTCGGATTTATGAATTATCTTTACCCACCCAGTTTGCCGTTCAATCGCTTATTGGATTGTGATGCAGCTTTCTTAAAGCAGAAATCTGTTCTCAATGGAAATTCCGCCCTTTGGGCAAGCTGGTCCGGGTTTGGCGCTGGACCGCAAGCTTTGTGTAGTCGGTTTTCAGTTCCGGTGCGTCTTGCAGCAATCGGTGCAGACAGGAGGCAGGTTTGATCTTTTGCCTTATATCTTCGACAGGCCTGCGCACCTCATCAGCATTGGCAAGGCTTTCTATGGCTGTGGCGGAATCATGAAGCGCTGACAGCATTGGCGTTATGTCCTCAACATGATGCGCCACCACATGAATGACGTTGTCGACGTTTTGCAGCTTTCCCCGAATGCCGACACAGCGGCAGCCAAGCACCAGATTGCGATATTTCTCAAACGTCTTCGGCCAGATAATGATGTTGGCAACGCCGGTTTCATCTTCAATGGTCTCAAAGATCACACCCTTGGCTGAACCGGGTCTTTGGCGAACGAGCACCAAGCCTGCAACAGTGACAATCCTGTTGCCGGGAAGATCCCGCAACTCCACATTCGGAATAAACCTGCGTTGCCGCAATTGTGCGCGCAGGAAGCTCACCGGATGTGCCTTGAGAGAAAAGCCGAGGGATTGATAGTCAATCATTACGTGCTCGCCCAAGTGCATGGGTGGCAGATGCACTTCCGGTTCCATTTGCAAGTTCTCATGATCAGCAGCCGCAAAGAGCGGCAACCGCTCGGCGCTGGACAGTGGATCAAGCGCCTTTACGGCCCAAAGTGCAGTGCGACGGTCCAGGCCGATTGAACGAAAGCAATCGGCTTCAGCCAGCTTCTCAATTGCCCGCCTTGCTATACCGGAACGCATCCATAAATCACACACGCTGTCATAGCCAGCGCCCCTTGCCGCTATCAACATCTTCGCATCCTGCTCACCGAACCCTTTTACCTGATGCAGGCCGATTCGCACCGCATGGGTGTTCTTCATGACACCGGTCATCTCCTGATGCTGTGGGTTGACGGGACAGGATACGGCATCCTGCTCCAAAAGTGTGTGCCAGTCAGAAAAGTTGACATCTGGAGACCGCATTTCGACGCCATGCTCTCTTGCATCGCGGATCAGTTGAGCCGGCGCATAGAATCCCATCGGCTGTGAATTGAGAATGGCAACACAGAAGACATCCGGGTAATGGCATTTGAGCCAGCAGGAAACATAAACCAGCAACGCAAAACTTGCCGCATGGCTTTCAGGGAAGCCATATTCACCAAAGCCTTCAATCTGCCTGAAACAGTGGTCGGCAAATTCACGGCCATAGCCATTGGCCACCATGCCTTCCACCATCTTTTTGTGAAAGGAACCAATGGTTCCCACTCGCCGGAAAGTCGCCATGGCCCGCCGGAGCTTGTCGGCCTCTCCAGGCGGAAACTTGGCTGCGACGATGGCAATGTTCATTGCCTGCTCCTGAAAAAGCGGCACACCCAGCGTCTTGCCCAGAACGCCCTCCAACTCCTTGCTGGGAAAAATGACCGGTTCCTTGCCCTGACGGCGCTTTAGATAAGGGTGCACCATATTGCCCTGAATGGGTCCAGGCCGGACAATTGCCACTTCGATCACAAGGTCATAATAGGTGCGCGGTCGAAGCCTTGGCAGCATAGACATTTGCGCACGGCTCTCAATCTGGAAAACACCGATGGTATCCGCCCGGCAAATCATGTCATAGGTCGGCACATCACCATCCTTGAGCGACGAAAGTGTTTCCTTGCGGTCGTAATGATAGTCAAGCAAGTCAAATGCCTTGCGAATACAAGTCAGCATGCCCAAAGCCAGCACATCAATCTTGAGCATGCCAAGACTTTCCAGATCATCCTTGTCCCATTCCACAATCGTGCGGTCTTCCATTGCCGCGTTCTCAATCGGAATGAGGGAGGAAAGCCGGTCGCGTGTAATCACGAATCCACCAACATGCTGGGAGAGATGGCGGGGAAAGCCGACAATCTGCTGTGCAATGTCGAGTAATTGGGCAAGGTGTTTATCATCAGGATTGAGACCCGCACGCACGGTGTCTTCCTTGCTTATCTCCCTTGACCAACTTCCCCATTTGGTACCGGAAATCGCGGTGATGGCATCGTCGGAAAGGCCAAACACCTTGCCGACTTCGCGGATTGCCGAACGGGCCCGGTAGGTCACAACAGTGGCGGCAAGTCCGGCATTTTCGCGTCCGTATTTCTGGTAGATGTACTGGATAACCTCTTCGCGCCGTTCATGCTCGAAATCTATATCTATATCCGGCGGCTCATTGCGTTCCTCGGAAATGAACCGCTCAAACAGCAGATCGACTTTTCCGGGATCAACCTCGGTGATGCCAAGGCAATAGCAGACAGCAGAATTGGCAGCTGACCCTCGACCCTGACACAGGATGCCCTGACTGCGGGCAAAACGCACCATGTCATACACAGTCAGAAAATAAGGCGCATATTCCAGCCTTTCGATCAGTGCTGTTTCATGGGCAACCGCATCCAGAACCTTCTTGGGCGCTCCTTGCGGGTAGCGCTGCTTCAACCCTTTTGCGGTCAGTTGTTCCAATGCCTTCTGCGAAGGAACAGGCTTGCTTCCCAGTTCCTCAAATACGGGGTCATCGGGGTACCGATATTTGAGCTCATCAAGCGAGAAGTGCATTTTGTTGAACAGATTGACGGCTTGCGAAACCGCCTGCTCATACCCCTTGAACAAGCGGAGCATTTCCTGCGGAGACCGCAAATGCCGTTCGGCATTGGTCTCCAGCTGGGTGCCGATGGCAGCGAGCGTTTCGCCCTTCCGGATGCAAGTCATAACATCCTGTAACGGACGGCGTTCAGCCTTGTGGTACAGCACATCTCCCAGCGCTATCATCGGTGTGTGTGTATCACCGGACAATTGCCTGATCTCAATCATGCGCCGCTGATCAACACTGCCATAGGCGCGAACCAAACCCAAATGTACATAATCACCGAATGTGCTTCTGAGTTGACTGATAGCGGGCACCAAATCCGCTGTTTTTTGTTTAACGGGATGAATGGCCATAAAGAGCCCTTCGCCGTGTGCCAGCAAGTCTTCCAGACCTAAATGGCACTCACCTTTAGGTGCACGGCGCTTGCCAAGGCTCAAGAGTTCACAAAGTTTGCCCCAAGCGGATCTGTTCTCTGGCCAGACAAAAACATCCGGCGATCCATCCATAAACACAAGCCGACAGCCGGGCGCAAAGGACAATTGCGCTTCCTTCGCGGCCATATGCCCGCGCACCAGTCCGGCAACCGTATTATGATCCGTGATGGAAAGACCGGTTAGGCCAAGTCGTTTGGCACTCACCACCAACTCTTCTGCATGGGATGCGCCACGCAAAAACGAAAAATTGCTGACAGCGGAAAGTTCAACACAAGCACTCATGCGAATATCCCCTGCACATACCATTTGGGCGCATCAGTCTCGCGTTCATATAATCCATACCGGAACAGCCAAAGGCGGCACCCTTCACTGGTCTCGATGCGGAAATAATCCCGTGTATGCGCGTTTCTGCCATCCTTCCACCACTCACAGGCAATGCGCTCCGGACCTTCAAAGCATGTGACTTCATATTGCGCCTTGCGCCAGCGAAAGCGGATGGGGGGGCCTTCGGGAACCTCTGCCATGACTTCAGTAAGTTCAGGACGGGGGAAAAGCAGGATGGGGCGTATGGCAGTATCTGTTTTTTCCGTTGCAGCTTGTTGCGGCTGATTATGCATTGCTGGAGCAAGTGAAGACCTCCGCTCCGGGATATGGGTCGCGGTTGTCTGGTAAACCTGCACCCGGTCTGAACCAAGTCGGGCTGAGAGATGATCGACAAGCCGGGAAAGTTTTTCTTGCGAGAGGCATCCTGTAATCATGTCTTCTTGCCTGGCCTCCAGTCTTTCACTGCGCAGTATGGACAATTGCACAACATCAAAACCAAATCCCGCATCCCATTCATCGCGCAAGTTTGCCAACCGCTCATCAAACAAGGCAGCAATGCGCTTGGCATCGCGCATCGGAATAGAGGCTTCAACTTCAAGAAATGTTACTTCCCCGTCAGCCCGAAACAGCAAGAGTTTGCACTTGCGCATGCCAAGCCCGCGCTCTTCGAGCCGCAGGGCAAGTTGTTTTGCCAAAATCAGGATGGTTGCCCTGATGCCGTCTTCATGGACAACAGGATCGGAAAAGCGTTTTTCATGAACCAGTTCGGCTGCCGGCTGGAAAGGAGACAAGGCTTCATCTTCCCGACCAAGAGCCTGATCCAGTCTCAACAGCACTTCATTACCAAAACGAGCAGCAATGGGTGCACGTGGAAGGTCAGCCAGACATCCAATGGTTTTGAAACCAAGCTGCGCCAATTCCCTGACAGTTGTTTTGGAAAGCCGCAGCGCATCAAGCGGCAGCGGTTCAAGCAAAGCCCGGGCATTTTGAGGCGCAATCATGCAATCGCCGTATCGGGATAGAGCCCATGCAGCGCCAGCCGTATTGGCAATGCCAAGCCTGACAGCAAAGCCCTGGGCCTTTAAGCGTACCATGATATCCTCAAGCATGGCTTTTTCGCCGCCAAACAAATGGACGCAGCCGGTAATATTGAGAAAGAGGCCATCTTTACCGCTCAGCGCCACCAAGGGCGTATAGCGTTCACACCATCTGGCAATCTGCTTGAGTAGCTTCATATCTGCGTGCACATCATGTTGAACACAATCAATGTCAGGATTGATGGCGCGGGCATCTCCCAGGGTTTGTTCAATGGAGATGCCGGACAATCTTTTATCAGCCTGCAGAGCGACGATACGAACTGCGTTCTTTAATGTATCGACAACAACAAGGGGTGCGCTGTCAGGAGGTTTGCCGCTTTTCCCGTTCAGGCGCCAGAATTTGCCCCATCTGTGCCGACAGATCCGGTCGGTGGAAAGGTGCGTAAACTGGCAGGCCAGAATGCGTTGTGGCTGTGTTTGATGCGGCATGTTCAAAGGACCTTGATTGTGGGTTGTATGCAATCAGCCATTGTCCCGTCTGACCGTTGCGGTTCTTTTCAAGGGTAAGGCGCAGCCGCATGTGCCCCACACCCTTTTCAAAGTTGTTGTCTGGAAGCGATTGCTCGGGCTGCACATACCATCGTGTAGCCGTACTCGATGCTTCCTCTTGCCCTGCTTGCCTGAGTATGAAAAATGGCCTGCCGCTATTTTGAACGCGCAGCATCAGTTTCCGGCTGACAGACAGATCAAACATCTTTGGATTACCCTTTACGTGAAAGACAATCGCTGCAAGGCTGCCATTTCTTGCTGCTTCACCAGCAGCCCATAATGCATCGTTCAAATGCAGCGGATTGATTTGAACCAGCCTCTCAGCATCAAAACCAAAATGCGCCAAACCATCTGGGAACAATCTACCCGCATCACCAATGGCAGGTTCGGTGATCCAGACAATTTTTCCGGCGCTTTTCAGTTGTGCCGTGAGCGCCACAACAAAGCCGCAGGCGCAACCGATGTCGCGTGAAAACGAGCATCTAACTTCATGCAATTCGTTGAGCGCAATGCGATCTCCCAGCAGCGTGTCAATCTCACCAATTCCAATCCTCAAACGTTCATGATGCGTTGCCATGGCGAGACACTCCCGTCTCCCATCAATTTTGGCAACGGATTGGCGCAGGCTTTCCATGATGTACGCACGTTGAGACATGAGTGATTATTTGTTCTTGTTTTGTTCAGATAAGCAAAACAAAGAACGGATGTCAAATTTGATGAATTTCAATGCAAAAGGTAAAATAGATTCTTCCCAATGCATTGCAGAAGCTGACTGCCATCCATCTACGATTGTCCGCTTTGGTGAAATTCGGATCGGTGTTAGCAAGTGCCGCTTAATGCCCGGTATGGGCCGTGAGCGCCGATCAAATCAGTTATTGATTCTGAAACAGCAAAGACGACTCCGAGCCCAACCTGCCCATTCGCTTTTTTGGATTGAATGGGCCGCTTTGAGATGGCTAGTCGGACCACAACACGCTTACTGTTTTTTGAAAACGAATAAAAAACCTAACCCCACCCTAAATCGGCAAGATCATATGAGTTGCCCCCGAAAGTAGAGCAAAAAGCAACAATCCGGCAGATATCGCGCAGGCGCTCGTCCGCACCGTGTTCCAGAACGTCCACTTAGGAAGATACGTTTTTGTCCAGTAATCTCGGGTGGCCTCAAGACTGATATCCATGCCAGCCAGCGCTTCATTCATGGGAACGTTGCAGAAAATGGTTACACCGAAGCAACCGATGAAATAGACAAGTCCAGCCATCATCATCAGCAAACCTGATGTCTCGCCGATAACAATGCCGCTATAAAGCGCGATCAACAGCGACACCGGAGCCATACCCATGAAAAGCGCCATGAAAACCCAGCGTAAGACTTCGCGATTAATAACTTGCATGGCCTCCACACCGCCAACGCCGCTGGTCTTTGCTAAGGACCGCATGATGAAATCAGAGAATGCAAGAAATACACCGCCCAATAGGGCATAGGCAATAATTGAAAATTGCGTAAGCAAGAAAAACCAGGTCGACATTTCGTTTCCTTTCTAAGCGGTGGCGAGGTGTTTTCAGGCACCCTGCATAATTTGATAAGGCTTACTCGGTTGGGTTCCAAGTACTGGAACATCTTGTAAGGCAAGAGCCTTGGCGGCGGAACTCAGGTCTACCAACGCGTTCGGCTCCGTGATGCGCCCAGTTTCAGCATCAAAAACATCATAAAAATTGGCAACGGAAACAGCCGCCTTTAGATCCACCCCGAAGAACTGGGCCGAGCCTTTCGCTGAGGCTAATACACTCCCCGCACCACCCGGGCCAGGAGAGGTCGCAAGGTAGATCGTCGGCTTGCCTTGGAATACCTTTTGATCAATCCGGCTCGCCCAATCGAAGAGGTTCTTGTAGGCGGCGGAATAGGATCCATTGTGTTCTGCAAATGATACGATCAACCCGTCAGCGGAACCAATTTTCTCAAAAAATTCCTTCGCTGCTTTGGGTTGTCCAATCTCTTTCTCAATATCTTCACTAAAGATAGGCAGGTCGAAATCATTCAGATCCAAGACCTCGATATCGGCATTGGGGACCAGTGTCGCAGTGAAACGCGCCAGGGCTTTGTTGATAGAATTTCTGCTGTTGCTTGCACCGAAAGCTAGAATTTGCATGGGTATTCTCCGATCTTTACTGGAAGGTTTCTGTATCAGGCTGCGGCAGACCAAACGCCCCGGGAGGCTGCCGCAGCTGCGAAGTCGGCAAAGTTCCGTGGTCTACGGCTAAGAGCCCGTTCAATGCCATCGCAGATTTTGGCATTGCGGCCGTCGAGCGTTTCACGAGCAATTGCAGTAAATACGTCAGCAACAAAGTCACCACCGGCCTGCGCTACATTGGCGTGGAAGTCTTCAAACGTAATTGGGATATGCTGGATAGGGCGACCGATCTTAGCAGTCAGAATCTTTGACATATCAGCAAAACTCAAAAGCCGGGGGCCAGTGACTTCATAAAGTTGCCCTCTATGATGATCTTCCGTGAGCGCCGCCACGACCACATCAGCGATGTCGTCGATGTCAATTATCGGCTCGCGAATATCGCCGCCAGGCATGGGCAGCACACCGGCGAGAATCGGGTCGCGCAGATATCCTTCGCTGAAATTCTGTGCAAACCATGAAGCACGGACGAGTGTGAAATCCAAACCCGAAGCCTGTACGACTGCTTCACCCAGACGGGCATGATGCTCACCGCGACCGGAGAGAAGAACGATATGTTTTAAGCCGCTTGCAGCAGCCACTTTAGTGAAAGCTTCCAGTTTCTCAACGGCACCCGGAAAGGCAAGATCAGGAAAGTAGGTAACGTAGGCTTTGGTCACGCCCTGCAGCGTTGGTGCCCAAGTGGCAGGGATTTCCCAGTCAAATTGGATTTCAGCATTGCGCGATCCTCGCCGGACACTTACACCCTTCTCCTCCAACTTGGAGGCAACGCGTGAACCGGTCTTACCGGTGGCACCGACGACGAGGATTGGTTGTGATTGCATGGGTCTACTCCTTGCTGAATGCGATGACAGAGAAGTAGTCGGGACGGGGGATTAGAATATTGACCGCGATTGCCAGAGTTTTGACCAAACGTGCCAATTGCCTCCTGTGACAGGTGGATATGAACGCGTTATCATGAATAAATGTACACGTATCGACCAACCAACGAGCTTCGGTCATGGCTTATGTAACGTCTCTATTCGCACGGAAGATGGTTGCTGCTGCCGGAGCAGGCATAGATCAGCGGAAGACGTTGGAAGGCGCGGGCATTGATCCAGATGCACCGTGGGATCCGAAAGTCATGATCCCAGCAAACATTTACTACGAGATGCTCGAAGGCATGGCCGAGCAGATCGACGTGACTGAACTTCCAGTTCATGTCGGTGCCTCCATGCGGTGCGATGAATACGGTGCACTTGGACTTGCATGGAAGGCAGCGCCAACCCTTATGGGTTCCTGCTCGCGTATCGAGCGCTATGCACGGATTTGGACCGGTGTTGTTACTTACGAGCTTCGACAACACTCGCGCGGAGTATTCTTCATCCTGCATCGGGAGGGCGAGCGACGGCTGGGTTTGCGATTGTCTAATGAAGCCACGCTTGCAAGTGCCGTGTCTCTGTCGCGGCAAGTCTGCCCGGTTCAGTTCAATCCACTCGAAGTCTTTGTCAAACACAGGGAGCCAAAGTCGAAGGCGTTCCACGAGGCGTGGTTCGGATGCCCAGTCACCTTCGCTGCTGACCTCGACGCTGTCCTCATTTCTCATGAGGACAGCGAACGACGAAACATTCTCGGCGATGAGGGCATCTCGAAATATTTGACATCAGACCTCGACAACCAGCTTGCCAAAATCGCAACGCTTCCACCGGTGGTTGGAAAGGCGAAAGACGCGATTGCGCAAGCGTTGAGCGAAGGCTCACCGCGGGTGGCTGATGTTGCGAAAGGTTTAGGTATGAGCGCAAGGTCTTTCCATCGGCGGCTTTCTGAACATGGTTTGAGTTTCCAAATGTTGACTGAAAATACACGACGCGAGCTTGCAGAAGGATTGCTAAAGGACGAGCAATATTCGTTAGCTGATGTTGCGTTTCTAACAGGTTTTTCTGAGCAAAGCTCCTTCACCCGAGCGTTCAAACGATGGCTTGGGACAACACCGGCGAACTATCGTAAGACTCGGACATAGAGCGTAGTCCAATTCTTAATCCTACTTCGCAAAAGAGTAATGAGAAGCATAACACCACTGATTTAAAACTGGGAAATTACCCCGAATCGGACGTTTGGCTTGGTATCACTAAACTCCGCTAAGTTCGCATAACAGGCCTTGAGGTGCAGATTCCACTTTCATAAGGGCGAATGTCTGCTCGGGGGAAATTTGGTTTGAGAAAGCTGATCTGACCGAACGGCAGCTAAGGGCCGTGAGCACGATTATTCATCAATGGTCTCATCTGCTACTGCTAATGCCTGAGCATGTAAGTTACCCGGTTGCGCAACGCCGATAACACCGATTGCCTGTGCTTCGCCGGTTTCTTCTGGTGCCTCCTTGGTAACACGGCGAGCCACGGCAAATAGGGCGACACCAATACTGATGAGGCAAATCAGTATCTGCAATCCACGTCCGTCAGCCAGGAAAATGGCATTTGGTCCCAGCAACATGCCAAAAACCTGGCCAAGTTGTAGTAGAAACACCATTGTACCGCTCGCTGGCACCACCTGTGCGGGCAGTAACTGGTCATTGGCGTGTGCTGCTAGGATTGAATAAACAGGTAATGTCATGGCAGCAATCACCGCAAATCCGATTACGATCTGCGAGTCGTCAATCGTAAGCCAGCCCGCTGTAAATGCTGATATTACGCATAGCCAGATTACAACGTTGCGCCTGTCGGTCTTGTCTGAAATCCAACCTATGGGAAACTGAACAACTCCGGCTGCAATCATTGCGACGACCAAAGCCCCCGATGCCTGGGCAGCAGAGAATCCCTGGTTAAGAGCATAAAGCGGCAGTGCGATAAACCACGCCGAGACACCTATGCTCATCAGCGTAATACCCGTCACTGCCATGGGCGAAACTCGGTAAAGTTTGATCACAGTCATGCGGTCCGGAGCGGTAAATTCAGGTGCATGGATACCAGACAGGAGTAACGGAACAATAGAAACTGATATCAGTATCGAGACAATCCCGAACATCAGATTGCCGGTCGGATCTGGAAAACCAACCAGCGCTGTACCAGCCGCCGGTCCCAGTGTCTGGATAATGAAATATATTGATAAAACCTGCGCCCTAATACGATTTTCACTCTTTGCGTTCAGCCAACTTTCGGTGACAACATAAAGACCGGGAAAGCAGACACCAGCTAGGAATCGCATTCCACTCCAACTCATGGGATCGCTTGTTAACAGGTGGATGATCGCCGCTACCGAGACCATTGAGGCAAGCGCTGAAAACACTCGAATATGGCCAACTTTTTCAACCAATTTAGGCACTGTAATCGTACCAATCAGTGCCCCCACGGGATAACATGCCTGCATGATTGAAATGGTTAGCGGTGAAAACCCCAGCTCTGCCCCCCTGATAGACAAAAGGGTAACTAGCAGCCCATTGGCGACCATCAACATGGCCATGCCAAGAAAAAGTGTCCAGTTATCTAATAGTGCGCGACGCATAGAAAGTCCCAGTGTGTTGTATGCCAGTTTGGCAAGAGTGAACTTTGCCTGCTTCTTTGTTTGCGACTGACTGGTCGTTTTCTGGTGATGGTACATCCAACAATCGGAGTTGTTGTAAAACGATCAATTGTTACTTCTATCAGGCTAGAAATTGCCAGATGAATTTGCTGTATGAATGTAGTCTAGTATCTGGATGGCGAATGTCGGCTATCGGAAAATCTGGAGCGAAAACTGATTCCAACACCAAGCTTCAGCGCATAACAGGTGCAAAAGCGAAGGTCGCACTCATTCAAATGCCTATCCAAAGCAAACAATCAGCCGAGTTTTTCAACGGAATAGTTTCGAAGCTGACGCTGGCTTGAATTGCTGCATGCCCGCTTTTGGCAGCACATAGCAGACGTGCCGTAAGTGTCGTGGCTTCGATAGTTTGCAATTCTGGACTGGTTGCAAAGTCCGGAGGCTGTGTGGAAAGTAGTCTTTCTGTTTCATTGATTGTTGTTGTGGCGACGAGTTTCGCAATTTTTCGGATATCTTTGTAATTGACTTTGTTTGACCGGCAATATGCGCCTGACAGGACAATATCAGCGGTAGG
>JAJFHU010000028.1 GCA_021775455.1 Hyphomicrobiales bacterium | reverse complement strand
CAAAGTAGTTCGAAGTCATGGTACGCGTCCTCTGGATGGGATGAATTTGCCCGCCTGATGCGTTGTGAATGTTTGCAAACCTTATGGTTTCCTGCGCATTCACGCCTGTCATCCAGCCAAATTCCCTCCCACCATTTTGCAATAATTAACGGGTCCTGACCCTGGATAGCACCCACTCCAAATCAATAAAATCCCTTGAAAATCAGAACGTTGAATTCGTTCATTTGGAACTTTGATAGCCTTTTACAGCCAAAAACCCGCCATTTCCAGTCAATTTCAGCCGAACAAGAGAAAAAACTTCCAGTTCTGCCTCACCCTTTATCAACTCCCTGTATTTTTGGACAAGGCTTCATCAATGTATATATCCAGGGGAGAGGCAAACACCAAGGTTCCTGAGCACTCCCATGATGAAGGTGACGGAATTCGGTTCATAATGGATGGTTCGATGGTTTATGAAGGTATCGAGCTTGAACAGGGTGATTGGATGTTTTTGCGTGCTGGCCCCAGGTATGCCTTTGAAGTAGGGCCTCGCGGCGTATTGATGTGTTACTGCTATAGCTGTTGTTGTGCATAAAATGCCGCTGTAACTAACCGAACCAGGCTTCAATTTCTGAATTGGGATCGAAGTCTGGGAAAGCAGGCTTCAGGATGACTGTGAACGTAATATTGTCAACGTAATAAGTTTAAAGAATCCGATCAGGCCAAGCGACAAGCTTTGATTTTCAGTCAGATTATGGGTCTGATTTAGGCTATCAGCGCCATTGTGGCTTTGATCTTAACTGCGTATCAAATTCCAACCTGCATTTTTACGGTGTTTTGGATATTTTTGCCTGGTCTTCTTCATCCTTGCTCTGATTGCTTCCACCATGGCCGCCTTTTCCAGGCGTTCTTTGTGGCGCCTCTTCATATCTTGCATACCGTGGTTAATGGTACGGGAAATGGGTGCAAACATTGCAGCCTCCTGAATTTTCTCCCTTGCGTAGTAATCAAATATTTTATTATATATATAATAATAAAAGAAAAATGTCAAATATGCGGTTGTCCGGCGCGCTGGTTGAGCACATGAATTGTTAATTTTACGATTGTTAAAAATTGATTGAGACTGGTTACACGCCCGTACAGTTGCAAGGAAGAATGTGCGGCAAATGGGGTCGCGCAAATTTGGTAAGTGTTTGCTTGTAGCTTCTTGTTGGATCAACGCGAATTCGGCACGCATCACCCTCGACATGAGTAGTTTGCAGGATCAGGCACTACTTCAAGAAAGATGGGCTTTTCAAATTCCATGACCGCGTATTGCCCCAAGCAATTCATTAAATGTGTAGAAATACAATCCACCTCAAAGTGTCAGATAATCAGCGTTCCAATCACCAATTCGTGCAATTCATAAGTGCTCTACAATTGTAATTTATTGACAAATTTATATAAAAAAATGGATATATAGCCTTGAAAATTCAAGGGAAAAATTCTGCTAATGCACGACTGGGCCAATAGACTGAATGAAGAATTCAAGAAAACCGGCTGGTCGGTAGCGGAGTTTTCCAGACGCTCCGGGGTGGAATCAGGCAATCTCTATAAATATCTGGATGGCGTAATTCACAATCCCCGCGGAGACATTGTGGAAAAACTGGCTGGTACGCTTGGTATTTCACCAGTGTATCTGCGTTACGGAGAGGCAACTGCACCCGCAATACAAAAAGAAAAAGACTCCATTGCAGCAGCAATGGGTAAACAGGGCATCGATTACCGAGCGCTGGAAAGTGCTGTGAAACTGGTACACGAAACACTGGTGGACAGCGGTGCGATGGTTCTTTCGAGCGGCAACACTTCAGAAGATATCTCCGCTTCTATCGCCAAGGCATACATTCATTTGTCAGAGTTGCGTAAAGGAGATTGATTCAGGTTTAAAACAATTAATTTCCCAATTTGCGGTTGCACTGCTTTAAATTGGGTTATTGTTGCGATTTCCACGGGTATGACCGGATCTTATGATGAAGCGTGAAGAATTGGGGTTGAATGAGGCGCCTCTTGCCTCAAGGGTGCGCAAGCTCACGGTACTTGAGGAAAAGATCAAGGAAAATGGTCTGGAGTGGATTGCCGTTGCCTGGCTAATGGATCACTATAACGTCGCTTCCATTGATGAATTGTTCATCCGGGAAGGGGTGTATGATTACCTCGACCATATGGAAAACATTATTGGACAGATGGAAAAATGAGCTGGTTTGAATCAGTCCCACAGAATCCGGAATTGCTGGACCGAGACAAATTCTCGGTAATCGTATCCATTGCCGACTACGTTCGCTTCAACGATGGTGAAATTGATGAATACTTCCATCAATATTATGGCAATCTGACTCTATGCGCCAATCGGGATGACTTGACGGTTTGTCCTCCCATAATTGCCGTTGGATCCAATGCCAGCACACGGCAGGTTTTTGGCCATAAATGGGCTGAAGGTATCATCCAAAACCCGGCAACACCTGATCCTCTACTGGAAAAGGAAGCAGCAGTTGCATATGAAAAATCACGGGATGAGCTTCTGGCCTGTGAACTTTGCAATGCAGCCGTAACCTGCGATGACGGTTTGCGTTCAATGACTTTTATGCGTCTGGTTGCGCAATTCCGTACACCGGTTCGCAGCCGAAAATTATTTGGATTTGCAGGTGTGGTTTTGGAAAATCGCCTGCTGAACTGAGTACGTTACTTTTTTTTGTGCTGTTTCTTGGCTACCGGTCTCATTGAGCCTGCAGTTGCTATAAGTCTTGCGCGATGGCGAATGCGTGATGCGGGAACAGCAACCAGATAATCGTCTTTTTGTATGCCTGGTGGCGGTGTGATCCAGTCAGTCCCACCTGCCTCAATAACCGTATAACCACAATCATTCGGAAAACTGGAATGGGCCAGGTTTTTGTTCATGAGCCCGTAAATCCAGTCAACGTCATATTTTAACAGGGCAAGTAAAAAACTCAGGAACACCATATTCCCGGATATTCCTGTGCCATGATATTCGGGAAGCAGTACAAATTCTCCCGAGTAACCAACCATGCCTTTGATATCGAATGCGGTTGGGGCATGATCATTTCCTATCAAATTTGGTTTGTCATAAATTCGCGTTTGCTCCTTTTGCCAAAGCTCAGTAAGGGGCGTGTCCCCTTGATCCAGATATCGCACCGCCTTTAGCGCGGCACAGCGGCCGTTCTTGTCGTTAAAGCTGATCCAGAACCCGTTCTTATAGAACAGATCAAATGTGGATTCTGAAAATTGTCCGGAAACATTCTGAAGGCCCATCTCATCGACGGTTCGTTTCAGAAGTGAAAAATCATAATGCTCATGTGGGGTGAGATCGAAGCGCTTCAAATCCTTTCGGATAATCTCAATCGCACCGGTAATATCCAGATGGTTTGTTTCTGTCTTCATCCCCCGCACTCCCGTTCAAGCCGAATTCAGGACGTACAACAAAGAACAGGCGTGGTAAATGTTCAGGTCGCGCAAGCGCCTTCCAAACTTTAATTACAGAAATTTGTAATTCAATTTTGCAGCCATAATTAAAGTACAAAAATTGCCACGCTTGGTCAGAATAAGTTTTGGAAATTGTGTAATACACAGTTGCCACAAAAGATGGTTGAAACACCACGCCTTACCGAACCATTCTGCCCCCACGTTTGTTGGCTATAAACACGAATATCAACAAGTGTTTGCTTGCAGCTTTTTGAACTTGCTATTATAGAAGCATCGTCGTTGGGGTGTAGCCAAGCGGTAAGGCAGCGGTTTTTGGTATCGCCATGCGAAGGTTCGAATCCTTCCACCCCAGCCAATCAATTCTAGTTTTGCAAGTCAGCCAAAAGCCGCCCTAAAAACCGGTCACATTTTTCAAGTTGCGAAATTTCTACAAATTCATCTGCCTTGTGACCCTGCTCCATTGATCCCGGCCCGCATACAACTGTAGGAATGCCAAGCCGCTCTTGAAACAGCCCACCTTCGGTACCGAATGCAACTTTGAAATGATCATTCGCCTCGATCAACGACTTCACATAAGTAACAATTTCTGCGTTTGGATCGGTGTCCAGTCCCGGATACTCGTTGAATATCTCAATATTGACTTCGGCACCTGGAAAATCCTTCTGGGCACGGGATGATATCTCGCTGGCTTTCGCGTCAAGCCTTTTCATCAACGCAATCGGATCATCCTGGGAAAGATTGCGTATTTCAAATTTGAAACTGCATTCGTTGGGCACGATGTTCAAAGCCGTGCCGCCATTGATCGTACCCACATGTAACGTTGTGTATGGCACCGCATACTCACTGTCGCGGTAGCCGGTTTTTTTCACTTCTTCCTGTAAATTTCGAATTTCTCCGATCATCTCGCTGGCAAGGTAAATTGCATTTAGGCCAGTGGGAGCGAGTGCGGAATGCGCTTCCACGCCGTGGCAGGTACAGTCTGCTCCGGTTTTGCCCTTGTGACCGATTGCAACACCCATACTGGTGGGTTCGCCAATAATGCAAAAGGCGGGTTTTACAGGCGCTTCTGCCAACACGTCGATCATTCGGCGAACCCCGATGCAGCCAATTTCTTCGTCATACGAGTATGCAAGATGAATGGGCCGCTTTAGATTTGTCTTCGTTGCTGCAGGAACAAGTGCAAGCGTACTGGCAATAAACCCCTTCATGTCGGCAGTTCCACGACCATAGAGTTTACCCTCTGCCTCCCACATGGAGAACGGATCTGATGACCAGTCCTGACCATTAACAGGAACCACGTCGCTGTGGCCGGAGAGCATGACGCCAGGTACATCTTTCGGTCCAATCACGGCGTGCAGATTGGCTTTGGTTTTTTCGTCATTGTGGGTGAGTTCTGATCGTACCCCGTGGCTTTCGAGAAATTCCCGCACGAATTCAATCAAGGCGAGATTGGATTCCCGACTAACCGTATTGAAGGAAATAAGCTTTTCCAGCATTTCTTTTGTGTTCATGCCGCTTGGTCCGTGCCTGTTGGATACAACTTGCTGTCAGTATCAATCCTGACACGTAGGGCGCAACCTTAAAGATTTAGGAACTAGCCGACAGCGTCTTTCGCAGCATCGAAAACCAGGTTCATCAGGACTTCCGCTTCCTGACTTAGGGCCTTTGCAGCGCGACGCACGACATACAAGTCACGGCGTAATGCTGTATCCTGAAACTCGTGAAATTGCAGGTCCCATCCCGAATTTCCAACAAGTAGTTTTGGCAGCAAGGTAATGCCCATTCGGTTGCGTACCATTGCCATCAGCGATCCGGTATTCAATACCATCAGCTTCGATTTGCTCAATAGTTTCTGAAAACCTTCATCATCAATTGATTTACATAATCCATTTGCAAGGAATGGCCGCGACCCGAATTTCTCCCAATCGAGACTTTCACCAGGCTCGATCAAATTATCGTCAGGGTGGCAGACAATACCAAATGCGTCCGAGATCAGGTGCTTGCGGTCTAGATCTCGAGAATCCACCACATTGGATGCTATTCCGATGTCTACAGTTTCCAGGCGCAATTCCCGGATGACTGATGCTGAGTCCATGTCTCTCAGTTCTACATGGACATCTGGATAAAGCTGCATGAGCTTCTCCAATACTGAAGGAAGGATTACCTGCGCAGCCGAAGGAACAGAGGCAATTCGGATATGTAATGTTTTTGAGGCTGCAAATGACTGAATTGACTGGACAGATTGATCGAAGTGCTCGATCGATTTGGTTACATGCCCAAGTGTGTGTTTACCAAGAGCTGTAAGCCTGTCCTTGCGACCTGGTTCAAAGAGCTCCGCACCAAGTTCGGCTTCAAGTTGCTTTAAAGCCATTGAGATGGCTGACTGCGTGCGCCCCAACTTGTCCGCCGCCACGGAGAGATTTCCTCCCTGAGCAACAGCAACAAAACAGCGTAACATTTCTAGTTTGATCATGATTCAATAAATTTGAAAATCCTTACAGAAATTTAAATTTGACTGAATATGTGGAAATTGTCCATATTGCCTTGAAAAAAAATTCAGAGGTGGATTGTGACTGATCAGAAAATGAACTTTATTGCCGGTGAATGGACAAAAGGTGCCGGTGAGATTGAAAACGTCAATCCATCAGACCTTTCCGATCTGATTGGTGTGTTTGCCCAAGCTGACACCGCACAATTGAACCGTGCACTCGCTGCTGCAACAGATGCTCAAAAAATTTGGGCCAAATCCGGTCTTGAGCAGCGATACAATGCATTGATGGCCATTGGCAATGAATTGATTGAGCGCTCCGCTGAACTGGGGGAATTACTCGCTCGGGAAGAAGGAAAACCACTTGCTGAAGGCAAGGGAGAGGTTTATCGCGCTGGTCAGTTTTTCACCTACTACGCTGCCGAGGCATTGCGCCAGATTGGTGATACTGCAGATAGCGTGCGTCCCGGTATTGAAATCGATGTGCGACGTGAGCCGGTCGGCGTGGTCGCCATCATCAGCCCGTGGAATTTTCCGACGGCAACTGCGGTTTGGAAGATTGCACCCGCTCTTGCTTTTGGAAATGCGGTTATCTGGAAGCCGGCAAATCTGGTTCCGGCTTCTGCCGTTGCACTTGCAGAAATCATCTCTAGGCAGGATTTTCCCAAAGGCCTGTTCAATTTGGTTATGGGGCCAGGTGGTGCAATTGGTCAAAGCCTGATTGAAAGCCCGATGGTGAATGCCATCAGCTTCACTGGCTCTGTCCCGGTTGGCAAGCGGATCGCCGCTTCTGCAATCCAGAATCTGACGAAAGTGCAGTTGGAGATGGGTTCCAAAAATGCTTTGGCTGTCATGGATGATGGTGATCTTGATGTTGCTGTTGCCTGCGCACTTGGCGGAGCCTTTGGTGGGACAGGACAAAAATGTACGGCATCGTCACGCCTGATCGTTCATGAATCAATCCACGATGCATTTGTAGAAAAAATGGTTGCCGGTGCAAATGCGATGGTGGTGGACCATGCACTGAAGGAGGGCACACAGATTGGGCCAGTTGTCAGTGAAACCCAACTTAACGAGAACCTGACCTATATGGACCTCGCGCGCTCCGAAGGTGGCGATGTGCTGTGTGGAGGTGAACGCGTGGAGCGCGATACTGAAGGTTATTACATGACACCGGCTGTAATTACCGGGACTTCCAATTCATGGCGGATAAACCGCGAAGAAATGTTTGCACCAATTGCCTGCGTCATCAAGGTCGGGTCGTATGAAGAGGCATTGGCGACCGTCAACGACACCAATTTTGGTTTGACCGCCGGCATCATAACTTCGAACCTTGCCCGTGCCACCCATTTTCGCAGAAATGCGCGAAGCGGATGTGTAATGGTCAACCTTCCAACCGCAGGGACGGATTATCACGTTCCATTTGGCGGTAGGGGAGACAGCTCATATGGGCCGCGAGAGCAGGGAAGTTATGCGAAAGAATTCTATACGACCGTCAAAACGGCCTATATCGCTTCCGGCATTCCCCAGTAGATTGCAGGTTCAACATGCATAGAATTGATAATCTGCAATACGCAAACTGGTCGGAAAAAATATTTCGTGAAATGCGCGAAGGTAGTGTCGATGCTGTTCACGTCACCATTACCTATCACGAGAATTTTCGCGAGACGGTTGCCAATGTTGAAAAGTGGAACCGTTGGTTTGAACGGTATCCCGATTTAATATTTCAGGGCCGCATTGGCGATGATGTCAGACGCGCAAAGAAAGAAGGTCGCACTGCAATCTTCTTTGGGTTTCAAAATCCCTCTCCAATTGAAGATGATATAGGGTTGGTTGAAATTTGTCACACGCTTGGGGCCCGGTTCATGCAGTTGACTTATAATAACCAGTCCCTGTTGGCGACTGGGTGCTATGAGGCAGAAGATACCGGCGTTACCCGCATGGGCAAACAAGTCATCAAGGAGATGAACCGCGTTGGGTTGGTAATCGACATGAGCCATTCGGCGGAACGCTCCACCCTGGAAGCAATGGAAGTTTCCGAACGCCCGATAGCGATTACCCATGCCAATCCATCTTTTTGGCATTCTGCATTGCGCAACAAATCTGATGATGTCCTGAAAGCGCTGGGTAGTTCTGGAGGAATGCTTGGTTTTTCAGTTTATCCACACCATTTAAAGGATGGCACGAACTGCACACTGGAAAGTTTCTGCGAAATGATTGCCAAAACAGCCGATCTGATGGGCATCGAAAATATCGGCATCGGAACTGATCTATGTCAAGATCAACCGGACTCCATTGTGGAATGGATGAGGGTAGGCCGCTGGACCAAGGAAATTGATTATGGTGAAGGCTCTGCATCCAATGCCGGATTTCCGCAAATGCCTTCCTGGTTCAACGGCAACCTGGATTTTGATAATATTGAGCGTGGTTTGCTGGAAGCAGGTTTGTCCGAAGCTGAGGTGGCAGGTGTCATGGGAGAAAACTGGCTGAGGTTTTACGATAAAAATTTTGGCCCGGCTTGATGGAGTAAAGTAAATGACTGGCAATACGCAAAGAAGGGAAAATCGCGATTTAAGCGTGGAATTGCGGCCGGCATCCCAGGTAATGCGATTGCAGCGCATGGGAACATTTCACCAAAGTCGTCTGAGTTTTATGCGGGTATTGCTGCGCCGTCTCAAGCGGCAAGGCTGGACGTTTGATCGTCCGATCTGGCGGATCGACGACAAGGGTGTGGGTGTCGCCACTTATCGCGCGTGTGGCCCCAATCGAAATTATACGCTGGTGGCCTTTGCCCATGATTTGCCGCCTGAAAAACGATCCGACCGCGTTATTGCTGATGCCTGGGACGCCACATTCACACTGTTCGATGGCGATCCGACTGAAGAAGATATTGAAAGATTATCAAATAATGTACCGCTTCAGGAAGCTGGCCGCATATCAGACAGTGAACTGAGCCTTTCACGTGCAAATCGATCCGTCAGGCTGTTCGAATATGTAATCGACAAATTGTCCAAGGGTAAGCAACCCGATTTGGAAGTTATAGAGCCTGTAGGTTACCTGATGCGCACGACCGCGGTTTATGGCTCTGGCAAATTCGGTGCCGCTGACCGGGACAAATGGGCGGATCGCGAAGAATTCCGCAGTTCATTTCAACCTGAACTTTTATCAGTTTGGTTTACCCGTTCCTTCACGCTTGATTTGGCCGAGCATCTTGCGCAGGTTCAGTCTCCCGATACAGCGGTTGAAATGGACCCGGATATCCGCCGCCGTTTTGGAGTTGGCAATTCGACTGGTCTGGGTATGGCACCGTTCTTGATGAACCATCCCGCACTAATCCATGCCTGGATTAACGCCCGGGAAACGGGACTGGCTCGTGTCCGCGCCATTTCCAAGGCGAACAATAATGACGTGGCGGCATTTTTGAATCTGTTTTCACGTGCAAAAATCAACGCCCATGATTGGCGTTCTGAACATCCCATTCAGGTTGAAAAGCTTGCCGCGCTACGTGCTGATATGGATTTGTTGGAGGCCTACCTGAACGACAATTCCCTCGACGGGAAGATGCCTTGGGACGCACTGTATAAATGGGCGGAGGAAAATATGAGTCTGGAAGGGCAGGAGCAGTTGGTTTCCTTGCTGATTGATGCCCATCCGGAACTGGTTGATGACTTGCCCTCAACGATGCACGCAGACGAGAGTATGCTCTTTTCGATAAATGGCCAGGCGAGTGTTCGCGATCTCAAGAATCAGATCATGGAAAATTATGGCTGGGCAGTTGAGGCGGATTTTGAAGCAAGGGATGCGATCGCACGTGTCTGGTATGTATCTGAAGAAAAACTGGAACCGCGGATGGGCGAACGGTTCAAGGAACCGATTGAACCCTATGAACAGCCATTGGCTCCGGCAAGGGATGCAGCAGCAGCTTACCACTGTCTGGCTGGCTGGGATGATTCTGATACGGTTGCTGCGTTCCTTTTGAAGCACCCTGAGCACCGCCACATCGTTCGCAGAGCGCAGATGGCTGCAAAGCTCCCTTATGCAGAAATACAGGACAATACGATTGCTGCAGACATGCTTCCGATTGATCTTTTGCGATGCAAGCTCTCGTTCTTCGGCGCTACCAAATTCGATCCTCGCTCGGACCGTTGGGTCCGCATTACCATGTACCAGGGCGCGCCGTTTCCCGATGAACTGGCGGCGATGGATCCAGATGATCTCGCATATCCGCCATTGGAGGCCTCATGAGTTGGTCGCTTGGTGAAATCAAGGTTCTGTCAGTAAAGGCAGCACGGGGATCAGGCCTCCCTTGGGGACTGGCTGAAGAAGCCGGATATGCCGTGCATTGGCTTGAAGCTCGTGGCGGTCCAGGGGTTGAGGCATTAAGCCAGTATCTTGGTCAGCGCGATATACGTGGCGCAAAACCTGTAAGAAGTCCGCTACATGTAGGTGCCAGCATCTGTGATGGCATTGTCGCCAAAGGAGGGGTGCTTGGTGAAGTAAGAACACCGATATTGCTTGTTCCGTTCATTGCCAAATCAATAACTGAAGGAAGTGTCAAACTTGAATGCGGAGATTCTGGGTTCATTGTCTCAAAAGACGGTTTCAAGGCACCTGACAGTATGGATGCGATGCTTGTCCTGAGAACACCTTGTCGATTGATGGCAAGTGATCAGCCGGTGATTGCTTCGGGTAAGCAAACCCGGGTTTTTGATGAAAAGGCGGATTACGTTGCCACTTTGGCGAAGTTCGCTCACCGAACTTATGCACCCGCAACAGAAGAGTCCCGACTGGCAGGTGCAGGCGCCGGCTTGAGTGATAATGACTGATCTATTGTTTAACTCTTTTCTGTTCAATCAAATCAAAAAACGAGCTTTTCTGTTTTCCGGCGTCATCAAAATTTGATGGGTCCAGCCACGCTTGTTGAGCAGCGCAGATTTGTGGCCAATCTGAATCGGTGATGGCAAACCACGCCGTGTCCCGGTTGCGCCCCTTGTAATGGGTCGCCTGCCGGAATATGCCCTCGAATGTGAAACCAAGCCGCTTGGCAGCCTGGCACGAAGGTGCATTGAGTGCATCACACTTCCATTCGTAGCGTCGGTATCCGAGGTCAAATGCATTCTTCATCATTAGATGCATTGCCTCGCCAGACATGATGGTGCGCTGCATCAGGGGAGACATGCGGATGTGCCCCACCTCAATGCTTCCTGCACTGGGTTCAATTCGCAAATAGGAGCCCCATCCGACAGCTTTCCCTGTCGTTTGATCTACATAGGTAAAGAAAAGTGGATCTTCGCTCGCACTTGCCTGGTCAATCCACTCTTGCAAATCTGCTTTGTTTCCAAAGGGACCATAAGGCAGATAGGTCCAGCCTTCGCCGGTCTTGTCGAGCTGATTGGCTTCGAACAAATCCTTCGTATGGCTTGGATCGAGCGGTTCCAGCTGTACGTGTTGTCCGATAATTGGTTCTTTTTTTGGTCTGGGCGGGGGCGACCATCCTTCAGGGAGTAAATCACCAATTGGCTGGCCGAATTCATTTGTTCGTGTCATGAGGTTATCTCAAATAGCAATTCCACAGATCAAACCGGAACATTGTATAAAATGAAATCTGTCTTTGGTGTGTACGTGTCGTAAAGTTTGCGAGCCGGATAATTGAACTCCTGGGTTAGCCAGCGCACACCGGGCAGCCCCCGTTGTTTTGCAAATTTCAGAACGTTGTCGATCAAGGCTCTTCCTGCCCCTGATCCACGAATGTCCGGGTCCACATACAGATCACTCAAATAGCAGACCATATTCCCACCGAGAGAACGGTGCATAAGCTGGTATTGGGTAAAACCAATCAACTCTCCAGATGGGTTTTCAGCAACATCACACCAAAAATCATTGCCAGGATCAAAAATCCATTCCCAAACATGATCGAAACCACCTTCAGGAATGCTTGTTTTGTAAAATTCTGCATAGGCCTGGAACATCTGTTCCCATTTTGGGCGATCTTTGTCTTCAAGAGGTCGAATGTGCATTGCCATGAGTTTATCTTTCTAGCGGCGTATTTGCTAATGGGGATAGGACAAAATTGGAGTGTAGGGAACGTCCAATTTTTCAATAATAATTAAGACCAATTATGCGATTGCCCGGTCCAATTGCAATGCAGCAGCAATCTTTTTCGTGACCTGCTGCAGTTCGCGACCAATTTCGGCACGTCGTTTTGCGGTAAAACGACGGATGGGTCCGGTTGCGCCAACCGAAAATACTGCACCTACGTTGCCAATCAGAATTGGTGCGGCCACGGAGGATACGCCCATCTCAATTTCTTCCACGCATTCAGCGTAACCGGAGCGCTGAATTTCAAGAAACTCTACCCGCAATGCATCTGGAGTTTGTTTGGTATGCTCTGTATAAGTCCGCATTGGACCATTGATGATCTCTTCGCGAAATGTCTCTTCGGCGTATGCCGCGATTGCCTTGGAGCAGGAGCATGCATGCATCGGTCTGAAGCCAAGGCCCGGGTGAATATATGAGCGCGCCTGATCCTCTGGAGTTTCCACATGGATGATCTCAACCTTCTTGTTTCTAAACCGGGATAAAAACACCGCTTCACCAAATTCTATCGCAGCTTGTTGCAAGGTAGGAGCTGCTGCCTGTCGCACATCAAAATCCGTTTGACCAAGCAACGCCAGACGTTTCACTCTCTCGCCAATCACATAGCGTGAGTTCCGTTCCGTTTCATCGAGCAGCCGATGTTCGCTCAGCGTTTGTAGCAATCGGTAGCAAGTCGGGCGAGGCAAGCCAGTGGATTTTTGCAGTTCGGGTGCAGATAGGGGACGTCCGGCAACTGCAATTGCCTCAAGTACGGTTATGAGTCGGTCAAGATGCATATTGGAGGAATTTCAGCCAGATACAAAATTTTCAATTTCTCACTTTACAGACATTTGTCTCATGTATTAATACAAAACTCTAACTTGTCAACTGGGCTGAAATGTGAGGCGGTATGACCAAAGAATGTTGCGGACCGGGATACGCCTCACCGGCGGAAGCTATCAAGGCACCTCGGGAAAAATTACTTTATACGATTGCGATCTATACCGGGACGGGAATTCAAAAACCCGACTACTTGGCAACAGTTGATGTAGACCCGGAAAGTTCAACCTATTCCCAGGTCATTCACCGACTCGACATGCCGGGTATCGGGGATGAGTTGCACCATATGGGCTGGAATGCCTGTTCTTCGTGTCATGACGACTCAAACATGTCGCGCAAATACCTGCTGCTTCCTGGTGTTCGCTCCAACAATATCCATATTGTCGACACGGCTACAGATCCGCGCGCGCCCCGGTTGCACAAGGTGATTGATGGGGCTGAGATCAAGGCCGGAACCAACCTTTCTGGTCCGCACACGGTGCATTGTCTGGGGTCAGAGATCATCATCTCGATGCTTGGTGATGCCAAGGGGGAAGCGCCGGGCGGTTATCTGCATCTCAATAAGGATTTTGAGATCATTGGGCGCTGGGAAAACTCCATGGGCGACATCAAATTCGGCTATGATTTCTGGTACCAGCCTCGCCACAACGTAATGGTCTCTTCGGAATGGGCGGCTCCCAACACCTTCATGCCGGGTTTTGATCTGGAAGAGGTAGGTCATCTGAAATACGGGCGGGAGCTTCATTTTTGGGATTTTGAAAAGAAAGAGCCGGTCGAGACGTTTTATCTAGGTGAAGACGGGTTGATTCCGCTTGAGGTGAAGTTTCACCATGATCCCGATAGCACACATGGTTTCTGCGGAGCGGCACTAAGTTCCAATGTCATTCACTTCTGGAAGAATGGCACAGGAAAATGGGAGTGGGAAAAAACCATCGATGTGGAAAACGAACCGCATCCCGAATGGCCTATCCCCGTACCGGGGGTAATGTCGGCAATCCTCGTTTCGATGGATGACAAATACCTCTACCTCAATAACTGGTTACATGGTGACATGCGCCAGTACGAGATATCAGATCCACACAATCCGGTGCTGACCGGCCAGGTCTGGATGGGCGGATTGTTGGGCAAGGCACCCGAAGTTAATGGTGTTAAAATGGCTGGTGGACCCCAGATGTTCCAGCTTAGCCTTGATGGTAGACGACTATACGTGACTACCTCGCTGTTCTCGACCTGGGATAACCAGTTTTATCCAGAAATTCGCGAACAGGGTGGCGTAATGGTCATGATTGACTGTGATCCCGAAAACGGTGGCATGACAATCAATCCGGACTTCATTATAGACTTCGGCAAGGAACCAAACGGTCCTAGCCGCTGTCACGAGAGCCGATATCCCGGCGGCGATTGCACGAGCGATATCTGGTTATGAGTACATACAAGATCACAATCGCAAACCGTGAAAATGCGATCTATGAAGTGAACGCGAAAAAGCCGCTGCTCGACAGTCTGCGCGATCAGGGTGTCGATCTTCCTTATGGTTGCAAATATGGCGGCTGCATAACCTGTGCAGCAAAACTGGTTGAAGGCAAAGTAAACCAACGGGCGCAGGTCGCGTTGAACAACCGGCAAATCAACAATGGTTATGTAATTCTGTGTGTCGCCCGCCCGCTAAGCGATTGCACATTCGAGATCGGTGTGGAAAGCCACGACAAGCTTTATCGCAATCCGTTTCTCGACCCATTAAATCCCCACGAACTGAAAGCGGATATTGCCACGCCGCTGGAGGATGCAAAATGACTACCTTCGATGAACTGACTCATACAGACCATGATCAACCCTATAGCGAGGAATATCTCCAGACCATTTTAAAGTCGGTCAAGTCTATCGCCATGGTTGGTGCGAGCCCGGACAAGACGAAGTTTTCTTACGGAGTTCTGCGGGTGTTGCATGAAACCGGATATGACATGATACCCGTCAATCCTCGATCGGGACTGGAAGAAATCCGGGGTATTAAAGTCTATCCTTCTCTGGATTCGATTGACCGCCCTGTTGATATGGTCGAAGTGTTTCGCCGCGCAGAGGATTTACCGGAAGTTGCCAAGGAAGCGGTGGCTATCGGCGCAAAAGTGCTGTGGGGACAAATTGGCGTGTTTAACAAGGAAGCAGCCAAAATCGCCGAGGATGCTGGCATGAAAGTGGTCATGAACCACTGCCCGAAAATTGAATTGTTCAGACCGTTCTGGAAACCCAAACTGCATCTTGGAATTTGAGGAATAATTAGTAACTAAAGTACCTATATTGACAATAGGTACTTAAAGGTATATATTTTGCCCAAGATTATTTCACACGGAAGTAAACTCATGAGCAAATATACACCTCTTGAAGAGCACTTGATCCACAATGGCCGCTCAGAAGTGCCTATGACATTCGATCAAATTGAACAATTGATTGGTGAAAACCTGCCAAATTCAGCCCGCAAGCATCGCCCTTGGTGGAGTAACAACCCTTCGAACAGCGTGATTACCCGGTCATGGTTGAGTGCGGGCTACAAAACATCGAAGGTAGATATGGTCGAAGAGAAACTTGTGTTTGAAAAGGTACAGGAACCGAAATCTGATAAGCCGCATCCCTTGATCGGTTGCCTCAAGGCAAAAATTCAAATTTCCATTGAGACGGATTTAACCGCACCTACTGGAGAGCAGATGGAATCATCAACGTTGAAAAAGTTTGGAAATGTTGATGACTCCCATCCTGCTTGATACCTGTGCTCTCATCTGGATTGCGAACGAGGATCCGATTAGCCCGGGAGCTCTGAAATTGTTGAACGATGTAAAAGACATTAACAATGGGACTCAGGTTTCTCCGATCAGTGCTTGGGAAATTGGATTATTATGTGCCAGAAAACGCCTTTTGATGTCCTCTCCCCCGGAAACCATGTTCAAGAACGTTACTGATATCCCGGGAGTGGGACTAGCACCTATGCTGCCGGATACCTTGATCGCCTCATCATTTCTTCCCGGAGAACCGCCAGCAGATCCTGCGGACCGAATAATAATTGCAACGGCTCGTATACACGGATTACAAATCATGACTAGGGATCAACATATCCTCCGCTACTCCCGTGATGGCTATGTAATGTCGATTCAATGTTGATTGGAATCTGAATAAAGGTTTGTAAAAAGGAAAATTAACATGGCCCAAACCATAACCAAAGGCGTCAAACAAATGGTCGCCGAAGCCAATGAGGTCGTGACGACTGTTCCCGTTGAAGAGGCCATGTCTCTGGTTGGAAGTGACGATCACGTGCTGGTTGATTTGCGCGACTTCAGGGAATTGAAGCGTGATGGGAAAATTCCCGGTGCGTTTTCTTGTCCTCGTGGAATGCTGGAATTCTGGATTGATCCTGAAAGCCCCTACCACAAGGAAATATTCAAACAGGACAAAACCTACCTGTTTTATTGCGCAAGCGGTTGGCGGTCAGCACTCAGCGCCAAGGTTGCCAGTGAAATGGGATTGAAACCCGTTGCCCACATTGCTGGAGGTTTTGGGGCCTGGAAGAAGGCCGAAGGTCCTGTCGAGGAAGTAGAGTAGCCGCTGCTAACCCGCTTCAAATCCCTGCAAAACATTTACGGTATTCAATCCGATTTCTCCAATGTCGTAGCCACCTTCCATTACAAACAGGGTCGGCAAGCCAAGTTTTGCGATATCAGCGCCATAAGTTGTAAAATCATCTGACTCAAGCTTGAACTGGCTGATCGGGTCATTCTTGAAAGTGTCGACCCCAAGCGAAACAATGAGCGCATCGGGGGCATAATCAGAAATGCGATCCAGTGCCTGCTTTAAATTTGCCCGCCATTCATCAAATTTTGTTCCAGGCTTCATAGGAAAATTGAGATTGTACCCTTCACCGGCCCCTTCTCCGGTTTCATTGGCGTAACCCAAAAAGTTTGGAAACTCGTCCATCGGATCACAATGAAGAGAGATGAATAGCACGTCATCTCTTGTGTAGAAAATATCCTGCGTACCATTTCCATGATGATAATCCACATCAAGAATGGCAATGCGTTCGGTGCCCTTGTCCAGAAGGTATTGCGCTGCAATTCCCGCATTATTCAAAAAACAATAGCCGCCATACAGATCAATCGCTGCATGGTGACCCGGCGGGCGGCACGCTGAAAACAAAACTTTCTCATCCGCCAGTCGATCAGCCCCTTCCAACGCGACATTCGCACTTGCAAGAGTGGCTTCCCATGTCCCTTCGCTGATGGAAGTCTCTGTAGCGAGGCAATAGTAGCCAAGCTTGCCATTGATATCATTCGGGCAGATTTGCACCATCCGGCGCGCTGGCCATGTACAGGCAATTGCCTCCCCTTTTGCGCCAGTTGCCTTCCATTCTTCCCAAGCGGTTGAAAGGAAAGAGACAAAATCCGCATCATGTATCGCCAGAATTGGGTCCATGCCGAAATCGCGCGGTTCTATCATTTCACCCAAGCCGGTTTCCTTGATACGCGCTGTGATATGCTCCATTCGAGAAGGTCGCTCAAACGGTTCAACCAAGAGTCCGCCCACAAGCTCGGTCTTGGAATTTCTAAGTTTGTGTTTGTCACTGTAAATTGTCAGCATGCTCTAATTTTCCCCTCTGCGTTTAAGGATCGCGGCTCAAACCCTTTTCGGCAAGTTCATCCAGATATGCTTGCCATTTTTCGGCGTGATTTTCTCCAAGTTCGCGAAATAATACCCAAGAGTAAATACCCGTCGAATGCATATCGTCAAAAGTAATGCGGACTGCATAATTGCCCACTGGTTCCATCTTCATGATTTCAACGTTTCGCTTCCCGCCAACGGTTTTGCGCTGGTCGGGTGAGTGACCTTTTACCTCTGCCGAAGGCGACATAACCCGCAGCATCTCGGCGGAATACTCAAATGCCGCGTTATCAACGAAAGTCACTTCAAGTGAACGTCTATCTTTACGCACGGTGAGCTTTTTTGGGGTGTGATCAGCCACGAATTTGTGTGCTCCATTTTGCAATCGACATTCAAAAAACTCTGCCCTAGGTTGCTGGAACAATACAACTTCCATTTTTGGATAATGCTGGGAAATTAGTCGTATGCGAATTCTACTCAATCTGGATCGCTATCCACTGGACCAACCGGACACAAAAACCTGGATGGAGTTGGTAGAAAAATGTCGCGCCGATCTTGAATCAGATGGCATGTTTAATCTTCATGGATTGTTGCGTGAAGGTATTGCGGAACGGGCAGCGGCGGAGGTTGCGCCGGTTATGGAAAAATCATCATTTACCCATATGCGTGAGCACAATATTTATTTTCTACCCGAAATACCGGAACTCACTTCCGACCACCCTGCGCTGGTCAAAAACCAAACCACAAATCATACCGTCTGCGCAGATCAAATTCCAAATTCGGTCGTGATGCAAATCTACCGCTGGCAGCCGTTCATCAAGTTTCTTGCCGCTACCATGAACAAAGACAAGCTTTACACAATGGATGATCCGCTCGCCTGTGCCAATGTGATGAGTTATCGCAATGGTGAAGCGCTCAATTGGCATTTTGATCGATCAGAATTCACGACGACGCTTTTGCTTCAATCTCCATCTGGTGGTGGTGCATTTGAGTATCGGTCCGATCTGCGTTCAAATGATGATCCGAACTATGATGGTGTCGCAAAAATGCTGTCAGGACAGGATGACCAAATCCGAATTCTGGAAGTCGAACCGGGTACGCTGAATGTATTCAAAGGCAAGAATACAGCGCACCGCGTGACGCCGGTTGAAGGAGATAAAGACCGGATGATCGCAGTGTTTTCTTATTACGAAAAGCCGGGCGTAGTGTTTTCAGATTCAGAACGGATGGGCTTTTATGGCCGGGTCAGTTAGTAAAAATTTACTTCACAAATTGAGGTTTGAGCAGGGAGGATAGGCATGGAACCAATTAGCACAGAAGACAGAAAGGTAAGAAACATCAAGGCTGATACCTATCAGCCGTTTATTGACTCAAATGGTGAACCAGACGGGGACGTGCTTCAGGCAAATCCGGACAACAAGCCTGGCTATGGCTTCCACATCTATCGCATGGCACCGGGTGATACGACCACAGCGCACATCCACGCCGATGCAGAGGAATTCTACGTTATCGATGGCGAAGTATTTGACCATGACGGGTTTCGCTATGGCCCGGGTGATCTGGTTTGGCTTCGCAAGGGTACCAAACACAATTCCCATTCGCCAAGCGGATGCACATTGGTCGTCTACTATCCTGGAGAGATTGAGGAACCGTCATCCTAAAAAAACGACATATGTCGCAATTGTGGTGATTGACTTACAAGCAAGCCTGCTTCGGAATTGATGTTTTCAGAAACAGGTAATTTTATTCCCTGTATATACACAAAGTCAGACCGAATTCCGGCCTCGTGATGATTGGATAAAATATGAAGACGAATGCAAAGGCAGTTGTGATAGGCGGCGGTGTAGTTGGCTGTTCTGTATTGTATCATCTGGCGAAAGCCGGTTGGAAGGATATCATGCTGATTGAGCGATCAGAACTTACATCCGGCTCATCGTGGCACGCTGCAGGGGGCTTCCATACACTGAATGGCGACCCGAACGTAGCCAAGCTTCAGGCCTATACGATTTCACTCTACGAGGAGTTGGAAGAGATCACTGGTCAATCCTGCGGCCTGCATCTCGTCGGCGGCTGCATGATGGCAGACACACCGGAACGCATGGACTTCCTTCGAACCGCCCACGCGAAGGGCCGGTATCTCGGTATGGAAACCGAATTGGTTACCCCATCCGAGGCCAAGGCAATGTTTCCGTTGATGGATGAATCAAATTTTGTAGGTGCATTGTGGGATCCGGTGGAAGGTCACCTTGATCCTTCCGGTACAACGCACGCCTATGCCAAGGCCGCAAAAATTCTGGGTGCCGAGATTGTTCTGCGAAATCTGGTTGTGGAACTAACCCAGGAAACTGACGGAACCTGGAATGTGGTGACCGAACAGGGCACCGTGAAGGCTGAGCATGTGGTGAATGCAGGTGGATTATGGGCTCGCGAAGTTGGCCGCATGGTCGGGTTGGAGTTGCCGCTCCTTGCTATGGAGCACATGTATCTTCTTACTGAAGACATGCCGGAGGTAATCGAGCACAATGAGAAAACCGGCCATGAACTCATCCATGTAATCGACTTCAAGGGCGAAATATATACGCGCCAGGAACGTCAGGGAATTCTTCTTGGAACTTACGAAAAGGCGTGCAAGCCGTGGTCGCCAATTCAGACTCCATGGGATTTTGGTCATGAATTGCTGCAGCCCGATCTTGATCGTATTTCACCGTCACTGGAAATCGGCTTCAAGCATTTCCCGGCCATCGAAAAAGCCGGAATTAAACAGGTTATCAACGGACCTTTCACCTTTGCACCGGATGGAAATCCGTTGATTGGGCCGGTGCAAGGACTGACAAATTTCTGGAGCGCATGTGCCGTAATGGCCGGTTTCAGCCAAGGTGGTGGCGTTGGTTTGGCGCTTTCAAACTGGATGGTGCATGGCGATCCGGGTCACGATGTATTCGGCATGGATGTTTCGCGTTATGGCGAATGGGCGACCCTTCGCTACACCAATGCCAAGGTTCGTGAAAACTATTCCCGCCGCTTTTCCATTCGTTTCCCGAACGAGGAATTGCCAGCGGCCCGCCCTCAGCAAACTACGCCACTTTATGACATCATGGTCAGGGACAATCATGCAGTGATGGGCGACACCTGGGGGCTTGAAGTGCCGCTCTGGTTTGCGCCGTCAGCGAAAGAGGCGCATGATGTCCTGTCATTCCACCGCTCAAACGATTTCGAACATGTGGGCAATGAAGTTCGTACAGTTCGAAACTCCGTCGGCGTGACAGAGATATCCAACTTTGCAAAGTATGAGGTCACCGGTACCGGTGCAGAAGCATTCTTGTCTCGCATGATGGCCAACACCATGCCAAGAACCGGGCGTTTGATCCTGACACCAATGCTGAATGAGAACGGAAAACTGATCGGTGATTTCACTATCGCCAAGGCAGCAGATGATCGCTTTATCATCTGGGGATCTTCAGCAGCACAGATTTATCATATGCGCTGGTTTGAGAAACATTTGCCTGACGATGGTTCTGTCCACATTCGACGCTTTGGCATGAATTTGGTTGGCCTGTCGATTGCCGGGCCGAACTCTCGCAAAGTGTTGGAGAAAATGTGCGATGTAGACGTTTCAGGCGACGCCTTCCGCTTCATGGATTTCCGTGAAATGGCTATCGGCGCTGCACCATGCATGATCAACCGGATTTCATATACTGGAGACCTTGGTTACGAAATCTGGATGGAGCCTGCCTATCAACGTCGGGTTTATGCAGCGATCAAGGAAGCCGGTGAAGAGTTTGCCATAGCCGATTTCGGCATGCGCGCATTGCTGTCGATGCGGTTGGAGAAGAATTTCCCGACCTGGTTTGCCGAACTTCGACCAATCTATGGAGGTTATGAAGGTTCAATGGATCGCTTCATCAAACTTTCCAAAAATGATTTCATCGGGCGTGAAGCTGCCGCAAAAGAGCAGGCTGACGGTCCGAGGCTGCGCCGGGTATCCTTCATCATCGATGCGGACACGGCTGATGTAATGGCCGATGAGCCGGTCTGGGCCAAAGTAGGCGACAAGGACTATGGCACGACAACAAAACCGCATGGACACCGTGCTCCACGATTTGGACCGGATGGAACGATCATTGAACCACCCGTACCCCAGCGCGATGGCGATTGGCGCGTGGTTGGCTGGGTAACTTCAGGTGGCTACGGCCATTCGGTAGAAATGTCTCTGGCTCAGGGGTATCTGCCAGCTGAACTGGCGGAGCGTGATGAAGCCGGGTTGTTTGAAATCGAGATACTAGGCGTTCGGCGAGCTGCACGAATTGCAATTGAGCCGCCATTTGATCCAGTCGGTGAAAAAATGCGAAGCTAGGGTCCTGACTCTAGCAACTTCAACAGGTCTTGAACGAGACTGAGGAGGGCACCCGTGGATAGCCCGGAATTTTGCACTCACGTATTCTTTCTTACACCGGACTATCCGATGGTTCCGTTAACGTCTGCTATTGAGGTCCTTGCAACCGCAAACCGCATCCTTGGTCGGCAGGAGTATCACTGGAAATTTGCTTCATTGTACGGTGAGCCAGTCGAAGCTGCAAACAAGATAGATTCAAGTGTGCATTATAGCCTGTCTGAACTCCGGACAGCCGCCATGACAACTGCCCGCCCCAAGGCTGTCATTGTTTGCGCCGGTGAATTTGTGGAGCGTTATGAAAATCCATCGCTGTTTGCCGGCTTGCGAGAATTTTCGCGCCAGGGAATTCTCGTCGGTGGACTTTCAACGGGCGCGCACCTCTTGGCTGCCGCCAAATTGCTGGAAAATCGAAGTTGTGTTGTTCATTGGGAAATCCTGCCGCAATTTTCTGAACGCTTTCCCAATGTCCGCGTAAAGTCAGAGCTTTATGAAATTGACGACAAATTCTGCACATGCGCGGGAGGGCTTGCAGCAATCGACATGATGCTCACCCTGGTCGAACAGGAACAGGGAGCGGATGCAGTCAAGGATATATGTGACATTTTGACGACCGATCGTATGCGCGAACCCACTCAACGCCAGCGCCTGTTAAAGATACGTTCCTACGTGCCCGGCACCCGCATCGAGCATGCCATTAAGTTGATGGAAGCCAACATCTCCGATCCGTTGCCGATAGATGAAATTGCGCAACTAAGTGGAGTGACCCGTCGCCAGGTTGAGCGCTGGTTTCAGAGGGATTTGGACTGTCCACCGGCAAAGCACTATCTCGACTTGCGCCTGCAGCACGCCTATCACCTGCTCAACAATTCGCGGAAGAGCGTCACCGAAATTGCGATGGCAGCAGGTTTTAGCAATACCGCTTACTTCTCACTGGCTTTTAAAAAGAAGTTCGGCACTTCGCCGAGAAGTACGAGATTGTCGAAGTAAGTCAGTTTTAAACAGACCGATGTCGCACAACACCATGATTGTTTAGATGCAGATGGGCAAACTGGCCGTAGCTGTCTTTCAGGTCCAATTCGATTTTTCCCTGGGTCTTGCTTGTTCCACTTCCAATTTCGGCAATCTCATATTCAAAGCCATGAGGCAGGTCAATCCGCGCCCGATGCTCTGCTCCAGTTATCGGGTTCCGGATTGGCTCGCCTTTGGTTTCAGTAAGGCCCGGCACACTGAAATGACCGCTCCGCCCTTCCACATCCACTTCAAAACTGACCGGTGCAAAAATCGGGTCATACACCTCGACCATGGTTGAAGCATAGACTGCAAACACTGTTGCCATCGGGTCAGTATCTTCACCGCTCATGATTTTCAAAATTGCGTCACGCTGTTCATTGCTGGCGCTCTCATCCACAAATGGTTGGCATTTACCGTCACCTTCGTGGACTGCACCTGGCCATTGAAACAAGCCGCCAAACCTAACCCCGTCAAGTTTGACGTCGCCGTAGTGACCTTCTGTAACTTCCATGCAAACCGACGCCTCACAATTGCCATGTGTTGGCAGCGCATTGAATTGACACGGGCAACCATAGTCGCAGTTGCAATTTCCAAATTCAGTTAGTTTGAGTTCCCAAGGTGTCATGATGTTGCTCCCCTTCAATTCATGATGTTCGCCCCTGCTACCCAGTTTACCAGATGCAGCGCATTCTGCCTAACTTCACGCCGTATCTGTACTTCTTCAGTTGGTGCAATGATTGACGAAATTGTTATCACGCTATGGTTTCTGGTAGCGCCCTTCAAACAAGTCACGATCCGCAACGATTTTGCTGGAGATAAATTCCATGAACGCGCGTACCCGGGCAACCTGTTTGATATCACAGCGGTTCAGTGCCCAAACTTGCAACCATGGTGAGGTAAGAACAATGTCTGCTTACGCAATCGCCCAAATAATGATCAACGATTCGGAAAAATTCCAGGATTATCTTACCGGATTCATGCCGATATTTGAGCGCTACGATGGTGAATTGCTCGTGACTTCGAAACGCAGTCTTGAGGTGGTGGAAGGCGAATGGGAGTATCCGGCTTGGTCGTTATGAAATTCCCATCCCTGGAAAAAGCCCATGCTTGGCACGATGATCCCGATTACAAGTCCTTGGCGCAGCATCGTCTAAACTCTGCAGACGCAAATTTGGTGATTGTCGAGGGGCTTTAGTGACAAATTTCAGGATTTGCTCGCAGACAAAAGCCAGTCAATGACTTGTTGGACTGCTTCTTTACGGCGGGCAGATTTAAGCGCCAGGAGAAAGAAGTTTCGCTCGCCCTTGAGGGAGTCCGTAACAACCTGCACTAGATGACCCGCCTGAATGTCTCGTTCAACCAGAAAACGGCTGGCAAGTGCTATACCTTGTCCGGCAAGGGCTGCGTCAATACTGAGGGATGTCTGACTGAAGCTCAAGGTTCTGTTTGTTGAAGATTCATATGTGTCAGGTAATTGCCTGAAAAACTCTGCCCATAGATTGTGGGTGTCATGCAGAAGAACCATCTGGCGGATTGTTTCAATACCAAGGGGCAGGGGTTTCTCAGAGACCAACATTGGCGAAGCGACTGCAATCACTTCTTGTGCAAAAAGCAAGGTTGCTTCAAGATTGGCACCAAATGGCGGCTTGGTCTGTCTGATTGCAAGATCAATTCCATCCGCGTGAAAACTGAGCATACTTTCCGTGGCCAGAACACGTAAGTCGATATCCGGATGAGCCTCGGTAAGGCTTGAAAGGTTTGGTATCAGCCATTTTGCTGCAAAGCTGGGCGTGACGCTGATGGTAACTTTAGCTGGTTCCGGTTTTAGTTTGGCCGTTGCATTTCCCAGAACAGAAAAAGCTTCGCTTATCTCGCCGTGATAGCTTCGCCCCGGCGACGTAAAAGCGAGGCCCTTTGCCACGCGTTCAAACAATTTTATTCCAAGTAGCTCTTCAAGACCCCGGACTTGCTGGGCAACTGCTCCTTGTGTAACGCCCAATTCGTCCGCAGCGGCTCGAAAATTCAAGTGCCGTCCAGCGGCTTCAAAGGCACGCAAACTGTTAAGTGGTGGTAGGGTAGCTAAAAAAGGCAATAGAAAATCTATCGTTAGAATGTAGTATAATTGCATACTGTGTAGAGAAAAAGTGACGTAATGTCCATTTAGATAACAGTATTGCTGATAAAGGAAATTCGATGACTGTAGAAAAAGTAGCATTGGTAACAGCTGGCGGTAGTGGTATGGGGGCTGATGCAGCCCGCCGTCTGGCTGAAGATGGATTTTGCGTCGGAATACTTTCTTCATCCGGAAAAGGCGAAGCGTTGGGCAAAGAATTGGGTGGATTTGGTGTCACCGGTTCAAACCTGGTGGTGGATGACTTGAAACGTCTTGTTGATGGCGCGGCGGAGCGATGGGGCAGGGTTGATGTGCTGGTGAATTCCGCCGGGCACGGTCCAAAGGGGCCGGTACTGGATATTTCCGATGAGGACTGGCATGCCGCACTGGATGTTTATCTTTTGAACGTCATCCGCCCGACCCGGCTTGTTACGCCGATGATGCAGGCGCAAGGCGGAGGCTCAATCATCAACATTTCCACATTCGCAATCTTTGAACCTGACCCATTGTTTCCCACATCCGGTGTCATGCGGGCAGGTCTCGCGGGATTTACAAAGCTCTATTCAGACAAGTATGCAGCGGACAAAATACGCATGAACAATGTCCTGCCAGGTTTTATTGACAGCCTCCCGGAAACGGAAGATCGCAGGGCCCGAATTCCAATGGGTCGGTATGGTCATGCAAACGAAGTGTCTTCGCTTGTTTCCTGGCTGGCTTCTGACGACGGCGGTTACATGACAGGCCAAAACCTTCGAATTGATGGAGGTCTCACCCGCGCGGTCTAAATCCGCCTGGCAACCAGGCACTTTCGGCTATGGCAATGTGCACTTGTTTGCACCCTGCAATCCGTAATTGCTGCCATCGGGAGATTGTCGGCATTCTAGGGCGTGGCGGAGAAACTGACCCTAGCTTGCGGCAGCTACGCCAATTTGCTTTTCTGTTCTCAAATGTCTGGAGAATGTGAAATGGCTGCATTGGAAAAACGAAACTGGGTACCCGACCATTGTGAAAATCTGGTTCAGGAAATTGCGGCCAAAACTGCCGACTCCAATGCGGGAATGATTTCCAGCCGCGTTGATGAGTTGATTGCGCTCAATTCTAAGATACACGAACGGGACTGTTTCAACCTCAACCCCGCCACCAACGTAATGAACCCAAGGGCAGAAGCCGTTCTGGCCGCCGGATTGGGTTCCCGACCATCACTTGGCTATCCCGGCGACAAGTATGAAATGGGTCTGGAGGCAATTGAAGAAATTGAGGTGATTTGCGCAGAGTTATGCGCCGAAGTGTTCAAGGCAAGATTTGCAGAAATTCGTGTAGCATCTGGAGCGCTGTCAAACCTCTATTCATTCATGGCAACTTGTAAACCCGGCGATGCAATTATTGCTCCGCCTGCTTCAATTGGTGGGCATGTTACCCATCATGATGCAGGGTGTGCCGGCCTTTACGGTTTGAAAATTCATGATGCTCCAGTAAACGCTGATGGTTATACGGTCGATCTTGATGCATTGCGCCAACTGGTGAATAAGGTGGGTCCAAAGCTGATCACTATTGGTGGCAGTCTCAATCTGTTCCCGCATCCGGTAAGAGAAATTCGCAAAATTGCGGATGAAGTTGGAGCGAAAGTTGTCATTGATGCAGCACATCAATGCGGAATCATTGCGGGAGAAGCCTGGCCAAATCCGCTGACAGAAGGTGCTCACTTAATGACCATGAGCACCTATAAGAGCCTTGGGGGACCGGCCGGTGGCTTGATTGTGACTAACGACGCTGATCTCGCCGAAAGACTGGATGCAATCGCGTTTCCCGGCCTGACCGCGAACTTCGACGCAGCAAAGTCTGCATCTTTGGCGATCACCATGCTGGATTGGAAAACACACGGCAAAGCCTATGCCAGGACCATGGCCGAAGTTTCCAGGAGTTTGGCTGAAGAACTTTCGTCAATTGGGCTTCCAGTCTTTGCAGCCGATCGAGGTTTTACGCAATCACATCAGTTTGCTGTCAAGGCGGCCTCCTATGGTGGAGGACAAACGGCATCAAAAACGCTTCGGAAATCCGGGTTTCTGGCATGTGGAATTGGCCTGCCCATTGAAGCAGTTGATAGTGACATGAACGGCTTGCGGATAGGAACACCAGAGCTGGTTCGCTGGGGAATTACCACGGAACATACAAAAAAGCTTGCCAGCTTGATTGCTCGCGGTTTGACAACAAACGATCCGCAATCCCTTGCAAAGGAAGTGGCTGCATACCGGGCTGAATTTACCGAACTTCATTTTGTGACCTGATCCATTTGCATGTTCAAAATCGCTTCCGGCTCTAAAGTATAAATTGACTGGTCAACCAATCAACTTGTACCACACAGTTTCTTGCTGGGAGGAACCATGAGTGACGCGTCACAAGTAGATGTTGCCATAGTCGGTGCAGGTGCTGCCGGACTGGCAGCCGCGCGCGAACTTTCAAACCGGGGTACAAGTTTTGTGTTACTTGAGGCATCCCACAGAATTGGAGGCCGGGGTTACACAGAGGAAATTCTGCCGGGTCAGCCATTTGATCTTGGATGCCACTGGATGCATTCCGCTTCACTCAATCCCTTTGTGAAAATTGCTGACGAGTTTGGATTTACATATACGAAGGGAAGTTATCCGAAAGGCGGTCACTGGGACGGCAGTTGGATTTCCGAAGATGATATTTCAGAAATTGATACTTATTTTGAGCAACAATTTAACAGCATGGCGAAGATTATCGCGAGTGGCAAAGACTGCTCGGTATTTGAAGCCTCGGATCGAGAGCACAAATGGACATCCCTTTTCGATTACATTGCATCACTAAATAGCTCTTCCGATGTAGATCAGGTGTCCATAGCGGATGTCCTTGCATATAATGATACCGATGAGAATTGGCCGGTCAAACAAGGCTTCGGGGAATTGATTTGCAGGTATGGCGCGGATATACCGGTCTCGTTAAACAGCGCTGTGAAAAGCATTGATTGGTCAGGTAAAGGTGTAAAGCTTGAAACAGCCAAATGCACAATCCACGCGAAACACGCACTGATTACCGTATCAACCGGAATACTTGCTGCCAATGACATACGATTCACACCGGAATTGCCTCCCTGGAAACAAGAAGCAATTTCAGCCTTGTCTCTTGGCAATCACAATCGAATTTGCCTCGCATTCAGTGAAGATGCTTTCGGAAGTGATGCCTCCGAGGGTTTTACAACAAATGCAATCGATGGCGAGCCAATGTCATTTCAAATCAAACCGTTTGGGCTTAATCAGGTTGAGGCCGTAACGGGTGGTCGATTTGCAGACTGGTTGGAACGCGCCGGTCAGCAGGCATCAATTGATTATGTCGAAAAGAAACTTCAAGCCGTTTTCGGAAGTGACATTACAAAACGCGTGGTTGCCCGCATAGTTACAGCTTGGCGCGGCGATCCCTGGGTCAAAGGTGCTTATTCATCTGCCCAACCCGGTAAGGCACATCAGAGGAAAGAACTAGCCAAATCGATAGATGATAAATTGTTCTTTGCTGGTGAAGCCACGTCATCCGATGCTTATGCTACAGCCCACGGTGCATATCTGTCTGGTATCAGTGCTGCGCAGGCAATGACTCAGGTATACAAAGAGGTTCAATAATGGGGCAAACAGAAAAACCAAAACACAGGCTGATCGAAGGAGCTCCGGCCCTGATTGTTATTGATATTCAGGGGAAACTTTTTGCTGATGATCCCGATCAGCCAATTCCGACCATGCCGGATTTTGACAAGCGAATGGCCAAATCCCAAACCGTAATCACCAAAGCCAGGAAAAAGAATATTCCGGTGATTTTTATCCAGGAAGTACACCGGGATGATCTGGTGGATTTTGGTCGTGAACTCGATGGGGTAGAGGATATTCATTGTCTGGAAGGCAACCCGAATACTGCGATCTGCGCCGACGAGATTGATTTTCGATCGACTGATTATCTGATCAAAAAGCGGCGTTACTCGGCATTTTTTGGCACCGATTTTGAAATTCTTCTTAAAGGCCTGAAAGTTGATGCACTTCTGTTGTGCGGTGGTCTGACCGATGTTTGTGTCCATTACACATTTGTAGACGGTCACCAGTCAGATTATTATTGCCGGGTTATCGAGGACTGTGTTGCAGGATCCTCTGAAGCTGCACATGAAGGTGCACTTTGTGCAATGGAATACCTGCAAACGGGAGCGCGGTGTTCTCTGGAAGATACACTGGCTGCAATGAATGGATACAAGCCTAACTAAGCCGGTTCGCGGCTAAACAGTTCAATTCAGCCAAACCAACATGATCATCGGAACTGCAACCAACACAACCAGCAGCTCAAGCGCGAACCCCATACGTGCGTAATCCAGAAACCTGTATCCGCCAGGCCCCATGACAAGTGTGTTGGATTGGTGCCCGATCGGCGTGAGGAACGGTGTGGCGCAACCAATGGCAACCGCCATCAAAAACGGGTCAGCCGACAAGCCGAGTTTTTGCGAAATCGTAAATCCGATAGGTGCCATGAGAACAGCAACCGGTGTATTGGGGATAATGTCTGACAACCACATTGAAACAATCATCAGGCTGGCGATTATAACCATGACTGGCATATCGCCAAACACGTCAACAAAGCTGGTGGCAATCAGTTCGGTTCCGCCTGTAGCCTGAAGTGAATTCCCGACCGGAATGAGTGCGCCAAGAAGAATTATTACCGGCCATTCCACGCTGCTATACACTTCGCGCGCGCTGACAACCCGAAATGCAATCAAGGCAACTACAGCCGAAACGAAGGCTACAGGTACAGTCACTACGCCAAGTGCGGCGCATACAATCGCAATCGCAAAAATGCCTATAGGCAGCATGAAGTTGTGCTTTTGAGGTGTCCTGACCCCACGCTCGGCAACTTCGAGTAAGCCCATTCGGGCAAAACCTTGCTCAAGTGAATTCACATCTCCTTGCACCAGCAACACATCACCAACCTGAAACTTGATTTTGGCCAGACGGGTTATCGGTTTGCGACCGCGCCGGGAAATCGCCAGCAGGTTTATTCCATACTGGTCATGCATGCGCACACCGCGCATTGATTGTCCCTTTATGAGTGAGTCCGGCAATACAACAGCTTCGGTAACATGGACATCGTCCGAATCAACATCGGATCTTTCGACCAAATGTTCCAATCGCTGAAGATGCCTGGAGGTAATGAAAGGGTTTAAAATTTCCGGATCACCTTCAAGAATTAGGGTGTCGTCCACCCTTATTTTTTCAAGGCCATGTGGTGCAAGGCGCCGTTTTTTGTTTCTGATGATCGCCATTACGGTAAGTTCGTTCTCACAATTTTTCTCAAGCGCCCGTACAGTTCGCCCAACAATTGATGAACCGTTTGGAACCAGAACTTCCGAAACATATTCTTCAACATGAAATGCGGCATCATCGGATTCTGCCGGGCGCCTCTTGGGTAAAAGCCGCCAGCCAACAAAGGACAGATACACAAGGCCTGCGAGAGCCACAGCTGCACCCACGTAAGAAAAATCAAACATTTGGTATGGTCTGCCGGTAAACTCTTGGCGAAATGTGGAGATGACGATGTTTGTTGGTGTGCCAATAAGCGTAACCAAACCACCAAGCAGGGACGCAAATGAAAGCGGCATTAGAAAAATGGATGGCGACTTTGCAGCTCTGGCCGCATTTTGCAGGGTTACCGGCAGCATCAATGCCAACGCACCCACATTATTCATTACACACGAAAGAAGAGCAACAAGCCCCGATCCGGCGGAAACTTGAAGCGTTACAGATGATCTCGTCGAAGCAAGCAGGGAAGCCAACCATGATACAACGCCAGAGTTTTGCAGTGCCTTGCTGATGATGAGTACTGCGGCAACCGTTACAACTGCCGGGTGCCCAAATCCCATGAAAGCATCAGAGGAAGGTACAACTCCGGAAAATACGCCGGCCAATAGTGCCATCATGGCTACCATGTCGTAACGTATCCGACCCCACACAAAGAGCCCGAGTGTGCAGCCGATAATACTGAATACGATGAGTAGTTCGTGATTCATACAATTACCTTACAGCAAAATAATTGACTTATTGTAGCTATCGCTTCGTCTTGACTTCGATTGGGATACTGGAACGAATGTTCAAATCTCGCTGCGGGAATGGAATTTCAATCTTTGCTTCTTTGTACCGTTTCCAGATTTCAAGGTAGATTTGGCTGGATACATTCGCCACTCCTCCTTCGGGGTCATTGATCCAGAATCGTAGTTCCAGGTCGACGGAAGAATCGCCAAAACCTTTTACGAGGCAAACGGGTTTGGGAACCTTCAACGATCTTGGTACTGCGTCTGCAGCATCAATCGCCAGTTCAATCGCCTTTTCAACATCTGTGTCATAGGAAACACCGATGGGGAGCTTCTTGCGCACAACCTTGTTGGAATGGGTCCAGTTTGTAACCGGCGTATTGATGAACGTTTCATTCGGGATCAGCGTTTCGGTTCCATCGCGGGTGCGGACCGCCGTGTATCGTGCGCCGAGGTGCTGAACCCAGCCATAAGTTGAACCAGACACGGTATCAATTTCGATAACATCGCCCGGTTTCATCGACTTGTCGAGCAACAGGATGATACCTGAAATGAAATTTGAAACGATGTTCTGCAATCCAAGTCCGACACCGATACCCACTGCACCGGAAAACACAGCAAGGGCCGTAAAGTCGATACCGACCGCATTAAGTGAAATTATCACTGCAACAACGAGCAGAACGAACTTCAACATTTTCTGCAACAGCACTTTTACCGTTGGTGAAATGTCTTCATTCTTTCCAATCAAGTTGCCAAGGAACTGCGCTGCAAGAAGAGCGGCCCAAATCAGCGCAATTAACAATAATCCGGTCTTCAACACGGCCAGGGCGGATATGCGACTGGACCCGATTGTAAAAGCCGCACTGTCGAGAGTGGCCTGGATCTTGGGCAACCATCCCAGGATGTAAAATGCCGTTACTGTCCATGCAACAATGGCGACCAATCTTGAAAAAAACCGGTTACGAATGATTTTCGACATGAAGGAAATCAAAAACCATGCGGTCGCAAGTCCAGCGACGGTCCCAACAAGGAAGCTGTGACTTGGCCAGGTTATCGACCGCAGAACGAAATATCCAATCCAGGTACCGGTCGCAAAAATCAGCCAGAACAGGCGGCGATGGAGAATAATCAATGTTCGCAACAATGCGCGCTGATTTTCAATTCTACCGAGGCGTTCGTTGATTGGTTCACGCAGGCGACTGACAATCAAGCGGCCGATCAGCGCTGAAACGAGAATGATTGCAAGTTGCAGAAGTGTCCAGAAACCAAATATGTCAAACGAACCAATGCCAATGCTCGAGAGGACTGCGTTGAGGTCAAAAAACCCCTGATTCAACTGGTTAGCATCAGGCTCCAAGATCTCCCTCCATGCGGATCAATAGGCAAAAATACCGGTATGAATTCGATGTTTAACATCGCAAACATTATTAACAGCGTATAGAGCAAACCAAAGGATTTCCATCACTTTTATTGATGTTACTTGCCGGGGAAAAAATTAAAAGTGGATAATTGCTGAATGATAATTGGTTCAGAATCAATGCGAAATTTGATATTTTGCTCGTACGTGAGTTAACGATGATTTTGAAATTAGATTGCAAAGGGCAATTGTGCCTATACGATTGTGCGATGGCTGGGAAAATAAAGAATATCTACTACAATGCGATGGATATCGCCGCGCAATATTTGGAGGTGATACGCTCCAGGAATTTGTTTCGGCTACTTCTTGTTCTTCTGGTGATTGATGGAATTGCAGTTTCCACTGACTTGGTCACAACACTGCTCAAAGAAATTGATCCCAGTTTGCCAAATTGGCTGTTGTGGGGTTTTCGTCTTGATGTGGAATACAATACCTGGGCAATTTATGGGTACTTGAAACTCATTGTTCCGTCCTTGTTGCTCGCGATGTGTTACTGGCGAAGCAGCATGATTTCATTCGCTTTGTTGTTTTTCCCTTACGCCTACACAACCATTGACGACATGTTCACTATTCATGAAGACTTGGGAAAATCCATTGGCGCCTGGTCAGGAACAAATTTCGCGATCGGTGAAACAATCTATTTTGCTTTTGCGTCCATTTTCATTTTGTCTTTTTTGGCGGCAGCGGTTTTAAGAGCGCAAAAGGAAATTCGCGCTGATGTTGCACTTATGTCAATTGGATTACTTGCGATTGGATTTTTTGCCGTAGTTGTCAATCTGATTGAAGGATTGCTTAAGGAAGTATCCCGTTTCTGGACCCATATTATCGGCTTGGTAGATGATGGTGGAGAACTTGTTATATCGTCAGTTGTAGTAGTCTTGGCACTTGTCATTTACTACAAGATTTCTGCTATGCACCCTAATGATCAAAGTCAATCTGCCTGATCTTGTTCAGACAATTCTTCACAGATCGTCTGATTTGAATGCTAAACAATGGCAGGTAAATCGACCAGAATTGCCACTTTAGATAAGTTCGTTTGCTGCGATTGACTATCAAAGTAGTCAGAGGCATACGCGTCCCACCGATGTCTGATTTCCAACGACTGTTACCCCACAGCAAATTTGCTTGTGTGCATCCGATCTCCTTGCAGTCTGTCAAGGCGCGGGTGTGCACCTGAAGGCCCGGAGAAAATTTCGCATACTCCAGATCATAGCCGACGACGTTGAAGTAGGCCCGAATTCCAACAATGTTTATGATGCTGCCGGCAATCAACTTGCGGCCAATAAATAATCCGGCAATATACCCGAAGTCAGCGCAAACTGCCTTGAACAGCTTCTGCTTTTCTTCGCTGAAATGGTGGGTTCGCCCATGATGGGAAAGCGTTTCTTTGTTCATGGATATCACGGCATCAATATCCTTTGGCGTACAGCGTCGAAATTCATAGTTTACTGTTTGACCTGACTCGAATTCTTTCAGTTTTCTGAATTTCCGTCGCAGGTTGCTGGCTTGCCTGTTGGACAGGGGTGCCGAATTGTTCGTGATTTGACAATGCCAGTTTTCCTGAAACGATACCAATTTTGCTGGAAAGTGGCACTTCTCGTCTGCGAGAAAATCAACATCTTCAAACTTGATAAAGTGAGCTTGAGTGTATTCAAACAGATGCTCGCATATCTGGTTGATTTCAGTGCCGGACAGTTTTGAAAGCCGGTTACAGCAGTCCAGATACTTTCCGTGATCCGCAAAAACCAGGTAGCGTTCGGCGCCCGTGACTGATCTGATCATGACGATTACCAGTTTGTCGGATCGCTGCGATTGAAGATAGGCAAGCTGCGTAAAGTAACTTTGGTTGATTGCCGGGTGCGGGTTTGATTGCAGTGCCTTGATGCTGTGACGGCTTGCACAAATTTGTAACCTGCTGTTGCTGGTATCAAACATCATGCCCATTATCTGGACTCCTCAATGCTTGAAAATTTATACAAACAAGCCGGATAGGGGCTAAATAAATTCAGTTTGATTCTAGTCAAGATCGGAAGGGCAATGGGTTGCAGTCTCGTTTGTCTGGCAACAACGTTGCGATGAACGGGGTTGTAATAGACTACAATCAACCTGCTCCCGCGCTGCTGTGCCGTATCCAGTGCGTTGGTTATAACCTTGTCCATGAGGGAAGCGTCGAAGGGATTGTAGAAGTACAAGATACAATCGCCCTTTGGAATTTCAAATTCTCCGGCATCAATACAAACAGATTTGATTTCCTTGCACCGAAGCCTGTTGTTCGGATACCCCGCAATGTTGAGTTTTGCCTCGGAGTGAAGTTGCCGACAAAATTCAACGCCCGTCACGTGCCTGAACGGTCTTTCCGCCGCTGCAAGAATAACCCTTCCTCTCCCAGAACCAAAATCGACAAAGGAAAATTTGGAAAAGTCCTTCTTGAGACCATCCAGCAACCAATTTATCACCAGACGCGGAGAGGGTGTGTACTCCCTGGCCGAGGAGAGATTTTTTGAATTCCTGGGTTGCAGGTGCTCCCGGGCCAACAAGGTACTCGTGGAAACAGGTTCAAGCATGTTGAAGCGCCGATCCCAGGCTGCGTTGTGCAAGCGTCGAAGGAAGACCAACCTGACATGCCAAAGCAAGGCCCAAAGACCTTCTTCACGCCACATCGAATAACTTACTCGTAAAATACTCATCAATCCCGCTTGACAATATTGAGCGGTTCCACACTAATTGCCCGGTTCGAACATAAGCCATCGGGACGCCAATTGTATTTAGTTTTTGTATTTGTAGTTAATTGGCGCTGGCTGCCTGGGTGGCACGGATCTGTCGCAAAAACTGAAAAATCATATAGAACCAATTTTGACTTAAGTGCCTTCATAATCCAGACTAAGAGTATCTATGGCCAGACGAATTCACTTGTAACAGATTTGTGAGTTGAATCCGGATGTGGTGCTGTTCAGATGTATAATGTACTTCCCAAATGCGGAGAATATCCAAATGCATGAAACGCTTGTCCCAGGAATCAAGGTACCAAGTCTCTCGTTCCCGCTTGTCGGCGGGGGTGATTTTAAATTGAATGCCACGCCGCCCAAGAACTTTACCGTTGTTATCTTTTTTCGCGGACTTCACTGCCCGATTTGCAAGGGCCAGTTGAGTGATTTTCATTCCAGGCTGGAGGATTTTTCCAAACTGGGCATCGAAGTTGTTGCTGTCAGCATGAACACCAAGGATCTTGCAGAGCAGACCAGGCAAGACTGGCATCTATCCGATCTCAAACTGGGCTATGGGCTCACTGAAGAAAAGGCGAGGGCCTGGGGTCTGTATATGTCATCGGCAATCAAGGACACCGAACCAGATACTTTCTCCGAACCTGGTATGGCGATCATAAGACCAGACGACATACTGTATCATTGGTCGGTTCAAACTGCCCCGTTTGGACGAGCCAAAGCAGCGGAGCTTGCCGGTGTCTTGAAGTTCATTATTGAAAACGATTATCCAATTCGAGGCACTCTGGCAGCTTAGATTCAGAGTGCATCAATAAAGTGGTGGCGTCCGTTCCCGGTACGGAACGGACCCTCGCTATCTGATACTTTTGGCGCGCTTTTACCAAAAACGAAAAAACATGGATCTATTGCGGGTATTTTCTTCAGCACCGACTTGACTGAGAAATTACTGAAGGTGCACAAAATGCGATTGGTGCTGGAGATACGCTCCGGTATTTTGGTTTCATTTTTGAAAGCAGTCTGATACCGCTACTTGCATGAAAACCAGAAATAGTGACGCCTTTGGCTACACTGTACAAAAGGGTAGGCAGGCTGAAAACTTCGAAATTCAACCAGGCACTTTTGAGAAGACAGCGCAAATCAGGGATAGGGAAATCAGTTGGTTTTTAGCCATCTGCGGTGTGATTACCGCTATTCTGGTGGTTGAAAATTCTGTATTCAAAAACCTGAAACTGTTTTGATGAGGTTGTTTACTTGTTGAAATGTGAGAGTAGATTCGATGCGCAAAGAGTGAGCACCGGTTGTTTTTCATGAACCACACACACACTGAATTTCCTCCATCGATCCGCCGGTTCGGAAAGTTTTTCAGCGCCCTGGTGATATTGTTTTTCTTCCATATTCCTTCATTTGCACAAGAAGCTGCCCCCGTTACGGAAAACCGCAGCGTGCTGCAGTCTGCAGTTGCTGAACTGGAGCAATTGCGAGGCGTTGTGGAAAATCCGGATTCGTCGGATGCCGCATTGGCATCTGCCAAAGTGGAGTTTGTAAAACTTTCCAAATCAATATTTGATTTGGCATTGGCCGTTTCAGCACATTTGACAAAAGTGGATGGGCAAATAGCCAGCTTGGGACCCGCACCAGAAACCGGTGCCCTACCTGAAGCCAGCGCGATCTCTGAAGCTCGGGTCAAACTTCAGCAGGAAAAGGCCGAAGCTCTGGTCACTCTTAAAGAAGCGGAGGCTCTGGCAGTTACGCTTTCAAATATGCTGAGCGACATCGCGCGGTTGAGAAGCGAGAATTTCACCAACAGAATATTCACAAGACAACCTATTTCACGAACTGTAATTGATGATCTTGTCGGTGAATATTCCAAGGAACTTGAGCGTATTGAGTTTACATTCTCGAATTGGGTCCGACTTTTAAAAAGGGATGTTTCAAGCAGAACCTTGCCACCGTTGCTGATTTCGCTGGTGTTGGCAGGGCTAATTTTGCTTGCAAGGCGCACAGTTCTCGCCCCACTTACCCAGCGTGCGTTACTGGACAATCCCAAGCCCTATTTAAGCCGGGTGTTTTCCGCGTTATGGACAACGCTAATTCCCAGCCTTTCGGTGGCTGTTAGTCTGGGTGTATTGTATTTTACATTCTTGTCATATTCACTCTTGCCGTTTCGCGTTAAGGAAATTTTTGGCGCGACGCTGGCATCGCTTGCCTTGATGGCCTTTGTCTTGTTCCTGAGTAGCGCAATCCTTGCACCTGGAAAAAGATACTGGCGATTGTTCGAAATTCCCGAAAAAGCTGCCCTACGCCTCAACATATTGGTAAGCGCTGTAGCTTTTGTATATTTTGGTGATTATCTATTCGCAGAAATACGTGAGGCCATGTCGTCACCGGTCTCGTTTTCAATAATTGCCAATTCCATATCTACTTTGATCCTGGCCGTCTTCTTTGCCCTGATCCTGTTGACCAAACTGGATAATGAGGATGACATATCCGGGAGTACAAATGGCTGGGCGCACTGGATTTACTGGCCAATGTGGGTGGCAATAATTGTTGTCGTTGGAGCAGTAATGACTGGTTACATCAGTTTCGCCCGCTTCTTGACCAGCCAGATTGTAATTACCGGTGGCATAATTGTTGCAATGTATATTTGTTTCTTGTCGTCCCGTGAAGTCAGCCACCATGGCGCGTTGGGTGAAAGCGCATTCGGGGTTTATCTCACTCACAGATTCAAATTCGGAATGGCAACTATAGATCAATTGGGCCTGCTCCTTGGAATTTTCATATTCCTGACCACATTGTTGGTCGGCATTCCCATGATCTTGCTGCAGTGGGGGTTCCAGCAAGATGATGTGCAAAGCTGGTTCACCAACACCTTGGGCGAATTCACAATTGGAGACACTCGAATATCCAGTGCCAATATATTTTTGGCAATTATGGTATTCATTATCGGCGTTTTCCTCACAAGAATCTTTCAAAGGTGGTTAGGTTCCTCTGTTCTTTCCCGAACAAGAATTGACTCAGGACTGAAGAATTCGATCGGAGCCGGGGTCGGTTACATCGGGTTCATAATTACGGCACTTCTGGCGCTAAGCTATACTGGAATTGATCTGTCCAGCCTGACACTAATTGCTGGTGCCCTGTCAGTCGGAATCGGTTTCGGATTGCAAAATGTCGTCAACAATTTTGTTTCCGGAATTATTCTTCTGGTCGAACGCCCGATACGTGTTGGAGACTGGGTAGTCGTTGGTAACACAGAAGGATTTGTGAAAAAGATCAGTGTCAGGGCAACACAGCTTGAAACTTTTGACAGGCAGTCAATTGTCGTTCCAAATGCAGAGCTGATCAACACGACTGTTGGCAACTGGATGTTGAAGGACAAAACCGGGCGGCTGATAGTGGAGATTGGTGTTTCATATTCGGCCAATGAAGAGGAAGTCAGGGATATTTTGCTTAAAATTGCCCAGGATGACGCTCGAATTGCCACCGAACCGGCGCCACATATACACTTTAAGGATTTTGGAGATAATGCATTAATTTTCGAGATAAGGGTATTCTTAAAGGATGTTTCAGAAATCGTTCATGTTGCAGGTGATATGAGATTCAGGATTCGCAAGGAATTCAGGAACGTCGGCATTGAAATTCCCTTTCCTCAACGCGATATACATGTTCACAACTCTGTAACACCAGCTGTGAAGCGGAGCCAAAAAGGAAGGTCAAAATAATGCGTAATATGAAAGTTGCACTAGCACTATTGGCAATCTTGCCGATGTCAGCCAACTTGGCATTTTCGATGGCTATAACCAATCAGGACGGTGAAGTGAGAAAAATTACCGTTACCGAAAATGGTGAAAGGCAGGATTTTGAGATCGGCCCAAATGAAACTACGACGCTGTGCGAGCAAGGTTGCTTTATTACATTCCCGGATGGCACTTTGACAGCCTACCAGGGGTCTGAAACAATAGTTATTCGAAATGGTGGTCCGGCTTTGTCCAACTAGAAATTGGACAGACCAATTTGGATATTTTAATCCAATAAATACACTTTTTCACCTGGTAATAATTTACCCTGAAATTTTGCGCGAGTTATGTGTTTTGCCCGTATACGATAAGGCGCGATATTCGTTCTTGGCGCTTTTCAGCCATTAAAATTCTTCCAAAGAACTTATCCCCGCCCTGAATACCTGCCCTTATCTTTCCCCTCTCCATCTAATGACACTCTTGTTAAAGGGAAGGCTCAAAGGAATGGACCCCTGTGACGGGGCACAAGGGGTAACGCGGAGAAAGCAGCATGGGCAAAAGAACCCCCTCCGTGGCAGCACAAGGCGAGGCGACCAGCCGAGACGCCAGTGCGCGAACGGACAACAAGAGGCGACGAAGGGCGAAGCCCTGAGCAGGGCAGAAATTCCCGAATGGGTTGGAAAGCTAAATAAAGCATGCCCTATCCCGGCTCTTCGGCATGTAACTCTACAAACATCGCACAAATGATCAGGCCACCACCTACCCAGGAGATTAACGGAAGTTGGGATCCAATCAGCAACGTTGAGCTAATCGTCGCCAGCAGAATTTCCGACATTGTAAGCAAGGCCGCCGTGGTTGCTGCCACGAAACGTGCACCCCAAAACTGGCCAAACAGGGTAGGCCAAACAATGATAATTCCGAAAACCAATACGGGGATGATAAGTTTCGCCAATACAGTTGAGTCTGGAATTGCAGTCTCGCTTGAGGGATAAATTGCAGCAAACAATAAAGCCATGACAATCGCAAAGACAAATCCAAGACCCATGGTTGCAGATGTAGTTGCGAAGACACCGACTTCATTGCGGTCGCGAATAAGCACGAGACCGGATGCCCAAAAAAGTCCTGCCAACAAGGCAAAGATATCACCGAGATTTTTCGGTGCAGGCCATCCGCCGCCGCCTAGCAGCAACCAGACACCGGCAAGCGCCAGAACAATTGCAAATATCCGCAGGGGGCCGAGGGGAACCCGAAAAAAGGCGAATGAGATTAGTGCCGTCCAGATTGGCAGTAAATAGAATAGAAACACAACCCTGACGATGTCAGTTAAAATGAGACCCATGAAATAGAAGACTTCCGACATTCCCATCCCCAGCCCCAGGAGGAGTATCACCCCAATGTCGCGGCGATTAAATTCACGGAAGTAAATTGCCAGCGGAATGGACACGATGCTTGCTGCGGCAAGAAATGCCGCAATTCCCCAAAGTCCGTGAAGGCCATTTTCATCAAAGAACCGGATCGGAATCCAGAACATCCCCCAAATGCCAGCGCTAAAGAGGATAGAAAGCGATCCCCTCAAACGCTGGTTAGAGGTTGCGGCAACCGGCAATGTCTAGCAGTCGAGCGCGTTCTCGCGCTCCCACGGCGTGAGGTTGGCGGTGAACTTCAGCCACTCCTTGTGCTTGAGCTTGAGGAATGCATCGATCACTTCGTCACCCATTGTGTCACGCAGTGTCCGGTCTTTCTCTAGTTCACGAAGTGCATCAAGCAGATTCAGTGGAAGCTTCTTTGCACCCTTCACCTTGTGACCTTCTTCGTACATGTTGAGATCAACCCGCGTGCCGGGGTCACGCTTGTTCGCAATGCCGTCAAGACCGGCGGCAAAAAGGGCAGCCTGCAACAGATATGGGTTCGAAGCACCATCAGCGAGGCGGAACTCAAATCGACCTGCATCCGGAATTCGGATCATGTTGGTCCGGTTATTGCCGCCATACGTCACAGTGTTTGGTGCCCAAGTCGCTCCCGATGTGGTAACCGCTCCATTGATGCGCTTGTACGAATTCACGGTCGGGTTGGTGATCGCTGTCATGCCAACCGCATGGTGCATCAAACCACCCATGAATTGGTATCCAAGTTTGGAAACTCCGAGTTCACCCTTTGCATCCTGAAAGAGGTTCTTCTTGCCTGCCTTGTCCCAGATACTGACGTGCACATGGCAACCATTGCCGGTGAGATGCGCAAAAGGTTTCGGCATGAAAGTCGCGCGAAGGCCGTGCTTTTCAGCGATTGCCTTGACCATGTATTTGAAGAATGCATGCTGGTCAGCCGTTACAACGGCATCATTGTAATCCCAGTTCATCTCGAACTGGCCATTGGCATCTTCATGGTCGTTTTGGTACGGCCCCCAGCCCAGTTCAATCATGCAGTCGCAAATTTCCGATATGACATCATAGCGGCGCATAAGTGCAGACTGGTCGTAGCATGGTTTTTCCTGCGTATCGCGAGGGTCGGAAAGCGCTTCGCCATCTTCAGAAATCAGAAAATATTCTGGTTCAACCCCAGTCTTCAGGCGATAACCCTTCTTCAACGCAATGTCGCAAATCCGCTTCAGCGTATTGCGCGGAGCATGCTCCACTTCCTTGCCATCCATCCACAGGTTAGCCGCAAGCCAGCCAACTTCTGGCCTCCAAGGCAGTTGGATCAGGCTGTTGGGATCAGGAATTGCAAACATGTCGGAATTTGCAGGTGTCATGTCCAGCCACGCTGCGAAGCCAGCAAATCCGGCACCATCCTTTGCCATATCGGCAATTGCCGCCGCTGGCACGAGTTTGGACCGCATCACGCCAAAGAGGTCGGTAAAGGATATAAGAAAATATTTGATCCCTTTGCTTTTCGCGGTTTTTGCAAGATCGATTGCCATGGTTCCCTCCAAATAGTACGGCAAGACTGCCAGTTTAGCTGTGTTTCCAACCGGCAGCATAAACAAGTTTCATCAATGTGCCAGTCAAGGATAGGACAGGGCGACAATTCCTGCAATGAAAAATTTATTCCTGTTGTGAAAAATTGTGTTGATGCATTAAAATTGCGAGTGAGGCGGCTGAATTGTTCTTGCTTTGGTTCGACTGACCCAAAAGCCGCGTATGAAAGTTCCGCGGCGCAGGCGTATCAAAACCAAGAAATGCTCAGAGCAGGCTTTCCGCTCCGATAAGATCATCATGGGCCAGATCCATGTGTCCGGTTATCGCCTCAACTGCCGCGGTGGAATCCCGATTGCTGATTGCCTCGAATATCTTGCGGTGGAACTCATTATAACGCCGTATTTGGTCAGGACGCAGGATGATGTTCTTCATTGCCCGCCATTGGGCGTGCGAACGCACATCGTTGATCTGCTCATAAAGATGCACCATCAAGGGATTTCGGGTGGCCTTGGCCATTTGCATGTGAAAATCGGCATCCCACCGCGAAAATTCATCCTTGTCATTTTCGCAGGCCTCCATTTTTTCAAGGACTGCCTGTAACTGCTCCAGATCCCGCCGGTTGGAATGCAATACTGCCAGGCGAGCCATTTGCCGTTCCACGCCTATACGAGCTTGAATCAAATGAAGTGGGCTAATCTGATCGATGACATTGCTGACGTCCGGTTCCGGTGGACCTTCATAACTGATAAATGTGCCACTTCCCGCCTTTCTGGTTATCAGCCCAATGTTCTCCAGATTGTTGAGCGCCTTGCGAATAGTACTGCGGGATGCAGAATAGGTATCTACAAGTTCTCGTTCCGGCGGCAACTGATCCCCATTGGCATATGTACCGATTTCAATGGCGCGTTGGATCTTGGCAGTGATTGCCCGCGCGTTCAGTCCTTTGCTCTCCACCATACTCGGTTCCTAGTGCTCCCACTCAAGTGCCGGGCATTAAATGTATGAGATTGGTCTCAGTTGTTCGCGCAAATATGCCTGTATGAATATCAGGCATTCGTTACGCGGCGAAACGACACAATCTTCTCCAAATGCTGCCAAGGGCATATTCGAAATTTGGGCATTTTTCGCCCAAAACCAAGGCATTAGCCGGTATACCCAGCCTATCATCATTATTGTTTTTATGGAGGTCAATTTCACGATACCCCCAAAAAAAGTGTACCCTGAAAAAATACTGGTTGTCAAAATTGGTATAATATTGGTAGGTTATTGGTTGAGAAAACAGCAACAGACGCGGCCTTTTCTGAAAATTGGTGAAAAATGGCCGCTTACGGGAGGAACCAGATGGCAACTGATCTTGAGAAATTTGTTGAGGCAAAGGGGCGTGCCGACAAAATAAAAGAAGTTCGCAAAATGATTGATGCAAAAGGGATTGAATATCTCTATTTGCAGTTCGTTTCAGTCACCGGGAAAATCATGGGTAAGGGTATCCCCGCTGACCACTGGGAAAGTATTGCCATGAAGGGCTTTCAGCTTGTTTATGGCGCAACAGTCAACTTGTTTACAGATCGTGGCGGCAATTATCTGGGTTATGGGCCGGAAGCTGCCGAACTTGTCGGTATTCCAGAACCTGAAACCTTTATGCAGCTGCCATGGGCGCCAGAGATTGGCCGTTTCTATTGCACATTGTTTCGCAACCGCGAAGAGAAGGAAAACCCGGGCGGATATCTGACATCAGATAGCCGCGGCAACCTTCGTCGTATGCATGAAGATTTCCAGAAAAAGCATGGCAAACAGCTTCGTATTGGTACTGAGCCTGAAATGATGTGGTTGAAGTTTGATGAAAACGGCAAGCCAAAAGATGGATATTCAAAGCCGTACTGTTACCACATCGATCAGTTTGAAAGTCTGCGGCCTGTTTCAATGCAGGTGATCAGGTATGCGCGGCAAATGGGTCTCGACATGATCCAGGGCGACCATGAAGATGCACCCGGTCAGCTCGAATTGAACTGGATGTATGACGACGTTCTGCGTAACGCAGATCGACTAACCACTTACCGTCAGATCTGTGCGCAGGTTGCGCGTGAAAACGGAATTTTCGCCTGCTTCATGACGAAGCCGTTCATGGGTGTTTCCGCCTCCGGTTGTCACCACAACATGTCACTGTGGCGTGGTGGTGAAGACAAGTTTGTCAAATGCGGCAATGATGAAAAAGATCTTCCGGGTATGCGTGACAACTACATGTACGTTAATGGCGGAGAAAATACCTTTATGCCGGATGATGACGACCCACAAATGCCTGGTAAAGAAGGTTTGGTCGCGATTGGCGGGGTGGTTCAACACTTGCAGGCGTTGACTGCAATTGGTTGTTCAACAGTAAACTCATATCGCCGCCTTTGGGACACTGGCTTCTGGGCACCAGTCTTTGCAGACTGGGGATTTCAGAACCGTACGACCGGTCTTCGCGTGTCTGCACCGGGCCGCTTTGAATATCGCTCAGTCGATTCGATGGTGAACCCGTACATCATGGGATCTACCTTGTTGGCCGCAATGGATGACGGGATCGACAACAATCTGGATCCTGGCAAGCCGGAAGAACGCAATATTTACGAGGCGATCAAGGCCGGCAAGCAGGTCAAGAAACTGCCGATGTCACTCGGCGAAGCATTGGACCATCTGGAAGGCAGTGAAGTGGTTCGACGCGGTATGCCGGGAGAAATGTACCGTCTGTTCCATGAGTACAAGTACGACGAGTTTGCCCGGTTTAACGCTACCGTGACCGATTGGGACAACGACACATACATGGAGTGTCTGCCGTAAGCGGCACTCCCCAAGAAGCTTAAGTTTAACTTCTCGATTTACAAGGAGCACAGGACAAATGTGTGGAATCGCAGGACTAATTTACCGAAAGGGCACATCAAATATCGGTCAGGAAATGACCGATATGTTGCAGGCTCTTAAGCACCGGGGACCGGACTCAACCGGTTTCGCCATATACGGCAAACCCACCAAGGGGCAACATGTATTGCGCTTCAAGGTGGCAGAGCAGGAAGATCTGGATTCCGGTCTTAAAATTCATGACGAGATCAAGGATCGCCGTTCGCGAGTTGATACAATCTTGAAAGAGCTCGGTGCGAAAGTAACCAAGGCAGAAGAGGCAACCGAATATGCCTACCGCTATGAAATCCAGTTTGATGGTGACATGAAAAAACTCGCCGATCATGTGGAAGATGTGGAAGGCGCTGAAATCCTGTCCATCGGCAATTCTCTGGAACTGATCAAGGATCTGGGTGATGCAGGTGTCGTTTCAGGTCAGTATGGTCTTGGAAACTTCACTGGAACCCACGGCATTGGTCATACTCGCATGGCCACCGAATCGGATGTGGACATTCGTTCTGCACACCCATATTGGGCCTACCCTTATAATGACATCGCTGTTGTTCATAATGGGCAGATCACCAACTACTGGCTGATGCGCCGGCAATTGGAGCGCGAAGGTCAGCGGTTTGTTTCGAATTGTGATTCCGAGCTGCTGGCGGTCTATACGGCATCCAACATGGAAAAGGGAATTTCACTTGAAGAATCCCTGACGCAATCAATCCAGGAAATCGATGGTGTGTTCACCTACTTGGTGACCACAGCCGACCAGCTTGGCATGGCAAAGGACACGATGGCAGCCAAGCCAATGGTTCTTTACGAAAGCGACGACATGGTTGCACTTGCATCCGAAGAAGTCGCAATTCGCGCAATAATTCCCCATGAAATTGATACGTGGGATCCTTACGATGAGGAGGTAAGAGTATGGCAGGCGTAAGTACATCCCATGAAATGGGTCTTCACACCGAGCCGCTAAAAGGTCGTGACATCAAAACCATGTTTACCCTCGAAAACGAGGGTGGCTATGGTTACGCCTTTGCCCGGGATGTGGATTTCAACAAACGCGCAGAAGTTGATGCTGAAGGCAAGACAGCCCGTGAGGTCAACTCCAAAATTCGTGAACTGATGGATTCCGGACACGGCACGATTGTGCTTAAGAATCCAGGTGCCGCGCACTCACTTGTTGTCGGCATTCTCAACCGTGCAAACATTATCGTTGAAGGAAGCCTTGGCTATTTTGGTTGTGGTCTTCTGGATGGACCGAACGTTCGGGTATCCGGCCGTGTTGGTTGGTCATTCGGTGAAAACCTGATGGCCGGCACTATTGTTGTTGAAAAAAATGCCGGCTCCACTTTTGGTGCAGCAATGCGTGGTGGTGATCTGGTTTGCAAGGGATCAGTCGGCTCACGTACCGGCATTGACCAGAAGGGTGGCACCATCCTCGTCGGTGGTGATACTGGCGCATTTTCCGGCTTCATGATGCAGCGCGGGCGCATGGTTGTATGCGGCAATGCTGGCAAGAACCTTGGCGACTCGATGTATGACGGAACAATTTACGTCGGTGGTGAAATCAAGGACCTCGGCGTTGATGCAATTCCAGGTGAACTCACTGACCTCGACAAGGCCTGGCTGACGCGCAAGCTCACCCAGTATGAATTGATGCCAGAAAAGGGCGTTGACCATTTCACCAAGATCGTCGCTGGCAAGCAGCTTTGGAGCTACGACAATCTTGAACCCTCTGAGAAGAAGTTGGTTCTGTAATTGGGCATTTGGATTTTGGAGCACCGCTCCACGAAAGGTTGAAACACGATGTTGGAAAAACCAGACAAAACTGAAACCGGCCTGTCCAAGTTGCAGGTTGAAAAGAAGTACTCACTCGGCAAGAGTCAGATTTTTACACCGGAAGTCATGAATGACATCCACATCAAGTCTGAACTTGGTCGTTACCGTATGCGGGGCTTTTCGCTCTTCAAGAAAATTCCGCATTGGGATGATCTGACTTTCTTGCCGGGTACGCTTACACGCTTCGTGATCGAAGGCTATCGTGAAAAGTGCCTGACCAAGACAGTGATTGGCCCGCGTGCCAAAAATCCACTTGTGCTGGATATCCCGATTTATATCACTGGCATGAGCTTTGGCGCTCTGTCATTTGAAGCAAAGACGGCCCTTGCCCGTGGTGCAACGATGGCCGGAACAGCAACCTGTTCCGGCGAAGGTGGCATGATCCCCGATGAGCGTCGTTATTCTTCAAAGTGGTTTTATCAGTGCATCCAGTCACGATATGGTTTTAACCCGCACCATCTGCAACTTGCTGATGGCTGTGAGTTCTTTATCGGTCAAGGCTGCAAGGTCGGTCTTGGTGGCCACCTTATGGGTCAAAAAGTGACTGACCAGGTTGCCGAAATGCGCTCGCTTCCGGCCGGTATTGACCAGCGTTCACCGGCTCGTCACCCTGACTGGTTGGGGCCGGATGATCTGGCTCTTAAAATCCAGGAAATTCGCGAAGCAACCGACGGCCAAATTCCAATTCAGTTGAAACTCGGTGCAGCGCGCGTCTATGACGATGTGCGCATGGCAGCAAAGACTGACCCAGATTCCATCTATATTGATGGCATGGAAGGTTCGACCGGCGCTGGACCGCACCTTGCAACTGAAGAAACCGGTGTTCCCGGCATGGCAGCAATTCGTCAGGCTCGGCGCGCTATTGATGATATCGGCAAACGTGGCGAGATTTCACTGGTCTATGCTGGTGGCATCCGCAACGGCGGTGACGTGGCAAAGGCATTGGCACTGGGTGCTGACGCAATTGCAATTGGACACTCCGCGATGATGGCACTGAACTGCAACAAGGATATTCCTGAAGCAGACTATCCCTCCGAGATGGGTGTTCATCCCGGTGAATGCTATCACTGCCATACGGGTCGTTGTCCGGTTGGTGTCGCGACACAGGATCCAACGCTTCGCAAGCGCCTTGATCCTGATGCGGCTGCAGAACGCGTCTACAACTTCCTGCACACGCTGACCATGGAAGCCCAGATGATGGCTCGTGCCTGTGGCAAGACCAACATCCACAGCCTTGAACCTGAGGATCTTGCAGCACTCACCATGGAAGCGTCAGCCATTGCACAGGTTCCACTGGCTGGCACCGAACATACTGTCGGCGTTGCAGACTATCACCACATTTAAGGAAGGAATGAGAACATGGCTGGATCAGGCTACAAGGGTGCTGAAATCAAGGATGTCGATCAATTCCGCAAGGGTGATGGACTGGACTCCGAGCGCGAACAGACAATTGGTCAGCACATCGGCTATCGCTATGATGTGAATCTGGTACCCGACTACGACCGGTTGACCGATTTCCTCAAAGGATACATCGAATTCATGGGTTGGGATGACCTCAACTGGCTGGAAGATGTGCACATGGGTTATGATGACGGCAAGGCTGCTGTCTTCGACCGCAACATCAACGGCTGGTTGGCAATTCCTGATGACTATGATCTTCCGGACAATCAGCAGGATCGCGACATGATTGCGCGAGAACTGCTGATCAAGTTCCAGATGTCTCCCGACCATCCAATGGTGCAATTGAACCAGGCTTATCGGAAATTCTGATAGCCCTGTTTCCCAAGTGACAGCCTCGCCCGAGAATCCAGGGCGGGGCTGTTTTCTGTTTGGAGGGCAAGATGACAGACAAACCGGAAAATTTCTTCAATATTAATGACAAGGAAGCTGGCAATTATCGCAAGCTGGGTGAGGGATTGACCTCACGCCTGTTCCCCGGAGATCAGGCGATGATATCAGTAGTGCGCATCGAACCGAACGCTGAAGGGACATTGCATCATCACGAAGAAGAGCAATGGGGCTTCTTGGTGGAAGGTTCAGCCCTTCGAACTCAAGGCGATGAGCAGATTAAGGTAAAGGCGGGTGGCTTCTGGCGCACCCCTTCCAACGTTCCACATACAATCAAGGCTGGGCCGGATGGTGCAGTGGTGTTCGACGTCTTCGCGCCGCCAAGAAAGGCTTACCTGAAACCGGCGAGGGATTTGGGGAGTAAGGGTACTTAGTTGGTGGTTTGCGGCCGTGCGGACATGGAATATGTGTCGAGAGTTGATTAGCTCGCAAACGTTGTGACTTCCGCTTTTGACCCTGGGTGTGTGGAAACTCACGAGTCAGGTATAATCCTCTGAATGGTCGGAGGGACGAATGGCGGGTTTTATTGAAGGGGTTGAGCGCGATCAGGTGACGCTGTTTCCTGACAGTCTAGAGGACTGGATTGATGAGGATAATCCGGTTCGTGTGATTGATGTCTTTATTGATGAACTGAATTTGGGTGAGCTTGGTTTTGAACGCGTTGCTGCTGCATCAACTGGCAGGCCCGGCTATCATTCTGCAGTTCTGCTGAAGCTGTATGTTTACGGCTATCTCAACCGGGTTCAGTCGAGCCGTCGTCTGGAACGCGAGGCTGGACGCAATGTCGAAGTGATGTGGCTGACAGGACGGCTGGCACCCGACCACAAGACAATCGCCGACTTCAGGCGTGATAATGGCAAGGCCATTGGCAAAGTGTGTAGTCAGTTTGTTGCTTTGTGCCGTCAGCTTGGTTTGTTGGCTGATGCTTCGGTTGCGATTGACGGTTCGAAGTTCAAGGCGGTGAACAACCGGGACCGGAACTTCACCAAGGCGAAGATGGATCGCCGGATGAAGCAGATTGAGGAGAGTGTCGAGCGTTATCTGCAGCAACTTGACAGTGTCGACCGGCAGGAGCCCGGTGAGGCTTTAGCGGCAAAGACCCAACATCTGCAAGACAAGATTGCCAAACTGAAGGACGAGATGCAGCGGCTTGAAGGTCTCAAGGCCAAGATGCTGAACGCACCGGACCAGCAGATATCCCTGGTTGATCCGGATGCCCGCTCGATGGCCACGAGTGGCCGGGGGTCAGGCGTTGTGGGTTATAATGTGCAGGCGGCGGTTGATACCACGCATCATCTGATCGTCGCGCACGATGTTACCAATGTCGGCAATGACCGGGCGCAATTGTCAGTCATGTCAAAGAAAACCAAAGCCGTTCTCAAAACGGATAAGCTGGATGTGGTGGCTGACCGTGGCTACTTCTCCAGTGAACAGATACTGGCCTGTAATAGAGACAATATCACCGTGACGCTGCCCAAGCCGATGACGTCAGGCAACCGGTCAAAAGGCATGTTTACAAGGAACGACTTTCGATACCTGCCTGAGGATGATGTTTATGTGTGCCCGGCAAGCGAGCCTTTGCCTAACCGCATGACAACACAAGAACGGGGACTGACCCTTCACCGTTACTGGTCCAACCAGTGCCAGCACTGCACCATCAAGCACAAATGCACCACCGGCAAGGAACGCCGGATCACTCGATGGCAACATGAACACTTGCTGGAAGAAGTCCAGCAAAGGCTTGATGAAAACCCACAGGCCATGCGTACCAGACGTGAAACAGTCGAACACCCCTTTGGCACGATAAAGGCAAGAATGGGTGCAACGCACTTCCTGATGAAACGCCTCAAGAATGTATCAACCGAAATGGCGCTCCACGTTCTTGGCTATAATCTCACCCGTGTCATCAATATCATCGGCATCAAACCACTGATCACAGCGATAAAGGCATGAAAACACTCATTTGCGCTATGATTTGCCTGACACCCATACCAAACCTGCATCAATCACCCTGATGGGCATAAACCGGCCGATGCAATGCAAAATCGGCAAAATTGCCGGAAATCCCAACACAACAACCAATCCAGAAAATAAAACTAAATCCGGCGGAGTTTATACACAGCCAAGACCCAAAGCGAACCATTGCGGCCAAATTCTTCATCGTTGCCTTCAGGTTTCTACTGAGCCCTAAAATAACTGATTTAACGAATTCGAAGATTGCTGGTGAACTCCAATCGGAGTCAACCAGAACATCCGCTACTTCGTTTACAACCTCATCTATGAGGAGTGTAATTGGCAGAGTACTTACATTTGCCCCCGCATCAGCACCCTATTACTCATCATTGTTTCTTGCTCTCATTGCGCGCATCATGCCGTCTACGAATTTCATCGGGCCAGGTGCTTTTGATGTAGGCGAGCACCACTCGAATATCAGCATCAGTGAGTACATCACCAAAACCGCGCATGTCGCTTTGGTAAGTGCCTCCAACGAACGCCTCGATTCCGAGTTTGGTGATACGAAACAGTTGCTCATCTGAATGGTGCCAGGTGTGTCCTGTCGCATCATGAGGTGGAGCTGGTAGACGCCCATCTGCATTTCTCTGGCGCCAGTTCGGTTGCCCCTCAAGATTGGTGCCGTGGCAACTAGCGCAATGTTGACGATAGATGGCTTCGCCTCGGGCCAATTGTTCGTGAACTGCAACGGACTCCTGGCAACCCGAGAGAATGGCTAACGACATGACCCCAGCGGTCATCGTGGTGATGCCAATCCAATAACGAATTACGCAGTCAGATTTTGCCAACATTGTTCATTTCCAGTTCCAGATTACTCCACCGCAAAGACTTTGGGTTCACCGTCACCAACAGAGTAAATTCGCCAAGGTTCTGTTTTTAAACCGGACATTCCAGGCGAACCCTGTGGCATGCCTGGAAGAGTGATACCTTTAACATTGGGGCGCTCGCTCAACAGCTTGCGAACCGTCTTGACGGGGACGTGCCCACTTACGGTGTAGCCGTCGATGAACATTGTATGACAACCTTGGAAGTCCTCTGGAATGCCGGCTTCACGGCTGATACGGATGAGTTCGTGCGTCGGCTTGACGACTACACTAAAGCCGTTATCGCGCAGATAATCTGCATATCCTTCGCAACACCCGCATTGCGGGTTCTTGTAAAGCGTCGCGACACCAGGCTGTTCTTGAGCATTTGCTAGCTTGAGCGATATGACCGCCAACACTGTGGCAACCAAGATACGGATCATGTTTGTTTCCTTCGTTTGTTGACATCGTGAATTTTCGCGAACTGCTCAGCACCCCTCGGTTACGAAGTGCGACAGTTCGTCAAGATTGAAGAAAATTATGGAGAACCTATCACCGGCCATTCCGGCACCGACGATGACCGGCTTGCCGGCTTCCGGACCTGTCGACCGCGAATCGAGCTTCAAACGCACGTTCATTTCCCAGTAGGGTGTTTCAATCCCGTCTGCGGTTGTGACGAAGAAGCTGTCACCACAGTGCCTGACATGTGCGACCTGCGTGCTCGGCGGCAGCAATTTCAGCGGTGCAGGAATCTGTCCCTCCGCGTATCCTTGCGGTACAAGACCTCCTTCGACAATTTTAGTTACCCCACCCGGTGCCATCGCAATCTTCAGAAATGCGATCACATCGGCCCGGGTCTGATCGTTTTCGATCCCGCGGAACACCATGTATGTTCCCGGCACCATCGAACGTGGGTCGGCGAGCCAGGCGTTGAGCGTATCCTCATCCCAGGTGATGCCCGCAAATTGCATTTCTTTGGAATATCGAACGAAACCTTTGGCCGTTCCCGCTTTGGCACCCCATACACCCCCAAGGCTTGGTCCCGTCGTATGCACGCCGGGTTGCAGCGCGTGACAGCCGACGCAGGCACGGTAAGCCTCGCCACCACGCTTCGGGTCACCCGCCGACTGGGCCACGGCCCCCGTAGCGACGCAGCAAAGAGCGGCTACCAGACTTATCGTACAAACCTTTGTCATGTGCGTGTCGCTTTATTGCCAACACGGATCACACCCATCATGCCTGCCTCCATGTGTTCAAGAATGTGGCAATGGAACATCCAATCCCCCGGATTGTCGGCAACAAAGGTTATTTCAACTGCTTCGCGTGGCTCCATGAGAACCGTGTCCTGCCATTCGTGGTATCGTGTTGGATTTCCGTTTCGACTAATCACACGAAACGAATGACCATGCAGGTGAATGGGATGGTGCCAAGCCGTGTCGTTCTGCATGACCAGAATGTAGCTTCGTCCTTCTTGAAGTTTGATGATTGGGTCCATGACGTGCCCGGTGGCCGCGATGCCATTGATGAACCACAAATTGCCGGCACGCATTGTCTCCATCATGCTCATCATACCGTCGCCCTGGCGATCTCCCATCATCATGCCGCCCATCATGCCGCCGTTGAAACGAATTTCGTGCCGCTTGGCGGCGTTCAAGTCAGGCTCCAGCATGGTGTTGGAGGTTAGTTCGATTGGTGTTCCAAGTGCCAGGTCACGCACGGATTGTGCACCATAAACCAGATCGAGCAGCCGGAATTCCAGGCTCTTGTAAAATGTATCGGTGACCGTAAATCGTTGCCCGGCATTGCCCATCATATCAATGACGAGATCAACTCGCATCGCTGGCCCCAGAACCACGCGCCCATCGGAAGGGCTGTGTGGTGAGATCGGCTGACCATCGAGTGCTACGATCTGTGGGTTGTGCCCATTGAATTCTAAACCGAAGATACGGGCGTTGGCCGCATTGATTAGCCGCAAGCGAATGCGTTCGCCGCGATAGACAGGAAACTCTTCCAAGATGCGGCCATTGATGGTTACCGTATTGCCAACCCGGCCATTGTGACTCTCGTCATGACGGTTGCCGAAGTCGTCACTGATTTGGCCGTTCCGCAACAACCGCCAGTCGTCGAACACCCATGTTACGTCTCGATCAACCTGGATCGGGTTAGTTTCTTCGACAATAAGCGGGCCGTAAAGACCGCGACCGACCTGCTCGAAACCGCGTTGGTGCGGGTGATACCAATAGGTACCTGCATCCGGCACGTCGAACTCATAGCTGAAGCTGCCGTTCGCTGCGATTGGTGTTTGAGTGAGATGCGGAACTCCATCCATTGAGTTCGGTACACGTAAGCCATGCCAGTGCACGGTTGTCTCCTCAGTGAGCGCGTTTTTAACATGAACGCGGACCCGGTCACCCTGCCGTGCTCTGATTTCAGGTCCGGGAACGAGGCCATTATAGGCCCAGACGGCCGTAGCCGGATGCGGTGACGGCGCAATTTTTGCTGTTCCTGGTGCGGCTTTCAATGAGAATTCCCGTACAGGAGGCTGGAGTTCGCCTGCATAGGCAGCGAGTGAACGGTGGCGTAGCATTGCCGTACTGGCGGTGCTGCCGAGTATTAGTGACCGGCGTGATAACTGCTTTGTTGCAATATTCATGATCTTGCTTTGTCCTAAATGTGGAACGAATGCGGTTCAAACACAATTTACGAAACTTCGATGAGTAGGCGGCAAGGTACCGTTGCGCAACAAATCGCGTATCGCGGTGACAATCAGTCGGGACGCATAAACGACCCGGTGTCGTCAGCTCAGAACAAGAAATTGGGAGGTTGAAGTTCGGGCGGGTCGTTGTGCCCAACTAAATATGAAAAAAGCGAGAAACTAACGCTCTGTCGAGTTTGAACGCGCTCAGGGTTGCATGAAGTAGCAGCAATTCCTGCGATTGGCACCACGCAATACGGTGAGCAATCCTGCTGATCATCATCACAGTTGAGACAACCTGCACAGCCTCCTATCTCAGCACCATCTGGTGTAGCCGTCCGCATTTCAAGGCCCATCATTGTGGCCTGCGCAGATTGCACGTTCACTCCCGCTGGAAATGCAACGAGTGCAAGAATCAGAATTATTAACGCGTAAAATCGCATGATCCGATACCGTACCAAATCAATCCAATATCTGTCCAGTGTCATGATAACGAGTTGACATCAACGACATGTTTTGCAATGGGCGCTTGGAAAACATCTGGCAGCACATCAATCCAAGCATGCGATGATTGTTGTCATATGAAATAAGACGATGTCGGTTACTGGCACGTTTTGACAGTTGGAGCCATGTCGCGGCATGGTTGTTTTACAAAACTCAAAACGGTAAAAAGTCCGCATACCGGCCTTTGGATTAATAGCAAACACCATTAGAGGTAATGCCCGCTTTCAGGAAATCCGAGTTGAAATTGGAATGCTGCACGAACGGTAGGTTTGGGCCGGACGCGTCAAATTGATCTACCTGCAAAATCAACTGGCCAAATTTCCGCTAAGAGCCCCAATCAGAACTTGCCTAAACGGCGCGAAAAGGTCATGTCGTAGTCATCTTGGCATTCGGTCATCTGTCTTTGGTTTTTCTATCATTCCATCCACGGTCGCCTGCCATCGCAACACTGAGCCTCCAGTTTCCTTGTTGATGCACACAAATATAGAGTGCATCCATTGATGCGATTTCCGATCCATCAGACCGAAGCCTTCGCAGATTTTGGAGCTCAACAAGTGCAGAAACCTGGTTGCATCGCGTAACAATGACTTCGCCAATTTCGGTGCGATCGAACCCCTCGGCATCTAAGCCAACAAACTGTTCACGAAACTTTACTATAAGTGCGGCTTTGTCAGAAATGCTGAGATTGCCGTTTGGCGTGATGTATGTGGCAGGTTCGGAGAAAAGCGAGGCCATTTTCTCGAAATCCCGGGCATTCCAAGCGACACGATAGATTTCGATCAAGTCAGAAATTTCGTTTTTGATCGCTTGCTCAGTCTCAGTCGAAGTCATAGCACTCCACATTTTCCGAATATCCAGAACGGCCGCATAGGCAAGAGGGAGCATGAGGCTTTGCGGGCGTCAGAGCAAGTAAATCCGATTATTCCTTGCAGGGCCAGTTGGAAATCTTGTGCTTTTGACGGATGAATTCTTCTCGGTCGCGGACGACCGCACAGTCCGCTCTGCCGTCATTCAAAGCAAACTAACTTTAACAAAGCAAATGTCTGCTTTCAGAAATCTGCATGAAATTTGAAAAACTGAGCGAACGGCAGGTTTGGGCCGTGAGCGCCGATCAATTTGGCAATTGATTCTGGAACAGCAACGACGACTCTGAGCCCTAATTGCCCAAATCCTATGTGTCGTGATCTGGATAATTTACGATGAATGTCACCGTCATTGATGACCCAATGTATAAACCGGCTGCGGTTTGCAAGAGAGAATTTGGCATTGGATATCGGAAGTCGCTGATATGTATCCGGCCTTACGGCAAACTTCGGCAACCGATATTCCTTCATTCACCTGCTGCAAAACAAACGCGATCTGTGCGTCCGTGAACTTTGATTTCTTTATGGGACTCTCCTTCTCCCTCATCAGGATCATAATTGGAAAATTCCAGCTTCAAATGGTGCAGTTTATGGGCAGCAGGTAATAGCTTGAACGGTAGTTTCATTAAGGAAAAATTCGAAGTAATCGTTTGAAGCGTAGCTAGACCGAATAGTAGTTAAAGTATAACATTTTGAAATTCGCCACAAATTCAATCGAAGAGACGCTGAATAATGAAAACAATTTTCCTGCATATAGGTCATGGTAAGACAGGAACTTCCGCAACCCAAATGGTCCTCGGAAAACATGCGAACTTATTGCTGAAATGCGGAATTTATTACAAAGAGCCTAAGAACGCAATTGCTGCTCGACTTGGCAAAATCAGATCCGGAAATGTTTATCCGCAACATCCGGATTGGATTGATAAACAGATATTGGTATCTGTGGAGGAAAATTGCGGCTTTGATATTTTCCTGTTTTCAAGCGAGGAGATGATTGGAAAATACGAGGAGCTATGCGAATTCTTTCTTAAATACAGGAGTACATATAAGTTCAGGTTAATATTGGCGGTGAGAAATCCGTTGGGTATTTTGGCATCGCATTATAATCAATCAGTAAAAGCCAAAGGTTATTTTGGCTCAATTGAAGATTTCGAGGTTGGTGAGATGCATTTGATTACAGCAGCCAATGCACTCAAAAAATTTGAAGATATTGAAGTGGGTGTATTTTTGATAAATTACTCAATGGTTCAAAGAAAAATTACGAATAAAATTTTAATGCACCTCGGATTGAAATTTAGTGACATTGAAGAATTAAATTCGGACAGTACAAAGATAGTAAATAGATCGCTGAGTTCTCATGAACTAAAGATGATCGCCTCAGCGAACGAATTTCTGGGGCATGAACATGGCAAGTCACTAGCTGTGGAGTTTATTGAACAGATGCCAGACTTCGCAGTTGAACCATTAAGCATATCGAAAGAGATATGCGATCGCCATATGGACAGAATTCGAGACCATTTTGATTATATAAATGAGCGCCTGCCTAGCGGACAAAAGTTGGTTGTCGATCGCGAAAATTACTGCAATCCGACCTCGATCGGTAATCAATTATTGTCAAAACAGCATTTTGATATCATTTTCAAATCACTGAAGAAGCGGATTCTGTCTAGCGATTTTTCTTTCGACGCTGACCAGTATCTTGAAAAGAATCCCGACGTAAAACAGGCTGGCGCAGATCCATATCGTCATTTTCTAAAGCATGGAATAAAGAAGGCTAGGGATTTTTGAACTCCACCAACGATTGAGTAGAAATTGGACAATAAGGCATGCGCCCAAACTGCGGTTTAAGACGCTATTGAAAAATCTTCTGCAAGTTTGGAGAGGTGCGGTGAATAGAAATTGTCCGATTGCAAGGTTTCCCCCCAGTAGCTCGTCATGTATTCAATCTCACGCTGAAACCTCGCCATTTTCTCAGGTGTATCATCCATTCCCCGAGAAGGACTTTCCAAATGGTAGAGTTCTGCATAAGGCGTCCAAACGTTGTTGTAACCAGCCACGAGCGTTTTGAGACAAAAATCTACGTCATTGAATGCAACCGGTAGTTTCAATTCATTCAACCCTCCTACCTTCAGATAGACTTCTTTCCTTACTATTAGACATGCTCCGGTGACTGCTGATAAATTCTGAATTACCTTCAACCGGTTAAAGTAACCTGAATGATTTCGTGGAAAATTACGATGGGAGTGGCCTGCAACACCACCAATACCGCAAATTACACCGCCATGTTGAACTGTGTCATCTGGATAATACAGTTTGGCACCTACACATCCTATATCCTGTATTAACGCCCACGAAACCATTTCGGAAAGCCAGTTGGGCGATATCACTTCAACATCGTTGTTAACTAACCCAAGTATGCTGCCTTTCGCGCTCTCTACTGCAAAATTATTGATTGCTGAATAGTTGAAAGGTTCGTCAAAGCGCAATACTCGTATCTTCTCCGTCTCATTTATCCTGTTTAGATAATTAAGTGTTTCATTTTCAGAAGAGCGATTATCGATTACCAAGATTTCATAGTTTTTGTAGGTGGTTTTGGAACAAATGGACTCAATAGAACCTTTTAACAATTCCACTTTGTCTCGAGTGGGTATAATCAGACTAACAAGCGGTTCCGGATTTGGAGCGCTTAACAGTAATCTATATGCAGTAGTATCTGGGGCTGGAACTGCCCTTGCATCTAGGCCGATTCTTTCCACGTGCTCACCGAGGGCTTTGAGTCCTGCGGGGCATGCTTTTTGCTTTTCCGGAATTGCCCCGGTTTTTTCATGTCCGACCGTACGTTTGTGGTACAGGATTTTGGGGATGTGTATTATGTTTTGATTCGAAATTAATTCGAAAATTCGTAAAATGAGATCGTAATCCTCGCTACCGTCAAAACCGGGACGCCATCCACCAACTCTTCTGACAAAATCTGTTTTGTAAACTGAGAGTTGGCCAAAATAGTTAAAGGACCTGAGCATCTCCCTTGAAAATTCTGGTTTGAAATGAGGATTGCTGCGATACCTATTATTAGAATCAATCTCATCTTCATCGGAATAAATAATCTTGGCATCCGAATGGTGGTTTATCTCGAGCACTACTTCTGCAAGGGCGTTTTCCCTAAGTATGGCATCGCTATCCAGTCGTGCAGTCCACTTGCCACGACACAATTCCAACACAGAAGTACAACTCCGAGAGATGTTGCCGGAATTGCCACACTGAACCACTTTGATTCGATTGTCGAGTTCACTCCAGTGCTTTAGACACGAGACAACATCCGGGCCAGAAGATGCATCATAGGCTATGCGCAACTCCCAGTTTTCATAAACTTGGAGCAATACAGACCCGATTGAATCCCTCAAATATTGTACAGGGACATTTGAAACCGACATGACAATGCTGATCAGCGGTTTCTTCTTGGCATGATCGATATGCTTTGTCAGCCAACCACGATCGCGATCTGCAGAATAATCTGAATTCAAGATCCAGTTTTCGTATTGGTTTGAATTCGTTAGTTTCTTTCTAATCTGATTAACGTCCAGGAAATCGGGGTTAAATAAAAATTTCAAATACCGACTACTTCGTTGTAAAAACTGTTTTGGTCTAACACTAAGAAGTTTAGCGCCGTGGCCAATCAGGAAAATTGCTGAACTAAATTTGCCTATTGTCATAAATTTGGCGAATTCGATTCTGAATGGTGTTTTGATGTCGCTTGGATCAAGCCTGATTTGGTAAGCGCTGAGCGGCAAGTAGAAGCGCGCTTCGAACACAAATGGATCTAAAGTTGGTTTCAGCCTGATCTTGTGGATTTCGTTGAAGCCGTGCCCAATATCGATATACAGTTTTGGGTTAATTATGTAATCGCCAGATATTTTTAAAATTGCGTGTTGCCATCCAACTGGCAATGGCTCTTTGAGCTTGTAAAGCAACTGCGGGTCATCATTCAACGCGAGATAATCAGGCCCAGAATTTTTTACATTTTTGAGTTGAGGTATACATTGCTCGCCTACTAAATCCATTTCTGTGTTCAGGAATTGCCCCATCCTAGATCAACAACCTTCGTCATCCAACCAGCCTCCAACCTCGCGGTAACCGAGTACAAAATTTTTGTCGAGTGCTGCTTCGTAGTAGGAATGCATGAATCCGTCATGCCGAGTTAATGCATATGCTACCAAGTACAAATATGCATACAGCTGAAACTGCCAAGGTGTAATTTTGACCTTGTTTTGCCAGGCGTGTGACCCTTTGTAACTTCGTTCAAAAATTGCTGCACATTCGCCAGCTTGCAACATCACTCGCGCTCTCTCTTGCAAGGTGATGCTATGCACGTGCTGTGCCGTGGCTCCAGTGAGGTATGTCGATTTCATTCCGATTTTGGTCAAGCGAAGACCCAGTTCATAATCATCCCATCCGTGATAGGGATATCGGTCATCAAAAATCCCCGCTAAATCTAAGAATTCACGTTTTACTGAAGTGTTGCCGGTATAGAAAAAATTTTCCGGAACGAACATCATGTCACTGCTGAACGGAATCCCGAACAGATTGCCGCTTTCTTCAAGCCAAACCGAAAATCGAGTGCGCAAGTCACTCGGTAAAATTGCAGACCCAATGCCAACTGAGTTTGGTTCCCTATTCGCTTCGTGAAATTTCAGATGAACTTCAGCAGTTTGTGGTGTAGCGATAAAGTCGTCTCCAAAAAACAATATAATCGGTGCGTCGCAAAGTGGTAATCCATAATTATATGCATTCGCACGACCACCTTTTTCTATTGCTTTGTACAAGAATCGCAACCTGTTTTTTTTAAGATTAATACATCTTTCAACTGCTGGGCCATAATCGTGTGTTCGACTGGAGTCAACGATAATGACTTCGTAGTCTTCGGGTGACAAGGTCTGTGAAATAAGAGCATCCAGATGCGCATTCAAATCCGGTGGATGATCGTCAGTGGCAATTAAAAAACTGATTTTTGGGGAAATAGCCAAGACCAGTTCCTCTAATTGATCCAGTTTGAGAGTTAGTTCATAATTAGCTTTTCCTGAAACAGATTAACAGGATTAATTTTGACGATTAAATTTGCTTTAGGGGCGGTTGAACGAATGTGTGAATAGTGTCGCTGGCGGGATGAATTCCATAAATTCAATTATACGATGACTGCCCCGTTTATACGATGACTACTCCCGTTCACTTGTGTAGTTCCACGAATTGAATGATAAAGTCGAAGTATGCGTCAACCCAAGATTCTCACAACGATTCAGACCTATAACTGGTCACTTTTTGTTTCCGACTTGCTGGCGGGCGTAACGGTTGCCATGGTTGCACTTCCACTAAGCATTGCCATAGCGATTGCGTCTGGTGCTGACCCCGCAAAGGGCCTTGTAACTGCAATTGTTGCAGGTTTCCTGATTTCATTGTTGGGTGGAAGCCGCGTTCAGGTCGGTGGGCCGACAGGTGCATTTATCGTTGTGGTGTTTGGCGTTATTGCCGAGCATGGCTATGACGGCCTCGTATTGGCGACCTTTATGGCAGGCATCATCTTGCTGATTGCCGGTTATTTTCGAGCAGGTAATCTGATTGCATTCATCCCAGAAGCCGTGGTGAGTGGATTCACTATTGGTATTGGAATCATCATTGCGACAAGCCAGCTGAAGGATTTCTTTGGTCTTGCTGTCGATAAAGTTCCAGCTGATTTCCTGGAGAAAATTCCCACTCTATGGGAGGCACGGGAAACCTTCAGCTTGGTAACATTTGCTATCGCAATTATGACACTTTTTTTGATTGTGATTTTACGCCGACTTGCCCCCCGGTTTCCGGGTCTCATCGTGGCCGTTGGGATAGGCTCTGCATTGGTCGCATACATGTCTTTGCCTGTTGATACACTAGGTTCCCGCTTTGGTGAACTTCCTAACCAATTGCCTTGGCCTCAACTGCCCGACCTATCATTTTCTCGAATTGCTGAACTGCTCCCTTCGGCTGTTGTTATAGCCTTCTTGGCTGGAGTTGAATCCCTGCTTTCCGCGATGGTAGCAGACAAGATGATTGACGGCCATCACAGGCCGAATGCAGAATTGACCGCGCAGGGGGCTGCAAATATTATGTCTGCGCTTTTCGTCGGCCTTCCAGCCACAGGAGCGATTGCTAGGACTGCAACGAACATCAAAGCGGGCGGCAAAACACCTGTCGCAGGCATAATTCATGCTGTGGCCATTTTGCTTGTAATGTTTCTGGCTGCTCCTGTAGCAAGCTATCTTGCCATGCCGGCATTAGCCGCTCTTCTTATCATTACTGCATGGAATATGAGTGAACCCCACAAATGGAGGGAATATGCTCAGGGTAACAAGGGTGATATTGCACTGTTGCTTCTTACGCTTGTATTAACCGTGATTGTCGATTTGACGGTCGCCATTGGTGTTGGCGTATCCGTTGGACTTGCCATGCGTTTGAGCAGGCGCAACTCCGTAGAAAGCGATTGGTCTTCGCCAGATAGATAGTCACAAAGACCATCCTTTTTATAGCAATTTTTTAGTTCATCAGAATAATCAGTTCAGGTTTCGCAAATCGACCAAACCATCAAGGTTACTCTCGTCAAAAAGGGCTCGAAGCTTTCGTTTGATTAGTTCAATCAATGACTGTTCCCGGCACCTTTTGACAGTTGGAGCCATGTCGCAGCATGGGCAGTACCCAAAGTCATGAATTGTCGAAAAGTCCGCTCTGCCGACATTCGAGCTTTCCCATCACGGCCCATTCTGAATGTCTGCTTTTCTATATCGCGTAGTGCAAATAGAAAATATTATGAAGGTCGGCAATGGGCCGTAAGCGCAGATCATCTGAGAAATGCCTCCAAAACAGTTCGCAGTTTTTGTAATGACATTTTCATTTTTTGACGGATTTGTAATGACAACCATCAACCTACTGTAAGTGTCGCCATATCTACATCAGGCCCAAAGTTCCTCAGGTTTTCGCCTTTAGCCATCTGGCAAGTGCCCTGACGTCGATTTTAAAAACAGCAAATTGTCGCGTTTTGTATCAAGCGCATTTCCCGCGCCGTTCTTCTTGTCGAAGGACTTTGTTTGCGACCCTCCCCCTGGTAGTCAATCCATACCCACACATCAATTATGACCTTCATGATGGTGTACCGTTTCAGTCAAACTATCAGTTTGAATACCAACTGCATCCCAGAACTGTTCGAGGAGTTTTGTTTGCCGTGAGTTACCGAGCCCGTACTTAGATAATTCACTGCGAAATCCATGGTCAACCTGACAAAGGTATGCCTGATAAGCTTTTGATGTCGACTTGCGTGATGCCTTGAACGCAACGTCTCGAATACGCCCAATTCGACGATGAGGTGGAAATACAATAATTGTGGCGGTTGCCATCTGCACATTGAAAGTAGGGAGAGGTTTGTAACTGTGTTTCATTCGTTGCCCCCGGGATAATATATATAAGTACCCCCAAAACCGGGAGTTTTATCATGAGCGTTGAATATCCAGCGTTTTGCATACTATGCGACTCTTTCTGATTTGATCGATTTGGCAGGTAAACTCCGCGTAACGGGGGTAGTAAACTCCTGCTTCTGGGGGGCGGGAATTTTTTGTTTGGAAGACTGTTTTTTTGCCTTGCTCGCCCTGTATTCCGATATGGTTTCCGCTGTCGTTTTTTTCCAGTCGTTGGTGGGACTGGCACCTTCATGATCGCCATAAAAGGTGAGCGTATATCTGTTTGGAGATGGTCTGCCATCTACCCATCCACGTTCAACCCGAACCAAGCCGAAAGCACACAATTCACGAATTGCCTCGGCAACGCTGTTCTTGCATATCCCGATTTTAATGAATTGCTCATGAGTAACAATCAACAAACCGTTCTGTTGTCGACCATGTACTAGGTGTTCCCATAAAATTCTGAAGAAGGCCCTATATGCATTTCCTGACAAAGCGAAAAGAACCGGAGAATTTAGCATCGAATTACTCAAAAATACCCAAGGCTCATCCTTTGGTGGACTGTTGTGTTGCATCACCAGTTTTTGTTTTCTACTGGTGCAGCTTCGGCTTCTATCCCTGGGATTGAATTTTGCCATCAAACAACATCGCCATTCGCTGCGTTACCTGCATCTACAACGCCGTTTCCCGCAGAAAATCCCTCTTCTGTAAGTGGGATTTTTTTCGTTGAAAGATTAATTGATACCTGAGTACTCGGTGTACTATTCGGAGTAAAATTTGCCTTCCTGGAAGGGAATGGATCTTTGCCCATCCGGAATGGATAAAGTTTACAACTGTAAACGGTACATTTTCTAACTTCTCCAGGTTGCCGGACAGTGCAGTCTAGGCACTTTCCCCGAATTACGTCATTCAGCAGCTCATTTTTTGTAGTCATTGTTCCATTCTCCCAAAAACTGAAAGTTCACAGACGAGGCGAGCCGTAGATGCGGACATGCCAAAACGTTTTTGAAGTTTGTGTATTGCTGGATTTGTTTTGGGAAATGGGTTATTCTTCGGCATCGGATTTACACCAAATCCCTTTGCCCGGTTAGCGTTGACCAATAACGCTGCCGGGCGATTTTGTTCAGGCTTCATCAACCACATCCTCCATGTTTGTTTTTGGAGGTAGTGTGCTGCTGTGCGGCAAAGTGCTTTGCCATTCTTGCAGCATCGATTCAGTCCAGCCTACAGCGCGTTTGCCCAGCCTCAATGGTTTGGGAAACTTTCCGTTGGCAATCATTGCGTACAAAGTTGATCGCGAAAGTCCTGTTCGACTTTCAACTTCCGGTCGTCTTAAGATTCGATTGGTCATTTTCTGTCCTCATCGTTACTGATGAGGACAATTTGGATCGTACAATCCGCAAAATCACACACACAAATGGCGATTTATTCTCGTTTAGTGTGTACGGTTTTCAATTCAGCACTAAGCATCCCTTTTTTTCCAGGATTGAAAAGCAGATCTTGGTTTTCCTTCAAGCTCAAGCATTTTCCATATATCTAAAACAAATTTTCCGAATCTGCCTGCCTCGTTTAAAATTTTAGGGGCATCCTTGTTCGTCATAAGTTTCCAAATTTCTCTGCATCCGCCTGCTATCCTGATTTCCAAGTGGTTTGTAACCGTGTATCTCTTTGAGGACATGGGGTCATTTTCGATTCTCAAAATGAGCTGGGAAACAAGCTTTTCAAATGCTTCAATGTTGTCCCATATATGACTCGAAGCAAATGGATGATTTTCAGGAAGTCCCGAAGCAATTGCCTGAACCTTATCTTGCAGATAACCAATATCGTTCTGAATTGCGCTTCTAGCGGCCATACTCAAACCCATTCTCTTCCGAGTTATTTTTTCTAGATGTTTTCTAATTTCACCAAGGACTTCAACATCGTTTACCTTGTCAAATCCATCCGCTTCTAAGCAGGCCGCCGATTCGTACAATGTAAAATATGCATCCTCCAAATTTTCCTCATCCCATGACTCAGGAAAATGTTCTTTTAAGATTTTGTTTAAATACGGCCGCTTTTTGGCCCACGGCCATTCGAGTTCTTCAAGCTTCTTCATTGTCCGAACTTCACTGCAACAACTTCTCCCGTTCTAGACGCCAAGTAGCTTGCCCAGCTATCCATCATCTTGCGGCGTTTCTCAAAGAGGTCAGAACGCGCATACGCGGCTTCCGCTTTGTCTTTGATCGTATGAGCCAGCGCAGCTTCTGCGACCTCTCTTGGGAGGTTTGTTTGCTCTTGAGCCCAGGTTCTGAATGAAGTCCTGAAGCCATGCACATCCACATTAAACCCCAACTCCTTTACAAGCTTGGAAAGCGTCATATCGGATAAAGGCTTGTGTGGTTTTGTTCCTGCAAAAACATATGATGACGTGCCGCTATTTGCTTTTGCTTGCTCTAGTAACGCTAGGCTTCTAGCGACAAGGGGAACCCTGTGTGGCCTGCTAGCCTTCATACGTTCTGATGGAATCAACCATTCGGCCTTGTCCAAATCGAATTCAGACCAAGTGGCGTTTCGAACTTCACCGGATCGGCTCGCCGTCAGTATAAGAAACTCCAACGCTAGTTTAGTCGATACGCTGGCACTTGAATTCTTGATTGCCTCTATACACCCGGCAACATCATTGTAGGGTAGTGCCTTCCTCGGCACTTTTACATGATTTTGTTTTGGCAAAGCTTGAGCAACATGATTTGCGGGATTGTCTTTTCGCCAGCCTTGAGCAATCACCCAGTTCATAACTGTGTTGATGCGCTGAAGTACTCGCTTTGCGGTTTCTGGTTTTTCCGTCCAGATTGCCGACAGTACATTCAGAATATCGGCTGTTGTTATCTCTGTTACACGAAGTTTTCCGATTTCCGGATACACGTAAGTCTTCAGAGTGCTCAAAAACTGGGCCGCATGTTTTGCATTGCGCCATGTTGGTCGATGTAAGTCGTAAACTGCTTGAGCGGCATCTTCGAAGTTTAATACTGCCTTTGCTTCTTTTCTGGCTTGTATGGGGTCCCCGCCAGCTTGTGCCAACTTTCGGTTTTCCAATGCGGTTTCTCTGGCATCAGCTAGCGAAACCAGAGACGGGTTACCCAAGCCCAATTCACTACGTTTTCCTCGAATGGTAATCCTTTGCACCCACTGGCGCGCACCATTCTTCTGGACCCGCAGAAATAGGCCATGGCCATCGAAGTATTTTCCAGGCTCTTTAACAGTGCGAACAAACTGCGCGGTTAATGCTTTTTCAGGTCGCCTAATTGATGGCTCCGTCATCTATCTATCCCCCATTTCGTCCCCCACCGGTAGTAGGAACATACTGGAATACTCTGAACTTACTAAGAAGTAAAAATGGCCGAAATCTGGCACTATTAAGGGATTTTTGGAACTATTGGGATTTATCAGGAAACTGAAATGGCAGACTTCCTCTCCGCCAGATTTACCCGCTGTTGAAGATTGTAGGTTCAATTCTGCAAATTTGGGTTCAACCGCCTTATCAAATCTCTTAAACACGGCGCGCGAAACTTGATTGACCGTCCAGTGTTGCGATCGTGCCATATAGTTCAGGGCGCCGGTCTCTATAGATACCCCAACTTCCCCGCATTTCAGCTATGGCATCCAGATCAAAGGTACTTGCCAATACAGTTTCGGCTGTGCGGTCAGTTTCTGCCACCACATCACCCGTTTCATTTGCGATGAATGAAGTGCCGTAAAAAGTCATTTCGGTTCCCGTTCGGCCGGACTCTGTTCCTACCCGGTTGGAAGCAACCAGCGGCATGATGTTGGCACCGGCATGACCCTGCATCACACGACGCCAGTGGCCAGAAGAATCGTAATCCGCATCGAACTGTTCGGAACCAATCGCTGTTGGATAAAACAGCATTTCAGCACCCATCAATGCCATTGACCGGGCGCACTCGGGAAACCATTGGTCCCAGCAAATGCCCACACCAATTTTTCCGAAGGCGGTTTCCCAGACCTTGAAACCGGTGTCGCCGGGAGAGAAATAGAACTTCTCCTGGTAGCCTGACCCATGCGGTATGTGGCTCTTGCGGTAAACACCAAGCATTTTTCCATCGGCATCAATTATCGCGATGGAATTGAACCGGGCATTCCCTGCCTCTTCGTAAAAACTGATTGGCAGGACAACACCAAGTTCCTTCGCCACATCCTTAAAGTGCTCAATTGTGGGATGACCCTTTGCCGGTTTGGCACGCGCATAATGCTCCGGCAGTTCGTCCTGACAAAAATAGTAACCTTCGAAAAGCTCCTGCAAAAGAACAATGTTTGCGCCCTTGGAAACCGCGTCGCGAACAAGCCTCTCGCCCTTTTCCACATTTTCTGAAACTTCATCCGAACACGCCATTTGGGTGGCTGCAATTGTTACGTTCCGCATGATTTACTGCTCCATAATCTCAAAGTGGCTCTTGCTGGGTTATGCAATGAATACCGCCTCCCCCCAGCGCAATATTGTTGATGGATACCTGAACAACCTCGCGTCCTGGAAAATGTTCCTGATAGATTTCCCTCACCTGGTCATCTGTAGCGATATCATATTTTGGCATCAATATGCCGCCGTTCGCAATGTATGAATTAACATAGGAGCGGCAAAACATGTCGCCGCACCCTTTGGCGTCATCGGCGTCGGGAACAGGCACCAATTTCAATTGCCGACCTTTTGCATCCACCTGACCATCAAGGGCTGCATGGTTTTCCCGGTTAACGCCATAGTCCAGACTATTCGGATTTTCTGACATTTCGACGAGTATGGTACCGGGCTCCGCAAACATGGCAATGCCATCCACGTGGCCGTTGGTTTCGGTTTCATATTCGTTGCCGGGTAGCCAAATCACCTTGTCACCACCAAGCACCTCTATCAATTCCTGCTCAATTTCTGCAATTGTCCAATCAGGATTACGGTTGGCATTTGGAAAGCAGGTTTGAGTTGTGAGAATTGTCCCTTCCCCGTCAACACAGATCCCGCCGCCTTCCGCAATCAGGTCAGAATGGAACTGACGAACACCGGCCTGTGCGAGAACAAATTCGGAAAATTTGTTATCACCATCATAGGGATGATATTTTTCACCCCATGCGTTGAACTTAAAATTCAGACCCGCAACATCACCATCTGCATTCTTTAGAAAACAGGGTCCGGCATCACGAGCCCAGGAGTCGTCAATATTCGCGATTGCAATATCAATGTCTGAACCCAGCATTGACCGCGCCTCGGCTTCATCTTCAGGATTGACCGTCATGGTCAACGGTTCAAATCCTCGTATTGCGTGAGCAAGGGTTGTATAGTCTTTCCTGGTCGCTTCGATATCAGGCCAGACTTCCGCTCTGCACGGCCACATCATCCAGCAGCGTTCATGCTCACTCCATTCAGCAGGCATGTGAAAGCCTGCTTGCTTTGGAGTTTGGCTTTCAGTTTCGGAAATTCTTGTCATCAATCATTCCTTGCAGCACTTACCAGCTTGCTTCCGTGCGAACCCTTGGCCTGCCAAACCAGACAGCGGGCACTGCCACCCATTGAACATACGCCAGCGCTTTCAATTGGCACAACTGCTTTACTTGTGTTTTGGCGAATCAGATTGAGAACCTTCTTGTCCAGGTCCAACCCAAATTGCGGCACGTAGATGGTGCTGTCTGTAACGACTGAATTTACATATATTCCACAAGCAGAGCCAAATTCCGGATCGTATGCATCGTTGCTGAAACGAACCGGAACTTCGACAATTTTGATTTTTGGAAAAGCTGCCTTCAACTCGTCATGTACTTTGGAACGGAAAGGTTCTTCGTATTCGTTGACAAAGAGCGTTCTTGTGTCACCAAACATTACCATGCCATCGGCATGAGCCAAGCCACCGGGATCATCAGTGGGAATGATTGCAACCTGAGATATACCGAGAAGTTCTTTCAACACATATTTACCTTCATCTTTTTTCAATCGATTGTCCCGCAAGAAACGGTCGGTAACAATGGCCCTATTTCCTGCCCCTACAAAGTTCCCCCCATCCAGAATGTATTTGGTCCGTTGTATCTTGATACCAACCTTGCCAACCGCATGGTTGAGGCTGTCCTGAATAAGATCGGCCATTGCCCGTCCACCGCCAGCCTTGGAAGTGTATCGGAACTGTAGATTGCTCTTGTGAGCGATTGGCGAAAAATCACGCACCCAGATGTCATCAACCGGACGGCGTAAAAGCATGCTTTCCGGCAAGTGCCTTGAAAAATATTCATAGCCCGCATCGTCTGTGAGAATAACAACTTTCTCGCGTTTGGAGATTGCTTTTGCATAGTTCATCTGAAACTTCAGGATGGTTTTGTATTTTGGTGCATAATAGGATTCATTTTTGTTTGGCGCAGCCAGCACCAACGTATCAGCCTGGACCTGTGAGCTCATCAACAACCCGGCGACGAGCATTATAAAAGCTGCAGAGGAATAGATTTTTTCCATAAAAGCGCCACGCATTACCATTCTCCTCTTTGTTCGCTAATCATCAGTATTTTTTATCTAATTCCCGAAACGCGATTGAAATTCCACTCGAAATCAAGATAATCCATTACTCAGACAAAAAATATTTCGAATTTTTCACCAAATTGATGAATTCTACTAATGAATAGATACTTTAACCGAGTTCCACCCCTTAGTGCCTTGAGCGGTTTTGAGGCGGCAGCCCGTCTTGGAAGTTTTTCCAAAGCTGCGGATGAACTGAACATGACCCAATCTGCGATCAGTCACCAAATCAAGTCACTGGAAGATTTTTTTGGCCAACAACTTTTCACGCGCGTCGGACGGTCCGTCGAACTAAGTGATGCCGGGCGGGATTTTCAGGAAACAGCAAAAAAATCTCTTGAGATGCTGGCACGCGGAACGAGGCGCCTCGAATCCTACAGGAAACAGGGGCAAATTGTTTTGGCAACCCCGCCTTCTTTGGCAAAAAGTTGGTTGCTGCCACGCTTTGGGCAGCTTGTCGCAAACCACCCTGATCTTCAGCCCTGGCTTTATACATCTGATGAGTTGGATGAACTTGATTACGAGGAGTTGGACATTGCCATCTGGCGTGGAGACGGAAAATGGCCAGGGATGAGAACAGAAAAATTGTTCGACGACTGGATATCACCCGTTTGTTCGCCAGAGTTGTTTTCACGGCACGAGATACAGTTCAGGAATTTTGACATTTCCAGTGTTCGCCTGTTGCATGACGAAAGGAACGAAGACTGGTTTGACTGGTGTCAGGCAATGGATGTTGAAAGAAGTGATACCAGTGATGGTTTCAACTTCAGCGATTCCGGCCTATTGCTCGAAAGTGCAGTTTTGGGGCACGGCCTGGCCTTGGGCAGCTTGATATTGGCGAAGCCCCATCTGGAGGCAGGACGATTGGTGCAGCCATTTTCAGAAAGCGTCAGAACAGAACATGCCTACTACCTGGCTTGCGTAGAATCCCAGTTTCAACGACCAACGATCCGAAGAATGTGGGACTGGTTGATTGAACAGGGTCACCTGACAAACAATCAACTTCAAGAGAAATCTGAATAGGGCTCAACAACCCATAAATTCGGGTTGATCGTCCCAAATTACCATTCAAGCCATTTGCGAAACAACGACTTGCAACAATGTTGGTCGTCCAATAGGCTAACGTTGGGGAAATCGGAATTTGGCAAATTCCATTTGGATAGAATCTGAGGTTGGATTAGTTGGTTAGTTCAGTAAAGAGTTCCGCTGGGGCAGGCAAAAGTAAAACAACAAAAACCAAATCATCGCCACAGGAAATCGCGATTGATGCACTACACGTCACCAAGATTTATCGTGGTGACACAGATGTGCTCGCCCTGGATGATGTATCAGTTCAGATCCGCAAAAATGAATTTTTCACCCTGTTGGGACCTTCGGGCTGCGGCAAGACCACACTATTGCGTCTAATTGCGGGATTTGAACATCCCACCGCAGGAATGATTACCCTTGAAGGCGAGGATATTTCGCTGCTTCCACCTTATCAACGTCCGGTCAATACGGTGTTTCAAAGTTATGCCCTTTTTCCACATATGAGTGTTGCTGAAAATATCGGTTTCGGGCTGGAAATGCTTGGGAAACCCAAATCTGAAATCGACAGAACCGTTGATAACATGTTGGAATTGGTCAAGATGACGGAACTCAAGAACCGTCAGACCAGCCAGATATCTGGTGGCCAACAACAGCGGGTGGCACTTGCAAGGGCTCTAGCACCGAGACCAAAAGTCTTGCTGCTTGACGAACCGCTTTCGGCCCTTGACCTGAAGCTTCGCAAGCAAATGCAGATTGAACTTAAACGGCTCCAACACGAAACCGGTATTACTTTTGTATTTGTGACGCACGATCAGGAAGAGGCGTTGACGATGTCCGACCGGGTAGCCGTCATGAGTGAGGGCAACATTTTACAGGTTGGGCCTCCGCGTGAGATCTATGATCATCCGGCAGAACGGTTTGTTGCCAACTTTATTGGTGACACCAATTTCATTACTGCAGGATTGGTTTCAATCGGGAAATCTTCTGCCAAGGTGAAACTGCCTTCTGGCAAGACCGTTGCTGCCGCATTGCCACAGGGCGGAATTTCCAAATCCGATGCCAAAGGCAAGGTTACTGTTGTTATTCGACCGGAACACGCCCGAATTGGCAAAGCAGCCTCCAATTCAACCCTAAGCGGCACTCTCCAGAATATTGTCTATATCGGTACAGACACCCATTATCACCTCGAACTACCGAAAGGTGATATTTTTATCATTCGCTCGCAAAACCAGCGTGACTTTGAAGAATCTCATCGTGTTGGGAAAAAATACGGCATTGAGATTGGACCCGGCGCTGTACAGGTATTGAGGGATTGAGATGAGCACCGACAGCCATTTAATCCAAGCCAGCACAAGCGCTGAAACCGCGCAGCAAAATGAAACACGCCGCCACATACTATTAACAACTCCAGCCCTGATCGTACTGTTTTGTGCGGCATCGGGGCCGCTATTGATCATGGCTGTGTATTCGTTCCTTTCGCCCGGCGATTATGGCGGGGTTCAGTGGAGTTTTTCTACTGACGGTTGGTTTGGCGTATTCATGCAGCGGGATATTTTTGACGATACACTGACAATTGCTGATGCCCATGTTTCAATACTTTGGCGCTCGGTAAAGCTTTCATTGATGACTACAATCGTGTGCCTGATCTTTGGGCTTCCCACCGCTTACTTTATTGCGACCAGACCAGCATCGAGCCGTAATCTTTGGTTGTTCATGGTTACAATACCATTTTGGACAAACCTCCTTATCCGCACTTTTGCCGTCATGGAATTAATCCGCAACCAGGGAGTGATCAACACAGCGCTCAAATCGATTGGAGCAATTGAAGAGCCAATCCAGATAATGTTCACGGATTTCGCCATCATGATTGGAATGACGTATGTATATCTGCCGCTGATGGTTCTTCCGATCTACGCATCAATGGAAAAATTTGATTTTCGCTTGGTTGAAGCAGGCTACGATTTGTACGCATCGAGGTGGAATGTCCTAAAGCGTATTATTTTGCCACTCGTCAAACCGGGTATTGTGGCAGGATCGATCCTCGTATTCATTCCCTCGCTTGGAGCCTATGTTACACCACGCATATTGGGCGGTGGAAAGAACCTGATGCTTGGCAATTTTATTGCCCTTCAATTTGGACAAGGTCGCAACTGGCCGCTTGGTGCAGCACTATCAATCACACTTCTGGTTATCGTAATGGTAGCTCTTCTTTTCTATGTTCGCGGTGTGGGTAAATCGGGGAACGCCCATGGCTGATGCAAGTATGGTTTCTCCTGCTAAAAAAACCGGGCGGGCATTTTCCATTCGCAAGCAGACCGGTTTTACCACCATGGCAATTGTTTGCTTTTTTCTGCTTTATGCACCGTTGTTGCCACTTGTCTTTTATTCTTTCAATGCCGGAACATCGCTTGCATTTTTCGAGGGTTTTTCTTTCCGTTGGTACGTCGCTGCCTGGAACAATGATCTGGTAATTGATGCAACGATCCGGTCCGTTTATCTGGCAGCAGCGGCTTCATCCATCGCGACAGTCCTTGCTACAATGGCCGCACTGGGAACCACACGCACCAAACCTTACAAAGGCCTGACGGCTATCTATGTCATGATCAACCAACCTTTGATGGTGCCGGAAATTGTTACCGCAGTGGCCCTGTTGATCTTGTTTGCCTCAATCAAGGCAGCCACTAATTATCACGGAATGGCCTACCTGATTATTGCGCATACTGCATTTTGCATTCCATTTGCCTATTTGCCAATCCGCGCAAGACTTGAAGGTATGGATTTGTCGCTGGAAACAGCGGCTGCCGATCTTTATGCAACACCTTGGCTAACTTTCCGGCGGGTAACATTCCCGCTGCTTTGGCCGGGCATCCTGGCTGGTATGATGCTGGCCTTCGTTATTTCACTTGATGATGTCGTGATCACAGAACTTGTGAAATCTTCCGGGCAAGACACTTTGCCGACGTACATGCTTGGGCAATTACGCAGGGCAATTACCCCGGAAGTCAATGCGATTTCGTCAGTCCTTCTGGCGGTATCGGTAATTATGGTCACAATTTTCTTTTTTCTAAATCGGAAATCGAGTTAGGATGTTTCAAAATCAAAAAAGGGAGAAACAAAATGAAACCCACATTAAAAATAGCGGCACTAAGCCTCGCTATGGCGTTCACCGGAGGAACTGCAAATGCAGCGGGTGAACTAAACCTGTTTAACTGGGGCAACTATACCAACCCCGAACTGCTTGAAAAATTTGAGAAAGAAACCGGTATCAAAGTCATCGTAACTGGTTATGACGACAACGATAGTGCGCTCGCCAAAATCAAAGCAGGCGGCCACGGCTTTGACATGGTTGTTCCATCTTCAAGTTATGTTCCAATCTGGATAGGCGAAGGGCTGCTGCTTGAGGCACGTCCTGACCAAATGTCAAATTTCAAGAACATGAAACCAATTTGGCAAGATGTCGATTGGGACCCTGGTCGCCATTACACTGTTCCCTGGCAGTGGGGTAGCGTTGGCGTAATGGTCGACACTGCAGTCTACAGTGGTGATATCAATACATCAGCAATCATCTTTGATCCACCAGAAGAACTAAAAGGCAAAATCAATGTTGCCCCAGAAATGGGCGATGTTATGGGCACGGTTCTGCGCTATATCGGCAGTGAGCCTTGTACAAGTGACAAGGAAGCATTGAAGAAAGCACGTGATAAATTAATTGAAGCTAAAAAAGACTGGCTCTCAATGGAGTATGGCGTGATTGAAAAGATCGCAGCCGGCGACCTTGCCGCTTCACTATACTGGAATGGTGCTGCTTTCCGTGCTCGCCTCAAGAACCCAAAAGTAAACTATGGTTATCCAAAAGAAGGGTACTCACTGTGGATGGATAGTGTTGCGATCCTGAAGGATGCCAAGAATGTTGAAAATGCAAAAACGTTCATGAACTTCATCATGGAGCCTGAAAATGCTGCGTTGATATCTGCGTTCGCGCGATATGCAAACGGTATTGAAGGTTCTGAAAAATATATGCCTGAAGACATGCTGACTGCACCGGAAGTCATTATTCCTGAAGAGTTCGTGGCATCAGGACATTTTGTTCCAACATGTTCACCAGATGTACAAAAGTTGTACACTGCGATTTGGACCGAACTTCAAAAATAACAGAACCCACAACGGCCCGGAAAATTCCGGGCCGTTACCTTTCAGGCACCTGATGACTTCTTACCGCAATTCAGATCCGCGACCTCCAATTATGGTTGGCTCGCCACCACCGGTCGAGTGGCGCATACCCAAATTGGACTGGGACAGGCCACCGTGGAACCGCTGGGCATTTCAAAACATTAGTCAAATCCTTCCAACAGCACCCGTGTCACGTGGTGATGCAAAGAGTATTCCGATCAAGCAAAAGCTACGGGATATTGGTGCAGTGGAATTTGATGCGATTGATGGACGAAGGGTCAACGTCGACCAGTTGCTGGAAGATACCTACACAGATGGATTTATCGTTGTGAAGGGCGGAAAAATTGTTCACGAGTCCTATTACAACGGAATGTCGCCGCGAACCTTGCACCTTTCCCAATCAGTGGCAAAATCAATAACTGCGACTGTGACCGGCATCCTGATTGGTCAGGGACTCCTCGATCCACAGGCTCAAATTTCTGACTATCTGCCAGAACTCATCAACACCGGTTGGAATGGAGCCACGCTTCAACACGTGCTCGATATGACAAGCGGCACAAAATACAGTGAAGAATATACAGATCGAGCATCTGACATGGGCAAGACAGACGTGGCGTGTGGTTGGAAACCAATTCCTGCCGATGCAGATCCGGCAATCATCTGGCCGAATTGTATTTGGGATCAGATCGTTTCCCTGACGGAACAGGATGCGGAACATGGCAACCGATTTTACTACCGCTCCATAGAAACCGACGTTATTGCCCACGCCATGGAACGGGTAACTGGTCGCAGATTACCGCAATTGATCAGTGATGAGATGTGGTCAAAAATCGGTGCAGAGCAAGATGCCTCTTTTACTGTGGACAGCAGCGGATACGGGCTGGCCTGCGGTGGTTTTAATGCAACCCTGCGGGACTATGCCCGTTTCGGACTCCTGCACCTGAACAATGGCAAGTGCGGTCGCCAACAAGTGGTGCCGCTGGAGTGGATCCAGGATATTAGAAGCGGACCGCATGGTCTGTTCAATGATATCGGTCGCGAGTCATTTCCAAACGGGTGCTACCGAAACCAATTCTGGATTGAAGACATTAATCGCGAAACGGCGATGTGTTTTGGGGTATTTGGCCAATTCATATATATTTCACCAGAGTACGACCTTGTCGCGGTCAAATTGTCGACCTGGCCCGATTTCCTGAATTTCGAATACAAGATCAATACCGTCAGGGCAATTCATGCGATTGCGAATGCCTTGGGTTAGGCTTGGAATTTAACAAACGCATAACTGCGAGGTAGCGATGAGTAACAAACTTTTGCCAACATATTCGGGCCCGGACATATGCAAGAAACCCGCCCGGGATGTGGTCGCACTTCTGAAAAAGGGTGAGGTAAAACCTTCAGAACTACTTGATGCGGCATTTGAACGGATCAAGGCTGTGGAACCGGCGGTCAATGCCACACCCACAATATGCGAAGAAAGAGCCAGAAACGCACTCAAAAACCTTGACAAAGACAAGTTGAAAAATGGCAATAATCCCGGTTGGCTGGCTGGCCTGCCGATTGCCATCAAGGATCTGAACCCGGTTGCCGGAGTTCGCACGACATACGCTACAATCGCCTTCAAGGATCATTTTCCTAAAGTTAGCGCACCACTTGTTGAACGCCTGGAAAACCGTGGCGGAGTTACCGTCGGGAAGACGAATTCGCCGGAAATGGGCGCAGGTGGCAACACCTTCAACGATGTCTTCGGATATACGCGCAATCCCTGGGATACACGCAAGAATGCCGGTGGTTCTTCTGGTGGCGCTGCGGTGTCTCTGGCAACAGGAGAAGTTTGGCTCAGTCACGGGTCCGACCTGGCAGGATCACTGCGAACTCCGGCAGGCTATTGCGGCGTGGTTGGAATGCGCCCTACTCCAGGTCGTGCTGGCGGAGGGTCAACAGAAGCGGCATTTTTGAACGAGGCAACATCAGGACCGATGGCTCGCGATATTGAAGATACGGCGCTCTTCCTGGATGCGATGACCGGGTTTGACCCAAGACAACCGTTGAGCCTTGAGCCACCGATAATCTCCTTCCAAGAGGCCGTAAGCCAGGCAAACGGCAAAGTCAGAATTGCATTTAGCGAAGACCAAGGCGGATTTGCACCGGTTGAAAAAGAAATTCGTGAAGTTTTACGTGGCGCGATGGAAAAAGTGTCGCGTGCTGGCGGCGATGTGGAAGAAGACTGCCCGGAATTGCCTGACTTGTACAAGACTTATGTTGACTTGCGAGGAGTACTGTATGGAACCACCTGCGACACCGATCCGCCGGAAGTGCAAAAACACTTCAAGCGAACCTTGCGAGAGAACATTGAATATGGTCGAAACCTGACAGCGGCAGAAATATACGAGGCTTTTCGAAACCGCACAGTCCTGTACCATATCATGCGAACGTTTTTGGAAGGGTACGACGTACTCGCGATCCCTGTTGTCGGTCTTGAACCGGGAATGGTGGAAGAAGAGTATCCAGGATCAGTAGATGGTGAACCAATAGACAATTATATCGATTGGCTTAAATTTTCCTTTCTTGCAACGACCACAGCGCTTCCCGCGATTGCCATGCCCGCCGGATTTACCGCCAGCGGCATGCCAGTTGGAATTCAGTTGATTGGGGGCCCTCATGGTGATGCCAAACTATTGCAAGTTGCACGCGCAGTTGAAGAAGCTGTTGGCTTCTTAAATCAACCAATTGATCCCATTATCAGGCATGAAATCGGATCATCTGGATGATCAGCGGCGTCGCAAAAATCAAGGTTTTGATTCCGTACCTTGTTTTGTGCGTGGCGAGCTTTTCAGCCGTTGAAATTACCAAAGCGGAAACTCCCGTTTCAATTGAATTGGTTCTGGCAGTTGATACATCTCTAAGTGTCGGCAACTTTGAGTACAATTTGCAAATGAAGGGTATAGCTGAAGCCCTTCGCACTCCTGAAATCACGGAGCTTATTACACTTCAAGATGGTGTCGCCATTACGGTGATCCAGTGGTCGGGATGGTCATCCGAAAAGGACTTGATTGTTTGGCGATTGCTTGGTTCTCGAGAATCTATTCGCGCGTACGCCAATGAAGTGGAAGCCATGGAACGCCAGCAAGTTGGATATTTTACTGCCATCGGCAGTGCAATTGAAGCAAGCCTGCAGGCCCTTGAAACCAATACTTTCAAGGGCAAGTTCATGAAGATTGATATCTCGGGTGACGGAATGAGTAATGCTGGCCCGGACCCCAATCAATCCAGAATTTTAGCAGCGTATCGAGGTGTAACGGTCAATGGATTGGCAATTCTCACAGATACGAAAGATCTTGATGAGTATTATCGAAAATACGTGATTACCGGAAATGGTGCTTTTGTTGTTGCAGCTGCCGACTATCTGGATTTCGCCAGAGCAATCCATCTTAAATTACTAAGAGAACTTGCACCTGCTGTCAGCCTGAACAAACTGCCGGGCGATAGAACCAAAATTCCTGGAAACGGATAGAGTAATACTAAGAGGTCAACTATGCCTGCAGACATGCTGATCAAAAACGCCAATGTCATTACGATGGCGGATGATACACCTGTTGCAGAAGCAATCGCGATAAAATCGAACGAGATTGTTTTTGTCGGCTCCAACTCCGATGCATGCCAGTACGAAGATTCATCAACAACTGTAGTGGATGCCCAAGGTGCCACTGTACTGCCGGGCTTTGTCGAGGCGCACGCGCACATTTTTTCGGGCTCAAATTCTCTGGATGAACTCGATTTGTAACGCACCGAAGGAGCCGACGCTCTTAAAGAAGCGCTAATTGCGCATGCAAAGGCAAACCCAGAAACAGATGTTTTGGTGGGGTGCTCTGTAAACTACGGAATACTGGGGGAAGGAACGCGCCCTACCCGGCAGGACCTCGACCAGATAGTTGCGGACAAGCCAATATTTCTGCGATCGGGCGATTATCACAACGCCTGGGTAAACACTGTTGCATTCGAAAAAGCTGGAGTCTTACACGGTCACGATACCGGCCCGGGATCTGAAATCATGATGGGTGAAGACGGCATTGCAACGGGGAAACTCCAGGAATTCGCGGCAATGGACTATGTGATGTCCCGCCTGACACTGCCCGGCAGAGAGGGACTGGGTCTTTCGAATGAGGAACCAAAAAAACTGACGGACCAGGAACGTCAAAGCGACATTGAATTGCTCAAGAAGGGTCTGTCCTTCTGTGCCTCCCTTGGCATCTTCACTTTCAGCGCTTCTGCGATCAAGTTCTGCAAGACCTCTCCAGGCTCCCTCACCTTCAAAGTATTCAACATATCGCATTATGCCCAAGTCAGGCCGTCCGGTCGCTACAGCGCACGTAAGCACTCTCGATATCAATTTTATCTGCGCAAGAAGTTTCCCTTCTTCCTTTGTCGACTTGAGCGCACTAAAAACCGATGGATTGCAAAGTGATAGGCTCTTTATCAAATCTGGCCGACTTATAGCCAAATTCAAGGCCGTCGAGGCACCCATAGAATGCCCTATTAAATGGACCGGTTCACCAATTCTGAGGATTTCACAAACCGCGGAATGAGCAGATGTCGGCATTTGACCAACACTGTAGCCAGATGGCGGTTCAGATGAATTGCCAGGTAGTACAGTCGATGCAGCAAAGAATAATTTGTTTCTCAGTTTGTCCTCCAACCTATTTCACTGGTGTGGAAACGAGATTGGCGAACTCATCAGCATGACAGGTGAAGCGGTTTCAATCTGATATCCACCCATGGCGATAGTTGTTTCAGTTGTTGTCTGTAAAATCCAGGAAAGATTCCGACAACACATTGAGCATTCAGCAATTAATGGCAATCAACTCCATTCCCTTTCAATTCAACTGAAACAATTGATACAATTGGGCGGCATACCGAAAAGCGAATGAAACAACGATGAGGTAGTTGGAAAGTCATGGATAAGGGCGAGATCAACAAACAACATGATGGCACCGAAACACTGGAGATGTTCCGTGATGCGATAGATTCGCTGACTGAAGGATTTGCGTTGTTCGACAAGGACCGGCGGCTGGTCATCTTTAATCAAGCGCATTACGAGATGAGTCGCCCTTTGGAGTATTTGCTGCAACCCGGAATCACAAGAGAACAAATACTCAAAGAAGACGCGAAACACGGCTTTTACAATGAGATAATTGGCCGAGAAGCAGAATGGATTTCAGAGTACCTGGCATACAATGAGAGCTTCACCCAAGGAATCGAAATGACAAAGCCTGATGGAACCTGCCATCTGATATCCACCTATCCGACAAAGCTTGGCGGGTTGGTATTAACCCGCAGGGACATCACTGAAAAAAAACGAATTGAAACAGAGAAGAGAGACAGCGAAATTCTGGTTCGCACTGTATTGGAAACCAGCCCGGCAGCTACCGTTATGGCCCGAAAACGGGATGGGAAAATTATTTATCTGTCACCTGCTGCAATAGATTTGTTTGGGCAAATGGAATTTGCAATTGAACACTATGTCACTTCCGACGACCGGGAAGAACTAGTTAAATCGCTCGAACGTCACGGCAAAATTGACGGGTACAGAGTCGATTTTGTTGGCCATGGAGGAAAAGTTTTTCCGGCAAATGTGTCTGCGCGGGTCGCTGATTACAAGGGTGAGAAAGTAATCATATCCACGGTCGCCGACCTGTCACAGCAGTTTGAAGCAGAATTGCTCATACAAAAGGTTTTGGACACGAGTTCGGCCATAGTGACAATGGTACGGGTTGAAGACAATCAAATCCTGTACCGCTCACCGGAAGCGGCCAAGCTGTTTGGCGATACCAAAATTGCTATCGAACACTACGCCAATCCGGATCAGAGCCTTGATTACGTAAAGCTGATTCTATCCCAAGGTGAGGTTGAAGACTATCGACTGGAGCTGATCAGCGCAGGTGGAGACCGAATTTACACATCTAATTCTGGGCGCCTGGCAGAATATAATGGTGAAAAAGTAATAGTCAGCAGTATTGTAGATCTAACCAAACAACACGAGGCGGATATTCTGGTTCGAACCGTTCTCGATGCGAGTTCCGCGATCATTACGATGGTCGGCATTGATGATGGCGAAATCAGGTATCGGACCCCTGCTGCACTAAAAATGTTTGGCGACGCCAAAACAGCGGCTGAAAGTTATGTATATCCGGAAAAGCGTGCAGATTTTTTGAAAGTGCTGAAAGCCCAAGGTTTTGTGGATAATTTCGAAGTAGAGTTCCTGGATGCCGAAGGCAAACCGTTTCCTGCTTCGATTTCCTCACGGATTATCGAGTACAATGGCGAAAAAGTCATGGTTACAACGCTTGTTGATCTGACAAAACAAAACGAAACTGATGCATTGATACGTAAAGTTATGGAGGCCTGTCCGGTTCCAGTCCAAATGACCCGGGCTGACAACGGCGAAATGCTGTATCGAAGCAAGGAAACAATTGCACTATTTGGCGATATAGAAAACTCCAGGAAGTATTACGCAAATCCCAAAGTGCGCGAGAATTACATAAATGACTTGCGCAAAAGTGGCTCAGTAAAAAACTGGAAAACAGAATTGGTGAATTCTGACGGCAAGCAATTCTGGGGTGAGATTTCATCAAAATTAATAGATTTCAACGGCATTGAAGCGATTGTTTCCAATACACGCGACTTGACCGATCAAATCGAAACTGAAGAATTTATTGGGCAAGTTCTCGAAGCTTGCCAAGTGCCGATCCAGGTGACCAGCGTCGAAACTGGTGATGTTCTTTTCAGCACTTCTGAAACCATCAATTTGTTTGGAGATGTCAAAAACTCACGAGAATATTATCTCGACGATGAAGAACGTCCCAAATTACTGGAAGAGCTGCGCGAAACGGGTTTCTACAAGGATAGAATTGCCCAGTACAAAGGGGCAGATGGACGGGTATTCTGGAGCAAACAGTCAGCAAGAATAATGGAGTTCAAAGGAGAAGAGGTAATTGTATCCAATACCTGGGATTTGACTGAAGAGCTGGCCATGCAGGAAGAGTTGAAAAACCAAAGGGACATGCTGTTCCAGAACGAAAAAATGTCTGCGCTTGGCGAATTACTTGCCGGTGTTGCGCATGAGTTGAACAACCCACTCTCAATTGTGGTCGGTCACTCACACATGCTTCGCGAGGAGGCAGAAGACCCAGATGTCATCAGACGCATCGAAAAAATCAGTGCTGCTGCTGACCGGTGTGCCAAGATTGTCAAAACATTCCTTGCCATGGCACGTCAGCAACCCACCAAAATGGAAAGGGCCAACATAAATTCTGTTGTATCCACTGCTGTCGACGTAGCCGGCTATGGAAGCAGCAATGACGAGTTGGAAATCAAATATGATCTGGATGAAAAGATTCCGGAAATCGTCGCCGATGCAGATCAGATTACTCAAGTTATAATCAACCTGATAATCAACGCCGAGCAAGCGATTGCAAATTCCGGAGTTGGCAACCAAATCAAGGTTTCTACCCGTGTTGGCAAAACAAGCAAGGCCGGAGAATATGTCAAGATCATTATCAAAGACAATGGCCCCGGAATTCCGGACAGCATCAAACCGAGAATATTCGAACCATTTTTCACTACAAAGGAAGTAGGAGATGGCACCGGCATAGGATTGGCATTCTGCCATCGATTAATTCTGTCACATGGCGGCCAAATCTGGCTCGACAAGAACTACAAGAACGGCAGCAAATTCTCGATCAGGCTTCCGGTTTCAAAAATCGAGGAAACTGCAGAAGAATCTGTCGGGGGGATCAGCAAGGCTGCTGAAAAAGGCATGGCGTTGGTCGTTGATGATGAACCAGATGTTGCAGAACTAATATCTGAAGTTCTCAAGAAAGATGGTTTTCAAGTTGATGTAGCGAATTCAGGATCTGAAGCAGTCAGGTATCTGCAAGCAGCCGAGTACGACTTATTGTTGAGTGATCTCAATATGCCAGAAATGGACGGGCGCAGATTATATGAGGTTCTCAAAACAAAATACCCGAAGATTCTACAGGTAACCGGCTTCATTACAGGCGATACGCTTGGAAACAGTTCGAGGACGTTGCTTCAGGAATCCAAATGCCCATACCTTGAAAAGCCGGTTTCACCAGATGGTCTGCGCAATCTGATAAACGAAATTTTCAACCAGGAAGAGATCGAAAACAAATGAGTGATGATAACGCCCATATTTTGATTTGTGATGACGAAACGGACGTCCGTGAAATGTTGCAGGAATATCTGGGGAAGCGAGGCTACGATGTAACCACAGCTTCCGGCGGTAAAGAACTGCGAAACCTCCTGACTAAGCAGAAGTTTGATTTGCTGATACTCGATATCAACATGCCGGGAGAAGACGGACTGTCAATTCTTCGGTCATTGAGAACTGACTCCAAAATGCCCGTTGTCATGTTGACTGCTGCTGGAGATGTGGTGGATCGGATTGTCGGTTTGGAAATGGGGGCTGATGATTATCTTGGCAAACCTGTTGATCTACGCGAGCTGGAAGCGCGAATCAAAGCAGTATTGCGGCGTAACAGCAACGATACACCTGAAAAACCGGATACGACCAAAGTCATTCATGCTTCATTTGGTGAATACAATCTCGATATGGAGTCAGCAAAGCTTACGGGGCCAAACGGTGACGACGTGCCAATTACTGCAATGGAATTCAATTTGTTGAAGGCATTTGCGCAAAACAAGGGACGCGTATTGAACCGGGACCAGATACTGGAACAAGCCCATGATCGTTCATGGGATCCATTCGATCGCAGCATAGATATCAGAATTTCACGGTTACGCCGCAAGATTGAGACCAATCCCGAAAAACCCTCAATTATCAGAACGGTTCGCGGGATCGGATACGTGTACGATCCAGAATAAGGGACTCAATCCCGGTTTTCTTAGGCCTTCTCGATAATCACTTCTGCATATTGAGATGGAACCGACATTGTACCGTCAGTGGCAATATTCATATCGTGAATGACACCCAGGATATCATTGGATAACGCTTTTTCACCTTCCGGGCCAACTACCTCATAGGCTTTCTTCGTCAGTCCATAATAGGTGCGAAAGAATTCGAGATACTGCTCGGGTGAGTAAAACCTGAATGTGTAGCTTCTCATATTGATGTCAATCGACTTCGCGATCGGGGAAAAATGCTTCTGGATCCAATCAGGATCACCCCAATTCGCTGGAGCCCTAAATCCTGATGATGCTGACATATGTTTTCCGATTGTCGGGCACAACCGACCAACAAAACTGCTATGGGTCCAATTGGCGAGTGCAATTTTTCCACCCGATTTGCACACTCGCGCAATCTCTGACGCCGATTTTGGTTGATCAGGTGCAAACATTACACCAAACGTAGATACGACACCGTCAAACGAATCGTCCTTGAATGGCAAATTTTGCGCATCTGCTACCTGGAACTGAACATCGAGTTCTTCGGCTTCAGCCCGACGCTTTCCACTGTCCAGAACAGCTTCGACAAAGTCAGTAGAAATTACATTGCACCATCTTCTGGCAAAAGCCAGGGTCGCGTTGCCATTTCCTGCTGCCACGTCCAGGATCAATGAACCTGGTGTGAAATCCACTGCTTCTGCCAGATTTTCACCGGTTATCTGCAATCTGGTCCCGACCTGGGAATAGTTGGCAGAAGACCATGAATGATTGAGTTTCGAGTTCCATTTTTCATAATCTGGAACATTCGGTTTCGAAATTGTAACGTTCATTTTCTTGAACCTTTATACTCAATCGGCGCTGCTATGCAGCCTTTCGCTTCAGATTTGAAGCCAGGTGATGGGCCAAATCTGCTGCATCACCGGAAGCGCCGTCAATATACGAGGATTTGCGCTTTCTCATAAATGGCAAGCCCATGACGTAAAGACCGCTCATATTTGATACAATTCCACCATCATGACAGATTGTACCCTTGCGATCCAGTACCGGCAGGTGAAGCCATGAGTAATCCGGCTTGTAACCTGTCGCCCAGATCACGGTCTTGATGTCGTTCGATGAAAGGTCAAATTGCAAAGGAGTATTTGCATCGATCTTCGTATCGTGAAACCGGTGCACCGGATCAAATTCGGAATTCAGTTCCCGTTCGTTTACCCATTCATCAATTGTGCCCAACAGGCGGTTCATTTTCAGGTCCGCAAGCGCACAATGATTTTTAAGCGCACCGGAAAAGAGCGCCTGACTTTCGCGTAACCCCTGCAGGCGACCAACAATATTAATCCCCAGTGCCCGCAGTGAATTTATGTCTATGTCTGCGCGATCATCGGAACCCATCAGTTGAAGTGACGCAACCTTTCTCGCACGATTAATGTCATCCACCTCCGTGTAGGGCGTATCCATCAGGCCGGTTGCAACCATCCACCAGCAGATGTCTCTTCCGCGATAAGTTCTTGGCACTCTTACATGCTCGCCTACGCTCATCGTTACCTGACGACCGGAAGTCTGGACTTCCTTTGCGATCTGCGCACCGCTTGCAGCAGCACCAACAACAAGCACGCCACCATCTTCCAGTTGCTCAGGGTTCTTGTACTGATGAAGCCCAATGTTTGATACGGAGTTGGGAAACTCATTTGCAATTCCAGGTATATTTGATTTGTTGCATGCTCCGCTTGCCAGAACGACAGACTGGCACAGCCAGTCGCCATTGGTGGTCTTTACCAAATATTCGAAATCTGCTGCCGTTACCGACAAAACCTGAGTGTTGGTTTCCACCGGAGCACTGCAGTAGGCTGCGTAGTCCTTCAAGAAAGACGCAACTTCTTTCATGGACATGTATCCATCGGGATCAGGACCATTGTATGCGTAGTCGGAAAATCTGGTTTGCCAATTTGGTGTAAGAAGGCGAAGACTATCCCACCTTTCCGCTTTCCAGGAATTTGCAACTTCTGCCCGCTCCAAGACCACGTGGTCTATAGAGCGAGCGGTAAGCTCATGACTGAAAGCGAGCCCGGATTGGCCGGCGCCGATTATGACGGTTGAAACACATCTCATGACACTCGCTCCAGGTTCAACTTAATTGACTTCAACAAACACGTTTGTTGGATTGGTTAAAATGTCAAAAACTGCCGAGCGTTTTTGGGATTGAGCGACAAGGGCGTTGATGTCTTCGTCGCTTGCATCTGCATCAATGTCGAACTTGACACGAATGGCTCCAAAACCGTTACGGACGTCTTCGTCGATACCGAGAATACCTTGCAGGTCCATGTCACCTTCAATGGTTGCCCGAACTGAGCGAAGTTGAATTTCCCGGTTCTGGGCAATTGTTGCAACACCGGCAGAAAGGCAGCCAGCCAGGCCACTGAGCACAACTTCAACCGGCGTCGGTGCATTGTCTTCAGAGGCAAAAACTTCGGGATGGTCCATATCAACAGCAAATTCTTTGCCGCGATCCTGCTCTTCCCCAAGCCCAAAGAATTTGTTGATTTTTGTGGTCGTGTGAGTGCCATTTACCCAGTCACTGCTTACGCGCCATTTGAACTGAGCTGCTTCAGGGGTTGCATCAAGTGCTTCGCGAGCGCCCAATATTGCCTCAACATTGACGCCATTGTCCACAATGGCGGTAGCTTGAGTGTTAGTCATTAATTGATTCCTGTTCTTTGTATATTTTCGAAATGAGCCAGAGGATGTGCCCATGAGCAGGTGCATACTCAAGCTGTGTTTCAGCGATATTTCTCAATCAAACAGAACAGGTTTCAATTGTTTCAATAATGAAACAAGCTGACAAAAAAACGACCCCGATAAGGGCCGCTTGAAACTAAATCAAGAATATCTTGTAATTAATTCCAGTCAGTTACGGACTTGGCTTCAAGAAATTCTTCCAGACCCCAGACGCCGCCTTCACGACCATTGCCCGACTGTTTCATTCCACCGAATGGAGCACCAGCACCACGAGAACAACCATTTATTTCCACCATGCCTGACCTCAGTTGGCGGGCAACGCGTCTGGCGCGATCCTTGTCTTGAGTCTGAACATAGTTGGTCAATCCGTAAAGTGTGTCATTGGCCATCACCACTGCTTCATCTTCTGAGTCGAACGGTGTGATAGACAAAACCGGCCCAAAAATCTCTTCGCGCCAAATAGTCATCTCAGGTGTAACATCAGAAAACACGGTCGGCCGGACAAAGTATCCACGATTCATATCTTCTGGACGCCCTGTTCCACCGGCAACGAGAGTCCCACCCTCATCAATTCCCGTTTGTATCAAACCTTGTATCTTGTTCCATTGGATTTCGGATACCACCGGTCCGATTTGCCTTCCTTCGATTTCTGCCGGACCAACTTCTGTTTTTTCGGCAACTGAGCGCGCCGTCTCTACTGCCTGATCATAAAGTGGTCGCTGGACCAACATGCGTGTAGGCGCATTACAGGATTGGCCTGTGTTATTGAAACATTGACGAACGCCACGCGTAACTGCTTTTTCATCAGCATCATCAAAGATGATATTTGCGCCTTTCCCGCCCAGTTCAAGACTGACCCGCTTTATGCTGTCCGCTGCAGCTTTGGAAATCGCTATTCCGGCACGGGTCGAACCAGTGAAACTGACCATGTCAATATCGGGATGTGATGTAAGGTGACTTCCCACACCTACACCATCACCATTGACCAAATTGAAAACCCCGTCAGGCAATCCGACCTCATCAATCATTTCTGCAACAAGCATTGAAGAAAGCGGAGATAACTCAGATGGTTTGAGGATCATTGTACAGCCCGCGGCAATGGCCGGGGCTACCTTGAGCATCACCTGGTTCATTGGCCAGTTCCAAGGCGTGATGAGAGCACAAACTCCAACTGGTTCATGAAAAATCATGTCACCTGGCGCGTGATCACCAAGCGGATGTTCAAAGGCAAATGCTTTGGCAGCCCTAATAGTATTTTTCAAATGGCTGGCCCCAGAACTTGCCTGTGCTGATCTGGCAAGTTCTATCGGAGCACCCATTTCCTGACTAATCAACTGCGCCATTTCTTCAGATCTGGCATTGTATGCTTCCAGCAAGCGCTCGAGGGCGGCAATACGCTCTTCTTTGGAAGTAGCTGCCCAAACCGGGAAAGCCGCCTTGGCCGCAGCAACCGCGGCATCAGCATCAGCCCCACCACCCAAGGAGATAGTCGCGAATGGTTCTTCTGTAGACGGATTTATAACCAGTTCTTCCCGGCCATCCAGCGGTGCAACCCATTTACCATTGATATAAAAGTTAGTAGCGTTTTTCATGGTTGTTCTCTCAAACTACAGGATAGAAATTTCAGTTCTCAGCCCAATCGGCTTCTCAATACAATCTAGTGATTTTTAAGAGTAAAAAAACCTGAATGCGTCGATCTGACACCGCCAGGTACCAAACCCAGAAATTCAGAAGTATTGCGTTGATGCCACCCAATCAAACGAAGTTTACCAGAAGAGTAGCGCCCAATAAAACCGCTATCCATAATACCATTGAACCAGTTGGCCACACTTGGGCAATCCGGCCTTCTGGCCCGTGCGATTTGTGTAGGCGTACAATCAGCGCATCAACTTTTCTCGTCCAAAATCCCAGATTCTTTGACCAAATTGCATTTATGGCCACCGAAATTGCGCTGATCCAGGACGGCAGCAATCGGCGATAAATCCAGTCGCTGTCGAGATTGATGGCACGAATTTCCGGCGGATGAATGCCTGTGCGCATCAGGAAACAGAATGCCAACAGTGCGAACAACAAGAGTTGCAGTTGACCAACCACATGGCTGGTTGTGTATGGATGATATTCCACATCATAAGGGAGAATTGAATACAGAGGCTCTGGAAAAACACCGATAAAAATACATAAAAATGCAGTTGCACCCATCGCCAGCAGCATATGCGTTGGCGCTTCCTTCGGACGCTTTCCGCTGTCATGAGCAAAGAATGTAAAGAACGGGATTTTGATACCGGAGTGGCTAAGTACACCTGCGGAAGCAAACACCAACATGAACCAGACAATCAGGTAGTGGTTTTCAGCAGTCGCATCGAGCACCAATGATTTGGTCACAAAGCCCGAAAATAGAGGGAACGCCGAGATTGACGCTGCTCCAACCAGGCAGAATACTGTTGTAAGTGGCATGGTTCGATAAAGCCCGCCAAGTTCCGAAGCCTTGGAAGTTCCAGTTCTAAACAGCACGGCACCGACGCTCATAAACAGCAATGCCTTGTAGAGAATATGCGCAAATGCATGTGATGCCGTTCCGTTCAGAGACATTTCAGTACCAATCCCCACACCTACCACCATGAAACCAAGTTGGTTGTTAAGGCTGTAGGCCAGAACACGTCGCAGGTCGTTTTCAATCTCTGCAAAGAAGACCGGGAACACCGTCATGACAGCACCGATGTAAATAAGTAACTCTGTGCCAGGAAATCCTCTGGCAAGGGCGTAAACGGCCAATTTGGTTGTAAATGCAGACAAGATGACAGTGCCGGTGACAGTTGCGGCAGGATAGGAGTCCTGCAACCAGTTATGCAGCAGCGGGAATGCACACTTGATGCCGAATGCCAAGAATATGAGCCACGTTGCCAAAGTACCAAGCGTCATTTTCTCGAATGCCAATGAACCGGTTTCGCGATATAGAAGCACAATTCCAGCCAGCAAGATTACCCCAGAACCAATCTGGATGATCAGGTATCGCAGTCCGGTGTGATAGGCGCCTTCGGTACGACGCGCCCAAATCAGGAAAACAGATGCGATAGCCGTTCCCTCCCAATAGATAAAGAGCGTCACCAGATCTCCAGCGAACACCGCACCAATTGCGGAACCTGCATATAAAAGTGCTGCAACCTGCTGAATGGTATCCTTCACATGCCAGGCGAATAGATTTCCCAGGAAGGCTGCCAGACAAAAAATCAAGCCAAATACGGTCGACAGCTTGTCTACCCGTGTGAGTTCAAGGGTTATTCCCAAAAACTCCACCCGGTCATATATACCGGGTTCCATATTCCAGAGAATTGACGCAGCAATAATTGGAATTATCAGCGTCAGAGCAGATCGGGCGTGACCTTGCGGTGCCAACAACAGGGCGATGGCTCCGACAAAGAAAACAAACGCTGGCGGGAACTGGTCAGGCATCATCATGAGACACCTTTTCCAGTTCTTCAGGGGGATATTCCTCCGCATCCACAACGTTTGGTGAGTAGAAATTTTCCGGGCGCTTAATCAGAAAACGCAATGCTTTCGCACCAAATATCACGCAGGAAAATGCAATAAATCCGAAAATTCCGTAAAACGCCGGAACATTTTCAAAAGAAAAGTGCCCATACTTGTTATATGTGAAATCGGCCAAGCCAAGCAGTATGCAGACAATTGCCAAAATCCAGACGAGTTTTAAGGGACTACCTGGCTTATCGACCCAAAGCAGCTTTCTTCCAAGCCAGGGAAAGGATTCAGGGTTTTCTTTTTTCTTGTTAGCCATCACCTACCTGCAACCATTGGTAATAAGAATTCTTGCAAATCACTCGCCAGGAAGAACAGCACCAAACAACCAATCGCGGTTAGCACTGGCGGTAAGACGCACAACAATGGTGCCTCTGATATTTTCATTGACTTGTTCTTGGCGTCACCTGCCAGAAAAAATCCTTTTCCGACGATTGGCATGAGATATGCAACATTGAGCAACGAACTGATCATCAAGATGGCGATCATTATTTGTTGACCGGCGTCCGCCGCGCCGACCATTAACAACCATTTACTCCACGAACCACCAAATGGCGGCAAACCGATTATTGAAACTGCGCCAATCAGGAAAGCACCAAATGTGAATGGCATCACCTTGCCCAAGCCGGTCATGTCGCTGATTTCCGTTTTGTGAGTGGCCACGTATATTGCACCAGCGCACATAAACAATGTGATTTTGCCCATCGCATGCATGGCAATGTGCATGCCACCACCCAGAGCACCCATTGAAGTGGCGAGAGCCATTCCCAGCGTGATATAGGAAAGTTGACTCACCGTAGAATAGGCAAGCCTTGCTTTAAGATTATCCTTTGTCATGGCAACCACCGATGCTGCCAGGATTGAGAATCCAGCCAGCCACATCAACCATTCAGATGCACCAGTTGTCGCGAGAAAATCTATACCAAATATGTATACGCCGACCTTCAGCATGGTGAAGACGCCAGCTTTCACCACTGCTACAGCATGCAACAGGGCACTAACTGGTGTCGGTGCAACCATGGCTGCAGGCAGCCAGCGATGGAACGGCATTAGTGCGGCCTTACCGATACCAAATGCATAAAGCGCCAGCAGTATCATAACCATTGGCCCCGCAATCTTGCCTTCCAGAATTCCACCTGCGGTAAAATCAAGAGTTCCGGCAACTAGCCAGGTCCAGACGATAGCGACCAGTTGCAGTCCGATAGATGTGCCGATCAGTACGCCCAGATAGGTTCTGGCACCTCTTTTTGCATCTCTGGTTCCCTTGTGCGCAACCAGCGGATAGGTGGACAGGGTTAGCACCTCGTAGAAGATGAACAGGGAAAACATGTTGGCGGAAAATGCTATGCCCAATGTGGCGGCAATCGCAAATGAAAAACAGGCAAAAAACCGTGTGTGATTTTTCTCTTTGTTTCCCCGCATATATCCGATTGCATAGATATGGGTAACAATCCAAAGGCCGGAAGCCACCAATGCGAACAGCAATCCCAACGGCTCAATGTGAAACGCAATATCGAGCCCAGGCATAACTGAAAAAATATGAAGGGTTTCAGAGTGCGTTCCGTCAGTTTCGTTCAACAGCCAAAGGACCAGAGCAAAGGTCTCAATTGCCGCCAGCAACGTTGTGCCATCCCGCAAATTGGGATGATTTCGCAACAGCAGGTTGGTGACAGTCGCAAGAGTCGGGATCAGGATTGCGAGGACGATGGCGGTGTTAATTTCCATGATCTTCCCTACAGCCCCAGAAACAGGTTTTCGGCAGCGGTCTGCGCTGCAGATAAAGTAAGGCTTGTATCAATTCCGAAATAGATGCTTGCAATCGCCAACATCCACATCGGCACCAAAAGGGAAAGCGGAGCTTCCACATGAGTGCTCCCCTCTGGTAACTCTCGCATATAGAGTACTTCAACTGCTTTCCACACATAGATTACGGCCAGTAATGATGAAGCAACGATCAATAATGCAACCACCCACCATCCCTTTTCGAGTGCTGCCTGGACCAAAACCCATTTACTGATGAACCCAGCCGTTCCCGGTACGCCGATAAGGCTGAGACCGCCCACCACGAAGGCGGCACTGGTCCACGGCATGGACTTTCCCAATCCTTCCAAACGATCAAAGAATGAATTGCCAGTTTGCAGTACGTACGCTCCAACCGCCATAAACAGGGTGCCTTTTGTAATGCCGTGATTGAAAAGGTGAATGACAGTTGCCGTCAGTCCGGTTTTTGAAATCATGCTTATGCCAAGCAACATGTATCCAATTTGCGCGATACTTGAGTAGGCAAGCAACCGTTTCAAATTGGTCTGAAAAGCTGCAACGATGGAGGCTGCAAACATTGCCAGGATAGCAAACGGTAAAATTATAAATTCCAGGGTGTAGGTTTCGAAGACGAAGCCGGGCTGGAAGACGGAGAACATAAACCGCAACAAAACATACACCGCCACTTTTGTTGAAGTCGCCGCCAGAAAAGCAGTGACCACTGATGGCGCATGCGTGTAGGCACCCGGCAACCAAAGATGTAACGGGTAAATCGCTACCTTGAGGCCCATCCCAACAACGATAAAAGCAAAAGCGGCCCTCACCGTTCTATTGTCGGGCATATCAGCGATGCGTTCGGAGATATCCACCATGTTGAGCGTACCAGTCGCCATGTAAAGAAATCCAATTCCGATAACGAAAAATGTGGCTCCGATGGTTCCCATGACCAGATAATCGAATGCTGATGTCAGTGCGCGTTTGTCCCGTTCAGCGCCCAGTGCGATGAGGACATAGGTACTGAGCGATGATATCTCCAGAAATACAAATGTGTTGAACGCATCGCCTGTCGCGGCGACACCCAAAAGGCCTGATAAGCACAGCAAATAACAAGCATAAAACAACACATGCTTGCTGGCCGAAATAACTTCGCCCACATACGTTCTTGCATAAAGCAAAACTACTGAGCTTATTATCGAAACCAAAAACAATACAAAAGCGTTTGCGGCATCAATCCGATACTCAATTCCCAATGGAGGAGCCCAACCTCCAATATGGTAAGAAATTATGGAACCATCCAGTGTATCGAGGAGCAAAAACACCGAAATAATGCTGGCAGTAAGGCTTGCTGCAAAGGCCAAAGGCCAACTCAATCTTCGGCTTCCGATTATCCCGCATACGGGAGCTGCCAGCATTGGAACTACCACCTGCAAAAGGGGCAAATGGTCATGAAGGGACATTGCTGCATGAGTTGCATCGGAAGCCATCTACGCGCTGCCCCCCATGCCAGCACCGTGATCACGATTTTCTTCAGCTGTGATTTTGCGTTTAATCTTCAGAATTTCTTCTTCTTCAATTGTGCCAAAATCTTCCCTAATTCGTACAATCAAAGCCAATCCAAGGGCGGTGGTGGCGACCCCAACCACAATGGCTGTCAGGATCAACACATGAGGGACCGGGTTTGAATAGACAGTTGCCGGATCAATTTTCATATCTACCGGAAAGATCGGCGCCGTACCTCCATCCACCTTCCCCATGGATATGTAAAACATGAACACAGATGTCTGAAATATATTGAGACCGACAATCTTCTTCACCAAATTGCCGCGAGAGACGACTATGTAAAATCCGGTCATCATCAATACAATGAAAAGCCAATAGTGCAAATGTCCGACAATGAATTCCAAGTCATACATGAGGTCGATTACCACTCTTCATCACTAATACGCGGCGGTCGACCGGCAAAGGCGTAGTAAACAGAAATCATCACTGCAGAAACGGTAACTCCCACTCCTAACTCAACGGCGAAAATCCCATAGTGCTGTCCATGTTCAGGATGATGTGCGAGCGCTGAATAATCGAGATAAGCTTTACCGAGCAACATGGTAACAACACCGGTTCCTCCATATATCAGTGCACCTAATGCCATCAGCCTGTGAACAATCCACGTTGGGAATACCTGTTGAACCTTGTCCAAACCAAAGACGATTCCAAACAAGATAAAGGCAACAGCAAAAATCACTCCGGCCTGGAACCCTCCGCCAGGTGAAAAATCTCCATGAAACTGCACATACAAAGCAAACAGCATTATTGGAGCAGCCAATAATTTGGTGACAACGCGCAGGATCAAATGATGCCGCATTATTCTCCCCTGCCAATTTGCTTTTGGCGTTCTCCCCGCCTCCCCAGCCTTCCAATTAGCAGCAACACACCAATTCCGGCGGTAAACACAACAACCACCTCGCCAAGTGTATCGTATCCCCGGTAGCTCGCAAGGATGGCGGTAACGATGTTTGGCACGTCTATCTGATGTGGTGTTTTCTCAATGAACTGCGCCGCGATGTGTGTATTGGCTGGTGTATTTGCGCTTCCGAAATTCGGCATATCCAACGTGCCATAAACCAAAACAATGCCCGTAACGATAACTACCAACAACGGAATTGCAGAAGAACGGGATGAGGATTTTTCGGTTCTGGAAGTAAGTGCGAGAGTTCCCAGCATTAATACGGTAGATATTCCCGCACCAACGGCGGCTTCAGTGAATGCAACGTCTGGCGCATCCAACACAACAAACAACACCGCAGACAACAGGCTGAATACACCGGACAGCATCACAACCGCAAACAGTCGATTTAACTGCACTGCAGCCAGTGCCGTTGCCACCAACATTGCAAACAAGGTGTATGTGATGAATGCTTCCATCAGCGCTTCACCTTACTGCTACTTTTCAACTTTCGTCTCAAGATTTTGCCAGCTGTTTTCTTTTCTTCTATTGGCAGTGTTTTCCCTTTTGGTAAAAAGCCGGATACCAACGCCGCATTGGCAACTGCATGCGTGGCTGTTGGACCGGTGATAAAGAGAAATATCGTGATTACTACGAGCTTTACCGTCACCAGGGTAAGACCAGCCTGCAGGCACATTCCCAACATCAGCAACAGCATTCCAAGAGAATCTGTCACGGATGCAGCATGGAGTCTTGACCAGAAATCGGGGAAGCGGATGATACCCACGGACCCGATTATGAGAAATATCCCACCACCAATAATTGTTGCCCAACTGAGTATTTCGATCAAAACAGTCATCGTGCTTACCTGGCCTTTTCACGCTTGACGCTTGATGCTGATACATCGCCGATCGCCCGGTATCTGAAGTATTTCAATACAGCAATAGTCCCCACAAAATTAATCAGCGCATACAACAACGCAATATCAAGAAAGTCGGGCCTGCCAGTCAAAAATCCCACTACACCAATAAGCAGGACCGTATGGGTGCCAAATACGTTAACTGCGAGGACACGGTCATATAGAGTGGGCCCGGCGTAGAGGCGCACCAGTACCAGCAACATGGCAACAATTACAGCAATTGCGGCAACAACGAACATCCTGTAGCTACTCTCCTTCTGCTTCTACTGCTGTCACACGTCGGTCCATATCCGCGAGGCTGTCCATATCTGTGTCATTGAACGACAAAGCGTGAACCAAAAAATGTGCCTGTTCGGTTTCAACGGTAATCGTGCCGGGTGTAAGGGTTATCGAATTGGCAAAAATTACTTGCGCAATGTCCGTTGTTTGCGATGCGGGAACATTGAACAGTTTTTGTCTGATTGGCATCTTTGACGAAATAATTATCCTTGTAACAGCCCAGTTTGCTTTGATAATTTCCACCAGCAACCAAGCGGTATATCCAATCAATCGCAACGGACGCAACCGATAGGCAAGATGGCTTCCGTCAACCTTGTCCATTCGCATTGAAAACCAGACGGACAGACAAACCGAAATTATGGCAAGTGAAACGAGCAGCGTTTTGTACAACCCCGACATGAGCAGCCAAAATGCCAATAGAACGAATGCGAGTCCGATCGCGCGAATAGTTATCCCTCCCCTGGCACATCAATTACCTCAAAACGTGAAGGCAAAATTGTAAACTTGCCCCGGTGCCAATGATTCGAGCCTATCAGCTTAATCTGAAAAGGAAAGTGGCTCCAGTACAAGCCAAGTTTATTCCCAACATTATTACCGAGAACAACTCATATGGAACTAGTTTCAAAATCAGTTTTTACTTCTCTTTTCTGCAGGAATTCGCTATCTGATCCCACACGAGATCCCGGCCTGCGAAAGTTAAATTATCTCGATATCATGCAAATTTTTGAAGGGCATTCTTTTGTCAGACAATCTTGATTATCTGGAATCGGAAAGTATCCATATCATTAGGGAAGTGGCAGCCACATTCTCCAATCCGGTCATGCTTTACTCGATTGGCAAAGATTCAGCGGTCATGTTGCATCTTGCAATGAAAGCTTTTGCGCCGGGGAAACTACCGTTCCCGTTGCTGCACGTGGATACCACGTGGAAATTCAAGGAGATGATTTCATTTCGCGATGCGGAAGTGAAGCGTCTGGGACTGAAGCTGATTACCCACATCAATGCCGAAGGGGTCGCCAAAGATGTCGGACCATTTACGCATGGGTCGAAGGTTCACACCGATATCATGAAAACCGAGGCATTAAAGCAGGTGCTGAAGGAGCACAAGTTTGATGCTGCATTTGGCGGTGCCCGCAGAGACGAAGAAAAATCCAGAGCCAAGGAGCGGATTTTTTCGTTTCGCAATGCAGCACAACAGTGGGATCCTAAAAATCAACGTCCCGAGTTATGGAATTTATACAATACACGCATTTCCAAAGGAGAGAGTGTCCGGGTATTTCCACTATCCAACTGGACTGAATTTGATGTGTGGAGTTACATTTTGAGGGAGAATATTCCGCTGGTGCCTTTGTATTTTGCGGCAGGGCGGCCAGTTGTGAATCGCGACGGCATGATGATCATGGTTGATGACGAACGCATGCCTCTTGAACCAGGTGAAAATCCGGAAATGAAACGCGTACGGTTTCGTACCCTTGGGTGTTATCCGCTCACTGGGGCAATTGAGTCTGACGCGACGACAGTCGAAGAAATCGTGACGGAACTTCAACTCAACACTTCCTCTGAACGCCAGGGACGAATGATTGATCGTGACCAAATTGGTGCAATGGAGCAGAAGAAACGCGAGGGTTACTTCTGATGAACATCAAAACAGCTAAACAACTTCCTCGCCTGCGATTCTTGACGTGTGGTTCGGTTGATGATGGCAAATCGACTTTGCTTGGACGTTTGCTTTATGAATCAAGTTCGATATTTGACGACCAAATGAGTGCTGTTGAAAATGAGAGCAGCAAATTTGGAACGCAAGGCGAGAATGCAGACCTTGCGTTACTACTTGATGGTCTTCAGGCAGAACGTGAGCAGGGTATTACGATTGATGTTGCTTATCGGTATTTTTCAACACCAAGACGTTCATTCATCGCCGCCGATGCACCGGGACATGAGCAATACACCCGCAATATGGCAACTGCTGCATCAAATTCAGACCTCGCCATTCTGCTTGTAAATGCGGAGACTGGTTTGTTGCCACAAACCCGCAGGCATGCACGAATTGTATCCCTTTTGGGAATTCGCCATTGTGTTCTTGCCGTTAACAAAATGGATATCGTTGACCACAATGAGAAAATCTTCAACCAGATTGCTGAAGAGTTTCGAGAATTTTCAAATGATCTGGATATTCTTCACACTGATTGCATTCCGGTATCTGCATTAAATGGCGACAACGTATTCAAGCCATCCAAAGCAATGGGCTGGTACAAGGGCAAACCCCTGGTAACGCTACTTGAAGAAGCTCAAATTGAAGACGTTGCCGAAAGTTCTGAATTCCGCCTTCCGGTACAGTATGTGAACAGGCCAAGTTCCGATTTTCGCGGATTTTGCGGAAACATCGCATCTGGAAACATAAAAACAGGCGACAAAATACAGGTTTTCCCATCTGCAAAGACAAGCACAGTGAAATCCATTCTCGGACCTTCAGGAAATGTGGATGTCGCGAACTCGCATCAGGCTGTAACGCTGCTTCTGGACGATGAAATTGACATCAGCCGAGGGGATATTGTTTGTAAAGCAGGCGAGGAAGCAACGGTTTCGGATCAGCTTGCCGCTCACATTGTATGGATGAACGAAGAGGCAATGTTGCCGGAACGCCCGTACTCAATCAAATTCCACTCAATGTCATGCACTGCGCAAATTACTGATCTGGTCCACCGCACAGACACAAATACCGGAAAGAAGATTGCATCCAAACGCCTGGAACTCAACGAGATAGGTTACTGCAAATTATCTCTCGATAGAGCGGTTGCATTCGATCCTTACACCAAAAATCGGCAAACAGGATCGTTTGTTCTCATTGACAGATACACAAATGCTACCGTTGGCGCCGGTGTAATCGATTTTGCATTGCGCCGTGCCAGCAACATAGTTTGGCAGGAAACGCGGGTAAGCAAGCAACATCGGGCGCGTTTGAACGGACAAAGGCCTGTGATTGTATGGTTCACCGGCCTTTCCGGCTCTGGAAAATCAACGATCGCCGACATGCTGGAGCAACGTCTGGTTGCAATGGGTCGCAGGACATACCTCCTTGACGGGGACAATGTCCGTCATGGCCTCAATCATGATTTGGGATTCACGGATCAAGACCGGGTTGAAAATATTCGCCGAGTTGGCGAAGTGGCAAAACTGATGGTTGATGCCGGACTAATTGTGCTTGTATCCTTCATTTCACCATTCAAGGCCGAACGAGAAATGGTGCGCAAACTGGTGGATGCAGATGAATTCCTGGAAGTTTTTGTGGATACTCCCCTGGAAATTTGCGAGGCGCGTGATGTCAAGGGACTCTATAAAAAGGCTCGCGATGGCAAGCTGAAGAACTTCACGGGGATTGATTCACCTTATGAAGCGCCCGAAAAACCGGAAATTTGGCTCAAGGCCGGGGAACAGGGAGTAGAAATTCTGGTCGAAGAAGTTTTATCTCAACTGGACAAGAATTAATCAGTTACGAATTACGCAACTGAAATTCTGCCAACAAAATTTCTGCAGAACGGATTGCGCCATTGAGTTGCAGGCTTGTTTTCGCTCTATCTGTTTCAGAAGCCTGATCTACAGTTTCGGCCAGCTTCTGCGGCGATAGTTCATCTGGATGTATCATGAGTGCCACCCCTTTGGCAGCCATCAATTCGGCACGCTTCAACTGTTCAGTCTCTCTGCCTCCGGTAAACGGCACAAGCACTGCAGCACATTTTGCCCTAAGTAAATCAGCCACTGTATTATAGCCTGAGCGGGAAACTGAAACCTTGCAAGCCTGCATGGCTTGCAAGGTATCTGGCAAGAAACGAACAATTCTCATTCCGGTGGGGCAATCTTCACAGAGCTTCTGAAAATCAGTTTCCGGGAGTTCAGTTCCTGCAGACAAGCACCAGTTCCGGGGAAATTTCTTTGAAAAAGCCATGGCTGATTTCGCTGCCTCCATCAATTGAAACCCTACTGCACCACCTCCTGCAGAAACCAAAACGTCCACCTGCTCAGCTTCGGCTTTTCCGATGGGGGCTATGTGTGGAGTGACCAAGCCAGTGTAACGAATTTTGGCCAAAATTTCACCGGCACCTTGCAGTGTGTCTTCGATCCGGACCAAAGAGGGATCACCGTGAACGAGTACTAAATCAAACCGGTCATGAACAGCATCCAGCGATTCCCGAACAGCCTTTTCACGTCTTCCTTCCTGCATGATGTCCCGGATTGAGGACACTACCAATGGCTTCTTTGACGAAGAAGTTGCCGCTTCCAGTAGCGGCAAAAGTTCGAAACGCATTTGCCTTCTTCCAAAGGGAAATGCCTCAGTGATCAGAATATCAGGGTCAACTTCACGATAATGGCTAATCAACTGTTCTTTTCGAAAATTCTTGTCTTGATCTGTAAACGTTCGACCATCTTCATGAACCAGTTCACTGAATTCTGCATTCCCTGCCCGAACTGGTGTCAGCCGTTTTACTTCCAACCCTGTCAAATCAAGATTGGATACTGTTGTTCCGCCCCATATCAGATGCACCTTGAAACCTGATTGAGTAAGCGCACGGGCAACCCTTGCTGCACGAAAGGCGTGGCCAATCCCGAGCAAGTGCTGCACATAAAAAAAGACCACTGGAGAGTTCTGATCTTTCATTGCTTTTTCGCCAGCCCCAATGAACCCTCAATGAAAGAAACGATATTCCCAATTGTTCTCAAATGTCCGAAATGTTTCCTGACTTTTTCCTCGCCAACCAACCCCATTTTGCGACGCCTTGCTGGCTCTGTCACCAGATGTTCAATTTTTTTTGCCAGTTCCGTCGGATCGTCCGGATTTACCAATAGTCCGTTTACCCCGTCTTCAAGCAACTCGGGGATTGCGGATATGCTGGAAGCTACAACAGGCAAGCCCTGGCTCTGGGCTTCCACGATCACATTTGGCAATCCATCCCGATCGCCGCTTTTGTCAATTCGGCATGGCAGAACAAACAAGTCACTATCCCGATATGCCTCCAGAACAAATTCTTGCGGCTGCGAGCCAAGAAATTGACAACGATCATTGATACCCAATTGCTCGGCTAGGGCTTCAAGTCTCTGCTTTAAGGGACCGCCGCCTATATGGACCCATTGCCAGTGCAAATTCGATGGCAAAAGAGACAGAGCTTTGATCAAGGTATCGATGCCCTTTTTGTGCACGGCACGTCCGACAGTAAGCAGCTTTACTGGATGTTTCGGATTGCTTGCATCTTTTGAGTATCGAGATTTAGAAGGCCCGGGCTTCGGAAATCTCTCCAGATCAATTCCATGATAGACAAGATTCACTTTGCCGGCTTCGGTTGATAGCGATTGAAGCTGTTTATGACCGCTTGCGGTGCAGGTTACGCACCATTCGGCGTCCTGCAATTTTTCATGAATTTCCCAATTCGGGATCGTCCAAATGTCTTTGGCGTGTGCGGAAACCGCAAACGGAATCCCCAGGATTAGTGAAGAATACCTCGCCACCGATGCCGGTGTATGAAGGAAATGTACGTAAAACAAATCAGCCTTGTCTCTAAATTCCCGGGAAAGAACCAGAGCCTGGCCAAACCGGCGAACCCTGTTCAAAGTAAAATCCCGGAAGAAATCCTGACAAAAGATGGCAAATGCTTTCCAAAAACCCTGTTGAATCAGGCTTGTGGCTAGCCCCTGGAGTACCCGAATGGGCTCAAGATGAAGATACTCTGGTAAATAACTTACCGGGGCGATTATTTCGCCATGAACCGGATGTTTATGTGTGTCTGTGGGGTGTCTCAGGGAAACTATGTCGATTGAAAACCCTGCACGTTCCAGTTCCAGAATTTCCTGGGCTATGAAGGTTTCCGACAGGCGAGGGTAGCCCTTCAAGATAACTACCAACCGTTTGCTTTTCCTAAGCGCGTTTGGATCAGTCAAAGATCATCACTTCTTGACGACTTTTCGGCTTCTTGGTTGGCGAGTTTGGTTTTTCGTCACCTACCAACCACTCTACTTCTCGGCAAACACCATCCAAACCATGCAAGTCAGATGCGTCCAGGTTTTTTGATGGTTTCGAAATTTTTTGAAGCTGCATCAATGCATCAGCCAATGTGCGTGGTATCGAGGCCTCATCCGGTGTCAGCATCTCACAAAGGCCAAGTTCGCGACCACGACTTGCCCGAATGTACTGCTCCTGTCTTGGGTGCATACGGGGTACATACAAAGCCTTGCGGTCGAATGAAAGCGCTTCGCAAAATGTGTTATATCCACACATACCCACAACGGCGACCGCTTTTTGCATTAACACTTCCATACGATTTTCAAAATCAATTACCGTCACATTGGCAAGACTTGAAGCCCGGAGGCGAATTCGCTCTCGACTTTCCGACTTCATAAATGGTCCCAAAACCATAACAATCGGGATATCCATTCTGGAGTCGAACTCACGCGCTGCCAGCACCTGCTCCATGAGCACACTACCATCGCCGCCGCCCCCGGCGGTAACCAAAACATAATCATCTGGAAGAAAATGAGAATCGGTCGCTTGACTCAATTGAACGCCACGATCCAAAAAACCCGTATAACAAATCTTGTCCTCCAACCCATCTGGAAGCTTGAGACCCTCGAGAGGATTCCAGAAGTGACTGGGTCCAAACACCCAAACACGATCAAAGTATTTTTGAATTTTGTCTGTGATATTGTTTTTGGACCACTCCTTTTCCAGAAGGTGCGGAGCATCCATTACATCACGAAGACCAAGTATCGTCTTTGTGTCTTGCTTGCGCATCATCTCCAACGTCGGTATCAATTCGCCCCGCAGACCGAGAGGTTCTTTGTCGACGATGAAAAGGTCCGGTTGAAATGCTTCTGCGGTGCGCTGGATGATCAACTTGCGCATTTCCAGAATATCATCCAGATCAATGTATTCGCCAATTGAATCATATTCTCCGTTGTAAAGTTTAATCACGCTTGGAATCTTGACGAAATCAACTCGCGCCCGAAAATCAAATGCACCGGCGATCTGCGATCCCGACACGATAAGCACATTTACCCCTTTGAAGCGTTCTACAATAGCATGTGCTATCGTTCGGCAACGCCGAAGATGGCCAAGACCAAAGGTATCGTGGCTGTACATCAGTATTCTGACGTGCTCTAAGCGCTTGATTTCCAATGAATGTCTGTCCTGCTATTTTTACGCACTTGGCGGAATAATTGGATGAAAGAGCTAAATACTAGCCAATTTGACCATCAAAACAAGGGTTTCAATTGCATTCAAAGTGCCTGTACATAAGCTACCGCTGTATAGCTGTTAATTTGATAAATCGGGTAAACCGTACAATTCCAATCCATATAGTTCAATAGTGTCCAAAAAGAAGAAAATTGCCTTTTATGCACCAATCAAGCCTCCGGATGATCCAATTCCCTCCGGAGATCGATTGATCGCACAGAATCTGATGACCGCATTTCAACATGCCGGGCACGAACTGACGCTCGCATCGCGATATAAATGTTACTCAAAGCGCAGTGATCCAACTTATCTTGATCAGCGAAAGTTGGGGGCAATTGAAGAAGCTCACCGGTTGATTGCCATTTTCCGCGCCTTGCCGAAAGTTTCCCAGCCGCAAGTTTGGGTTAGTTACCACCCCTATTGCAAGGCGCCTGATTGGATTGGTCCCATCGTGAGTCAGGCACTCGCTATTCCATATGTGACGATTGAGGCTGCCCGAACCAACCAGGGCAATAACAATGAGTGGCAACCCTGGCGCATGGAAGCACAGGCCGGTATTAGAACGGCAGATCGCCATTTATGCTTTAAGCCGACTGACCGAATGTATCTGTCAGAACTGTTGGGGCATGAAAATACGCTATATGACATACCCGCTTTCATAGACACCAATGAAAACAAGCCAGTTGAAGCCGCGCACGTCCCATCCCATTGGAAAAACGGTACGCCCAGACTGGTCACAGTTGGCATGATGAGAAAGGGCAAGAAAGACAAAAATTTTTATATGCTCGCTGAAGCACTGACCGCGATAAAAAATCAAGACTGGAATTTGATCGTCGTGGGCGGAGGACCGGAAAAGGAGGCTATTAAATCTGCATTTAGTGAAATTCCCGATCAACGAATTCATTGGTGTGGACAGCTGCATACCGATGAAGTGGCTTCCTGGTTGAGAGCTGGAGATATATTCGTATGGCCAGGCTGGAAGGAACCAATTGGGATGGTGTATCTGGAGGCGCAATTGCAGAAATTGCCTGTTGTTGCACAAGCGAGCATGGGTGTTCCGTTGGTGGTTAGTCACGGTGAAACCGGGTTACTGTCGAATGAAGATGACCTGCCGCATTTTGCAAGCAACATAAAGAAATTGCTGAACGACGCTAAACTTCAAAGAAAGATGGGAAGCGCAGCGTGTGAAAAAGTAAGGCTGGAACACAGCCTGGAAGCGGCTGCAAAACGGCTGGACGAGTGCATTAGCGATCTTTGAAAACAAATCAGCCATATGGATCGGCAGCATCACGCAATCCGTCACCGAAGAAGTTAAACGCAAGAATTACAAGAATGACCGGTACAACCGGCAAAATCAGCCAAGGATAAAGTGCTACAACATTGATATTTTGCGCCTCATTCAACAGAACTCCCCAACTGACAATTGGCGGGCGCAATCCCAATCCAAGGAACGACAGAGCAGTTTCACCCAATATCATTGTGGGAATTGTAATTGTTGCCGACGCGATCAAATGGCTCATGAAACCGGGTACCAGATGCAAACCGATTATGCGGCCCGGACTGGCGCCCATCAGTCGAGCAGCCAATACATAATCTTCTTCCCGCAACGCAAGTAATTTTGAACGCACTGCCCGTGCAAGCCCAGTCCAGTCAATCAAGCCCAATATGATTGTTATCCCGAAATAGACCAATATCGGACTCCAGGTTACCGGCATTATCGAAGCAAGTGCCAACCACAATGGGATAGTAGGGAGGGACTGTATTACCTCGATAATCCGCTGAACCACCAGATCTATCCAGCCACCGTAATATCCAGCAAGTCCACCGATGATAATTCCCAAAGTAAAACTAATCGAAATGCCAATCAGGCCGATTGTCAAAGATATCCGCGCTCCGTAAAACATTCGCGATAAAACATCCCTGCCCAATCGATCAGCACCGAGCAAGAACAATGGTTTTTTCTTCTGCGGACAAAAGAGATGAAAATCGGATTTAATAAAGCCCCAGAATTCATAATTATCGCCGCGGCAAAAAAAACGGATTTTCAAAGCCTTGTCTGTATTGGGTTTGTAAATTCGCTTTAGCGTGTTGAGATCAAGCTCGGATTTGTAGTCATAGACAAACGGGCCCACGAATTCGCCATTATGGAACAAGTGTAGAGCCTGAGGTGGTGCGTAAATGTATTTCGAATTCCTGGTTTCCAAGGCGTAGGGTGCAAGAATCTCAGAGAATATGGTGGTCAGATACATTAGTGCCAAAAATGCACCGCATATAACCGCCAATTTGTGGCGTTTGAATTTCCACCACATCAACTTCTTTTGCGAAGCAAGAAACACTGCTTCTTGTTCAGGTGTCAATTTTTCAATTGACTGCGCATCGAATGGTTCGTCGCAAACATAATGCTTCATATCTGATTGCGCTCGCTTGGTCATCGACTTACGCCTCCCTGCAAGCGAATTCGCGGATCAAGAATTGCCAATGCAATATCAGAAATAAGCACGCCAATTACAGTCAAAAAACTCAACATCATCAAGAAGGATCCAGCCAGATACATGTCCTGACTTTGCAATGCCTGAATCAACAGCGGCCCGGTCGTTTCAAGTGACATGACAATGGCTACAATTTCTGCACCGGAAATGATCTGAGGCAACATTCCACCAATGTCTGCAATGAAAAAATTAAGAGACATGCGAAATGGATATTTCATCAGACCGCGAAATTCTGGAACTCCTTTTGCGCGGGCTGTCGTAACGTAGGGCTTTCGCAATTCATCCAGCAGGTTCGCTCGAACGCGCCTGACCATCGCCGCCGTACCCGAGGTTCCAATTACGATAACCGGAATCCACAAGTGTTCCAGAACAGATACGAACTTGGCCCAGCCAAACGGTTGATCCACAAATTCAGGATCAACGAGACCGCCAATGCTCGTGCCGAACCAACGGTTTGCCAGATACATCATGATCAGAGCCAGCAGAAAATTTGGCGTCGCCAGTCCCAACAAACCGAAGAATGTCAGTCCATAATCACCCCAGCTGTACTGATGGGTTGCTGAATAAATTCCAATTGGAAATGCGATTATCCAGGTAAAAATAATCGTAAAGAACGTGACAATAATGGTGAACAACAGACGATCACCAATTACGTCATTCACGGGCAACTGATATTCAAAAGAATACCCGAAATCTCCCACCAACAGACCGCTTGCCCATTTGAAATATCGCTCCCAAACCGGTAAATCGAAGCCATATTCTTCCCTGAGATAGATAATCTCTTTTGGATCCACAGTTTCTCCTGCAGACAGCAATTCAGCTACATAGCTTTCGAGATAATCACCTGGCGGCAATTCAATCAATATGAAGACAAGGATGCTGGTGAGCACCAAAGTCGGCACCATATAGAATGCCCGCTTTATCAAATATGACAACATATCCCGGTCCCGGTTGCGTTTCTTCTAGTTCAATCTCTTACTCGTCAAACCAGAATGTGTCCGGTCGGTAGATGCCAAAATAGGCAGTTGGTTCCCAAGTATAAATGCCTTCTTCGGGAATATTTCTCAACTTCTTTGAAACCACTACCGGTTGGCGCGTGTTGTTCACAGTTCCAATTGTAAATACCTGGCTTGTATAATTCTTCAACATCGCGTGCCAAACCTCTTCACGTTCTTCACGTGAGTTAGCTGACAACCAACTATTGTAAAGGTCGAGTTGTTCCCTGGCTTTTTCCATATCTGCCGGTTCACCCGCCTTGCCGTTGGTTTCAAAGTATTGCCCCCACATTGGCCACTGCAATTGAGGCTGCCCTGTTGGGGCCAATTCCTGGGGACTCATATTCGCTGTTGCAATGGAATTGTCCATGCCGGTGAACACCGACATGACGGTTTCACCAGAATATGCGCGCCTGCGGAAAATATCCCTTTGAGATGAACGCACAAAAACCTTTAGGCCCGCGCGTTCCAGATGATCTGAAATCAACTCGAGAACATCGGTTTCCTCAGTGCTTTCACCAGCGCTTTCGATAGTAATTTCAGCCCTTTCACCATTCGGTAACAGGCGAATTCCATCTTCATCTCGTGCGCCCAATCCAGCCTCATCCAATAGTTCATTGGCGAGATCAAGATCGTATTCAGTCCAGGCATCAGCATACTCGTCGCGATAGAGCGGGCTCTGCGGCATCATGGTATTTGCACTTGGGGTGCCCAAACCAAAATAAATCACCTGATTGATCTCTTCGCGGTCAATCGCAACCGATAATCCGCGCCGGAACCTGACATCGCGCATCAAACCCCGCAGCACCGGATCGTTGGTGTTCAGGTTTGGAAAGAGTGCAATTTGCGATCCCTTGCCCACGGACCAAAGATAGGCGTGGTACCCATTTCGTTCTTCCCCCTCTTTCAAGAATGGGTAGTTGTCAAATCTTAAGTACCTTGCCTGCAAATCGCTTTCACCTGAGCCGGTTTTTGCCGGGATAACATCCTTGGAAGCTACGCTCATGATCAAACGATCAATGTAGGGTAACTGGCGACCTTGTGGATCTGCCCGGTGGTAATAGGGGTTTCGTACAAAAATGTAGCGGGTGCTGGGTGGTGATGTTGTGTTTATCCATGCCTGCAGGGATGGAAGATCAGGATTCTCGGGGCGACGTTGTCTCTGGTTTCTTGTATGCAGAGCCATCCAGTCTTGCGCACCTGCTTCTTCGACGATCCTGTCAAGCTCCTCCTTGTCAGCATATGAAGCATGGAACTGCTTCATATAATGGGCAGGCCGATAAATATAGAGAGGCGAGGGTCCGGCAAGTGCGGGGAGAAACGCCGGATTAGGACTTTTCCAGGTGTATTTGAAAGTCTGTTCATCGATTACTTCGAATGTTGGCCCCTCACCATAAACAAGCATGTCAGTTGGAATGCCCCGGCGTCCAAGATCTTCGTGATTGACCATGTCTTCCCAAAAGTATCGAAAATCTTCAGAAGTAAACGGATGTCCGTCTGACCATTTGTGGCCCTTTCGCAGGGTGAATGTGAATTCCCTCCCCTCAGATACTTCCACTGAATTCGCCAGGTCAGGTTTCAATTCGAAGTCAGGGCCGAAACCAATAATCCGGGCGTAAGTGTATACCGTGATTTGCCCGATATCCTTGGCTTTGGCCATTAACAGGCGGATGTCTCCACCGTATTTTCCCGGCTCTTTTTCTTCCGAGTCAAAATCGACGATATATGGTTCTTCTGGTAGCCGTTCTGCAACTGACGGCAGTTCCCCACCTTCCACTTCGGACTTGAAGTATGGAATTTCTTCTGCCTGCGAAGAAATTGTAAATCCTGCAACCAGAAATGTTATCATTCCCAATATCGATACAATGCTGCGTAATTGTATACTCAAGCTCTCAACTCCCTCATATCACTGTTCTCATTGGCCAATACAAAATGGCCTTTTTCAACTTCCAATCTTACCAAATTGCCGTTATTCGACGGCAGGAATGCACCTCCCCATTCGCCAATGCTATCGGCGGACGCGGTTGCGATGTTCTCAAAGTCCAGCAGTCGATCCAGATCAGGGTAAGGCACTGAAGAAAGTAAAGCCTTGGTGTAAGGATGATGCGGTTTTTCGAACAATTGTTCACGCGGAGCCAACTCGACCAATTTACCCTGACACATAACCGCAATCCGTTCCGCCACATAGTTTACAACAGCCAGATTGTGGGAAATGAACATGCTGGTCAGGTTCAGCTCTGTCCGCAAATCATTTAACAGGTTCAGGACCTGAGCCTGTACCGACACATCAAGCGCAGAGACCGGTTCATCACAAATCAGGATTTCAGGATGGAGCGCAAGTGCCCGGGCTATACCGATCCGCTGGCGCTGACCTCCGGAAAATGAATGCGGATAACGATTGAGAAATCTAGGGTCCAGGCCGACCAAGCGCATTAGATCAACCACATCATCTTGTTGTTGATCGGGATCTCCAATTTCATGGATGACGAATGGTTCGCGTAGAATGTTTTGCACCGTCATCCGCGGATTCAGCGAACTATATGGATCCTGGAAAATCATTTGAACCCGGCGCCGAAAATTCATGAGTTCGTCCCCGGATAGGGCAAGAACATCAGTCATTCCGCTACCGTCATTTATGGTAACCGAACCATTGGTAGCAGAAATTGCGCGCATGATGAGTTTTGACACAGTGGTCTTGCCTGAACCACTTTCCCCGACAAGGCCAAGGCACTCACCTTTTTTGATATCAAAACTCACATCGTCTACTGCGACAATGGCGCTGTCCTCACCGGATCCAAACCAGCTACCTTTTCGAATTGTGAATTCTTTTCTAAGATTATCCACCTTCAAATGTGGGCCAGTAATTTTCTTACCTGCAGTAGAAGCCTTAAATCGATGCGCCAAATTCTGTATTACTTTATTGTCCTTGCCTATTTCGCGAAGTGAGACCAATCGCTCTCCTGGCTTCATCTCAAAGTGTGGAACAGCATTCATTAAAGCTTTTAGGTAGGGGTGCTGCGGATTGTTGTAAATGTCTTCAACAGTTCCAGCTTCCATTATCTTGCCGTGATAAATGACGACAACCTCATCAGCCATATTTGCAACTACACCCAAGTCATGGGTGATCAACAATATGGCTGTGTTGAATTTTTCCTGAAGGCTTTTCATCAAACCAAGGATTTGCGCCTGAACGGTAACGTCCAAGGCAGTCGTCGGTTCATCCGCAATCACCATGGCCGGATTGCAGATTAGCGCCATTGCGATGACTGCGCGTTGGCGCAAACCACCGGACAATTCAAACGAATACATTTCATAACCACGACCAGGATCGGGAAACCCAACAAGCTGCAAAATTTCCTCAGTGTCTGCAATCGCTTCTTTACGTGTTTTATTGTGGTGCAGAGTTAATGCCTCCTCCACTTGATTGCCGATCGTGTGGAGTGGTGAAAGGGCGGTCATCGGCTCCTGAAAGACCATTGAGATTCGACCGCCACGCAGATCGTACAGAAGAGGATCGTTAGCTTTGAGTTTGGCAATATCCACTGTTTCACCAGCCTTGCCAGGATCGTTAAACAGTATCGATCCAGAATCGATGTTGCCATTTCGCGGCAGAATTCTAAGGATCGACTGAGCAATTACTGATTTGCCAGAGCCTGACTCACCGACGAGCGCAAGCACCTTCCCCGGCTTTACCGAGAAATTGGCACCCTTTACAGCTTCCACACGTCCGCCTTGAACGTCAAAAGAAATATTAAGGTCTTTGACTTCCAGCAAAGGCGGTTGATCTGCCTTCATTAACTGAGCCCCTCCCAAAGTTGAATCAGCCTGCTTTGCACAGTTTGCTTCCTCCAACGCGGTTCAAATTTGCACACCGCATAGCGAATGAAAAGTGACATATTGCACACTACGGTCTTAATGCGTGAAAAAAGCGCTTGACCTGTCCCAATACGCGACAATCTGGCCGTTTTTGTACCAAATTGTTAGACCAAATGATAAAGTTTCAGCACTTAGGCGGGTAGTCGACCGCTGAAACCACATCGACGGAGATGTTTGCAATAAGAATCTGTAAATATACCGGTACCCGTTGCAGTTTGCACCAACTTCAGATCGCCACCAAAATTTACTTCGAGTAACACCGGGCCGGATTCTGTTAGAGCCACATCCCAGGATTGGGTTTGGATTCCTGACAAAAGAGGAGCTGCAGCAAGTACCGTTCTTAATGCTTCATCGTACCCCGGTAATTTTACGCCGGTTAACTGGCAACCAGAATGTGGATGCATATCTGCTAACCGATAATGATGGTCGTCATGAAATACGGAGCGCAAAATTTCACCACTTTCAACATCCACAGAACACGCAAGCGCTCCGTCCCGCCAGAAGTTATCAGCGGTTTCACCAGGACCGGGAAGTTTTACCAAACAAACTTCAACTTCGGGATTCCCTCCATCCAACAACACAAAGAACCGAATGGATATCAAACCATCCACTCCCAATGTCGTTTCAAGAACCGGGTCTGGTAGCAACGGTTTTTGAAACAAATATCCCTTTGCGCTGTACTCACACATAAAATCTATCGCCTCGCGGAGAGGTCTTTGATCGCGACCATTTATTGTGACTTTGCCACTTCTGACAGAATCCATACGAAATGCGCCAAGCGAATTCACACCCGTAACGGGTTTGCAGAAAATCGGCATCGGAGCTTCATCGGTCAAAAATACTGCCAGTTCTTTCCTGCTAGAAAGTATACGAGGACCGCTTCCCCGCCCCTTCCGATCGTAAGCTGCAATTGTTTCAGGTGCCGGCAGTCCCGCTCCCTTCATGATTGCTTCAAACAGCAGTTTGTTCTTGGTGATCGCAAACCAGCTTTCATCATTGCAATGGGCATGCAGATTGTTTTGAATTCTGACACCGGCGAATTGGTAAAGATCCTTCATCCGAATTTCACCTGCGCCATACAGGGCATACTCTGCGGGGGACAGTTTTCCAGGGCCCATTCTCGCCAGGAACGCGCGCCAAAGCGATGAAATTGCGGTTCTGCCGTGATCGACACGAAGCATATCTCCCATCCCCATTACTGGCGGAAGAGCAAGTTCCTTTCGCAATCGCTTTGTAGTTTCAAGGTCAATGGGATCTGTTTTCATGATAAAATTGAAGCTTGATCAGACTCTTTCAACTTGTTCCAAGATTTCCGCTGCAACAGGAAATTCATCAAGCGCCTTACCTTGAAATCGTTTTTCTGCTTCAAATTCATCAAATTCTTTCCCCACAATCCTGTTTCCAGCGTTATCAATGTATATGGTTGGATCAATATACCGACGACCGAAAGTTCCCTCATCTGGATCAAACGTTGATGTTTCATAGCCCCGTGCATTGGTATTGAAAATTATCGCAGGGCCATCAACTGCCTGAAACCAATGCACATTGCGGCTCCATTCAGAAGCCTGAAACTTATCACCGGGCAACAAAAGCCGGTCACTCACCAACTCAAGGTGCAGTCGTCCCTGATCGTCACGTTCCTTGCGGTTGTACTCACGAATTCGAATTTTACCGCTAACTATTATCTGTGTTGAGATCACATTGTGATGGTGATGGGGAGGATGAACCTCTCCTTCATCTACCCTGTAAAACAGGACCGTATATCGACAATGATCAGTGTGCCTGCGAACCAACCAAACTTGATCATCTGCCTGTTCCGCCTCATGAATTACGTCGTCGAAATGCCCGCTCTTGATAAGCGGGCCAAAGAATTCGAGGCATCGTCTTTGGAATTCTTCCACGTTGATTTTGACCAAACGAAGTTCCTCGAGAATATCATAAAACCCGTCGTCGACTCTTGAATCCAGCCGATTGAGTTTGGTGCGAATTCTCGGATTTTCAGGCTGATCGATTGGCATGATGACTTTGATTCAGGTTAGATGTGTTGTGGCCAATAAAGACAGCAATTCAGGAAAACGCAAGCTGACTTGCTTTAAACCGTGACCGAACCAGATTTTTCATGATTTTCCAAAAGAAAATGCGGAAGCTGCCCATCCACCCCGTTAGCCCGTCAGGATGCACAGCCTCCACTGTTCTTGTATAACGTGCCCGGCGATTGCCGAACTGATGCGTTTGCCGCATTCTTCTTGTTTTGGTGCTTGTCGCACTCTTGTTTTCTTGTCGGTATTCCGACGTATTGGCCGACGCTTCTTTGGTGGCGCCGTTTCCCCGATACCCGTTAAATGAGCAGCAGGTGTTTGCGAATTTAGTGTTGAGTTATCCACTCGCGAGCAGCTTTTTGCGCTTCAGCGATCTCCACTCGACTCATTTCAGTTGAAATTTCTTCGCGCCGTACCTTGGCAGCTTCATTGCCGAGATAGGCAGCAAGATTGAACCATTTGTGTGCTGCGATAATATCATGCATGCAATCCCTGCCGGTTGCATACATCAATCCCAGTTCATAAAGAATATCTGCGTTGCCACTTGATGCCATGTCAGCAAAGTCTGTGGCAGTTGCGTCGAATCTAGCCATTGTATCCCCTCTTTGTTGCCCCCTTTATCCCTGACGGGGCATTCTTCTTGTTTCGCTCACTCGGTGCCGATTTGTTTTCGGTCTTGTTGTTCGATGCAGCTAATTTGCAGGAGAGGATTGAAACCGAGGTTAATGACAATGCTTAACCGGATACAAACAAATAAAAAACGGAACGTAAAGTTCACTTTTGATTCACTCTAAAATTCCTTGTTTTACAACGCGTTACCCTGGAATTAAGAAAAATTTTCAAATGCGTTTTCAATATTTCCGTAACCATCATGGAGAATTGCAAACGCAGAAAAATTGTTTCCTGTGAATCGGTTCGCAAAATTTTAGTTCAAATTCTCGGAATTCCTGGAACCAATTCCATAAAGATGAACTGGCAATGAACAGATCGGCAAGCACCAGTTCAGAACCCCTTTGGTAATTCTTGAGGAAAAAGGGGTTATCATGAAAAGAGAATTTATATTTCGGGGATACTTCGCAATTGTCCTGGTATTCGTATTCCTGGGGGTCTGGATTTCCCACGAGGTTGGCCTAAAGCCGCTTAAAGGATCTTCAAGTTTTGATTCAACTACGGATCAGCCACCTTTTCTTTTTAAAGACAACTAGGGTCAGTACCCATTAATTAATGCAAAATGGTGGGAGGGAATTTGGCTGGATGACAGGCGTGAATGCGCAGGAAACCTTGTGGTTTTCAAGCAATCACAACACATCAGCCGGTCAAATTCACCCCATCCGAAGGACGCCATGCCATGACGTCGAACTACTTTGGCAAAGCTCTCAACCGGGGGACGAACCCCGCTTTTCAAACTTTTCCTTGTATTTCTCGTCATGTCATGCGCCATTTCGTGTTAATTAATGAGTCCTGACCCTAGATAAGACCTTTTCTGAATACGATGATTAATTCATTTCATGCTTCGCTTTAAATGTAGCCCGGTGCATGTGGTTTGCTCAAATTACTTCAGGTTGTTCCTCCATGCGAATTCTCAGATTTCTTGTAATCCTTGCGGTCCTTGGATTCGGGCTGGGGATAGTCGGCGGATTTATGGGTATGGTGCACCCAATTTTTGATACGCTTTCAAATTTTCGATGGCATTTGACTATTTTGTTGGTCGGCCTTTTGGTTGTGTGTTTACTAACGAAGCAATGGCGTACGGGATTTGCTACGGCATTAATTTGCGTATTCGGCATTTGGCAAACATATGGCGGCCTTCCAATTGGCGTAGATACTGTAAAATCAAATCCGGCTGCAACAACTTACAAATTACTGCATATCAATCTGCTTTTTGATAATCCAACGCCAGAGAAGGCATTGGAAACAATCCGCGAGTCAGATGCCGATATTCTCTCATTGGTGGAGACAAGTTATTTTTGGGAAGAACCACTGTCGAAACTTGATGCCATCTATCCCCACAAATTTCATTGTCCGGAATGGGAAGCTCTGGGTGGCGGAATGATTTTTTCAAAGCTTCCATTTACTGAAAAGCCTCCCTACTGCCATGATTATGGCGCACTGGCCATGGCCGAAATTGTAATTGATGATACCAAGGTTGAAATAGGTTCTGTGCATCTGCGATGGCCTTGGCCTGCCAGCGGTCCACGGCAGATTACCGCCCTAAAACCGATCCTCGAGTCTGTCGGCAAAAATGCAATCATGGCCGGGGATTTCAACACTGCTAGCTGGAGTTATTCGCTAAAACGATTTGCCAATTACGCAAATGCAAGCATTGCAGATTCTCAAGGCGGCACGTGGTTGCTCAATCCATTGCCTGTTGAATGGGCTGACTGGATAGGATTGCCGATAGACAACATTCTTTCGAAAGGGAGAATCCGGGTAAACAGCATGCGTACTCTGAGCGATATCGGTTCAGATCATTTGCCCGTATTGGTGGATTTTGAGATAGCCGAATAAAAAGGGCCCGTTGCCGGGCCCAATCTGTAGTGCGACCAAAGTTGCCGATTTACATATTTGGATAAACCGGCCCTTCTCCGCCTTGTGGCGTAGTCCAGTTAATGTTTTGGTTCGGATCCTTGATATCGCAAGTCTTGCAGTGAACACAGTTCTGGTTGTTAATCACAAAAGTGGCATCTTCAGCGCTGGCCTCTTCGCCCAGGGGAATCGCATCGCCGTTACCATCCACCCATTCATATACACCTGCAGGACAATACCTCGTTGATGGGCCCGCAAACTTGTGCAGTTCGGAAGCTTTTTGCAAATCGAGGTCAGCAACCTTGAGGTGAACCGGCTGGTTTTCTTCATGGTTCGTGTTGGAAAGGAATACAGAGGACAATCGATCGAACGTTAAAGTACCATCAGGTTTGGGATACTTGATTGGCGAGTGATTGGATGCAGGCTCCAACGTCTCATAATCGGCTTTACCATGTTTCATGGTACCAAATGGTGACCAGTCTCCAAACAAGGTTGTGCACCACATATCGATGCCGCCAAGCATAATGCCAATCGGAGTGCCAAATTTGGTCCACAGCGGCTTGGCATTACGAACTTTTTTCAGGTCTTTGCCAATTTCGCTGTTACGCCATGCGGCGTCGTAGCCAGTGATCTCGTCGTTTTCGCGACCTGCTGCAAGAGCTTCAACAACGTGTTCTGCTGCCATGATCCCCGAGAGCATTGCGTTGTGAGATCCCTTGATACGCGGAACGTTGACCATACCAGCAGCACAACCCAGAAGTGCCCCGCCCGGGAAGCAAAGCTTCGGCACACTTTGCCAACCACCTTCGGTAATCGCGCGTGAGCCGTAACTCACACGGGTAGCACCTTCAAAAACATCCCTGATTGCGGGGTGGGTTTTGAACCGCTGGAATTCCTGAAATGGTGAGAGATACGGGTTCTTGTAGTTAAGATGAACCACAAATCCGACAACAACCTGATTGTCTTCCAGATGATAAAGGAACGAACCGCCTCCAGTGGTTTTATCCAAAGGCCAGCCAAAGGAATGCTGAACCAGACCTTGTTGGTGTTTGGAGGGATCGACTTCCCACAGCTCCTTCAACCCAATGCCAAACTTGGCTGGCTCGCTGTCTTTTGCCAAATCATATTTGGCAATCAATTGCTTTGAAAGCGATCCGCGAGCGCCCTCACCAAACAGGACATACTTGCCCAATAGCTCCATTCCGCGTTCAAACATCGGTCCGGGGGAGCCGTCTTTGTCCACACCCATGTCACCGGTTGCAACGCCTTTTACGCGACCTTCATCGTCATAAACCAGTTCGGCCGCCGCGAAGCCCGGATATATTTCGACACCCAATACCTCTGCTTTTTCAGCAAGCCAACGGCAAACATTGCCGAGGGACACAATATAATTTCCGTGATTGTTCATCAGGGGTGGCATGCCAAAATTGGGAAGCCGGAATTTACCACCCTTTGTCAGGAAAAAGAACTTGTCATCCTTGACTGGTGTCTTGAATGGATGGCCGTCTTCATCTCTCCAGTCGGGAAACAGCTTGTCAACGCCAACTGGATCGACAACGGCACCAGAAAGGATATGCGCCCCAACTTCGGGTCCCTTTTCCAGCACGACGACATTAAGATCGGCATTCAACTGCTTGAGTTTGATTGCTGCAGCAAGGCCGGATGGACCAGCGCCAACAATCACGACATCAAATTCCATGCTCTCACGTTCGGGGATGGTGTTTTCTTCAGTCATCATCACGACCTCCTGATCCTGTATGCCAACTCATACTGAGCCAAAAAATTATCCCGCAATAGCCTAATTGCGAAATCGAGTCACGAACTGATCCACAGGCATGTATATTTTGTCGCAAATCCCCTTTTTCTCTTAAGCTGCTTCTTGATATGAGTGTGGGATGGAACAATCAGCTGAAATTTTGAAATGGTATCTGGAAGCAGGCGTTGATATTGCGCTGGAAGACAAGCCTGTTGACCGGTTCTCGGAAAAAGCTCCCGAGAAAACCGCACCCAGGGTTTCGGCTGAGACCTCAGCTTCATCCGGTTTGACCCGACCGGCGGAAACGGCGACGCGCAGGGGAGAGGCAACCCTTCCCGATGCCAATGCAATCAAAACAGCACAAGAATTGGCAGCATCTGCAAGCGATATTGCCGCTCTGAAAGAAGTGATGGCAGAATTTGAAGGGTGCAATTTGCGTCTTACCGCAAAGAACCTTGTGTTTGGCGACGGCAATCCACAATCTGCCATAATGTTTGTCGGGGAGGCGCCTGGACGAGAAGAGGACATCGAGGGGCTCCCATTTGTTGGTCGCTCTGGTCAACTGCTTGACAAAATGCTCTTAGCCATCGGGCTTGACCGGAATAACGCCTACATTTCAAATGTCATTCCCTGGCGTCCACCAGGAAATCGTCCGCCAACGCCTCACGAGACTGAATTATGCCGACCGTTTATCGAAAGGCACATCGAATTGGTAAATCCGGATGTTCTGGTGCTGCTCGGCGGATCTTCAGCCAAAACACTTTTGAAAACCACTGATGGCATTATGCGATTGCGAGGAAAATGGACCGAAGCTACGGCCAATTCGGTATCAGTCAAAACAATGCCGACACTCCACCCGGCATACCTTCTCCGGCAGCCGGCGCACAAGAAATTGGCGTGGCAAGATTTCCTGAAAATCAAGTCAGCATTGAAATATGAAGCTACGCAAAAATAGCATTTGTAATTGATGATTTTTCATGAAACAGGAGCGTTATTGTAACGTTCGATTTCGAGTAATTTTTAATCTGAAGTTCTGCAGCCATGTTTAGACACTTGCTTCCCATTATTGGACTCTTTGCAAGCACCGCATTTTTGCTTGGTGGCGGGGGCATGCATGCGATTTTACTTCCGGTTCGCGCGCAGGTCGAGGGATTCAGCGTATCACAGATTGGCTATATCGGCGCGGGATGGGCAATCGGCTTTACGGTAGGATGCATAATCATACCGAAACTGGTTCAGCGCGTCGGACATGTTCGAACGTTTGGAGCAATGGCGGCGCTCCTTGCCACCACGGTATTGCTTAACGGCCTGCTTGTTGAAGCCTATTCATGGATTTTGCTGAGAGCCATTGCCGGTTTTTGTTTCTCTGGATCATACATGATTATCGAAAGTTGGCTCAACGAGAAAATCCCGAATGAAAGTCGCGGCATCATGTTTTCATTATACATGGTGATTTCGCAAGGGAGTTACATGGCCGGACAGTATGTTCTTGTCATCGCTGATCCCGCCGAAGAAACAATATTCATGATCGCTGCGATTCTTTACGCGTTGGCGGTTATTCCTACAGCTTTGTCAAAGGCCCAATCTCCCGCCCCGTTGACACAGACCAAGATCGACTTCAAAGGCCTTTACAACAATTCTCCGGCCTCAGTGGTTGGGGCATTTGTTGCCGGTATCATCGCTGGAGCATTTCAGAGTTTTGGACCGGTCTATGGCGTGGAAAATGGCATGTCCAACGCCAACGTCGCGAACATGATGGTGGTGGTGATGCTGGGGGCAGTGCTTTTTCAGCTTCCGCTGGGGCGCTTGTCCGACATGATGGATCGACGGTATGTGATGGTCGGATTGAGTCTCATCGGAGTAGTTGTTGGATTTCTTATTGCGGAGTACAGATTTGAAGGTGCCCATCCTGGACTTCCCTTCTTTGGCCTGATGATCATCATGGGTGGTTTCATCTATCCGATCTATGGGTTGGTTATGGCACATGCCAATGACTACGCAGACGCAGAAGACTTTGTGAAAACCGCATCCGGCTTGCTTATTCTTTATGGTGCAGGAAATGTCATCGGACCGCTCATCACAGGCCCAATCATGGAACGCCTGGGAACCGGTTCATTGTTCCAGGTGATATCAGTCGCTCATTTAATTTTGGCTATCTACATTGTTTATCGAATGAGGCAGCGCAGCAGGCCGGAAGACCTTGACACGGTCGACTTTCAGAACATGCCAGTCGGTCAGACTCCGGAAACCTATGTTCTTGATCCTCGCTCTGACATGGAAACCTATGCGAGCGAGGAAGAAGAAAAGCACCAAGATTAGCACTTTCCGTGCTGTTCAGTTGGTTATTTTTTTATCCTCGAGCATCCAGAAAAGCACGAATGGAAACCTTTGACCATGGGTCGAGGTGGCGGGCCGCACCCTGATAACTGGCAACAATTTTTGCAGTGAGCCCATCCTTTGAAGCCAATTCATTCATGACTGCCAATGTGGCGACTTTTGCCGCTGCAATTATTTCATCGGGATAACTCTGAACAATGACGTCTTCTTCTGCGACCAACCTTTTCAGGGCATCAGCGTTCGCCCATTCAGCCTCACCTAGAGAATAGATGTTTTCGACAGCACAGCTATGTTCGACAATTGCTCTCAGATCATTTGGTAGCTGTTCCAGCGCTCGAAGTGAAATCAGGGCTTCACCGGTTCCATTGGGTTCATGAAATCCGGGTGAGTAGTAGTTCTTTGCCACCTTGTGAAAGCCCATCGCATAGTCAGAAGCGGGACCGAGAAATTCCGTTGCATCAATCAGACCGCTGCTGAGACTGGTGAAGATTTCACCAGGTGCCAGTGACACTGGCACCGCGCCCAATCGGCTAAACACAGCTCCGCCCAGTCCCGGCATACGGATGTTTAACCCCTGGAGATCATCCACGCTCTCCAGTGGCTTTTTAAACCATCCCCCCATCTGGTAGCCTGTGTTGCCAGCCATGTAGGGTTTTATGCCGGCTGTCTTGTAAAGTTCGTCCCAAAGCGCCTGTCCTCCACCATGATTGATCCAGGTAATGTGCTCAATCGGTGTCATTCCAAATGGTCCGGCTGTGAAAAGCGGTGCCGCAGCGAATTTCCCACCCCAAAAGACAGGCGCTGTATGCGCCATCTGCGCCGTTCCGTTTGCAACTGCGGAAAATGTTTCCAGACCTGGTACAATTTCACCTGCCGCGTAAAGCCTCACAATCAACCTGCCGCCGGACGCTGCAGTAATTCGGTCTGCCAAGCGTTGGGCTGTAACGCCTGGTCCCGGCAAATTTTTGGGCCAGGATGTTACCATGCGCCATTCGATGTTTGACTGTGCGATTGCAGGTGTGACTAAAGCCGTTGTTGCAGTACCTGTAGCGATAATGCCCAGCGTTTGACGTCGATTTAGATGTTTTGACTTGCCTTTATTCATAATCAATTGCTCCACAATTCATGAAAATGATGAACAGGCCCGTTTCCCGAACCCACACTTAATTGGCCAGACGCAGCAATAGCGCTGGTCAGCCAGTTCTTGGCGAGTTGAACCGCCTCTCGAAGCTCCCGGCCATATGCCAGATGCGCCGCAATCGCCGATGAAAGCGAACAACCTGTGCCGTGCGTATTACTGGTTTTGATCCGATCAGCGCGAAACCAGATTTCGTCTGTAGCAGATTTGAGCAAGTCGGCACATTCACTGGAAGACCGGTGCCCCCCCTTTATCAAGACTGCCTGGGCACCATGCTTCAGCAACTCATTGGCTTGAACAATCATGTCCGACTCACTATTCGCAATTTCCAATCCGGTCAGCTTGGCAGCTTCATGCAAATTGGGTGTTACAAGATCGGCAAGTGGCATCAATACCGAGCGAACCGCCTTAACAGCATCTCCATGCAACAGTGGATCACCAGTACTGGTTACCATTACCGGATCAAAGACGATGTTCCGAGCGCGGTGCTTTTTCAGTGAATTGACAATTGTTTTGATTACTGGAACTTGTGACAGCATTCCGATTTTCACAGCCGCAATATTCAGGTCTGTAAATACCGCATCCATCTGTGCATCGATAAATCCTACCGGGACATCATGGATCGCAGTGACGCCAACAGTATTTTGCGCGGTCAACGCGGTGATAACAGAAGCGCCATATACCCGGTTTGCGGAGAAACTCTTGAGGTCCGCCTGGATACCGGCACCGCCGCCAGAATCGGAGCCTGCTATAGTTAGGGCATTTGGAATTGCATTCATTTTATTTCACCCTCGAACGAATGGACCGGATGATTTCAGCAATGCGAGTGGTTGCCTCGGTTACATCATCAGCCATAAACAGTGCGGAAATTACCGCAATGCCGTCGCAGCCAGCATCGAACAGCGAACCAAGATTGGTGCGATCAATTCCGGCGATTGCTCCGACCGGCAGATTGCAGCAGCGATCTTTCAGTATCGTATTGCGATCCACCCAACCGTCCACCCCGATTGCGTTTGGATTGTCTTTGGACCGGGTTTCAAACACACCGCCAACAAAAGCGTAGTCCAGCAATTCAACTGGTGCTTCGCTCGCTTCTTCGAACGTCTTGATTGAAAGGCCAATGATAGCGTCTTTACCCAACAAATTTCGCGCAATTTCCACTGGCATATCTTGCTGACCGAGGTGAACGCCATCCGCCTTTGCCGCAAGCGCAACATCAACACGGTCATTGATTATCAGGGGAACATTATGTGGTGCAATCGCTGCCCTGATGGAAATCGCCCGCTCGACAAGTGTTTTTGTATCGGAAATTTTATCGCGGAATTGCAACAGGGTAGCACCTGATGAAACAGCGGCTACCGCCATCTCATCCAGTGGTCGACCACGACATCGCCGGGGATCCAGTATCGCGTAAAGTGTGATATCGGGCCGGGTCATTTTATTAACAACCTGTCTCGAATCTGATCAACCGACAAGCTGTGCAGCGTATCCAGAAACAATGGCTTGAAACTTCCGGGGCCTGAAGCTTTTTCTGCCGCAATTTCTCCTGCAATCGAGAACCAGCCAAGTGCGGCGATGGCAGCAATCTTGCTGCTGTTCGCATGCACCGAGAGCGCGGCCAGCAAAGCACCCAATACGCAACCGGTACCAACAATTTTTGACATCAGTGGATCACCATTTTCGATCGATATGGCTTCATCACTTGTTTCAATCTTGTCTACCGCACCAGTGAGCACACGGCATTCAACTTTTCCGTAAAATTCCTCAAGTACTGAATTCTCTGCACTGTTTACCTTGAGAATATTAACTCCGGCATCAATCACCGACTTTGCAAACTCCAACCGATAAGGAGATTTGTGTACCTTCACTGGATCAAGTACCACCGGCAACTGTCTTTCAATTGCCACCTTGTGGCTGGCCTTAATCGCATCCATGCGAACTGCATCAAGCGTACCCAAGTTGATATGCAACGCATCACAGCTTTCAGTAAAATCCGCTATTTCTACCGGATTTATCGTCATTGACGGGGATGCACCACAGGCAAGAAGTGTGTTGGCAGTAAAGTCCTGAACCACTGTATTGGTAATCGAATGAACGCGGGCGCCGTTCCGCCTCAAACTGCGGATCGCTTCGAATACCAAGTCCAAGTCTTGTGAGTGCTTTTTCATATCCCATTCCCTACGCCGGCACGATCCGGATCAGGTTCCAAGAGTTGGCATTTCACCTCTCAGCCTGTTACCTAACAGGCACCTCCATGAGTAACCCCGGCATAGGACTTTATAGTTGTTGATGCAAGGGGTCAGCTCGCAAATTTCTTTTCCGATCAATTGCAGTAAGGACATGAACCTGCAATTGTTGCTGCTTGGAGCCCCACCCATGTCAATCCAGACTGCGACCACAAAATTCCACGCCCTGCCCGATAACGTGAAAGGGGCATTGATGCTGATGCTTGCAGCGGGTGGTTTTTCCGTGATGACTGCGCTTATCAAGATTGCGGGTCAGAGTTTGCATGTAACGCAGATTTTGTTGGTTCGGCAGGCGATAATGGTACTCATTGTTTCTCCGACCATCTTCAAGAATTTTCCGGGTGTGCTAAGAACCACTCGACCCGGATTGCAGGCGATGCGCGTTGTACTGGCGATGATAGCCATGTTGCTTGGGTTCAGTGCGGTCATTCACATGCCACTTGCTGAAGTTACTTCCATCGGATTCGCAAAGAGCTTTTTCATAACGATATTTGCCATCCTGATCCTGAAAGAGCCGATTGGCATCAGACGGTGGACAGCGGTAATTGTCGGGTTCATCGGGGTTTTGATCATTCTGAGACCGGGCACCGAGAGTTTTACCATTTACGGTGTTTATGCCCTTATTGCCGCTGCTTGTGTGGGAACAGTTTTGGTACTCATTCGCTTGATGGCAAAAACAGACCGGCCAACTACCATTCTAGCTTACCAGGCGCTTGGAGTAGGTGTGTTGATGGCCGCTCCAGGGATATGGTTTTGGGAACCGCCGACATTCAACGAATGGATGCTGCTGGCTGCCATTGGTGTTGTTTCATATTGCTCCCAGTACGTTCATATATATGCCTACAAGTGGGGTGAAGCCTCGGTAATGGCGGGGCTGGATTACGTTCGCCTGATTTATGCAATTTTGTTGGGTTTCCTGCTGTTCGGAAATCTTCCTGATCTGTGGACCTGGGTAGGTGCTGCGATCATTATTCTTGCGTCATTATACACAATCAGCCGCGAGGCCAAGCGAGAACAGGTTCTGATCAGAACACCGGAAGGACGGGGAAATGCACCCTAGATCATTCCCTAAACTTGGCGAATGCCCGGATCAGACAGGCCGTCGAGGAATTGGCAGCCTCTGAGTCATCGCCGCTTTTCAAGCTTGGCTCAATATCGGCAGCAAGTTGCTTTCCAAGTTCAACACCCCACTGATCAAAGGAATTAACGTTCCAGATTGCACCCTGAACGAATGCCTTGTGTTCATAAAGCGCCAAGATCATGCCTAACGTTCGGGGTTCAAGCCTTTCATACAGGATTGTGTTACTGGGTCGGTTACCGGAAAACACTTTATGCGGCGCCAGTGATTTGGCTTGATCTTTTGACATGCCCCCTGCAACCAATTCAGCGATGACTGTTTCCTCGTCTTTCCCGCGCATAAGCGCTTCCGATTGAGCCAGGCAGTTTGCGGCAAGTGCCATTTGGTGTTCAAACATTTCACCCTGAGCATTTGCTGCCAACAAAAAATCACATGGAACAAAATTTGTTCCCTGGTGTAACAGTTGGTAAAAGGCATGTTGCCCGTTGGTACCAGGTTCACCAAAGACCACCGGCGCGGTGTCATAGTCTACAGGGTTGCCGCTGCGATCAATTGATTTGCCGTTTGATTCCATGTCCAGTTGCTGCAACCAACACGGTAAACCGGCGAGGCGATGATCATACGGCAATATGGCGTGGGAACTACAGTTCCAGATATTGCGATACCAAATGCCAAGGAGCGCCATAATAACAGGGATATTTTTCTCCAGAGGCTCCTCCGCAAAATGACGATCAGCGGTCTTTGCTCCTGAAAGCATTTCATCAAATCTGTCCGGGCCAATTCCGATCATTAATGAAAGACCAATTGCCGACCACAACGAATACCGACCGCCTACCCAATCCCAAAATTCAAAGCAGCGCTCATCATCAATACCAAACTTTCGCGTATCACTTTGGTTTGTAGAAAGGGCTGCGAAATGTTTCCCAACATTTTCCTCACCAACATTTTCTGCCAGCCATTTTCGTGCTGTATTTGCATTCATCATTGTTTCTGCGGTTGTGAACGTCTTTGAAGCTATGATGAACAGGGTTGTTTGCGGATTGATGCTTCCAAGAACACTTGAAAGATCAGCGCCATCAACGTTGGATACAAAATGCAATTTTGGTCCATCGCAAAATGGGTCCAACGCCCTCGCTGCCATCGCGGGACCAGTATGAGAACCACCGATACCGATATTCACCACATCAAGGATTTTGCCACCGGTAACGGTGTAAAAACCGTTCCTAACCACGCTGGAAAATTTGCGCATTCGCTTGAGAACGGAATCAATTGCTTCAGCTACATTTTTGCCATCGACTTCAACATCTTGACTGACGCTCCCTCTCAGAGCCACATGCAATGCTGCCCGGTTTTCCGTTGTGTTGACAATATCACCACGGAACATTGCATCGCGAAGACTTTCTATTTCCAAAGAGCGCGCCATATCGATCAGGGCTTCAAATGAATTCCTGTCGATGCGGTTTTTCGAGTAGTCAAAGACAAGGCTATCGAGGCAAAGCGAGAAACCCAGAAATCTATCCGGGTTCGCGTCAAACATTTCCGCCATGGTGGTCGATACCAGACGTTCGCGATGAACGTTTAAAACATTCAGAAAGTCCGAAAATCTTTGTGCAGTCATTTTGACTATCCAGAATTTGAAGCCAACCAATTGGCTCTTTGGTCCATTAATTGAATAATTTGCACTTGGTACTTCATTTAAGCTAATGGATTCCTACCAATTTCGAAATCTCCCCAAGAAGGACATGCACAATGCGCGCCAGTCAAGGTCAAGCAGTATATTTGAAAAGTTATCGGGAGCCGGATTATTCGGTTCCATCTGTTGACCTGGACATTAGTCTTGATGCCAATCAAACAATTGTAAAATCGCGGATGGTTGTCGAGCGCAACAAACAGACTACAGCCGAAACACCAGTTGTGCTGGATGGAGATGAGCTCAAGCTTGTTTCAGTTTCAATTGAGGGCAAAGCGCTTTCAAACAGTGATTTTTCCGAAACGGCAACCCATTTAACACTGAAGAAAATTCCAAAAAAACGAAAGTTCGAGATCGAGATTGTCACGGAACTAAATCCAGCAACAAACACCAAACTAATGGGACTCTACCAGTCTGGCGGAAATTTCTGTACCCAATGTGAAGCGGAGGGATTTCGGCGCATAACCTATTTCCCTGACCGCCCGGATATACTGTCTGTGTATACAACACGCATCGAGGGGAACCGCAAAACTGAGCCCATTCTCCTTGGAAACGGAAACCTGATAAAAAGGGGAAGTGCTGGAAAAGGTCGGCATTTCGCGATATGGCACGACCCCCACCCAAAACCCAGCTACTTGTTTGCCTTGGTCGGAGGTGCCCTCGGGTCATTACACCGCAATTACAAGACCGTTTCTGGAAGACCCGTCAAACTCGGGATCTATGTTCAAAAGGGCAAGGAAGCGAGCGCAGAGTACGCATTGGATGCGTTAATCCGTTCCATGCGCTGGGATGAAGAAGTTTTTGGATGCGAGTATGACCTCGATATTTTCAACATTGTAGCCATCCCGGATTTCAACATGGGGGCCATGGAAAACAAGGGCCTCAACATTTTCAATGACAAATATGTACTGGCTGATCCACAGTCAGCAACTGATCTGGATTATGAAAACATTGAAGCAATCATAGCACATGAATATTTTCACAACTGGACTGGTAACCGGATTACGTGTCGGGACTGGTTTCAGCTGTGTCTGAAAGAGGGGCTTACAGTTTACCGTGACCAGGAATTTTCATCTGACCAGCGTTCAAGGTCTGTTAAACGCATAGACGATGTTCGCAGATTGAAAGCTCACCAGTTTCCTGAAGATGCGGGTCCCCTCGCCCATCCGGTCCGACCGGAAATGTATCGTGAGATCAACAACTTCTACACCACAACGGTTTACGAGAAGGGTGCAGAACTGGTTCGCATGATTGCAACCATCCTGGGACAGAAAAAATTTCGCAAGGGTATGGATTTGTATTTCAAGCGTCATGACGGTGAGGCAACAACCATTGAACATTTTCTCAAGTGTTTTGAAGACGCATCCAAAACCGACCTTACCCAGTTTGCGTTGTGGTATTCTCAAGCCGGCACTCCATGCCTTACGGTTTCCACGAATTACGATAAATCAAAGTCAATTCTTGAAATGGACATTGAACAAATGGTGCCGCCTACCCCCGGTCAGCGGCGCAAGGCAGCGATGCACATACCGCAGAGAATTGCATTGTTTGGTAACAATGGTTCAGAAATCGCGCCAATTGAAGTCAACGGAGCGGAGAATACTGATAACGTTCTACATCTCACAAAACGAAATCACTCACTAAAGTTCAAGGGAATTCATGAAAGACCGGTTGTCAGTATCAACCGGGGGTTTGCTGCACCAATCAATGTAAACTACCACCAATCGAATTCCGACCTTGGGTTTCTGGCTGCCCATGACAGCGATCTCTACAATCGCTGGCAGGCCTATCAGGACTATGCGTCGAGATTACTAATTTCCTCATACCGGTGTATTCGCTCAGGGTCGCGGCCAGTTTCAGATCAGACTTTTTTGGAATCCAGCCTCCAGATTGCGGTTGATGAAGAACTGGAACCAGCTTTTCGGACATCAATACTCACCCTTCCCAGCGAAACTGATTTGTCACAATCAATTGGGAAGAATGTTGACCCGGATGCGGTTCACAAAGCCCGTACTGACATGCTGACCACAATTGGAAAGCACCTGGATGAATCCAGCAACAAAATACTAAAGAAACTCAAGACACCAGGAACTTATAACCCCGACGCTGAAGATGCAGGCAAGCGGAGCCTGAAAAATTTGCTACTCGCTTTTGGCATTGCCGGAAATTCCAAATCAGCCAAGGCTCTGGTTCTACAACAGTTTTCAAATGCACGAAACATGACTGACCGGTTTGCAGCTTTGCAAATGATCACACACGGCAAATTTTCATCCAGCGACCGAAAAACTGCCCTTGATAAATTTTACGAGCGGTATCACAAAAACCACCTTGTGTTGGACAAATGGTTTTCCGTGCAAGCAACAAGAGCCGGTTCTGCAACTGCCAGCACAGTAAGCGCATTGATGCGTCACGAAGATTTCAGCTTGTCAAACCCCAACCGTGTACGCTCACTTGTTGGTGCTTTTGCTGGCGGAAATCCCAGCGGATTTAATGCTGCATCCGGCAAGGGTTACAAACTTGTAGCAGGTTCGATTGGAAGACTCGATAAACTGAATCCACAAGTTGCTGCCCGCCTTCTTACAGTGTTTCGATCTTACCGTTCACTGGAACCTGCACGTCGCAAACTTGCAGAACACTCGCTCAAGGAACTGCGAAACGGCACCGATCTATCCCGCGATGTTCAAGACATTCTGGATCGGATTCTAAGCGAAGATTGAGATCGCTCATCTTGCTTTTACAAAGTTGGGGATAAGCAATACAGCCCAGATTGCATTTTTTTCATTTTTGGGCTGGACATCGCGATTCGCGTGGATTCAAATGCAAGTGATTCGGCAGTGCGGTGTTGCCGAAACCAGCAAGTGAATAGGGAGGCCCAGGATGGCCCAAGCGGACGCGCCTCGCGTGCGAAACCGTAGTGGATTCCTGTTTTCCAGCGGCGAGCATACAGCAAAAATTGTCGCTGGATACGCACGCCAGTTAAGCCATCCCGCCTATGAAAATCTCTTAAAGTCTGAAAACTTCTTGCGCCGCCTTGTACCGGTACTGATAGTTTTGTTCCTGGCAATCGCTGCCTTTGCCCGCTGGATGTCGCTGCAGGCACAAGCCGACTACATTAGAACGAAAACAGATACAGAACTGCATTTCATTGCGGAACTGGTAGATGAACGTTTCAAAAAGACAATCAAATCAAATGATCGAAAGATAAACACGCTTGAATTGCAGAATATCCTTTCAGATTCAGTACCAGCCAAATATCTGCGACAGGGACGTCGCGCGAGCCTCACAGCCAGCACCGGTGTAATAATTGCTACGGTACCATATTCACCGGAAATTCATGGAAAACCACTCGAGGATATCCTGGGTGATTCAATTCTTCTAACGACTTTCGGAAAGCGAGCCGAAAGTCGCGAAATCAAACTTGCCAACGGTGAGGATGCGCTTTCAGTGCACCGCATTCTCGAAAGACCACTTGGTGGCATTACCATCCTCCAACCAACTAAAGAACTGTATGCCAATTGGCGTAGCACTGCGTCGCTGAACGTCACTTTGTTTGTCGGAACTTCAAGTATCCTGCTTGTGATCTTGTATGCCTACTTTGCGCAAAGTGCCCGAGCCCGCGAGGCTGATGATATTTATGCGGAAGTACACAACCGCTTTGAAACCGCATTGATGCGCGGCCGTTGCGGATTGTGGGACTGGGACCTGGCCAGGGGTCAGATTTACTGGTCAAAGTCCATGTTCCAACTTCTGGGCATGAAACCGCACGATGAAAATCTTGGATTTGATGAAGTTGCGCATCTGGTTCACCCAAATGATGTAGATCTCTACCAATTGATTAACCGGACTATTGAAGATGGTCAGGTTCACATCGAAAAAGCTTTCCGCATGCGCAATCATGGAGGCAAGTGGATCTGGATTCGCATCAAGATGGAGTTCGCCGGTATTGATACCAATCGCCCAAGGTTGATCGGCATTGCGGAAGACATAAGTGAACAACGCACGCTTCAGCAGGAAAGCAAACGCAAGGATCTACGCCTTCGTGATGCAATTGAGAATCTTCCAGAGGCATTCGTATTGTGGGATGCGTCAAAGCGACTGGTCATGTGCAATTCGAAATATCAACAACTACACGGACTGGATGCCAACACCGCAAGAACCGGTATGTCCTATGATGAAATCATGGATAATGCCCACTCCCCGGAAATCAAAAACGAGCTGGTTCGAAATCTGGATCAAGATGAAACCACCCGAACGCTTGAAGTGAAACTCGGTGACGGGCGCTGGCTGCAAATCAATGAGCGCTATACGGAAGACGGAGGTTTTGTTTCTGTTGGAACCGACATAACACCAATCAAGCTTCATGAATCCAAGTTGATCGATTCCGAGAAACGGTTAATGGCTACCATCTCCGATCTTAAACGTTCCAGAAAAACGCTCGAAGAACAGAAAAAGGAAATGGAAGAGCTCGCCGTCAAATACTCTACCGAGAAGAACCGTGCCGAGGATGCAAACCGCACAAAATCGGAGTTTCTGGCAAACATCTCGCATGAATTGCGAACACCGCTCAATGCAATCATCGGATTTTCAGAAATCATGAACGAGGGCCTGTTTGGCCCTCTGGGCTCTGAAAAATACTCGGAGTATTCACGGGACATTCATGAAAGCGGCACCTATCTGTTGGGTATGATCAATGACGTACTTGATATGTCAAAGATTGAAGCAGGTCGTATTTTTCTTGATCCCGAGGCCTTCAATTTGTCAGAAATGATTGAAGAAGCACTGCGCATCATTGCTCATCAGTCAGAAGACCGAAACATAGAAATTCGCGAGAGCGTTTCCCCGAAAATTACACTTGAATCTGATCGCCGCGCGATCAAGCAGATTTTGATCAATCTCTTGTCCAATGCGGTCAAATTCAGTGAGGACGGCGGGCGAATTCACATCAGGGCAAAACAGCGCGGCGAATGCGTAACCATCAGCATAGAAGACAACGGCATTGGTATTTCAAAGCATGATTTGCGCAAGTTGGGTCGCCCATTTGAACAGGTTCAGAACCAATTTACAAAGAGCCATAACGGTTCCGGCCTGGGGCTGGCAATCTCCCGTTCGCTTGCGGAACTCCACGGCGGCGCAATGAAAATCCGCTCCAATGAAGGCGTTGGCACAATCGTGTCCCTGCGCATGCCATTAAAATGCACTGCTTCAGCGCAAGCTGGTAAACAATCCAACCCTGTAAAAAGCACATCGAATTGACAGTTACACCCTGCCTGACTTGCCCCGGATCTTTATGATCCGGGGCTTTTTTTTATTCGTCGTGCGAATCTTCATTTTCTTCATGGAATTTCTTCCAGTGCCTGTCTCGACCCTGGCCAATCGATTTTCCAGTTCGCTTTAACTCAGATAACTCCACGAGCTTGTCATCGTTCCAATCTGCCAGAGCATACATTTTTCGCAGTCTGTTTTCGATTTCCGGCTGCGAGAGTTTGCCATCATTGTTGATGTCAAATCGCAAAAACATGCGGTCGGAGATTTTTCTAGCATGCCTTGCTATCTTTGGAAACGGAGCGTGAGCGTCAATGGCAGCGACAACTTCAGCTTTGGAAACCAGGCCATCCTTGTCAGCATCGGCAATTTGATGTCGCTCCATAACTTGTGCGAGAATCTCATCAACACTGAGCATCAAATCTCCATTTGAGTCTGCACGATCCATAATTGCCCTGGGAGACCACAGCTTGTGTATTTCGCGATGCTCATTGTACTTTTGACTGGCAAAAGCACCACCAACCACTGCAAAAACAGCGATGGTTCCCAAAACTATTTTCGTATGACGTTTCATTGAACTTTCCTTTCAATCGTTTCTAGTTCAACCAATGGTCGCCACCATTTGTGAACCACTGCTCATTTCACTTGAGCAGCGGTTGTTAGTGTTTTTTCGAATACATCGCGAACGCTCGCTTGCACCGACTTCAGACGAGCTTCGCTTACCTTGATGTCTGGCGCGTCCAATATACCGGCCAGGCCGGCTATATAGCCCTGCGGGGCATCACCATTGTCACCGGCATTTCCAAGGCAAATTCTTTGAAAGTGCAAAATTGAACAATAAAGCTCATACGCACCCAGAATTTCATCGAATTCTCTTGCGGAAAGTTCCTGTTCTTTCAACAGTGCCAACATCGATCGAATGGATGTGCGATCCTCCAAAGGCGGGCCGTGCTTCAATGTCGCCCACTGGGCAAGAAACTCGATATCAATCAGGCCACCATTTGCATTTTTCAAATCCCAACTCGATTTTGCCGGTTTTTCTTTTTCGAGCCGCTGGCGCATTTTTCGAATTTCACCAATGAGATTTTTGTTGGCACCTACAGTTTCCATGAGTTTTGAAAGCGTCGTGTCTACCACCCCACAAAATTGCTCGTCCCCTGCCACCGGCCTTGCACGCGTCAACGCCTGGGATTCCCATACCCAGGCTTCTTCTCGTTGATATTTGAAAAATCCATCTACGTGCGTTGCCAATGGCCCCGCATTCCCGGAGGGGCGGAGGCGGAAATCCAACTCATAAATTATCCCTTCAGCGGTAGGTGCGCTCATGGCTGCAATAAATCGTTGCGTTAGCCGAATAAAATATTGTGATGTAGCCAAAGGTTTTTCACCATCGGACTGATCCGCTTTTTCATCGTGATCATACAGAAAGATCAGATCCAGATCAGAAGCGGCGGTCAGTTCACGGCTACCCAGTCGACCCATTGCCAGTATACAAATTCTCCCATTCCTTACCTTCCCGTGCCGTCGCTCAAACTCCCTTACAACCAGCGATAACAAAGAATCGATCATTACCTCTGCCAGATCAGAATACGCCTTTCCTGTTTCAGCATTTGAAACAGCTCCTCCAAAGTGTCTTATCCCGATCAAAAACTTTTGCTCGGAAAAGAATCGGCGCGCCTGATCCAGTGCTGATTCATAGTCGGTGGAACGTTTCAAATCAGCATCCAGCAAAGGCCCCAGTGTCTTTCTGGTTGCCACCTGATTCATAAACTGCGGATCGAGCAAACCATCGAAGATATGAGGCTTTCTGGCGATCGCGCTTGAGAGCGCAGGTGCTGCGCCAAGAATTCGCGCAAGCAATTCCATTAAAGCAGGATTTGAACTCAGGATCGCGAATAGTTGTATTCCGGACGGTAATCCGGAGACAAATTGCTCAAATCCAAACATGGCTTCATCGGGATTTCCAGCACTTGCGAAAGTCTTGAGAAGATGTGGGACCAACTCTGTCAGCATCTCCCGTGCCTGGGATGACCGCAAAGCCGGTACCCTGCCAAAATGCCAACCTTTGATGATCTTGATAATCTCTTCGGGGCGCTGATATCCCAATGCTTCCAATGTGGTTATGGTTCCAGGGTCCGGATCATCTCCGGTAAACACCAAGTTCCCTTCTACAGCCGACAGTTCCGGTGCGGTCTCGAAAAGTTCTGCGTAATGGCGTTCCACCGTTTTCAGAGTGCCGGTCAATCGTTTGGAAAACGTGGCGACACTTCTATCACCCATCAAGTAAGCTATCCGCTTCAATTCCAGATTATCTTCGGGAAGCGTGTGGGTCTGTTCATCACGGACCATCTGCAACCGATGCTCAAGGTTCCGCAGATACCAGTATGCATCATGCAGGTCGCTTACCACATCAGGCGTAATCCAGCCCAATTGTGACAACTCCTTTAGCGCCTCTATCGTTCGGCGCTGTCGAAGTTTTTCATTACGCCCACCTGCAATCAGCTGCTGGGTTTGTGCAAAAAACTCGATTTCACGAATTCCCCCGCGACCAAGTTTAATGTTGTGACCTTTGACAGCAATTTCGCCGTGACCCTTGTGAGCGTGGATCTGTCGCTTTATCGAATGAATATCCTGAATGGCTGCAAAATCGAGATATTTACGCCAGACAAAGGGAGCCAGCTCTTTCAAACACAATTCCGCTGCATCCTTGTCACCGGCCACCGGACGCGCTTTTATGAGTGCCGATCGTTCCCAATTTTGCCCTTGCGCCTCATAGTAAGCCAATGCGGCACCAAGAGGCATTACTGGCGGTGTGGATGCCGGGTCTGGTCGCAACCGCAGATCCAGACGAAAAACATATCCGTCGCCGGTTCTTTCCTGCATCAGCTTTACAAGTTTTTTTGCCATGCGACCCAGCAACGTCACCGGATCATCGGTATGAAGCGTAATGGATGCCTGACTGTCAAAGAACAGGATCAGATCAATATCGCTTGAATAATTGAGCTCCCGTGCACCGTGCTTTCCCATTCCAAGCACAATCAGGCCGGACCCATGTTGCGGTCGAGTCTGGTCGACTAATGTCAATTTCCCCGCCACTTCCTGTTCCAGCAGAATATGATCGAGACATGCAGACAGCGCAGCATCCGCAAAATCGGACAGCACACCGGTTACCTGCTCTCCTGACCACCAGCCACCCAAATCTGCCAAACCGCACAACAATGACACTTTGCGTTTTTGTTTGCGTAGCGAGGACATTAGTTCCTCATCCCCCAGGCTCTGAAACCCATACTTCGCGGTTTCCTTCAGAATTTCCTGAAGGGTTTCTTCAAAGGGTTTCCGGGCAATTTCGCAAAAAACCTCGGGTGAAATCAGGCAAATGTCCCTCAAATGGGGCGACAGGTCGAAGACTGAGCCCAAAAAATCAGCCATACCCGTGGTTCGCTCTATCTTGGCCAGGATATCTGTTTCACCAAGGCTTTCGACCTTCTGCAGGAATTCACCGAAAAACTCACCGACCCGTTTTGGTTTTAACGGAGTAAGGAGAACAGGTGCCTTGTTGAATAATCCGGAACCAGTCATGGCTTGTCCACTCTGGCATCATCTTGATCATCGGTCTTTCGCGGGAAAATTAGACAGGCGCACAGTCCTGGCTCATTGTCATTCAATTCCAGACGACCACCGTGCAGTTTGGCTATTGCGTTGACCAGACTTAAGCCAAGTCCGTTGCCCGATTTATTGCGGCTCCCGTCCAATCTTACAAATCGCTCAAGTGCCTTGTCGCGATTTTCAAGCGGAATACCTGGCCCATTGTCACAAACCGAAACGGTCATGTTTGAAGCGTTGGCAACAAGCCTTAATTCCAGCGTCTGCTCCTGCCCCTTCATGTGACCATACTTCAACGCATTGTCGACCAGATTTGACAGCGCCTGCGAAATCAGTTCCCGACTTCCCGAAATGTCAAAGTCCCTGTCGTGCGATGCATCAATATCGATTTTCATTGATATGTTGTTTTCTTCGGCAACCGGAGAATACAATTCGTGGACATCATCGATGAGCTCAGCCAGATTTAATGTGGAAAAACGGGCTACGCTGGCTCCCGATTCAACCCGGGAAATCATCAACAAGGCGTCGAAGGTTTTAACGATCTCGTCACAATCACCAATAATTTCTACAATTGACTGATCTTTTGAACCAGCATCAGATGCGGTAGCCAGCGCCTGTTCAGCCTTGTTACGCAATCTTGTTATCGGGGTTTTCAGATCGTGCGCAATATTGTCAGACATCTGTTTCAAACCCTCATCAAGTTTGAAAATCCGGTCCAGCATCTGGTTCAGATTTTCCGATAGACGGTCAAACTCGTCGGCTGCTCCGGTAATTGGCAAGCGCTCTGTCCTGTCTCCAGCCAATATCCGCTTTGATGATCGTGACAGGCTATCAATGCGCTGAAGCGCCCGTTTTCCCACAAGCAACCAAGTAAGTAATCCCAGACCAATCATGCTGGCCAGAACGATGACGAAGGCCCGGCGCACGACATTCCTGTAGCCTTCATGCTCTCCAATATCCCGGCCAACAAGTATCCGCATGCCATTTGGAACTTCCAGTACTCTGGCAACCGCACGGTGATCCTTGTCATCAGTGTCATCAAATCGCGAGTAACTGAAAGGTCTGCCGGTCCAGCCAATTCGACTCATTACACCATTTTCGAGCAGAGGAACATTTCCTGCCACGATACGACCGGAGGGATCAGCAACCACATAAAGATTTGCGCCGGGTGCTTTCGCGCGGCGTTCAAGGGTGCGAATGAGATAACCAATTCCGCCTTGCCGATAAATCTTTGCAAGCCCTGTAACTTCTTCGTCGATTGAAGTCTCATACTGCTTGCGAAGTACATTGACGGTTCCGGCGGTCATGTATGTAACAACCCCAAAACCAAGCAAACCAAAAACAAGGATGTAAATCAGGGAAAGCCTGAAAGCAGTGACGCGGAACAAGGTTTTAAGACTTGCCATCGCCTCAGTCCGGGGAGCTTAGTTTGTATCCAGAACCCCGGATAGTTTGCAACATGGGCTCGTCAAATTCTTTGTCTATCTTGGTTCTCAAGCGTGATATGTGCACGTCTATGACGTTGGTTTGTGGGTCAAAATGATAATCCCAAACCTTCTCGAGCAACATCGTCCGGGTTACTACTCGTCCGGCATTTTGCATCAGATATTCCAGCAGACGATATTCGCGCGGTTGCAATGGTATATCAACACCTGCCCTCTTCACGGTATGAGAAAGGCGGTCGAGTTCCAGATCACCGACGCTCAGGGTAGTTTCCTGCTCCTCGCCACGAACTCGCCGACCCAGAATTTCCACCCGGGCAAGCAACTCCGAAAATGCATACGGTTTTGGAAGATAATCATCGCCGCCAGATCTCAATCCTTCTACACGGTCATCAACCTCACCCAATGCTGACAGGAACAAAGCCGGTGTGTTGTCACCATTTTCACGAAGGTTTTTAAGTATTGTCAATCCATCCATCTTTGGCAGCATGCGGTCTACGATGAGCACATCAAACTCTTCTGTACTGGCTAGATGATAGCCATTTTCCCCTTCTGCAGCATGAATGGCATTGTGCCCGGCTTCTGCAAAAGCCTTGAGCAAAAAACCAGCAGCGTCAATATCATCTTCAATAACAAGAATCTTCATTGGCTGATCCTACACATTCCAACCGTAGGGGAAAAGAAGGAGACGACGGCGGGCCAAGAAGGGGAACCCCGCCGCCGTTTCTTGCCGCAATTGGAGGCGACCAATTCAAGAATGCGGCAAGCGCCTTTCGACCTATCCCTTTTCAACAGGGACCGGGATAAAGGTCGTATTGTCATCGCGCTTTATCTGAAACAGAGCGGCTTTTCGCCCGAGCTCAATCACTTCGTTGACCACTCGCTCCAGGTCTGCGGGAGTTGATATGCTCTCACCGTTTATCGAAACGATAACATCTCCAGCCTTGATACCTCTTTCGTCGGCACCACTACCGGGCTCAACCTCACGGACAAGTACACCAGAGCCATCACCAAGACCTTCCACTTCAAGACCAAACTGACTGAGATTCTTAGGTTTTGAATTTGGTGTCGGGATTGCTGAATCGGCTGTATCAAGCTTGCCCAGCTTTACGTCGATATCCTGAGATTCTCCATTGCGCCAAATCTCAAGCTTTACGGTAGTATCAGGATTATAATCACCAATCGTGCGGGCAAGTTCGCGCGGCCCTTTGATCTTTTTGCCATTTACCGCTGTAATGATGTCTCCTGAACGAACGCCAGCATCATCGGCGGGGCTACCCTTTTGTGGGGATGCAACAATAGCACCGTCGGTGAATTCAAGGCCAAGCGCATCAGAAATATCTTTGGTAACCGGCTGGATTTGCACACCCAACCAACCTCTTACAACATTTCCGTTTGAGATCAGGTCATCAACAACCTCACTTGCAAGGGATGCCGGAATTGCAAAGGCGATACCGACATTCCCACCCGATGGCGAAAAGATGGCTGTGTTAATACCAATAACCTCACCTTCGAGATTAAATGCAGGACCACCTGAGTTTCCCTTGTTGACGGCCGCATCTATCTGAATGAAATCATCATACTGGTTTGTGCCAATCGCACGACCATGAGCAGACACAATTCCTGCAGTTACTGTACCACCGAGGCCAAAAGGATTGCCTACCGCCACTACCCACTCGCCAATACGCGGGCGATTTTCACCAAAATCCACATATGTAAATTCTTGATCGGCTTCCACTTTCAACACGGCAAGGTCCGTCCGTGCGTCTGCACCGACAAGATTGGCTTCGAACTCCTTGCCATCACTCATGATGACGGTGAATTTTTCGCCACTTTCAATCACGTGATGATTGGTAACCACATACCCGTCTTCCGACACAAAGAAGCCGGAACCCTGGGATTGGCCATAGCGATGTGGTTTACGATGGCGTTGTTTTTTCCCATTCTTTCGTCCATCACGCCCAAAAAAATCATCTTCCTGGAAACGCTTGAAGAACTCCTCCATGCCAAATCCATCTTCCCCGCCGCGGCGGTCAAAACGAAATTCGCCCTGATGATTTGCTGGCTGAATATTCGATTCCACTCGAACACTGACAACAGCAGGCGACACAGCTTCTACAACATCGGCAAAGCTGAAAGTGACCGGTGCTTCAATCTTGACGGCTTCAGCATAAGAGGGGGCAATATTCAGCGCGCCAGAGTTACCAATTGCGTAACCAGCAACACCGGCAACAAGGGCGCCGCCAAGCAACACCCGGCGGAATGACTTTGATAACGAGTTCGATTTCGGTTGGTTCATGATCTTTCCCAATACTGGTTTCCAGACAAATGGCGATGCCATGCGCATCACCGTTGTCGCCAATATGGGGAAATCAATGTTACCTTTACATGTCCGTGAAATTAAATTTTTGTAATAATTTAACCCAACTTGAATTACTCAAGCGAACCGCGTTGCAACCTTCGCGCCCTTTTCCAAAGTACGGTGAACCGGACATTTGTCCGCAATCTCAAGTAATTTTGCCATCAATTCTTCATCTGAGGCGCCTTCTACAGTCAGCATGCGCTCGAATTGATCTATCTTGCCGCCCTTTTGGCGCTCCTCGTCTGTGCATTCCATGCAGTCGGCGGCGTGAATTTTGCCATGAGATACCTCCACTGAAATTTTTCCAACGTCGAGCTTTTTGAAGTCTGCATACATTCTCAAGGTCATGGATGTGCAAGCTCCGAGAGCCGCTGACAGATAGTCATATGGGCCCGGGCCAGAATCGAGACCACCTACGGCTGTCGGTTCATCAGCTATCAAATGATGTGGACCGGATACGACTGTATTCTGGAATTTGCCCAACCCCGTTTCAGCAACCACGACATTTCGGGCTTCCATTTCTTCTTCAGTCGAACTGCCATCTTCGATGTATCGCGAACTCCAGCTTGCAATGATGGAAGCAGCAAAGACAGCATCATCTTCATTACCAAGCAGATGATCTGCCTTGTCGAGCGATACAAAGCTCTTCGGGTGTTTTGCGGCGATGAAGATTTGTTGGGCGTTTTCAATGCCAACCGTCTGGTCAATTGGAGAATGCAAAACCAGCAACGGCTTTTTAAGTTGGGCAACCTGGTCCAGAACCTTGCTTGAATTCAAATCATCTACAAATTGCTTGCGAATTGAGAAATTCCGACCGGCAAGTTTTACTACCGCTTCACCCTTTTCCGCGATTTCGTCAAGACTAGAACCGAAATTGTGAATTACATGTTCTGCTTCTGCAGGCGCACCGATGGTTGCAACCGCTACAATTTCCGGAATTTCGCCCGCCACTGATAGAACAGCAGCTCCACCCAGGGAGTGACCAATCAACAAACTTGGCGCGGAAAAATTCTTGCGGAGATAGTCTGCCGCTATGATTAGATCTTCGCGATTTGAAGAAAAATTGGTCGATGCAAAATCACCACCACTTCCCCCTAATCCCGTGAAATCAAATCGGAGAACTGCAATGCCCTTTTGGGACAGTTCGGCTGAAATTCGGCGCGTCGCGTGAATATCCTTTGAGCAGGTGAAACAATGGGCGAAGATTGCATAGGCCCGTACCGTGCCGGAAGGCATATCCAGCCTTGCAGATAGTTTAGCGCCCTGGCTGCCGTCAAAATCGAGACGTTGTGTCTTGCTGTTCAATTTTCATCTCCTGTTGCCTGATCAAGCATTAAGCTCAACCATCAACAGATGATAGTTGGCTCAATCACGTTCATCCAAAATTTTCGTGAGCGCGGCTTCTTCATTTTTGTTAAGCGGCGAGACAGAATCCGCAGGTTCGTACTTCCTGCGAAACAATCTAATAACGAAAATCGTACCAACACCAAGAATAATGCCAGGCAGCAACCAAAGCAACATGGTCTGGCCCCCAAACCGTGGTTTGAGCAGCACAAATTCCCCGTAACGGTCAACCAGATGATCCAGTATCTGTTGATCAGAATATCCTTCGACCAGTTTCTCCCGGACCAAAACCCTCAAGTCCTTGGCCAATGGCGCATTGGAATCATCAATCGACTGATTTTGACAAACCAGACACCGCAACCCGGTTGAAAGTTTCCTGGCGCGTTGCTCAAGAACCGGATCGCCCAGAATTTCGTCCGGCTCGACGGCGATAGCAGGGCCTGCACAAACAGCCAGAAGAACAAGCAGGACTGTAATTATTGTCGATAACCTACGCATTGGCAGGTTGCCCTTTCTTCAATGCTTTGGTTGGAACCCCGACACGCAATCTGCGATCAGAAAAGGATATCAGCCCTCCGATTGCCATAACAACCGGACCGAACCATATCAAAACGACCAGCGGTTTCCACCAAACATGAATTACCGCAGACTGATCGGGAAATGTTTCTCCTGGAGAAACATAAAGCTGAGTTAGAAAGGAGGTTTTGATTGCCGCTTCTGTCGTAGTTGATTTTCTGGCCTGGTACACACGTTTCGCTGGTTCAAGCCGAGCAATCAACTCACCGTTTTTTCTAACGGTAATACGAACCACTTCCTCTTCATAATTCGGACCCTTTCGAACCCCCAGGCCCTCATGAGTCAACTCGTACCCAGCAGCGTTCATGGTTTCTCCGGGTTTTAATTGAGCGAGCAATTCCTCATCAAAGGCAGTTGCACCAACGATTCCCAGGACTAATAATCCGACGCCGAAATGGGCACATGCTGATCCCCAAACTGTTCTTGGCAATCCTGTCAGTCTTGCCATCCTCGTCTTGAGTGGGGTTCCTTTTTTTCCAGAGCGCTCCGCCAATTCACAAAGCGCACCCAGCATAACCCAGAAAGCAAGGCCGACAGCCAGAACTGACAATACTGGTCCGCCATAAGTCATGCTTGCTACAATTAATGCTGCAGCCAGAGATAGTCCTGCAACAAAATAAAGCCTCGCCAAAACCGGCATCAGGTCGCTTCGCTTCCAGGACATCAATGGTCCCAGCGGCATTGCAATGAGCAGCGGAATCATTAGCGGGCCAAATGTAAGGTTGAAGTAAGGAGGGCCGACCGAAATTTTTGTTCCGTTTATCGCCTCCAAAACCAGCGGATATAGCGTACCCACCAAAACAGTAGCGGTAGCTGTGGCCAATATCAGATTATTGAAAACCAGCGCCCCTTCACGGGAGATCGATTGAAACAACCCACCCGGTTTCAAAGTGGTGGCGCGCAATGCAAACAACGCCAGCGAACCACCAATAAATACCACCAGGATTGCAAGAATGAAAACACCCCGTGTTGGATCACTGGCAAAACTGTGAACCGATGTTAGAACACCAGAACGCACCAAAAATGTCCCCAATAGTGCAAATGAAAACGTCAGGATGGCTAACAGAATCGTCCAGATTTTCAGGGCGTCCCGCTTTTCCATCACCAATGTAGAATGGATCAGCGCTGTTCCGAGTAGCCAGGGCATGAACGATGCGTTTTCCACTGGATCCCAGAACCACCAGCCGCCCCATCCAAGTTCGTAGTAAGCCCAATATGACCCCATCGCTATTCCAACGGTCAGTGATATCCAGGCAATAAGCGCCCAAGGGCGGACAAATCTGGCCCAGGCTCCGTCAATCCGACCAGATATGAGGGCAGCCAACGCAAAAGAAAATGTCAACGAAAAGCCCACATAACCGAAATATAGCAGAGGGGGATGAATGGCGAGCCCTATGTCCTGTAAAATTGGGTTAAGGTCACGGCCTTCCAATGGAGGTGGGATCAATCGCTCAAACGGGTTTGAAGTCAAAAGTATGAAAAGCAAAAATGTGCTGAGCAACCACCCCTGAACAACCAGCACCAACGCCTTCAACGTGCCGGGAAGATTCTTGGCAAAAATTGCAACAAGTGCTGAAAACAACGATAAAACCAGAATCCACAGGAGCATGGAACCTTCATGGTTTCCCCAAACACCACTTATCTTGAAGATTGTTGGCTTTAAGGTGTGAGAATTCTGCCAAACATTCAAAACTGAAAAATCAGAACTTACATAAGCATCAGTCAACGCAGCGAAGGAAAAAGCAACAGCCAAAAATGCGATAACCGCAGTTACACTGGCAGATATCATTAATGACGCATCGCGGTAGCGGACACCCACCAACGGGACTACAGACTGAACAAGGCTAAACGCCAATGCGAGAATTAATGCATAGTGGCCAAGTTCAGCGATCACTTTTTGCTCCCCTGCCAAACATTTTTCTCTTTCAGCAAATCTTCCAGTTCGCGCGGGATGTAGTTTTCATCGTGTTTTGCGAGAACCTTGTCTGCCTTGAACTTCAAATCAGTTTGTAAAGCACCCTCTGCAATTACGCCCTGCCCTTCTTCAAACAAATCCGGGAGGCTGCCTTCATATACCACCGGCAAACTGTTTTCCCCGTCTGTAACGGTGAAGCTCACCTGCGTACCCTCTCGCACAACACTATCAATCTCAACCAAACCGCCAATCCGGATACGTTGACCAGGTGCTGCTTTCTTTTCAACGATTATGTCAGTTGGGAAATGGAAGAATACAATTTCGTCACGAAGAGCCACTGCCACCAGCGTTGCAGCAATTGCCAGAACAGCTCCCACCATACCAATATTCAAAAATCTTCGTTGCTTTCTGGTCACTGCAATTCACTCTCGATTTTTTCAAGCTTGGCGATAAATTCGTCGCGGCTCGCGAACTGACTTTTCGCGTTTTGGATTGCCGCCAGTGCGTCAGATTTTCTGCCCAACACAATATAGGACCGTATCAGCCGTTCCCAACCCTGCATATCATCTGGATTTTCCGAAAGTCTTTCCGCTAGTGATGCGACCATACCATTGATCATCTCGAGTCGCTCTGATTTGTCCAACTCATTCGCCGCCTCAACGGTTTCATTATTTAGTTCGGGCATCAACGATAGTGTTTTTTCTTTTTCAACAGAGGCAATTCTCTTCGTCAAGAACGAAACCCATTGTTCGTTTTCCGGCTTACTGTCCAAAATTTCCTGCCAGGCTTCTATCGCCAGATCCCCCTGTCCGTTTTGCGCGCTGGCCAAACCAATATAGTAACGAGCCAAATCATTATCTGCATCAATTGAAATCACCTGTTGAAACTGTTGCAGTGCTTCGTCACTAACTTGACCATTCGCCAGAACAACCAGGGCTTCTCCCAAAGCTGCTCGTAAATCAGGATCTTGATCAGACAGGGCAACAGCTTGTCGAAATGCCGCAACCCCCTTTTCGGGTTGCCCAAGGGATAAATAAATCGGTGCCAGAACTTTCCATCCTCTCACATCATTCGAGTTCATGGCCAATCGTGATTCAGCAGCGCGCAACAACCCCGATACCGAGAGATCTGCGGGCTCTTGTTTTGAAACAAACGACCGGAAAGATGGTGAGTAGGTGGCCGTGGAAATATAGAAACCCACGGTAAATATGAACACAAACAATGCGGAAGCAATCAGTAGTACGTGACTAAACTTTGCTCCACTTGGGGAAAATCTGCCCGCCGAGGTTTGACCAAGAACCAGCAGTTTCCTGGCTTCCTGTACTCTTGCTACCTCGGCTTCATCTGCGTCAAGTCGACCAAGCTTTTCGTCTTGGTCAATCTCCAATAACCGATTCTTGTATAACGCCTTGTCGTGATCAATCTCCACGTTCAATTTTTTGCCACCGACTACAGGTAACAAAACAAGAAATGCTGCAATGATTGAGGTCAGCAAAAAGATCAGAATCCAGAAATCCATCCGGACTTCATAACGTCAAACATCAATAAACAAAAGTGCAATAGACGCTAACTTTTACGCGAGCGGGGTCCAGGATCCATCAGCATTTCTGCATGCGGTGCCTGAAGCAGTTTCAGGCCGACCATCAATATAGATGGTATGTGTGTAGCGGCGGCAGTTTGATGATCCAACTTGATATGTCTGCTGAGGAACAACTGTACCGTAGGTTCTTCCGCCTGTTCCCTGCCAATTAACCGGGGCTCCAGGCGTTCCGTATTCGAGAGCATTGTGTTCGGCACTCAGGGCACTTTGACGGGATCCATAATCCAGTTTTCGACCAACATTGTTGCCAACCAATCCACCAGCCAATGCGCCGAGTGCGGTGGCTGCGACTTTACCCTTTCCCTTGCCAAACTGATTACCGACCAGCCCACCAATTACGGCACCTGATACTGTACCAACTTCCTCATTGGTCGCAGTGCATGCCACCAATGAACCAGAGAGCATTAGAACTGCAATTAGCCTGATCATGTCGGTTTTATTCCTCGTGTTCACGAGTATTCCTATCAGCAAAGATTAAAAGACTGGTTACCTACTAAGCTGCGATCATGTCAAAAATTGGATAAATTCCAAGCTGATCACTGGAACTAGTTATCCACACGGCCTGGTAGTGAAACTGTGGCACTCAAACCCCCCATGGGGGATTTTGCCAAAAGAAGCTTCCCGTCATATTCCTCAATAATGTCGCGTACTATTGACAGTCCGAGACCCCAGCCACTGCCTCCTTCATCGATTCTGCTTCCCCGTTTTTGGGCACGTTTCATATCTGCCTGAGACATTCCTGATCCATTATCATTTACCTCAAGCAATATTCTATCAGCATGATCGTGGTCTCTTTTTGCGCTTACCCGGACTTTCGATGCAGCATACTTGGCTGCATTCTCAAGCAAGTTCCCCAAAATCTCCTGTAGATCGTGTTCTTCGCCCTCAAATATCAAAAAATCCTCCAACGCAGGATTAATTGTCACTGAGGTGTTTGGGTTCAGTTTGGCAACCACATTGACCAGTTTGTCGAGAGTAGGACCAACTTCTGTACGGGACAACGCGGTAGATCGGCGAGCCGAAATGCGAGCCCGCTCCAAATATACCTGCACTTGCTTTTGGACAATATTCAGCTGTTCCTGAAAAAGTTTCATCTTTGAACTGGTCTGACCAGCTACCTCATTTTTCATGACAGCGAGCGGTGTCTTGAGTGAATGCGCCAAATTTCCAACTTGCGTGCGAGATCGCTCCACAATCGCATTGTTCGACTTTATCAACGCATTGGTTTCATCAATCAACGGGCGAATTTCATCAGGAAAATCTCCTTCAATATATTGGGCGTTTCCTGCGCGAATTGAAGAGAGGCTTTGCGTGGCATCGTTCAACGGCCTTAGCGCAAATCGCATCATAATATAAAATGCCGATAAAAGTGACAAAGCAAAGAATGATAGAATAACTGCAAGCCGACCTGTAAATGACGCGATATCTTTTTCCAGAACTGTCTTGTTCGCAGAAATTCGAAAACTGAAAAGATCGTTACCTTCACCAAGAATTACTTGAGCTTCGGCACCCAGCAAATCCTGACCTTGCGAATCTGTAAACTCAAATGAACGCTGATAAGTTTTATCCAGGGGAACTGAATCGGGAATACTTATCCGTTGGCCACCCAGAGACGGCGACGCCAGCCGAATGGTTGCATCGCCAACTTTCTCGATAGACCAGTACCAACCAGAATCAAACAGGTTATACCGGGAGTCACCGAGATCTGGAAATCCCTGCAGCTGGCCGGTTTCACCCAATTCGACGGCACCCATCAGATTATAGACATTCGCTACCAAAAGTTCTGAGAAACGGGCTTCAGCATTTCGCCGGTAGTCTGTGGAAATTACGAATGCAACCAGCAGCACGCCGATCAATGCAATGATCGATGACAAAATGAAAATTCGTGTCGAGAGTTTGCTGGTTTGCATTTGCAGGACCATCAAGTGCCTGCTTCTGGATCCTGCATCCGATACCCCATCCCTCTGACGGTTTCGATCAAATCGTTTCCGATTTTTTTGCGCAGGCGTCCCACAAACACTTCGATCGTGTTTGAGTCTTTATCGAAATCCTGGTCGTACAAGTGTTCCGTGAGCTCGGTGCGTGAAATAACTTTCCCCAAATGGTGCATCATATAGGAAAGCAGTCTCAACTCGTGGGATGTAAGTTTTATCGACTTTCCGTCTATGGTGACCTTTGATGTCCTGGTATCCAGTGCAACCATACCACAGACAATCTCTGAAGCCGCGTGTCCGGCTGAACGACGGATCAATGCCCGCAACCGTGCCAACACTTCCTCAATATGAAACGGTTTGGCGAGGTAATCATCGGCACCGGCGTCAATTCCAGCGACCTTGTCACTCCATCGATCGCGTGCCGTCAACATCAATACCGGCATTTTGCGCTCCGCTGCACGCCAGTTCTCCAGAATAGTAACCCCATCCATTCCGGGCAGCCCGATATCCAGAATAACCGCGTCATACGGCTCTGTATCACCCAGAAAGTGGCCCTCTTCTCCGTCGAGCGCCTTGTCAACGACATAGCCCGCTTCGACGCAAGCTTCCTCGAGTTGACGGTTTAGATCGGGGTCATCTTCGACAATCAAAATTCGCATTTGGATACCAAATTGATATTTCAGTCAGGGTCTAAATCTACGGGTCACAACACGTGGTGGCGATCCGTCTTTGGGAACAACGCGTGCCGTTACAATACAAACCAGCTTACCGTTATTGTTAATCTTGGATCGCACGTTGAGCAATGTCACATTCGGCCGTTGGGCAACTTCGGCGCGCGCGATGTCGTTGCAGACATCCGCTTTCGCCGGAACTGACACAAAAAACAGAGCGGCGGCAACCGCCATCATGCAAAAACCTCTTTTCATGCCAGCCAATCTAGCACGATCCCCTGAACACAAGATGAACAATCCAATTTCCAAAGCCACTCAAATCAACGTACATTATTCCGAAACCTGATCGCAAAGACTATGCCATACAGCATTATGCTGAATAATTTCGTTTTTCGTCGCCAGTTGACCCTCCCCCTGTGAATTGGTCCATCCTATAAGTTAGTAACAGGAGGACTGAGAATGGCTAATAAGCGTCATAAACCTGAAGAGATTGTCACGAAGCTACGACAGGTAGATGTACTGGTTGGGCAAGGAATAGTGCGT
>JAJFHU010000027.1 GCA_021775455.1 Hyphomicrobiales bacterium | reverse complement strand
TACGGGCGCTATTTCTTTTGCGATATCGCGAAGGAGGGTATCGCGCTTTATGAGCTGAAAGGTTCAAAGCCATTTGCGAAGCCGGGACAACTGACGCCGGAAGCAGCGTTGGCGGAAGCGAATGGGAATTTTGAAGAGTGGCATCCACACGCAGCCCATGCCTTGAAGTTATATGAAGCAAGCCTGGAAAATGATGCATTCCGCGATGCTGCGTTCATGCTTCATCAAGCGACTGAACGCCTGTATGATTGCGTACTGCTTGTGTTCACGAATTATGCCCCTCAAACCCACAACATTGAATATCTGCGTTCCCAGTGTGAGCGGCTGGATGCCCGCCTTATCGAAGTTTGGCCGCGGGCCACGCGCAAGGACCGTGCCGCTTTCAACAAGCTGAAAGAGGCTTACGTCAAGGCGCGCTACTCAAAGAAATGGTCCATCAGTTCCGAAGAACTCCAATGGCTCGGCGAACGGGTGACGCACTTGCAGGAGGTGACGAGGTTGGTGTGTGAGGAGCGGATTGGGGGGATGGGGTGAAGAAGCCATTCCGTAGTTTTTTTGGATACATCAGATTTTTCCAAACTTGATCAGCCAATCCTGCCGTGGTTTGCTAAATGACGCAGGCCTTCGAAAGTGGCCTGCGGTAACGAGTTGAACAAAAGCTCAGGAAAGATTGAACCTTGCCCATCATAAATCGTATTGGCAATTTCGCTGAAGACATGAAAATCTGGCGGCGTCACCTGCATAAACATCCCGAACTCGAATTCGAGTGCCATAAAACCTCTGCATTTGTTATCGAACAGTTGAAAGAGTTCGGCGTTGATGAGATTCATGACGGCATAGCCAAGACGGGAGTGGTCGCCATCATCAACGGCCAGGGTAAAAGCAACGGAACAACACTGGGTTTGCGGGCAGATATGGACGCATTACCCATGCAGGAAACTACCGGACTGGACTATCAATCCAGTTACGATGGCAAGATGCATGCCTGCGGCCACGATGGACACACGACCATGCTTCTGGGTGCCGCGCGCTACCTGGCGGAAACGCGCAATTTTTCAGGAAAAGTGGCCCTGATATTTCAACCCGCGGAAGAAAGCGGCGGCGGTGCTGGCGTGATGGTTAAAGAAGGTATCATGGAACGGTTTGACATTACCGAAGTCTATGCGATGCACACTTCAACAACAGCAGAACCGGGTCACATCTACACAATTCCAGGGCCAATCATGGCTGCTGTGGACACATTCGAGATCACCGTAACCGGAGTTGGCGGCCATGCCGCCTACCCGCAGGAATCGATTGATCCGCTGGCGGCGACCGTTGGCATCTACTCAGCAATCCAGACCATCATCAGCCGCAATCATGATCCGCTAAAGGATGCCGTTTGTGCAGTTACCCAAATTCACGGCGGCACAACGGATAATGTCATTGATGAAAAGGCCTTTATCGGTGGAACCATTCGAACTTTTGACATCGAAGTTCGGGAAATGATTTTCAGGCGCATAAGAGAAATTGCTGAAAGGCAGGCAGAGGCGTACAGTTGCAAGGCAGATGTAAAACTTGAAACCGGTTACCCGCCAACCGTAAACGACCCGGGCAAGACCCGCTTTGCGATAGAGGTAGCGCGCGAAATTGTTGGCGAAGCAGCCGTCGATGGTGAAACTGGCATTGAACTGGGTGCAGAAGATTTTGCCTTTATGCTCGAAGAGCGGCCCGGTTCATATGTTTTCATCGGGCAAGGAAAGGGCCCTGGAGTGCACAATCCGAACTTCAACTTCAATGATGAGATTTCACCCGTTGGAGTATCCTACTTCGTAAGATTGGTCGAAAAAGCCCAACCGGTCGCATAATATTCAATGCAACCGGTAGGATATTTATTAAGTGCGCAAGATAATCGAGCTTATCCAGCCGGTTCGTAAACCTTGGCTGCTTTTCGGGCTTCTGGAAGTACTTTGTCCATGTCAAGCTCTTCCAATATCGAAATCCGGCTAAAGGCTCCGCTTGCGTGAATTGCCATCCCGACACCCATGCCCGATTCCTGATTTGGAAAGTTTGCAACCGCAACCACATCAAATTCACCGCGCGTGAACATCATGCTTTCAAGGCTTCCGCCTACACTCGCCAGAAGTTTGTTGATTGCCGCTTCACGGTCTGATCCGCCTATCAAACCCTTGAATGCATTTGGTGCATAACATCCTAAAAATACTGTACGCATGAAGTTGCCTCCCAATAATTTCAGCCCCTGTAAATATACCTTAGGGCATTGAATCGTCATTTACCAATGCAACGGGTGATCAGGTTGATAATGTGTGTTTGGAGAGACGGCCTCAAGCCTGATTCAGGGCATGCGCAAATGAAACAAGCTTCCGGTTCTCCTTATCCCACAGTGCAAGCTTGATCATCGAAAAGCTTTCACGGAGGGTGATCCGGTTAATGTTTACAAGCTCCGGATTTTCTTTCAAAATATTTGCAAGTTTAAAAAACGGAATTCTGCTGTTCAGGTGATGAACGTGATGAACACCAATATTGCCAGTCAGCCAACGCAATACGGGTGGCAAATCATAGTGGGAACTTCCAAACAATGCGGCCTCATGACGATCCCAGTGGGGCGGTTGATCCCACATCGTTTCTTCAAACTGATGTTGCACAAAAAACAGGAACACCCCGGTAGATGCTGCAAGAAGGGTAGTAGGTAAGACTACCAACAAGAATGCGCTGAAGCTGGTTATCCATATTGCGATCGCCGAAACAATCACAATGGCCAGATTTGTGCACATTGTGCTTAACCAGGGTGTCCATCCGTGTTTCATCATCCTCATGGGCAATCGATGCTGAAACAAAAACACGAATGCAGGCCCAACAAAAAACAAGGTAATCGGGTGTCGATAGGCGCGATACATAAACTGTTTGAATTTTGACAAGGCCAGGAATTCATCCACGGTGAGTGTATCAATATCGCCGACACCTCGGTAATCAAGATTGCCAGAACCGGCATGATGCAATGCGTGATTTCGTTGCCAATAATCATAAGGCGTCAAAGTCAAAACGCCCAGCATTCTTCCAACCCAGTTGTTGAGCCAGCTTTGTGAAAACAAGGTTTGGTGCCCGCAGTCATGCTGAATCATGAAAACTCTCACCAGAAAGCCGCTGGCTGGCAGCGCCAGAAGAATGGCAAACCAGTAGCCCGCATTCACTGCAAAAAGAGCAATTGCAGACAATACCAAAAATGGGATCAGAGTAATGATTACTTCTAGAAACGCCCGACTATTGCAGGTGTGTTGATAGGATTTCAATACCGATGCCCAATCGCGAGCGCTTCTTGGTACTACAGCATTATCTTTCAATAACTGGGTCAATTGTTCGGGCAATCATGGCTTGTGGGTAGGATATGGCAACTGCGAAGCGTGCTCACAGTTGCAAGTTTGATTTGGACTATGCCAGTTCAATTTGGCTGACTGAAGTTTTTCCGCTTCTCGCGTCTACTTCGGTCTCATACTTGACCTTTTGGCCTTCAGCCAGAGAATTTATTCCACAGCGCTCCAATGCACTTACATGTACAAATGCGTCTTTGGAACCATCTTCCGGTTCAATAAAGCCAAAGCCTTTGGTGGTATTAAAAAATTTTACTGTTCCATTCTGCATCGGAAAACCTCGTGATTCTTAAATGGCACTACGTAAAAAGGTGTGCAAAGCACAACTTTTGTGATTTCGATTTTGATGAAGAGCTTGAATTAAGTGCCACCCCAGCGGCGCCAATGACAAGTTGTCCGGCAAATTCGACGACACCTTCATACTGACCAAACCCTCTTCGTTCAAGCAATAATTGTGATGATCAAATAATGCACTTTGGCTAAAGCACCGCTATTAATGCGGCCAATAATTCAGGGGCACCAAAAGGCGCCCCTGAAAATCACATAGTGTATTCGCTCAGATGAATATTTTCACCCGCAGGCTTAGTCATTTACCTTGCCGGTCCAGACTTTCGTGTTGATATCCAGATCCTTGTACTTTTTCGGATCAAGAACCGGACGCTCAACACCAGACTTAAGCTGGTCTGAGAAGTCTACAATCAGCCGCTTGGCAACCGGGAACATCATGATCAACATGAGCAGGTTAACAACCGCCAGAATACCCATCATCGGATCTGAGAAGAAGAAGACTGACGTTGCCGCCGGTGCAACCGCACCGAGGAACACAATCCCAACCAATGCAATCTTGAAACCATGCAGGACCATGTCGCTATCCGTCATGAAGGTCAGGGCGTTTTCACCGAGATAGTAGTTGTAGATAATGGAGCTGAATGCAAACAGCAATACTGCACCGGTCAGGAAGTACTGAGACCATGCGCCCAAGTGCGACACTAGTGATTGCTGGGTAAGAGCAACACCGTTGATATCCGATGCACCTGGTACATAAACATCACCAAGCAGGATAACAAAGGCCGTACAGGAACAAATTACAATTGTATCGATAAATACTGAAAATGATTGCGTAATGCCCTGACTGATCGGATGGCGCACATCAGCGGTTGCCGCAACGTTTGGCGCAGAACCAAGACCTGCTTCGTTAGAAAACAGACCGCGGCGCAAACCCTGAGCGATCGCGGCGCCCATTCCACCACTTACCGCTTCTTCAAAGCCAAAAGCGTTGGAAACAATCGTTCCGATAACTGCCGGAATACCACCGATGTTCAGAACAATTACTATCAACGCCATGGCGATGTAACCAAGTGCCATAACCGGAACAATGATATCACAGGCTTTCGCAATACGGTGAATACCGCCATAAACGATGTAAGCCGTACCAGCAGCCAGAACAACACCAGTAATTATGCGACTGATGCCCAAGCTGTCCGCGGCCGCACCAGCAACAGTGTTGCCCTGGAATGCAGGAAATCCAATACCAAATGCTGCGATCAGTGAAATCGCATAAACAATTGCCAACCAGCGATAATCAGCACCGAGGCCATGAATGATCGTCCGGGCGGGGCCTCCCCTGAAAGTGCCATCTTCTTCCGGCTCCTTGTACAATTGTGCCAAAGAACACTCGACAAGACTGGTAGCCATGCCAACTACTGCAATTGCCCACATCCAGAAGACCGCACCCGGTCCGCCAAGTGTAATAGCAACTGCAACACCCGCAATATTACCACCGCCAACACGTCCACCTACTGACAGAAACAGTGCTTCGCGTGCTGAAATGGCGTTCGGATCGCCGGTTTGGTTACTGCCAGATAGCACCCGGAACATCCGGAAGAAATACTTAAACTGAACAAAACCACTCGCTGCTGTGAAAAAGACACCAAAGATCACGAGAAAAGGTATTAGCGCCCATCCCCATGTCAGGTCCCCGATCACACCAAAAAAGGATTCAATCATTTCCATAAGATTTAGATCTCCTGTTTTCTCCCCCAGCGGGAGATTATAATGTGATCCCGTTGGTAAAAAAATTGCCTGCCAACATGAATCACTGTTTTGGATTGGAGAGTTTATCTTGGTTGTACCTGTATCCTCCCGCCGTCGTTCATCGCAGCAGGTCGGGATTACAGTTACAGTTGTCTGAGGCCTCCAATCCACCATCGCATCTGAAGCAAGAACTTCAAAAGCTGACGAGATGCTACTTCTGTATAATACTCCAGGCAACTTCGCATTGTGATGCAATATGATGCAATATGACGCTTTAAATGCATCATTATGCGCCAGTATTATTGTCATTTATGAGATTACTGGTTAGATTTTGACAATTGGAAGGCATGGAAAATGAATCAGGACTTCTGCAATAATTTAAGACTTTTGACGGATCATTATAAATCAGTCGCAGAGGTATGCAGAAACCTTGGCATCAATCGGACCCAATTCAACAAGTACCTGAGTGGGAATTCCAATCCTTCACGACACATTTTCAAAACGCTGTGTGATTTTTTTGGCGTTGAAAAACACGAGATGCTGTTGCCGCACGGTAAATTTGAAAAACTGGTGCAGCTGAGAAGTTCCAACGGCGGAAACATGCCGACCTATGCGCCGTTCATGGATCATCTCATGAGCCGGTCACGCGATGAAATATCAGAATATGACGGTTACTATTTTGAATATTCCTATTCGATGTCAGCACCCGGGCTCATTCTTAGGTCCCTCATGCAAATCGCTACGCAAAATAGGGCAACCATTTGCTATCGGTTGGAAAACATGGCGAGACCAGACCAAAATAATGGGCGTTCCCGAAGCCGATATCGCGGATTGGTATTTTACCTGGACGACAGGATTTTCCTGGTCGACCATGATACGCTCACAAACAATGAAATCAGTCAAACCATCCTCTACCCCAACCATAAGACACGACTTACGCATCTGACCGGTCTGAAGCTTGGTGTCTCATCAAGCAAGCAACGGGAACCCCTGTGTACGCGGGTAGTGCTGGAAGCGCTCGGGCAAGAAATCAATGCTCGCGAGGCCCTCCGCAAATGCGGACTGTTTGAGCCGGGAGCTAATGAAATAGAACCTGAATTTGAAGCATTGATAGAAAATCGCATCAGCAATGATGACCATCATTTTCGCGTCGCACCCGATTTTGATTCGACATCACGGGCAAACCAGTAATCGAGCCCAAGCAGATACTGTATTTCACAATTTCGGAATCACGCGCCGCCGAAGAGAATTTTGCCAACAAGGGCATCACGACCGTAAACATCCTTGTGAAATTTGGCATCCCCGCTGTCATCTATCCAGACGGTAAAATAGGCTAGGTGCACAGGAATTGGTTCCTTCATATCAACGCGCTTGGTTTCTTCTGAGGAAACCAGTTCTTTAATTTTTGAGGAATTGAGTGTTCCCTCGCCTGCATAAAGTTTCTCAGCAAACTCCAGTGGATTTTCCACACGAATACAGCCGTGCGAAAAGGCGCGTGAAGATTCGGAAAACAGGTTTTTGGACTGGGTATCGTGCAGATAGACCTCGTACTTGTTCGGGAATATGAACTTCACATTTCCAAGTGCATTGTTTTCACCTGGTTGTTGTACAATCCGATATGGAAACTTTTTTGGATTAACTGAATTCCAGTCCACAGTATTGGCATTCATTGACGGCGCATCTGCTTCCCAGCTTGTGTAAAGCTTGTAGTTGTTTCGCTCCAGGTAACCGGGATCTTTCTTCAACTTGGGCAAAAATTCATTGCCTGCAATTGAACGCGAAATTGTCCATGTTGGATTGAATTCGGCATACTCGATAGCGTGAGAAAACATCGGGGTTTTGTGAAACGGTTTACCAACCACAACGCGACGCCGGTCAACTGTTTTGCCATTTTCAACGATATACATTTCAAAGGCGGCTTGATTGACCATTACATGACGCTCGCCAAGATTGCGGGGTAACCATCGCCATCGCTCCATGTTGACGATGATCTGTTGCGCCTTCCCGCCTTTCGCATCCGCGAGCATCTTCCGTAAAAGTGCATACTGTTGATGTTTGGGCCGCAACTCGTCAATAACTTTTCCCGGCCCCTGCCTTGAGGCAATTCTCAACCAGCCCGTGACATCAATGTCCTTGCGAGAAATCACAATATCCGGTTCGGTAACTGCCGGAGTGGTTCGGCCGCTGTACAGATCACGACCAAATCGCCATAACGCCTGCGACAAAAAAAGGTCCGCAGAACCAAGTTCCTCACCGGATAAATTTTCTGCACTGGCAGGAAAACCGCCGAGATAATCTGGCGTTTCCAATCCGTCATTTCCAGCCGCCGACAAAATCTCAACCAGTTCTTTGCCGCGATTGTTGAGGCCCTTGTTGTCTGTCCAGACACCCTTTCCAAACCTTGACTTGTAAAATTTCTTGAGTGGATCCAGGTCAATAACAATTCCCTGCCACTTGATTGCATCACCACGCAACAAGGATGAAACACTTTCGGCCGAAGCAAAGGGTACGGCGGAAATCAAAAATCCAATCACCGTTACGACAGCAAGCAGACTACTTTTTGAATTGGACAATGAGGACACCTTTTTCTCCAGCCTATGAATCGCCTGAATGTACCCAATGGCGGGTTCGATTAAAACTGAATTGATGATCCCTGACGAGAAAGTGTTCGGAAAATGGTGTTTACTTAGGGTCAGGACCCAATTTTCCAAATACTGGTTTGTTTTGCCGTGTAACAATTTGCGTTTTCTCGCACTCCGGTTCTTCGGCCTTGGATACAGGTGCTACTGAAGGCATGTCCTCGTCTACATTTACCATTTGAACGATCTGCGTTCGCGTTTGCTCGATTGGCTCCCGTTCACCACAGATTTCAATACCAATACGATTGGCTTCCCGACGAACCACCCTGGCAGGTACCTTGTATGCTTCCAGTTCATTGTAAATGACAATCTCGTCAGGGACGATAAATCCGTCTTTCAGTTCAATAAACATCCCCGTCTCCGAGACATTCTTGACGATGCCGTTTACAGAGCAAAACTCACCATTAAATGCGACTTTCACTCCCTTCAGTACACGACGACGCAGAGAGCGTTTATCCGCGTTACTTTCGCACCCACCTGACAAGATTTGCTTATTGTTGGGTTGCATGTCACCTCACTAAAACTAGTATCGCTAACCCACACGCTGGAAACCTAGCGCATTCAGGAAAATATTTCGTTAAGGTGACTGCTTTCCAAACCGTTAATGAACTAGGGTCCTGACCCTAGACAAGTCGACCGACTTCCAATTCCATTATCATCCGAATTCGGGAGGAAAGCAGCATTGTTCCATTTGCCCGGAACGATCAAAGTGCTGCTCAAATTTACTTTAGGTATTTCAAATTTGCAGGAACTTCCGAGCACTTTTCGTGCTTGGTAACAGGCTTTTCTGCATTAATCGGATCGACAACCTGTTTTCGTAAGCAGATTGTTTTTTGGTGCTCCCCGCAGATTTCCACCCCTATGAAATTTCCAGTGCGCCGGACAACTTTTCCGGCAACTTTGTATCCTTCCAGCTCATTGATGATAACCACGTCATTTGGAACCAAAAATCCATCCTTTAACTCAATGAACATCCCGGTTTCCGATATGTTTTTCAACACACCTCCGACAGAACAAAACTCGTCATTGAATGTTACCTTTACGCCCTTCAAAACTCGGCGTCGGTATGCTCGATGATCAATCACCTCTTGGCATTGAACACCTAATTTGTCCTGTGGGCTATTCCGGTCATCAGATCGCATAACATTGAACCTAAACTCAAATAGACGATTCCCCACACAATTCAATTATCACACGCGCTATAAATTTTCAGTTAACGATGTTGATCGCTGAATTGCTATCCAACTAACCGATTTGCAGCACTGACCAGCGCTTCAAGGGAAGCTGCAACAATGTTGGAGTTAATACCAACACCAAACAATTTGCGGCCACCCGATTCCAATTCCATATAACAAATTGCAGAAGCGTCTGCGCCCGGTCTTAGAGTATGTTCGGAATAATCTATTACCGAAATCTCAATTCCCAGATGTCTGGAAAGCGCGTCCACAAATCCATCGACCGGGCCGGTTCCCTTACCTGTGATTGTAATATCCTTGCCATTGTCGACAATGCTTGCTTCCAGGTTACGTAGTTTGTTGGTGCTATCGCCTGCAAGGGTTGTGTGGTGATCAACATAGGAAAGTCTGGCACCCGGTTGATTGACATAGACCTGATCAAACAGATCGTAAATGCTCTGGGAGGGCAATTCTTTCCCCTCTTCGTCCGTAACTCGTTGTACTTCGTCACGCATCTCAATCTGTAGATTGCGCGGCAACTGAATTCCGTAATCTGCTTCCATAATGTAGGCAATGCCACCTTTGCCGGACTGCGAATTAATACGGATAATCGCTTCGTAGTTCCTGCCCACGTCCTCTGGATCAATTGGCAAATAGGGCACTTCCCAATGAGGCTTGTTGGCCTTTTCCAGTGCCTTCATTCCCTTGTTGATCGCATCCTGGTGAGAACCGGAAAACGCGGTGTAAACCAGTTCACCAACATAGGGGTGGCGTTCGGGAATCCGCAATTGATTTGAGTACTCATAAACATCCTTCATGCGCGGGATATCAGAACAATCCAAAGAAGGATCGACGCCTTGCGTATACATATTGAGTGCCAACGTCACGATATCGACGTTGCCGGTTCGCTCACCATTGCCAAACAAAGTGCCTTCAACACGATCAGCACCTGCCATCAATGCAAGTTCTGTAGCAGCCACACCGGTTCCCCGGTCATTATGCGGGTGAAGGGAAAGCACCACATTTTCCCGGTTGTCGAGATTACGACTCATCCATTCAATCTGGTCAGCATAAATGTTTGGCGTGGACATTTCGACCGTTGCAGGCAAGTTCAAAATCAGCTTGTTATCGGATGTAGGCTCAATCACTTCGGTTACCGCATTGCAGATTTCCAATGCGAAATCGAGTTCAGTACCTGTGAAACTTTCCGGCGAATACTGAAAACGAAAACCTCCGCCAGCTTTTTCAGCCATGTCCCGGATCATCTTCGCAGCATCAACTGCAATTTGTCGAATTCCGGCACGGTCGAGGCCGAACACCACGCGACGCTGTAATTCCGAAGTTGAATTATAAAAATGAACAATCGGCTGGTTGGCACCTTCAAGCGATTCAAACGTGCGGGTGATCAATTCTGGTCGGCATTGTACGAGGACCTGCAGTGACACATCATCTGGAACATTTCCCTCTTCAATGCACCATCGCGCAAAATCAAAATCTGTTTGCGAAGCAGACGGGAAACCAATCTCGATTTCCTTGAAATGCATATCCAAGAGCAATCGGAACATTCGCTCCTTGCGATCCTGACCCATCGGGTCGATTAACGCCTGATTGCCATCTCGAAGATCTACGGAACACCAGATTGGCGGTTTCGTAATCGTTTTGGTAGGCCATGTACGGTCTGGCAAATCTATCTGCGAATAGGGAACATACTTGGTTGCGGCATTTTGCATTGTGTTTGACATAGTCTTGCTCGTCTCTTGGCGCCTTTATGTGAGCGAATCACTTGAAGCACATCTCATCTGATTTGTTTTAAGATTTTATGAGAATAGAGGACTGGTGCTCAACAGCGGGTTCGACCGCCGGACGCCCTCTAGATACGAGCCCGGCAGCCGCTGGCAAGCAGTAGAAGCGCGAGAAGCGCTCCGCTTGAAATTGAAAGGCAGTATACGGTCGCATTGATCATGGGAACATTTATCCAATGATTGGCAAAAAAATGCAACTGGTATTTGCGTCTACCTGTTCAGAGCAAATCGGAAACATTGACGTGTCGAACTCTGATCATATCTTGCCAAAACCCGCAAATGACACGAGGCACCCCTTGCGGCAGCCACGCTTTTTCCTGTCATCCTTTGAATCGGCTTCTTGATTTGTCACGAAATACCTTTGCGCTCACTCATGGCCAGAACCACGCGGTTGGACACCAAGCTCGCCGGTATTTTTGAGGATCTTCACCGGTACCTGCGAATCTGCGATTTTCATCATATTGAATGTCATCGTAAAGAATCATATAGGTACGCATCACATGGCCACCACTGTTACTGGCGTTGTCACGGTGCAATCTCATTTTCCTGTCAAAATAGTGTTGATACAATTCGGGCTGCTCAAGCTTGCGGATCAAACCAACCCCATTCACATATACGTATGAATTGAATTTTCCATCCGGTGTGTCGTCCAAGTCACCAGCGAAAGAATCTTCATCCCAAAAGTCCATGGATTTATCCCCGCGCACAAAAAGGCGGCCATCGGGGTACCAGATTGCGATGTCCGGACCCCAGCCGACCATGCGGGAAAAAACCGTGGCCCGCCCGATCAGGAACCCGTTCGGCATGGCTACGCACTCAAAGCGGCTGTACAATTCGCCGATCAAGACCAGAAGCACCAAAAGCCCGCCAAAACCCGCAAATGACACGAGACACCCGTTGCGGCAACCCCGCTTTTTCCTGTCATCGTTTGAACCTGCTTCTTGATTTGTCACGGATAACCTTTGCTGAAAAATTTGCCCCCCAATCATCAATGATATCATAGGGTGTGCCACCGGGAATTTCCGTTAAACTTTTCCTGTCGAAGAGATAAGCGGCATTCTTTTGACGGAGCAACTCGTTTAACGCACGATTGTGAATAAAATCACGTAATTGCCTGTGAACAGTACCAAACTCCACCTCAACGCGGGTAACTACCTCGTCAGCGAGTTCCATTGCACTGCCTGCCCCATTGCCAATTGCGGCAACTATCTTGGATACAGTTTCACCGATATCCAGCGGGTCGCGGAACACATCGCGAAGTTGAAAATTGATTGAACCGGTAATATTCAGAACACCGTTGATCTCTTCATTGGACCCGCTAAACTCGCCCTTGATGACCGTATCACCAATACTAAAGATAATGCTTTGCATATTGTAGCTACTATTAAAATCATCCGAAAAAGACTGATTAACATTCTTGCGCGCCACATCAGCAATCTGCCCCGGCAGGCGCCGCGGATTGTCAATTACAATGCTGCGATACGCCTCCACGATCGCCCGCAAATTGCCTGTTTCACGAACAGTTACCGTCCTGCCATTTCCAAGGAAATAGTGATATATGAAATCCATTGAGCGCCATTTGGCACCTGAATCGGACACGTTGGTAAAGGTGATATCGAAATCTTCCGACCTGTCCGGGAAATAGGGCTCGGCAATACAGCGACAGCCATAATCTTCGCCGGGATGGCCGGTCGGTGGCGGATCGTCCCAGGCAAAGATTTTCCGTCATTGGCAGCATGGCTGTCACGGACTTTCCCGTCACGGGCGCGTACGCCAAGTATAGTGGGTTGTCTCTCGCGCCTGCTTGATTGAAAGCGCTATCGGGGTGCTTTTGCGCATGTATTGTTCAAAGGCTTTTCTGTATTCTGTGCTGGCAGTATCCAAAACATCCTTGTTCAATGATTACAATGACGTCCATTGTATTGCCGCCATCTGAAACGGGGATAAGTTTTTTAAGAAACCAATAACCTTCGCGGGAAACTCGCACCGGGAATTAGATGCCAAACCCTCTTCTACAGAAGCGATTGGCGAGCAAACTCCGCACCGGCACCCAATGCCTGAACTTTGCCAACCGATACATCCATCGGCAGCGGTGCCAGACCACAATTCGTACACGGTAACAATCTTTCCGCATCTACATGCTGCATCGCGTCTTTTATGATTGCGGCAACTTGTTCGGGTGTTTCAACATCCAGTGAAGCAACATCAATGACCCCCACCATCACTTCCTTGTCTTTCAACAAACCCATCAAAGATGGCGGAACGCGGGAATTGGCGCATTCCAGAGACACCTGATCAATTTCACTTCTGTTTAATGACGGAAATATCTCCTCATATTGCCGCCACTGATCCCCCAATGTATTTTTCCAGTCAATGTTTTCCTGAATTCCATAACCGTAGCAAATGTGAACCGCCGTTTTGCACTTCAGGCCTTCTTGCGCAGCATTGAGTGCATCAACGCCCCATTCGACCGTATCCTTCATGAACGCGTTGAACGCGGGTTCATCAAACTGGATCGTATCCACACCGAGATTCTCAAGTTCCCTTGCCTCCTGATTGAGGAGTTCGGCAAACGCTATCGCCATATCGGGTCGTGTTTCATAGAAACCATTTGCAATCGTGTCACAGATGGTCATCGGTCCGGGCAAGGTAAACTTGATCTTTTTATCTGTATTGGCCCGGATGAATTTTACTTCCTCGCCGTGGATAGAGCGCGGCCGCGAAACCTTGCCGGTTACCGTCGGAACCTCAACCGTGTAGCGGTTGTCCCGGATACCCATTTTCGTCTTCTTTTCCCAGTCAATGCCATTGATGGTTTCAAGGAACCCGTGAACAAAATGAACGCGGAATTGTTCACCGCCTGAAAGGATGTCAATTCCTGCTTCTTCCTGGATTTTGAGCCACTCATAGGTGGCTTCACGCTTGCCCTCTTCAAGTTCCTTGCCCTCTAGCCGCCAAGGAGCCCAGAGCTTTTCCGGTTCGGCCAGCCAGTCGGGTTTGGGAAGGGATCCAGCAAGTGTTGCTTCAAACATGCGCCTTACCCCGGCATTTCTTCAAATTGCGGCAGATCATCGGCAATTTCGTACCAGGTTGCTTTCGAACCGGTGAAAATATGATCGTCTGGCGTATGTTCCGGTGCATCATCCAGCGAACCGTATGGGATAATGGCAATACCCCGGCTTTCATCCAGTCTTGGCATTCCGGAACCACATTCGGTACAGAAAACCTGCGAGAAGAATTTTGCGTCCGGGGGCCTAAAGATTTTGAGCTTGTCTGCGCCCTTGATAATTTTCACCCCGTCGATAGACGTAAATCCATTTGTTGCGTGGGCAGCAGCGCGGGCCTTGCGGCAGCGCGAACAATGACAATTATGAACGACCTTGATGGGCGTCGTCACCTCATAGGCAACAGCGCCACACAGACAACTGCCGTGCATCTTGCCGTCCTCATTACATGCCCTACTCTCAAACGGGTAGTTTACATCTTCACCCGGGTACGAATTGTGCTGAGGCAAATCATCGTCAATCGAGTGCCAGGGCGCTTTGTCTTTGACAAATATATGAGCGGCGTTCTTGATCTTGGGGTCTTCGTTTAGGCAGCCCAAAGGTATGGCCATATCACCGTCGCCAACCTTGCTCGGTACGACGGAACCACAATCCGGGCAAAATGCGCGAGGATATCGTTCGGTCGAATTATACTGCACAATCTTGTCTTCACCCGATTGCCAGCTAAAATCCTCCGGTGAAGAAGAGCAATAACTGCCAAAAGCAGCACCATGCGCCTTTCGGCACATGGTGCAATGGCAATGACTGATTTCGTGGTCGAGTTTTTCAACTGTCCAACTGATCGCGCCACACAGGCAATTTCCGGTAATCATGAGTGTCCCTCTGTTGAATGTTGTGGATCAATAGAGCGTTTCCCGTTGGCAGAATCAATTGCCCTTTAGTCAAGTTTTCTTGAAGCCTGTCTGTCATGGACGCAAAGGCAATCAGGCCTTTTTCTTCACCAAATGCGCCACTACGTTTTCAATCATGCGCATACCAGCATCACCGCCCAGCGACATGATGGATTCCGGGTGAAACTGAACTGCTGCAACAGGCTCGTTCACATGTTCAATTCCCATTACCACGCCATCTTCGGTTTCAGCCGTGACGGTAAACGCATTGGGCAGTTTTTGCGAGTCAGCATGGATCGAATGATAACGACCAACCGTAATTTCACCCTCAAGGCCAGAGAATACAATTCCCGGTTCACGTACATTAATGCGGGATGGCTTGCCATGCATTGGCACATCAAGATGAAGGAGCTCACCACCATAGGCTTCTGCCAGCGCCTGCAATCCGAGACATACACCGAAGATCGGCAAATCACGATCCCTAACTTTGCGAATCGTCGCCTCGCAATCAAAGTCTTTCGGTGTGCCTGGGCCCGGTGACAAGACGACCAAATCAGGTGCGTGTTGATCAATCACTTCGCCTGAAACCGGCGATCGAACGGTCACAACATCTGCACCTGTCTGCCGGAAATAGTTTGCAAGCGTGTGAACAAAGGAGTCTTCGTGGTCCACCAGAAGGATCTTGACGCCGGTACCCACTTTCGAAGTCTGGCGACCATCGAGAGCATCGTTTGATTTACCGGCTTCGCGCACGGCCGCCAGCATGGCAGAAGCTTTCAATTCAGTTTCCTTTTCTTCTGCATCGGGATCGGAATCAAACAACAAGGTTGCCCCGGCTCTTACTTCGGCAATCCCATCCTTGATGCGGACCGTCCGCAGGGTTAGCCCTGTATTCATATTGCCATTAAACTGAACAATACCTACAGCGCCACCATACCATGCACGAGGTGACTTCTCATTTTCCTCGATGTAACGCATGGCCCACAATTTTGGCGCGCCTGTAACGGTCACCGCCCAGGCATGGGACAGGAAAGCATCAAACGCATCCATACCGGCTCGCAGTCGACCTTCAATATGATCGACCGTGTGAATGAGTTTTGAGTACATCTCAATCTGCCGACGACCAATTACCCGAACACTTCCCGGTTCGCACACCCGGGACTTGTCATTGCGGTCCACATCGGAACACATGGTCAGTTCAGATTCATCCTTCCGGGAATTGAGCAACTTCAGAATTTGCTCTGAATCTTCAATTGCATCACGACCACGCTTTATTGTCCCGGAAATTGGACAGGTTTCAATTCTACGACCGTTCACCCTGACAAACATTTCCGGCGAAGCGCCAACCAAATACTCCTGGTTTCCCAGATTGATGAAAAATGAATAGGGTGAAGGATTGATCGATTTCAGTTTCCGTGAGATTTCAGCCGGAGCGGTTTTGCACTGCTCATAGAACATTTGTCCGGGCACCACTTCGAACAAGTCACCCCGTTTGAATTTCTCCTTCGCCCGCTCGACGAGCTTTGCATATTCCCCTGGTTGGTGATCTCCGCACGGAGGGACCACATCACTCGGCTGAAAAGGCTCTTTTTTTTCAGTTCGGGGAATGTCACGGGTGGACTTGTCACCTACACTGAATTCATAGCGATCGTGCCAGGCAATTGCCTGGTGATGGTCTACAACGAGAATTTCATCTGGAAGAAACAAAACCAGATCGCGCTGATCTTCCGGGCGATCCATCTTGTACTCAAGATCATCAAATTGAAAAGCAAGATCGTAACCAAATGCACCAAACAATCCCAGATTTGGATCGTCATTACTTTTGAAAAGATCAACTATTGCCCGAACGATGCTGAATACAGTCGGCGCGCGCGAGCGTTCCTCTTCGGATACTACTTGCCCACCTTCTTTGACTTGCACTGTTATACGGTCGTCCAGCAGCTTGGCGCTGGCAACGTGATCATGGAGCTTCAGGGCGGCAAATATCGGCTCCAGAAAAATGGTCCCGCGGCTAGAGTAAGCAATGATGGAAACTTCGTAACCGCGCGACTCAATCCCCAAGGGCGGATTGACGACTGCCGTATCCCACCGTGTGTACCGGCCTGGATATTCGTAGTTGGACGATAAAACAGCTCCCCTGAGCGAATTCACTTTGTCCAGCGTCCGGTCAATGGCATTTGAATAATCGGCAGGAAAACTCTCCCGCTCAACCTTAATGCCGCCAGCCGTTTCAAATTCAATCGTTGCCGATGCCATTTTCCGTGCTCCGTGCCATGTCGCCGTTCAAAAACGGACCGGCAGCAAAACAAAAGCCGCTCGGTCTGTTCCGGCGGCTTTCCCAAATTCACGCACAAAAGATCGTGGCCGCCTGTTAGCGAGTCCACCACCACAATTTTGCGCAATTCTTGTCCATATGATTGTCATAACGGCACGGGTTTGCACGTGCAAGTTTTTTTAATTCCAGCAGCTAACTCCGGAAATTTGGGAGATCCGTTCCGGGCGGATTGGAACGAACCTCCCTTGGTAAAGACCTGCCCGAAGGCAAGTACACGTGGCACCGAAAGATTAGCAGGGGGGTATCGGCACACCGTGTTTCGTCGCACCTTCAATTTTGCCAAGTAATACACTTAAACAACTTTATAGTGCATAATCTATTTATACACGTATTAATTTAAATTTGTAAATGAAATACTACTTTTAGTTGTAATTTGAAATAAATCATAGTAATCCTAATTATCTCAATATTTTCAATAAGTTGGCAATATTTATTCATACGCAATCAATATATTTTTGACCAGTTAGTAAATATTTTTTAAATTTTTTTCGATAATTTAGAAAATACAACCTTAAATAGAATATTGATTCGGTTTAATCGTTTCAAATTGGACTAATCAAATCTGATGCTCTCAAGTCAGTTTTTGAACCTACTGAATTCAGTTTTTCAACACATCCCGCATTTCGGTGAGGTTTGTACGGACCCGCAGAATATAAAATCCCATGGTGGTGAGATGGGTCGGCATCAGCATTCCGTCTTCGCGACCATTGGATATGATCAAGGGCGACAAATCTACAGCATTTTCCAACTGCCCAAGCATATTGTCCCATAAACTGCCAATTGCCCGGCTTTCGATTATGTCCTGAAAATCTGATTTTGCAGCCCTAAGCACCCCCAGATAACCATGTAACTGGCCGTGTGCTTCCATGAATGTGTTGTCCGCGCGGAAATCAAACCATCCACCATTGTGCTGTTCAGCCCTGTCCTTGATGACCGCTGTTGTGGAACCGATATCCTTGGCAATCCGGTCCATTAGCCCACTGAGGTTGTCAGCGCGCGCATCAAATGCTGCCTCGCAATTTTCAAGCCGGGTATTGTAGGAATCAAATTGTTGCCGTGCCCCACGATAGGAAGACCAGGATGTTTGCTTAAATCCGGGAGGATTTAGCCCCAGGTACCAGTTGTACTCTGATATCTGGATCAAACTGAGAGCTGTATTGAGATTGGTGTCTCGCTCCGAGGTTCCTCTCTCACGTCCAAGTGTCTCCTGAAGTTCAATTGTTGTGCTCGTAACCGCCCGGTGCACGCCCCGCTGAAATGATGCCTTGTTGTCCATCCATGGCGTGGTATCCCATGGGATACCAAACAAGCCAAGCCGATAAAGAAGTGATCCCGAAATCCATGCATTCTGATTGACGTTGAAATCCAGAAGATCGCTTGCCACATCAACAATACCCGACCGGCTACATTTGTTGGCCTCACCCGGAATACGGTCTCCAGCCGAGACTGTCACTTCTTCGAATTTGAACTTGTCAGTGTAATCGTGAGTGTGATTTCGGATCCACGCAACGTTCCAGAAGAACCACAGGTATGGAATCACAATTCCCAACACCAAAATTCCAAGCAGTACCTTCAGGATACCGCGAGTCCGCAGGTACAAATTTTTTGCCAATACAAAAGGTGACAACAGCAAAACAACCAGCCGCCCAATCAAAACCCCAATTGAGGAAAACAGGGTTCGGAAAAATTCAATGACCGGATCAAGCATGATTGGAACTCGTTAGTTGTAAAGTTTGTCGCGTGTTTTGGTATTGCCGTTTAGATAGTAACTGCTGATGGCATCTGCCACAAATTTTCTGTAGCGCTCAGGCCACTCGTCATACTGGCGGTAAAAATTGGGCTTGTTGAACAAGTAGCGTGTCATGAAATCAAATGGCAAATAATCAGATATCAACCGATTGACCAACTCCATGTCCTTGTGTTCCGGATTTGCCCGGCAAAGCACAAATCGCCTGTCCTCGTGAATATGGTCCATGTCAATGTTGGACCAGTTTGACACCTGTTCCGATACCCAATGGAGCAGCGGAATGGTTCCTTCTTCTTCAAGAGACCGCTTGTTGTCGGCAATCCAGCGTTTCGCCCATCTTTGATCTTCAAGTTTGCCAGGCAAATCATCGTTTGTTTCCCTGGCGAGCCACGCCGCCATCATGTACATGCGCAGATCCAGAAGGCCCGAACGCTCAATCCATGAACCACGTGGCGGATCAAGTCGGCCGCTTTCCTCAAGAAAACGATAGACCTGTTTTTGATCGTCAATGTCGATATAGGCAACCTGCCAGGGTCGGGATTTGCGAAATCCCTTTGCAGACGAGTCGCAGATCACGGTGATCTGCTGCTCATCGTTGAAGATGTAGATACCGCCAAAATGCGATGCCCAAAAGGTCTCATGCAGGAAAACGACTTCACTCGGCAGCAACTCATTATCGCGTATGTCACCAGTCTGTTTGACAAGTGCCACCATCTCATTGAGCATATTGTCATCGCGCCATGCTTCCGGCTCTTTCAACAGCCGGTCGATCATTAGTTTCAGCTCTGCCGTTTTCTTCGGCAGGCCTTCCGGTGTGAATATCTTGAACTCGACAAGCTGAATAGCCAGAAGGTCATCAATATCATCGACCTTGAATACGCTGTCTTCAATTTCACCGTAGACCACATCCTTGATGGTAAGGGCGTTGAGCGGACGCAGGTTCTTTGCAAAAAACTCGCGCATCAAATCGCCCGTATTGGAAAAGGACGAATGCAATACCGTTAGCTGCGCTTGTTCGGGTGTAAGAATGATGAACCGCCGATTTACTTTATGCGGATCAAGATACTGCTCATTTTTGAGCGTCTTCGCCACTTCTGGAGAATAGCCACACAAGTCAACAGAGAACTTCTTGAGCTTGACCGGCTTTAACCCAAATCCCTCCAGCGCCTTGTTATAGCGCTCAATCAAATGCGGCTCTTCAATTAGGAGCATGTGATCGGAAATGAGGGGATTTGGTGTATTCATGCAACAGCCTCACACTTGCAATGAATCGCAAAAGTGTGTATATAAATACACATCACTGTAGGGTGCTTGATGATTGAAAAAGACAGCAGGAAAATCATCAGGCGCCTTGAAAAAGAAGGATTTGCATTGATGGGAACGCGTGGATCGCACCACAAGTTCAGGAAAGGCAATCGCATTGTCATTGTCCCTCATCCAAAAAAGCAGCTTCCACTCGGTACAGCACGCAATATTGCAAAGATGGCCGGATGGCTCTGATTGAAATTGTGAGAAAGTTATGACCCACTACATCGCCATTGTCCATAAAGACGCTGACAGCGCATTCGGAATTTCCTTCCCGGATTTGCCCGGCTGTTTTTCTGCTGCAGACAAGGCCGATGACATCCTGCCAAACGCCATGGAGGCACTGGAATTTTATTCAGAAGAATTCACAAAACTTCCTCCTCCATCACAACCAGATGCCTTGAAAGGGGGTAAGGAAATCACTGACGATTTGGCAAAGGGTGCATTTCTGATCGCGGTTCCCCTGCTGCGCAATCTCGGCAAATCCGCCCGCATCAACATCTCCCTGGACAAGGGCTTGCTCGCGGCAATCGACGATGCAGCGGCCATGAGAAAAATGACAAGATCAGGGTTTTTGGCCCAGGCTGCAGAAAAGGAGATCGGGGGGGTGAGTTAAATATCAAGCTCGACGCCGGTATGCTTCTCAATTCTGCTTCGCCTCCACATCCGGCAACTCAATATTCCAGCTCTTGAGTAACAAACCTCGCACGGCATGTGCCAGCCGATAGGAGGGTTGCTGCAGATTGGACATCGGCAATGGCGGTACCGGTTCATCCATTTCTGGAACCAGTTTTCCAAGTTCAACCATCGCCTGCTCTACATTCGGGTCTTCGACAATGCTCAAGGATCCCCAATAAAGCAGCCAGAATGAGTGCCGGGCTTTTTTCCATTCTTCAATATCAGTTGTGACCGCAAGATTTGCGGCGGTTTCTGTTGCCTTGAAACCCAACTCGAGCTGCTTTTCCAAAAACGGACGTTTGTTTGCCTGGCCCTGCTCGGCGGTAAACTTCCAAACACCTACAAGAATGGTTGCAAATGCAAGCACCCACGGAATGGCAGTTGCTAAACTGGGTTTGGTATCTGACATCACGCTCCCCACGTCCCATCGTCTTTCATCTGCGAAATACGGTCCACTGCTTTTTCCCGCTGGCGTTCGCGGCGGATGATTTCGGCAACAGCCGCATTGTCAGATTTATCGGTATAGCGGAATTCTGAATCCGCATATCGGTTAATCTCCTGCATCACCATAGCAAGCGTAAACGGTCCGCGTAGTTCGGCGATCATTTCCTTCTTGTCATCATATGCCTTGTGACAAAAGTTTTCCGGTTTTTCGAACCACTCATCCGGCAGCTCAATGTCCATCGCCCGCATCTTGATCGCATCGGTGATGTTCTTGATCGCCCTCCCGGTAAAGCGCGGCTCGGCCTTTTTGATCAAGTGCAGATAGGTACCAACATCCGCCATATTCTTGAATTTGTTCTCTTTGAAAAACTTTTCATAAACCTTGAGAAGTCCCTCCTCCTGCGGCTTGGAATGCCCTTCGTAAGCGGCAGATACCGCGCGCTCAATCACTTGTGCATCAAAAAGATCATGGTCGCCCAGTGGAATGTCATGGTTCTTCCCGGCTAGCAGCACGAAGATATCGATATAATCGTCGCGTGTCTGGGGGCCATCCACCAGCCAACGCGCGCCTGCCCGCTGACGCAGTGCATCGTCCACATTTTCCGGATAGTTGGAGAACATGCCGAAGGAACAGTTCCCCCGCACGACGGTTGTTGCACCGGCAAAACTTTCCATGAGAACCGCTGTCACTTCCTGTTGACCGGCTGATGCACGATCATCCGAACGCTTGGCAGCTACCTGGTCAATATCATCGACTGTACCAAAACCAATCGTGCGGGTATTCAGCACATTGGTGATGAACTGCTTACAATTTTGCCCCGATTTACCCTGGTACGAGGAAATCTGGTCAACGCCAAAATTCTCGTATGTGAACCCGTAACCGGCCATCTGGCAATAATCATTGATGAGGCCAGCAATCATCTGGATGAGGATGGTTTTTCCCGTCCCCGGTGCCCCATCACCGATGAAGGTGAACAAAAATCCACCCAGATCAACAAACGGATTAAGTTGCCGATCGAAATCATAGGCCATCAGCATCTTGGAAAGCTTCATCGCCTGATACTTGGCTATGTGGTTACCGATAATCTCGTTCGGTTTTTTGAATGTCATCACCAGCGGCTTGGTCTTCTTGCCCGGCGCTACATCAAATCCGTTGAGTTCAAATCCATCACTGTCGAGTCGCAGATGTGTTTCCTCAAAGGACCCCAATCCTGCAAAGCGGGATTTGCGGGCAAGCAATTCTTCTAGTGCCTGATCCGCAAAGGCACGAATGCGGGATTGCAAAACCGTGTCATCTGCTGACTGATCAGCTTCGGCATCAAGACCGCCAACAAAGGTCTTAAGCGCATCCTGTGGTGTATCAAAATTGAATTCCGGCTCGCCCACATCATTGGCCGGTTCGCCGGATGCTTCCACCATCTGGTGAAGATAGGCCGATGCCGTGAAAGCGGAAACATAGGAACTTGCTTCCAGCAATCCGCGATAGCGCTCTGCCTCATCCCCCTCGAGAGCCGAAGATGCATTTTTGGTCCTTAGAGCATCCAGCCCGGTTTGCTTGGCATACTCATCCGCAACTGCCAGCGCCACAGCTAACGCCCGGCGGGTCTTAAAGAGAATACCATGCTGAATTGGCGACAAGAGATTGTCTTCCGCGTTGATCGCGGCGAGCGTTTTGATAAATTCCACTTCGCGGGTTGACCGGGTGCCGGACGATGAAACCGTCTGCACAAACCGGCGCTTGGTTCCGGCAATCTCGGTCTTGCTCTTGTTGCTGGCCGCTTCCATCAAGATGAGTTTCGTCACCAGGCTCTGCGCTGTCGCGAGATGCTTCTTGATGTCCTTTTCGTCGATTGTGGTTAGGCCTGTGTCCATAATTTGTCCCTAAAAGTTCCGCAGCACTTGTTCGCCGGAAATCACGTGCTTCCGGTACCCGTCAAAAATTTCGTCCGCCTCACCGGAAGCGTAAATCGCCTGGTACGCCTCGTGCGGCACCAGTGCGTGCCGTTCAAAATTGCTGACTCCCTGCCGCGCGCAATCAAGATCATCCGTATTGATATAAAATTCTTCGCTTGCCGGTTCGCTATTCCAGAACCCCCGCTTGGCCGGTTTTTCATGAACCGAATAAATTTCCTGCAATGTCCAGGTCATCAGCCAGCCATTTTCTGGCCGTTTGACGTTTTGCAAAATTTTGTCGACCTTCTCGCCATGACGGGTGATAGTCGAATGATAAAACGGCCCCAATACAAATCGCCGTAATTGCTTTGGATGAAGGTTCTCAAAATCCTTGTCGAGATTGGTGCCAATGGTAGAAAGTGTCAGGCTGTAACTTGAATTCTTCTCACAAAAATCATCAAACTGATGCGCCAACGCGGGATTGAGCAATCCATCCACGGGAAGCGGAACTTCTTCTTTCTCGTTGAGTTTGCCATCTTTTGTCACCAACAGTTTGGAAAGTTCTTCGCTCGAATCCTCTACAGTCAGCATATATACCATCGGCAAGTTTGCCGATCCGTCATAGTATCCCCAATGGACAATATAATAAGGCCGTTTGGTCTTTGGATTGACCGAAACGCGAATGGTCCTCGGCAAAATCAGGGGCGAAAAATGCAACCCGCTCTGGATGGACTCAAGGTATCGCCGCTCGGCAAATATCTTTTGAAGTGCCGTCGGAAACTTCTTTTTCTCCAAAATGAACGAAACCATCTCTTCGCGGATTTTGTCTTCTGCCGGAAGACCTGCCAATCGCTTCTTTGCTTCGCGCCGGTCAAGATCGAGATCCAGCACGTTCTGGTAAGCGGGAAATCCGCTTTCACTTTGGGAAATGCGAAACTTGTCACTGAACGAAATCCGGTTCTGCCAACTGCCGAGCGAAGTACGAAGTCGTTTCAGATAATTGGTAACAACCGCGCCAATAACATCATGCTTGTAGAGAGGGGAATCATCCTCCCGCAAAAATGTATCCAGCCCATCAAGTGCATCACTGATAGCATCAAAATACTTGGTAGCCTGAGATGATCCTGAACTCATTGAGTTGATCCCCAACCGGTTTCAGGCATCACTGTACATAGGCCGCCTTGTTGTGCTTTTTCATGACGTCATCAAAGCGCCGGGCAAATGCTTCGTCGGCAAGTTTCTTGCGACGTTGAATGTCCTTGGTGGAAAGCATGTTCTTTTCATGCATTTCAAGAAGATCGCCGATATGCGATTGTGCAGCCGCTCCAATACCCGCCATGGTTTCCTCGGCTGCCGTATCCACCTGATTGCCAAGCGTATTGATTTTGTGCGCCACATCTTGCTGTGCAGCGGTCTTCAACGAGTCTTCCAGGGCCTTGTAGAGTACAATTCGTTGCTCGGTATCGATGGTCAGTTTGTTGATCAGGGTTTGTTGCGCTGCCAACTGGTTGTTGAGCGAATCCACAAACGTCTGGAACATGGATGTGTAACGCTCAAGCGTCTGGCTTTCGGCCAACAGCTCCTGCTCTTTCGCCTGTTGCTGGTTATACTCAGTTGCAAGTTCAGAGCGTTGTCCCTCCAGATCGGCGCGCTTCTTTTGATCCGTTGCTGCTGCAATCTGGTTTTCCATATCCATCAACATCGGGTTTAGTTCCTCAATTCGTTTTTGAGTTGCATCCAATGTATCCATGGTGGATTTGCGACGCTCGATTACTTTTCTCAAACTTGTTTCAGAGGATTTGTACCGGCCGTCAAGCGCATCTTTTTGAGCTTTGAGGATACCAACAATCTTGTCTGACTTTGAAAGCAGTTCCTGAAGATTGCCAGCCAATGACATGTTCCGCACCCGGTCCGATCGCATGCGCTGCATTCGCTGCTTGGAGAATACACCGACAAACTTCTCCCAAGCGCTGTAACTTTTCATGCTTTCAAATTCAGCACCAAATACGTTGGTCGCGTCTTCAAGGCCAATAATCAGATCGGCAATATTACCTTCCATTACCTTCTGTTGGCGCAGGATATCCTGAATGCGGGCATTTTCGATGTCAAAATCCGCTTCACCTATGGATTCGGTTTTGGCATATTCATCCAGAACAACCGCACTCTGGTCGAGCTTTTCCTTCATGTCCTCGACCGTCTGACGGGTCTTTTCGATTTCCTGATCAAAATCCTGCAAAGTAGCCATAAAATATTCCTCCCGAATCCGGCATCGGCAATCAAGTTGTAGTCAATATAGGCAGTGAAACACGGCTTTTGAAGCGATTGCGAGACAAATAAGTAGCGCACTGCATTATATGTCCTGACCAAGTTCAATTGGCTTGCCATGCGGAGTCCGCGCCACCGCATCAGCCCACGCAGATTTCCGCTTTTCCACTTCACTGGATTGAAGCACCGATTTTTCCTCAATCATCCGTTCAAGCGCCCCCAGCCAGAGTTCATAGTAACTGAGATTGTTCTGATCAGCAGCAATAATTTTGCCTAGCATCTCCGCCCATTCAGACCATTTGAACAATCCCTCATCGTGCATCGCGACAACCAAGGCAAAGGCTTGCGCCTCCCAGGGTTCATTGAAAACGGGTTCGTTGTCTGCCATCGGCAAATCCGGCAGCAGATTTGGCAGTTTCTGTTTTTCAGACACGCTCAAGATAAGGTTCCCAGCAATCAATCATGACAGAACTGTTGGCGTCAGCGTTTTCGCCAAACAGTTCGGATGCCTCAAAGGCAACATTGTAGAGCCATTGAGGATCTTCGCCTTTCCCGGCTGCATTCGAATCAGGGAAAACGTGGTACCCGTGAATTCCCATGATTTTACCAACTGCTGCTCGGGCATATCTCGGTAATCGTGTATGGCCTTTGGGATTGAACTTTCGTGTTCGCACTTTGTCACCAATTTTGTAAACCGCTTCGCTGTTCGGATCGCGATTAACCGGACCGCCCTTTAAAAGGGCGGTTTTGGTTTCTGATGCTTTCAATGTTCGGTTCACGCGAACAGCTTCAGATCGCAACCTGCCATCCTCCAGCTCTTCAGCGGTTACCATCCCGCGTTCCAGCATAAGGTTTTCCAGACCAGCGAGCCAAAGCTGGTAATAAGAATGAGAAAGATAAAAATCAGAGGCAAGATTTTCGCGTGTCTGTCGCGATATATCAAGATTCCACATGCCGCAAAATCCAACCGCCAATGTCAGTGCCAAGGCCTTCTCTTCCCATTCCTCGTGAAATACAGGCTCATCCTGCTCCGCTTCGATCGGGCCGTAGCACTGCATACCACCCATATCGTGCGGACCGTTCACGTTGAGGCTTCCGTTGGAGAAAGCGCGAGTCCCGTTCCAATCATGCTGTCGCGTGTCACAAGACCGGCTAGCCGATCTTCAGCCCATCCACCGGTATCTTGTGGTCTTTCAGGAATGACCAGATAGCGCATTTCTGATGTAGAATCCCAAACAACAACTTTGGTTTCATTAGCCAACTCAAGCCCAAATTCCGAAAGAACTGATCGCGGCTCAATCACTGCACGGGAGCGATAAGGTGCAGATTTGTACCATACCGGTGGAAGGCCCAGAACACTCCACGGATAACAGGAACAAAGGGTACATACGACCAGATTGTGAATTCCTGGTCGGTTCTCAACAATCTGCATATGTTCGCCTTGTCGGCTTCCATATCCAAGTTCAGCAATCGCAGCAGTGGCGTCATTCCTCAAACGGTCAAAATAGTCAAGATCAATCCATGCCTTTGCCACTACATGAGCACCATTGCGGGGGCCAATTTGTGATACATAGGTTTCGATGATTACATCAAGCGCATCTGCATCCACATAGCCTTTTTCGATCAGCAACGATTCAAGTGTCTTGACGCGAAGTTGCATGTCAGACCAGTGATTGTCATGGTGATGAGGTTTTTTCAACCGCGATACCTCCGAACTGGATATGCCTCAGCCAGCTGCAACACTGCTTGAGATTCCCAAAACGGTCAAGAAGTACTATTTCCCAATTTGAATGGGAATAATGCCGGAGCCGCGAACCCACACGCGGCTCCAGCGTCCGCCACCATCGGTGACGGTGCCTCCAGTCAGCATATGTACCAACCGTCGACAATTCTGGATACCAACCCGAGCTCCCATACATTACCCAGCTAATGTTGGTTAAACCTGTGCAGTAAATTACAAGCAGGTTTGAAGCAATTATTGGACTGTATTCAATCTTCAAGACGCATTAATAAAAATAATTACGCGAAGATCAAATTAATATTTTTGTTTTAGTTTGTGTTTCTCTAATTTTACACTTTCTCAAATACAGTAAAACTCTTACACTCCGAGTTTTCGCGGAGTGTAATAAATGCTCACCTCAAGCCACCATTACGTTCTGTTTGTCCATCCAGTTCTGGAGTTTTTCGGTGAGCTTGTCTGGTGAGACGGGTTTGGACAGATAGTCATCCATGCCCGCTTCGAAGCATTTTTCCATGTCACCCTTGATGGCATGTGCGGTGACACCGATGATTGGC
>JAJFHU010000026.1 GCA_021775455.1 Hyphomicrobiales bacterium | reverse complement strand
ACGCACTATTCCTTGCCCAACCAGTACATCTACCTGTCGTAGCTTCGTGACAATCTCTTCAGGTTTATGACGCTTATTAGCCATTCTCAGTCCTCCTGTTACTAACTTATAGGATGGACCAATTCACAGGGGGAGGGTCAGCCCAGCCTGGAGTGATTGCAGCAACAGCTGTAATCGTAGCTACTGATATTACTGCCAACGGTGCACGAAGCACCGCCAGAATGGTTTTTCTTGGTTTGTTTGGATTTTTTAGCATTATCAATCCCCCTATGGTTGATTGCTAGACTGAATACCCGGTTGCAGCCGGGCGGAGTTTTGGAACATGGCAGTGTCAGCCATGCTCCGGTGAAATCCGTAATGTGTGAATTTTTCTGCGTCATTGCAGGGTATCCACATCAATTTGGGTGACGGTATAAGTGGCGGTAACGGTCAACACATCGCCAGGACCAAGGATGTCCCAATCATTGTCGCCATTTGTAGAATTGGCAGAGTCACTGGCTGGAGCGTTGTCTGTCAGAACAGCAGTATCTGCATTTGGGACCGGCGGAGGTCCGGTCCCGCCATGCAGATCTGCGAGGTTAACGTCCGTGAGAGTTTGGTTTCCAGTGTTGGTAACAACGTAAGTGTACGTGATGATCTGCCCCCCCCAGCACATCGGTCGTATCATTTGCACTTTTTGATACTGTTATCCGAGGGTCAGCGGTAATGGTGGTGCTCGCATCATCTGACTGCACGGATAGTTCTGCGGTTGAAAACGAAGCTGTGTTTACAATGTCATTGGCATCATCAATATTTGCCTGGATTACGACATATGTTGCAGAGTAAATCCACGTCTCGCCGACATCCAACTCGTTGTCCGTATCTGTGTCACCGGAGTCAAGTGTTGGTCCGCTGGTTAGTGATAGCGACGCGCCATTTTGATCAAGGGCATTCGAAAGAGAAGGACTGGTTAAATCTGCAGTACCGGTATTAGTGAGCGTGATTGTGTAGGTAAGGGTCGTGAGGGTTGATGTGTTTGAGACGTCTACATCGTTTTGAATGGCGAATGAGCCATCGAAGGTGTTGGTGAACGTGCAAAAAGCGTGTTCCCCATTAGCCACCGAGATTACCGGATTTGCCACAGTAGTCGCGGTATCAACTGTTCCAACACAACTCAGACCAGTGAGGTTGTAACCAGTGGGTCCGGTTTCCGATAATGTGATAGGCTGATTACGCGCGCCGGTGTTGGTAATAGATGCATCACCTTCAGCACCTGATTTGTTGATCAAGGTGCTCACAGCACTAAGTGTCCAGTCTGTATCCGCCGCGAGCCCCCCTATAGAGTCTTTTAACAGTGTGATGACCCGACCACGACGGTTAGTAAAAGTACAGGTGACTGTTTCTCCATATGTCAGGGTAACTGTCGGGCTCAGGGGAGAGGTGGATGTGTCCGCAGCGCCGACACAGGCCAGCTGACCAAGATTGTAGTTGGACGCAGCACTCACATTGGTTTCGGACAAGGTATAGGTGCCAATTGGAACCGATACGTTGGTTATGGCCGATGCCCCCTCTACACCAGTACCGGTAGCCGGTCCTGAAAACGTTAGATTCCAATCGGTATCGGATGCCGGGCCATTAGAGACAGTCTTTATCAAAGTGATTATCGGCAAAGGAATTGAAGTCGTGGCATTATCGGAAGCAGCGGTGACCTCGGCAGCATCGAACGTAGCTGTGTTAACCAGGTCATTCTCGTCGGCCAGTTGCGCAACGGTTACGGTATGCGATGCTGTGTAGGTCCAGGTTTCGGTGGGTTCCAATTCCCCCAGGGTTCCGGCATCGCCTGTTGGACCGCTTACAGTCAGATTTGTGAATGTACCGTTTTGGTCAAGCGTATCAGTAAGGCTTGCGCTTGTAAGATTAGAATCCCCTGTATTGTCGACGATGATTGTATAAGTGATCACCTGCCCAGCTACTGTCACTGTTGACCGGTCTGCCGTCTTGGTGATCGTGAATGAATAGTCTGGAACAGAATTTACAGCGATTGCAACAATATCCGTATCGCTGATCCCTCCCGCCGTTGCAAAGAATGCAAGTGTCGCGGAACCGCTGTAATCTGGCGTTGGTGTATAGGTAGATCCAGCCAATGCTGAATTGATGTTTGCCGGTGTGCCACTAATGGTTACGGTTGACGTTCCGTTTGCACCTCCGGTTATCGAAACTCCACCCGTTGATCCCAGGGTGAAAATCCCGTTGGTAACTGTGATCGTTGTACTGGTTGTTGCGCTTTGATTCGTTGCCACCTCAAGGACATTGCCGCCAGAAAATATGAGTACCGCATCTTCGTCAACTGATTGGGCGCCTGGCGTTTGAGTAAGTTCCTGAAACTCGATGTCGTCCCATATTGCTGTGCCTGACCCAAAAACGCTGTCAGTTGCTGTAACCCCTGTGCCAATTGTGGTCGTTGTGGCAGTCATGGTTGTCACGACTGACAAGTTGGTAATTCCGGTATTGTCATTGTCGACCGCATCGGTTGGAGTTGTTTGTGTGCCACCTGAAGTGTTGATCCAGAAGAACGTGGAACCGACCAGAACCATTGGATAGTCGAATTCCCCGGTATCCGTTGAAGTATACGATGTCAGAAGAAGGGACAGAAACCCCGGATCACTGGTGGTTATGGACTGTGATGCATAGGTTCTGGAATTTGTACCACCGTCATCGTCACTCACAGTGGTGAGTTGATTACCGCTGAAAGACAACGTGCTGTTAGTAGGTGCAGCAGAAGACCAGCCGGTCGCGCCACTGTTAAAATCTCCGTTTGTCACCTGGGCATTTGCGAATGGCATGAACGCAAACAAAAATACGGTCACACCTGACAGCATTTTCAATTGTTGAAGACAACTCTTGACCGCAATCGACTGGCAAAAACCTTGATTGAATTTTCTGGGCCTGGGCGCCGAATAAGTCGCAGTTCTGAAAATTGAAACGCAGAAACTGTTTGCGAAAAGTCCTTTCACGAAACTCCACACATTGGAAATTATTGGTTGTGCTGTTGTGACTATTCCAATCAGCACGGAGATTGTTATCCAGGTCTCATATTTTGTCCCACACAAGCACACTACTTCTGATAGGAAATTCTATCTGATTCGGTAGGGTCAGGAGTACTGCATAGCGCTTGGAAAACTGGGGATTAATGATAAATTATGCTGGCAAAATAGATGTCGAAAAACCCATGTTGCAATATGGGACATACAATTCGAATATTGTTGAACGACCGTCTGGACGTTCAGGATTTGCCCAAATCAAGAGATACACTTAAGGTCCACAATTCAATTTGCTTTAATTAGTTGAACTTGGGCGTTATAGCCCCGCCCGCCCCTGCGAAGTTCTCGCCGATCGAAACTCTTCTGAAGTCGCTTATGTTTCCAGCCAACCTGCATCGCTTTGAATGAAAGCCCGGTTGAGATATTGGAGCAACTTCGACTAATCCGGCCCTTTGCATTTTTCAGAATTTTCGCCATGTCTTTAGCGACATCCATTGCGATTTTTACATGTTGCTCTTCATGGTAAACGATTTCTTGGGAAAATTTCTTCCAGGCGTTTCTGGTGCTCTTGCTGGCTTTGCCGGAACCGCGCCATTTTGGATAAGTATATTTTGCGCTCACAACCAGTTCAAAATCTTTGGTTACGCATCGACCATTGCGAACATTCATCGTGAAGTTCTTGATATCGTATTCAATTTCGGTCGTAGCGAGGAAGTGTCCAGCCTTTCCCTCTATTTTTGGGCCCTTCTCCAGCATGTTGTTGAATAATTCCTGTCCCGTGTTCCCCGAAACGGAATAATAGCTGGTTTTTTCCTTTAGCAGAATTTTCGCCTGTGACGGGGCAATTGCGCACAAAAGGGCAATAAAAGTTGCAAATCCAAAGAGAAGTGGACGACTAGATATGTTCATTACGTTAACCTGGGTATTGCTTTCCTTGTTCAGGTGTTAGTTAAAGCAGGCAATTTACCAGAATTGAAGCCCAAATTAATTTCAGGATTAACAAAACAGAATGGCGAATTACCACAATATTGATAGGCTGTTGGAAATCATGGCAGCTTTACGTACAGCAGGTACGGGATGTCCCTGGGATCTGAAGCAGGATTTTTCAACGATTGCACCATATACAATTGAAGAAGCTTATGAAGTTGCAGATGCAATTGAACGCGAAGATATGGATGATTTGCGACTGGAACTCGGCGACTTGTTACTGCAATCAGTGTATCACGCAAGAATGGCTGAAGAGGCAGGGCATTTTGATTTTGGGGACGTTGTAGAAGGTATTTGCAACAAGATGATACGTCGCCATCCACATGTTTTTGGTGATGAAGATGGCACGGCGGAAGAATATTCCGCCAAAGGTTTGGCCAAAGGTACGTGGGAACGCATCAAGGCAGAGGAAAAGCAAGAGGCCGTTGGACGTCGTGAAAAACTTGGACTGCCGCCAAAAGGAATATCAAATTCAATTCTGGATGATGTGCCCACAAAATTACCTCCAATGATGTCGGCTACCAAACTTCAAAAAAAGGCATCCAAAGTCGGATTTGACTGGAATGACCCCCATGCCGTTCTCGATAAAATCAGGGAAGAAACAAATGAAATTGAAGAAGAACTAAATCGCAGCAGCACCAAGAAAGCAAGAATTGCTGATGAGATTGGTGACCTGTTGTTTGCAGTGGTCAATCTCGCTCGTCATCTGGAAATAGATCCAGAAAGCGCGTTGCGCAACACTAATTCGAAATTTCGTCGTCGTTTCGCCTACGTTGAAGAAAATATTTCCGAAAAGACAAAATCTCTTCAAAGTGCCGGTCTGGAACAAATGGAAGAATTATGGGCGAACGCAAAAAGCAAAGAAAAGGCATCCGCCAAAAATCATAATTGAAAATTGATTCAAATGCCTAGATTTGCCAACTCATTTCGCGAAGCTGGTTGGGCCCGCAATTTTAGCCAAATACTACCATCTTCCTGATCTTTTCTGTCGATGACATGTGCGTGGTTGTATATCCATGAAAGCCTACCCATTTTTTCTACAGGCAATATTATTTCCAGCACATTTTTGGATCCGGATATCCGTGTTTCGATCAATTTGAGGAGTTCATCAGTACCCTTGCCCGTAATTGCTGATACCAGAATGGGCGCATTTACCCCATGCTTCAGATCTCTAATAATTTGAGCGGATTCCGTATCCAAAAGGTCAATCTTGTTCCAAACCTCAGCAACTTTGGAATGCCCGTCTTCAGCAATGCCAAGTGCGGACAATACTGAGTAGACATCTGCCGCTTGTGCCTCGGAGTCGGGTTGGGCAATGTCACGGACATGCAAAATAAGATCCGCTTCAATCACCTCTTCCAGTGTTGCCCTGAATGCAGCAATTAGATGCGTTGGAAGATTCGATACAAATCCAACGGTATCAGAAAGGATAACTGTTGTGCCTTCCGGCAACTTCAATTGCCTCAAAGTGGGATCGAGCGTTGCAAACAGCTGGTCCTTTGCCATCACGCCTGCACCGGTCAAGCTATTGAACAACGTGGATTTTCCAGCGTTGGTATAACCGACAAGGGCTATAATTGGATGCGGCACTTTCTTCCTTCCAGAGCGGTGTAACGTTCTGGTTTTGCGAACTTTTTCAAGATCGAGTTCAAGACTGTTTATGCGAGACTGAATCATGCGCCGATCAGCTTCGATTTGTGTTTCGCCGGGTCCGCCAACAAATCCCAAACCGCCACGCTGACGTTCAAGGTGAGTCCAGGAACGAACCAGACGGCCCTTTTGGTAGTTCAGATGTGCCAGCTCAACTTGGAGGCGGCCCTCCTTAGTTTGTGCACGATCAGCGAATATTTCGAGAATTAAGCCAGTCCTGTCCAACACTTTGCAGTTCCAGAACTTTTCTAGATTTTGTTGCTGTACCGGAGTTATTGCATGATCGACAATTGCCAATCCAACCTTTGACGATTTGATTATTCCTGCAATTTCTTCGACCTTACCCTTGCCAAACAACGTTGCAGGTCTCAATTGGCGAACAGGTATTACACCAGATTCAACAACTTCCAGTTCTATTGCATTGGCCAAACCAACGGCTTCTTCCAAGCGAGATTCACGATCCCTTGGATCAGGTTCGCGAAATTCTGGAACCAGTACAATAGTACGCTCTGGGTGTTCAGCTTCTTCAGCGGTCCATTGAAATCTGGAAGATTTGGCGTCTTTGGGTTCGCTCAAACTACAAGCTCTGGTTATCCGTTGTTACGAAAATGAAGCAATTCTTACTGTTCTTCGTCATTTGACTTGTCACCAATTAACACTGGAGAACCTGGCATAATTGTGGATATGGCATGCTTATAAACAAGCTGAGCAATTCCATCGCGTTTTAACAATACGCAAAAATTATCAAACCAGCTAACTACACCACTTAATTTTACCCCATTTACGAGAAATATGGTCAGAGGAATTTTCTGTTTGCGAACTTCATTGAGAAAAGCATCCTGAAGGTTTTGGTTTTTTTCCGCCATTTTTGTTTGTTCCTGTAGTTTTTTTATTTGAGCAGAAACACAAACCGAACCATTCCCCATCTGCGCAGGGCACGACTAGCCTAGGTGGTTCGCCGGATTATGTGCATCAACGGGTACAAGTTATAGAGCGCCTATTCGGAAATGATCAAGGAAAAGTTAGGTAATTACCAGAATTGCTCGATTTTTTTGCATTTTTCTATTTGCGAAATTGAAACGCCAGGTTGATACATGCTATTGCCGCGATAATTTCAAGTCGGCCCAAAATCATGACAATGCATAAAATTATCTTTTGAAATTCGTTCATATCACCAAACAATGGCCAATTTACATCGTTTGCCGGTGCCCATTCCTGCCCATATGCTGGTCCCGCATTGGTAACCGCAGCTATTGTTGCAGTGAAGCCTGCCTGAAAGCCCATACCTGACGCTGAAAGCATACAGCTGGCAATCGCAACGAGGACAATAATCGATCCAAAAAAACTCCAAATCGCTTTCATGTTTTGGTCTTCGTATCGAATGCTTCCAAATCTCGTTGGTCTGATAGCATGTGGATAGATCAAACGATTTAACTCATGAACTGCCAGTGAAATCATGCCACCGACCCGAAAAAACTTGATACCGCCAGCAGTTGAATAGCATCCTGCACCGATTAGCAGCATCATCAATACCAAAATCGCAGGCATTACCGTGAACGCTCCAGGTCTCGACTGGATGCCGGATGTAGTAATCAGCGAGGCAGCATTGAACAGACCTTCGGAAATTGCAGTAGTGGGTGCAAGAACACTTGAAGAACCGGCAGCTCGATAGAGTGTCACTGCTATGAATGCCGACACAATTAGCCATACTCCCACGACGTAATAGCTCTCTCTGTGAGCCAACAAATCATCCAATCTGAGGGAATATATCTGGCGATGCCAAAATATGCTGGTAGCTCCGAATATTAGAAAAACAGAAAATATCATCATGCCGCCTGATCCAAGCAATTCATCAGGGCTTTGATCGCTTGGAAGAAATCCGCCAGTGGAAAGCGCAGTCAAACTCAAAATTAAAGAGCTGAAAGTATCCACGCCGGTTAAAATCAGGCAGACAAAACAGGCGGCAGTTATTGCCAGAAATGTTCTTAACAATTGGCCACAAAATTTTACCAACCGTGTATGGGATGCAACGATTGAGGCTGCAACACTGGCAGTACTTGCATGGGGCAGACCCCCTATTGACCAGGGAGCCAACACCAGCACCAATGTAATCAAAGTTCCCATTCCTCCCAACCATTGAAGTTGGGCTCTGTAAACAATGACAGATTTTGGCACTGATTCCAGATTGGCAAACACGCTGGCTCCGGTGGTTGTCAGACCAGAGACACATTCAAATAGAGCATCCAGATAGGTTAGATTTGAAACGTCAGCTATTGGTATTGCCAGCAAGAAGGGAAATGCTGTCCAACTGGTCACTGCAAGCAGAATTGCAATGTTTCTGTTCAAACCTTCCAGTCGACCCAATATCGCCAACAATGCAGCGCCGAAGAAAAATATGCCCAATGCACAGTACATTGTTAAACGGTAGGCGATTTCAGTTTCGGAAAACCCAAAGCCAACCAGTATGGGCAGTATTAGCGATACCGAAAAAATAACCCCTAATGCAGCGAAATAGTAAAAAAATGCAATCATCCGACTCTCAGTCTAGAAGAATTCCAGGCTGACACGGAACATTTGTTCCACATCGTGAACATGTTGACTCAACGCAAGGATTACGACTTTGTCATTCGCGCGGATAACGCTGTCACCAGTCGGCTTCGTGAGAACACCGGCGTGGCTAATCATGCCAATCCGAATCCCGTCCGGTAAATCCAGTTCGCGTAGCGGCTTGCCAACCAATGGAGAGGTTTCAAGTGCCTCTGCTTCCACAATCTCGGCCGCACCATTGCTGATTGAGTAGACACCAATGATACGCCCGCGCCTGACATATTGAAGAACACGGGAAATGGTTATACTTCGCGGATTGATGTAATCATCAATCCCCAGCGACTTTGTAAAATCGTGATAGCCGACATTGTTAAGGAGCGCCATGTTGGATTTGCAGCCCAGCTTCTTGCCCAATACACAGGAAAGGATGTTTACCTGGTCATTGTTGGTGATGGCGACCATCAGGTCTGCGTTTTCGACGCCTGCTTCCTGCAGAACCTGTTCATCAAGTGCGTTTCCATGCAATACGACAGAATGCTTAAGATTATCAGCCAACTCTTCAGCCGCAATTCGTGAACTTTCGATGATTTTGACGCGTGCATTTGGCATTCGCTCTTCAATGCGATTTGCCAGATACTGACCAATATTGCCGCCACCTGCGATTACAATTCGCCCGGCCTCCGGCTTTTCTTTTCCGAAAATGGATATGGTACGACGAATTTGCATCCGATCGGCGATTACATAAGCGGTATCACCGAGTAAAATTTGGTCGCTGGACCGCGGCACAAACATTTTGCCGTCTCTCAATATACCAGAAACAACTGCATTGAGGTCTGGAAACAATTCGGTCAACTGGGACAACGGCGTGTCAATAAGTGGACAATCCTCATCGCATTCAATGGCCACCATGGCAACAGTGTCATTATTAAATAGGACTACATCCTGTACACCAGGCAAGGCAATGCGACGCATAATGACGTCGCCAACCTCGATTTCGGGGGAAATGATGACATCAATCGGCATATGATCGCGTGTAAACAGGTTTTGCCAGTGCGCTTGACGGTATGCTTGAGCTCGAATGCGCGCGATCTTGATTGGCACGTTAAAGAGCGAATGTGCAACCTGGCAAGCTACCATGTTCACTTCGTCATAGAGTGTTACAGCAATGATCATATCGGCCTGTTCGGCTCCCGCACGGGCCAGAACATCCGGATGCGACCCGTGTCCAACATAACCGCGAACATCCAGTCGATCCTGAATTGTTTGTACGAGTTCGGGCGAATTGTCGATGACAGAAACGTCGTTATCCTCAGCCGACAAGCGTTCAGCTATACCGTAACCGACCTGACCCGCGCCGCAGATCAGAATTCTCATGCGTTTTCTGCCCCCTCTTCATTCGAGCGCTTTTCCGTCAACCCAAGTGACTTCAGCTTCCTGTGCAACGCAGAACGTTCCATACCAACGAATTCAGCTGTACGCGAGATGTTTCCGCTGAAACGACCAACCTGCGCCGCCAGGTAATCCCGTTCGAACGCTTCACGTGCCTCTTTGAGTGGAAGCGACATCAAGTGTTCGCCGCCGCTACCACCGGAATTGGGTAGCATTTCTCCAACTTCCTTGGGCAACATATCAGCGGTAATTATCGTCCCATCTTCTACCCGGGATAAAATCATCAGACGTTCAATGTTGTTGCGTAGTTGACGAATGTTTCCAGGCCAGTCATGAGCCTGCAAAACCGCCATTGCGTCGTTGCCAATGGCACACCCTTTTATGCCCGATTGCCTGGCAATCTGATCCATAAATGCGTCAACCAGTTCCGGGATATCCTCCCGCCGTTCGCTCAAGGGTGGGATTCGAATGGGAACAACAGCCAATCTGTGAAAAAGGTCTTCGCGAAATCGTTCTTCTTCAATTGCTTTTTCAAGGTTGCGGGCGGTAGATGACAATACACGAACATCAACCTTTACTTTGGTTGTTCCACCAATACGTTGAAATTGCTGCTCAACCAACACCCTAAGTATTCGGCTTTGGGTATCGCGAGGCATGTCCGCTACCTCGTCAATATACAAAGTTCCGCCATGAGCTTCTTCAAGTGCTCCTACGGTGCGAGCCTCATCGCCATCACCCTCAGTTCCAAATAACTCCAACTCCATACGATCAGGCGTAATATTTGCTGCATTTAAAACTACAAATGGACCATCACAGCGTTCTGATAGTTGGTGAATGGTCCGCGCAACCAACTCCTTACCTGCACCAGAAGCGCCTGAGATCATAATTCTTGAATTGCTGGAAGCTATACGTTCAATGGTTTGGCGCAGGGTATTCATGACCTGTGAGTTACCAAGTAACTCCGGCATGTCCGCACTTCTTTCCTGAAGTTCCTTGACCTGTTTCTTCAAGTTCGATGTTTCCAGGGCTCTTGAAGCAAGGAGAATTAAGCGATCTGCCTTGAATGGTTTTTCAACGTAATCATAAGCGCCGCGGCGAATAGCTGATACCGCCGTTTCAATATTTCCATGCCCAGAAATCATGACTACCGCGATATCGGGGTGCAATCTCTTGATTTCGTCGAGTAATTCCAATCCATCCAGCTCTGAACCCTGCAACCAGATATCAAGAAATATCATGGTTGGTCGGCGTTCGGTTATGGCCTCCAATGCAGTTGTGCTGTCTCCTGCAGTCCGGGTTCCGTGACCCTCATCTTCAAGGATACCAGCTATGAGTTCCCTGATATCTTTTTCGTCGTCTACAACAAGAATGTCGGTTGCCATTATGCTTCTACTTTCTTTTTGACTTTTTCTTGTATGTCGTAGTTGCCACTTTGTTGCAGTGGTAATACAAACCTCATCATTGCTCCTTGGCCACCATCCGAAACCTGGGGCGCATCCATAAGTTCTATTTGACCGCCGTGATCCTCCAGAATTTTCCGGACAATTGCCAAACCTAACCCAGTCCCCTTTTCCCTGGTTGTCATGTAGGGTTCCAGTAGTCGTTGACGGTTTTCTTCTGGTAAACCCCTGCCGTTATCAATTACATCGATAACTGCATTTCCGTCATTAACGGATACCTGCACAGTAATTTGACCCTTGTAATCTTCGCTGTCCGGAACCGCTTCAATGGCTTCTGCAGCATTCTTGATTACATTGATTAGTGCTTGAGAGAGCATTCGTTGATCGAACTCGGCCTCTATTGCCTCATTTTGGAATTCGACCTCAAATTGGATATTTGGAAATCCAACTTTTTGCATAAACACAGTTTCGCGAATAACCTTATTGAGGTTGTTTCGTGTCATCTCCGGTGTAGGCATTCTGGCGAATGCAGAAAACTCGTCTACCATGCGTCCAATATCTGTCACCTGCCGGATGATGGTGTCGGTGCAATTGTCAAACACCTCTCTATCCTCGGTAATTTGTTTTCCGTATCGGCGTCTTATTCGCTCCGCAGATAGCTGGATCGGAGTAAGCGGATTTTTGATTTCATGAGCAATGCGACGCGCTACATCCGCCCAGGCTGTATTTCTCTGGGCCGAAACAAGATCGGTAATGTCATCGAGGGTTAATACATATGAGTGAGTAGGAGTTTCTACTTCTTCTGCAGTTACTTGAACATTCAAGGTCCGTTCACGACCGCTCCGCATGATGGATATTTGTTCATGATACTGGTTGCGGTTTGATGAAAGTGCCCTGTTAAATACATCAGCCAAATCCGGTGCGCAGTCTACAAGGTTTTGTTTGGTTTTTGCGTGCTCTGGTGTAATTCCAATTATCGGAGTGGCGGATCGATTTGCAATGGTAACGTGACCCTCAGGATCGACGCCAATAACAGCGGCGCTTACTCCGGAAAGCACTGCTTCAATAAATTTTGCGCGTTGGTCCATTAGTTCTTTTGCGGTTAACAATTCAGATTGTTGGGTTCTAAGTTCCGAAAGCATCACGTTGAAAGTCTCATTAAGGAAACGAAGATCGCTCTCAGATTGATGAGTGTTGACCTGGACATCAAGGTTGCCGCGACTGACTTCTTCGGCGGCAAATATTAGCCGTCTGATGGGTGATACAATACGGTTTGCAACACTGATGCCCATCCAGATTGCGGATAAAAGAACAATCAGGCAGACGCCAAGATAAAGAATTGCAAAGGCAATCTGGAAAGGAAGTCGATTTTCTTCCAAGCCTTGATAATCTGCGCTGTTTAACTGTGTCTCTCGCAACGCATCAAGGACTGCGGGCTGCACGGCAATCAGGGTGTAAAGATATGCGTTGGGAATCTCCCGCAGTTTGAATACGGCACCAACATGGTTTGTGTTACCTGGTGGTATATGTACTGGTTCACCCTTGTCGGCAGATTCTATCGCTCGTCTTGGTGCGGGAGGAAGTTCCAGCGAAGATTCCAGGTTGGCTCTCAATAACTCGGTTCCGTCCGGAGATAACAAGAATGCACCACTAAATCCGCGCCCTCTTGATTGAATTGTAAATAAGTTTTTGAAGCCCTGACGATCCAGAACATAAAGCTTTCGATTTCGATCCAAATCTATTGCCATTGACAGGGTATTTCCCATCAGCACCCGATTTCCTTCGTTCATGTAGGCCTGTGCCACACTTATCGAGGATTCGACAATTCGTTTGGTTCTAATTTCAAACCATCTGTCCAATCCAACGTCCAGAGTAATGCCAGCCACGATGGCCACCAGGATAGCTGGAAGAGCGGCAACCAAACTAAATAGTCCGATTATACGAACATGCAATCGGGAAGCTGCGCGACCTTTTCGTCGTGATCGAAGAATTTTGTGAACTTCACGACCAATTAAATAAAGTAATACCGCGGTGAGCAAGCCATTTACGACAGCCGCACCAATAACAATCCTGATATTGGGAACAACCGGTGTAAGGCCGATTAAAATCAGGAACGTAAATGTCCCGGTGATCAGCAAAGCTATTACCGTCGCCAAACCAACTACTCTCGTTTTTGACTCGCCGCCGATCCGGAAAATTGGATATCCAGAATCTCTGGAATTTTCTGGTTCGGGAGGATCTTGAGAAGCTGCTTGCTTATCTATTTCTTTGGCGATGGACACCGATCACAAAACTCCAGGCAATTTCATCGAGTCGTCAAGCGTGTATTTGATTCCGTATGATAACAATATCTCAAAAGCGTTGCCATTTCGCAACACGAATGTGGCAAAAATGAAACACTGCATAAACTGTGTTCAAATAGTAGTCTTCGTGATTTTTATTTTGTGTTCGCGAATTTTCTTTCGCAGCGTATTGCGATTCAAACCGAGTAATTTGGCCGCCCTTATCTGATTTCCGTTTGTCGCAGACAAGGCGCGAGAAATTACAGGGCCCTCGAATGCCGGTAAAAATTGTTGGTATATGCCATCTGGCGGCAAGTCTTGGTCATATGAGTTAAAAAACCGGGTCAAAAATTGTCCGATGGATTCCGCTAGATCTTCCTTTTCAGGATTATTTCCGCCAAGAGATTTGTGCATAGTTTCGAATTTTTCCAACTCCATTTTTAGAATTTCGTCAGAAATGTTTTCCGATGTGTGCATAAGGCAAACGCGTCGCAGAAAATTCTCCAACTCACGGACATTTCCTGGCCATGAATACTGCTTCAGGAACCTGATGCCCGTGGGATTCAAATGTTTCGAAGAGCCGGTTTCAAGTTGCTGCAATTTCAGAAAATGGTGTGCAAGATCTGGAATATCCTCCAGGCGTTCTCTCAGCGCAGCCAAATGTATTGGGAGGACATTAAGACAATAATACAAATCTTCTCTGAACTTGCCATCGGAAACCATGTTTGAAAGTGAGGTTTTGGTCGCGACTATCAATCTAAAACTTAAATTGCCCGGTTTTCTTTCAACTGACACCAAAACTCCAGATTCAGATTTCAGTGCGCCAATCAACCGCGCTTGAGTTTTCATCGATAACGTCTCGATTTCCTGCAAGAACAGTGTTCCTCCAGCTGCTTCCTTTATCTTGCCTTCGTTTGATCCGTATGAATCACCAAACAGGTGAGTTTCAATTTCGGTATCCGGAATGGAAGCCAAATTCACCGCAATGAAATTGCCATTTTTGCGATCACCAAATTCATGGATTACCCTCGCTGTAAGATGTTTTCCTGTGCCAGCTTCTCCCGTAATCAATACCGGTAGATCGCTGTGAAGGAGGTGTGCAATTCTTTGGTAGAGTTCTTGCATGTGTGGCGAACGACCGACGAGCGGCATTTGCCTTAATTGTTCCAGCGCAGGTGCAGTACTTGTTATTTCTGAAACTGGTTCATCGAATGCGCGGTCAATTGATTTCACCAGATCAGATAAATCAAATGGCTTTGGAAGATATTCATACGCACCAGCCTCAGTAGCCCGGACTGCAGTTATAAGCGTATTTTGGGCACTCATCACAATTATTGGAAGATCGGGTCGGACCTGCTTGATTTTGGGAACCAGTTCCAATCCATCACCATCCGGCATGATTACATCAGATACTACGACGTCCCCCTCTCCTTCGGATATCCAGCGCCAAAGAGTTGACGCGTTGGACGTCAAACGCACTTCGTAACCGGCCTTTGAAATTGCCTGATTTAAGACGGTCCTAATCGCACCATCGTCATCAGCTACGAGCACTGTACCTTTAGACATCAGTGTACCCTTCTGTGTCTTCGCCACCTTTCCAAACAGGCAACATTACGCGAAACGTGGTCGAACCCGGGCTTGACTCACATTCAATCAACCCTCCATGATCACCAATAATCTTTGCGACCAGTGCCAGCCCCAGACCGGTTCCGTTAATGCGGGTAGTTACAAACGGATCGAAAATATGGTTTCGTATTTCTGCTGGAACTCCGACCCCGGAATCCTTGATACAATACTCTAAAGGCAAGTTGGTTCGAACTTTGGAAACAGGTGAAATAATTGATATTCCGGACCGGTAGGCAGATGTAAGTTTGATGGTGCGTTTTTTCTGCCCATCCACTGCTTCGGCTGCGTTTTTGAGCAGATTCAGAAACACCTGAATAAGTTGATCATGATCTCCCGACGCCATTGGAATGGATGGATCGTATTCTTCCTGAATGGATATCCCTTTAGCGAAACCAAATTCCGACAGTTTTTTCACGTGCCCAAGTACTTCATGCATGTTCACCGGTGCCGGTGTTATGTCACGTTTATCGCTGAATACTTCCATTCGGTTTACGATGTTTACGATGCGATCAGTTTCAGTAGTAATGAGGTCGGTCAGGTTTTTGTCTTTGTCAGAAATTGTTGTAGCCAACAGTTGCGCAGCACCGCGAATTCCAGATAGCGGATTCTTGATTTCATGAGCCAGCATAGCTGCCAGATTACCCACCGACCGTGCTGCGTTTTGGTGGGAAAATTGACGTTCAATTTTGTCTGTGACCGCTCTTTCATGAATTGTCAGGATGACCCAATTCGGATTTTCCGGAACTGGCGCAGCATGTACATCAAAAAACTTGTCACCCGCAATTCGTGGAGAAGACAATTCCAGTCGATATTCTGTTACCGGCGTTCTTGTCTCATGAACCTGTGCAACAAGATCGAGCGCTGGAGAATTCGCAGGAATAAACTGATGAAGTTTGCCTTTTTTCAAATGCGCGGCAGATGCGTCAAATAGTGTCTCTGCGGCTGAATTAGCGTATCCAATGTGATTTTCCCGATCCGCCAGAATTACAGCTTGCGGCAAGTTATCGAAGATCTGTCGTAAATTCGGCAATTCTTTTGCCGACCATCGATCAACATCTTCAAGGTGAGATATCGCAGTTTGGTTAGTCATGCAGCGCAAATTTCATAAGGGTCAATTTTACCGTTCGCGGCTTCATATGAACCATCGGCAGAGCTGTAAAGTTGCAAAAGCGTTGCTTGAACCATCCTGTGGTTAGTGGCAGTGAGCAAGTCTTTTCGAAGGGTTTCCGTTTCCGGGGGTAAATTCAGTCTATCCAGGTACCAGGACAAATGTTTACGCGCCTGTCTTATACCCAATTCGATTCCGTAGTAGGACAACATTTCTTCAAAATGGTAAATTGAACGAGCTGGATCTTTAATGAGTTTTTCGACTTGGGATCGGTTCAATACTCCGGCAACATATGCCGGCATCCATGGCGCGCCGTATGCGCCTCGGCCGATCATTGCCACGTCTGCTTCAGAGGCTTCACAGGCAGTTTGGGCCGTCTCTGGATTTATAATGTCTCCGTTTACCACCAATGGCAGGCTGGTACTTTCCCTTACTGCCTGGATCGCATTCCAATCAGCCGTTCCTTTGTAGAACTGGCATCTGGTGCGTGCATGAACCGTAATCATTTGGATACCCGCTGCTTCAGCCCGTGAAGCGAGTTCTGCTGCATTCATTGATTGATGATCCCAACCCAGACGCATTTTCAATGTCACTGGGACTGAAACAGCTTCAACGACTGCGTGGATCAGAGTAAGTGCATGATCGAGGTCACGCATCAAAGCTGAACCCGACTGGCCGTTTACGACACGCTTTGAAGGACATCCCATGTTGATGTCAATTATCTGGGCACCCGCTGCCTCAACGACTTTTGCTGCTTCACTCATCCAGACCTGTTCGCATCCAGCCAATTGTACGATTTTGAGCGGCAGGCCTTCACAGTCAGCTTTGAAGGCCATTTCGGCTTCACCGCCTACATAGGCTTCACTTGCGACCATCTCGGAAATTACCAAGCCGGCGCCATATTTCCAGGCCAGCTTTCGAAACGGCAAATCCGTGACACCCGACATGGGCGCCAGAAATGCGCGATTGCGCACTTCGAGCCCACCAATGTTTACAGGCTTGCCTAGATCCGGTTTGCCTGTTTTTTGTGCGATTCTCATAGTCAATTCTGAATTCCGGTATAGTGCACAAAAAATGTGCAATATTGTATTTCAACCTGTTTACAGAAGTGGGGGAAGGCTTACAAGCGTGTTGAACGGGGTGTCACACCGTGCTTTAGCTTTGCCTGATTGAGATTACTGGAAAATATTCCCTTGCGAAAAATATGTGTAGTGATAGTTGCGGCGGGTCGAGGCGAGCGCATGGGTTATGAAGCCGGTCCAAAGCAGTACCGATTGCTTGGTGAAAAGTCAGTCTTGCAGCATACAATTGATTGTTTTAGCGGGCATTGCGATGTTCATGACATTCAGGTTGTTGTTCATAAAGACGATATTGACCTTTACGAAGCTTCGGTGACAAAAAACGCAAAACTTCTACCACCAGTAAAAGGCGGAAATACACGCCAACTAAGTTGCAATGCTGGAATGGAGGCTGTTGCAGAAATCGGATGCAGTCATGTATTGATCCATGATGCAGCCCGCCCATTTGTTTCTCATGAACTGATAACAAGAACAATTAAAGGAATTGATTGCGGTCAGGGTGCCCTCCCCGCCTGCCCGATTGCTGACACGATCAAGAAATTGAAAAATGGAAATTTGTCGACAGTTCCCAGAGAAGGAATGTATACAGCACAAACGCCCCAGGGGTTTATCCTCAGTGAGATATTAAGTGCACATCAATCCGCTGTTAATGACAATCTTCATGATTTTACAGACGATGCGGCAGTGGCGGAGTGGGCAGGAATCTCAATCAATCTGGTTGAAGGAGATCGGGACAACTTCAAGATTACGGATACAAATGATTTCAACCTTGCAGAACGAAGGATAGCATTATTGCAGACAATTCAAGATATCAGAACAGGCAGCGGCTATGATGTTCATGCGTTGGTCCCCGGTATTTCAGTTGTTTTGTGTGGCGTTGATATTCCACACGACAAACAACTCAGCGGCCACTCGGATGCAGATGTGGGATTACACGCATTGACTGATGCATTGCTTGGTACAATTGGTGCAGGTGACATCGGATCACACTTTCCCCCGTCAGATGACAAGTGGAAAGATGCGCCATCGGACCATTTCCTGACCCATGCTTGCAATCTTGTGTTTGATGCCGGTGGTGTCATAACCAACCTGGATGTTACCGTAATTTGTGAAGCGCCCAGGATTGGTCCACATCGGGAATCCATGCGTCAGCGGATAGCTGAAATTTGCGATATTGAGATGCAAAGGGTTTCTGTAAAGGCTACCACCAATGAACGAATTGGATTTATAGGCCGCGAAGAAGGAATTGCGGCGCTTGCTACAGCTACCGTTTCATTTCCGGTATCACAGAGGCAAATCCAGTGACTTTCAACGCTGAGCTTCTGGAGATGGCGCAATACACAATTGACCGCTTTCGCGCCCAAAGTGGAAAAATTGCCACGGCTGAATCCTGTACTGGTGGGTTGATTGCTGGTCTTCTCACAGAAGTTGCGGGATCATCAGACGTATATGAACGTGGATTTGTAACTTACTCAAATGAAGCGAAACAGGAGTTGCTTGGCGTTTCGATTGAGACAATTACCAAATACGGGGCTGTTTCTGCGGATACGGCAATTGCTATGGCGCTGGGCGGCCTCAACGCATCGAATGCATCCGCATGCGTTGCTGTAACCGGAATTGCCGGACCAGGAGGTGGCAGTGCCGATAAACCGATTGGCCTCGTTTTTATAGCGGTTGCCGGAGAACACGAAGAAGGGGCATATGTCGAAGAGTTTCAATTTGGTGAAATCGGTCGTGAAGCAGTTCGGACCGAAACCACCAAGGCAGCCATTGAGATGTTGCTTGCATATGGGCTTGATGAAGAGGAAGAAAAGCAACCCTGTTAACGTGTAGATAGCCGCTCAATAATTAAATCATGGTTCAAAATTTGGCACTGCAGGCAGTTTCACACAAGTTAACTTTGAAATAAGAATTTTCACCTAGGTTTTCTAGTGGGTTTCTAAGTGGGTTAAATGTGTGATGAAACAAATTCCGATTTTGCGGAGCGATTCCGCAGGTTTTTCTATCTATACCGGTGTATCTTTGTTGTTTTGTGCAGTCATGTATGTGATTGGACACGATTTATCGATTCTTGAAGAAACCAAAGGCGAGATTCGTAGAGCGGCGCTTATTGCGGCCAAATCTGCTGCTACGGAAATTCAGTTGTCAAAAACAGAACGGGAGGAACTTGCGCGGAAAACCTTCCGTTCCATCTTCGTCCGGCACTACACCAAAAGCATACATGTAGTAATCAACAAGAATTCAGTGGAAGTCATGCCATCTGTAAATGTTCCATTGTCGTTGATATCCATTATGGGAACTTCACCGAAATTGGTTGAAGTCAGGGCTGTTGTTGAAAATTAGAAATCCTGAACAGATGTTACCGGTGCAGACACTGTGAAAGAGTTGTCGGCCAAAAAAATCAAAAACAGTGTCAGGAAAAGCGAACTTGTTTCAGCGTGTGACAGATTACACATTCTCAATCATGATAGAGTGCTACATAGAATGCACGGAAAAGGGAAAACTTTATCCCCAATCGCTTAAAACCCTTTTCCAAATCCCTGTGTTTCCCCCGGCTTCCCTGTCCGGGGGAATTTACTTTCAGCGACTATGTTTACCGTATATGGCATCAGCACGCTGCTCAAAAGCAGTAGTAAATCGTGAAAAGGCGATATCAAAGACCGAGCCCATGACGAGTTGTAATGATCGGCTTTTCAACTGATAATCGAGATCGAATAGCACTTCGCAATTACCTTCATCAATTGGCACAAACTTCCAATTGTTGTTGAGGTATTCAAACGGACCATCAAGGTAAGTGACCTCAATTGAATGATTTTTCCGATCCAGAAGTACCCGGCTGGAATAGCTTTCACTAAACATTTTGTATTTCACGCGCATCTCTGCGGTAATCACTTCCCGCACATCTATTTGCCTGCGTGATTGAACTTTCAACGAATGACATAGTGGAACGAACTCTGGATACTTCTCTACATCTGCAACCAGATCAAACATATCCTCTGCGCAATGATATACGCGATGGGTCCTGGATACGGTTGGCAATATTCAGATGTCCTGGCCCAGATTATTGTTTCGGTTTGCCCGTAGTTTTTCAAAGTCTTCACCAGCATGATGGGAAGAACGTGTTAGTGGGCTGGATGATACCATTGAAAATCCTTTGGTCCAGGCGATGGTCTCGTAGGCCTTGAATTCTTCCGGGGTAACAAAGCGATCAATTGGATAGTGGCGCGAACTGGGTTGTAAATATTGACCGATGGTAATGAAATCGACATTTGCTGAACGCAGGTCATCCATTACCTGCAAGACTTCATTTCGCTCTTCACCCAGGCCAAGCATAATGCCGGATTTGGTAAATTGACTCGGGTCGATTTCCTTTACCTGCTGTAGCAGGCGCAAGGAATGAAAATAACGAGCACCAGGTCTAACTGTCAGGTACCTTGAAGGTACAGTTTCCAGATTGTGATTGAATACATCTGGCTTGGCCAAGGCAACCCGTTCCAAAGCACCTGCCTTGCGAAGAAAATCGGGGGTAAGAATTTCTATTGTTGTGTTCGGCGCTTCCTGCCGAATTGCTGCAATTGTTTCGACAAAATGATTTGCCCCGCCGTCATCAAGGTCGTCTCGATCGACAGAAGTAATGACCACATGATTCAATCCGAGTTTCTTGACCGCATCAGCAACATTTGCGGGTTCTTGTGGATCAAGCGGACCAGGTATTCCTGTTCGCACGTTACAGAAGGCACAAGCCCGCGTGCAAGTGTCTCCCATGATCATCATGGTTGCATGTTTTTTGGACCAGCACTCTCCAATATTGGGGCATCCAGCCTCTTCACATACAGTCACCAGATTATTGTCGCGAACAATTTTCCTAGTTTTCTCATATACGGGTGAGCCACCAGCTTTGACACGTATCCAGGATGGTTTTTTCAAAATCGGGTTTTCCGGCCGATTTACCTTTTCTGGATGCCTTGGTTTTTGCCGGGTTTTGTCGAGAAGCGTTACCATTGGTATCTTTTCTTTTGTTTCAAATGTTCAAACAGTTTCGGATAGTTGGATATTTCGTTGGATCATTTCCTTGATTTTCGCGTTGCTCTCTTTATGCCAAATGAAAATATCAAGCAAATCAATGCTGTAATCAACCCAAATATTACGCCAAGCACAGCACTTGATAGTAAGGATGCAAATATTCCATCCAGTCCTTCAGCTGATTCACCGTTTGAACCAAATGGGATATGGACAGCGTCAGGGTTTAATAAATTCAGAGTTCCGGCAAGCAACCCGAACAAGGTTGTCATGCAAAATACCCATAAAAATCCGGTAAGGGGCTTTGGCATTTGTCAGCATTGCCGTGCATAGGTAAACACCAACGTATCCTCTACAAAATTACCGGACGGTTGGCATTTCTTGTGCAATTCCCGTGTGCCTCTAACAGTCACTTGAAGTTGGTCAGATCTTACCGGACCACCCACACTGTAAATAAGCGGATCACCGGGACAGTGGTTAGAAAACACCCTGGCTTCTCCTTCATACCAGTTTCCCACTTTTTCCCCTTCAAACAGTAGAGTTCCGCGATATACTCCCGCTTGCTGCAGCCCGGATCGTGGTACTTCGTAGTAAAACCAACGCTTGTTTCCTTCGTCCTGCAGGCGCATTAGCGAACCATTGTGATCCCAACAAGAGTCTGCAATAGCGGAGTTAAGCTCCAGAGGTGCAATTCCCAATGCTGCAAACAGGATTAGTACATAACGTCTGAGATTCTGACAATTTAGGTGCATGAAATATCCTTCGCTGTTGGAGTTGCAAAGTCTGCGTTACATGTGAATTACACGGTCGTAAGCATCGAGAACGCTCTCGTGCATCATTTCTGAGAGCGTTGGATGTGGGAAGACAGTATGCATCAAGTCTTCCTCGGTTGTTTCAAGGTTCATCGCCACAACGTAGCCTTGTATGAGCTCGGTAACCTCAGCGCCAATCATATGCGCACCCAGTAATTGCCCTGTTTTTGCGTCGAAAACCGTTTTAACCATTCCGTCTGCTTCACCAAGCGCGATTGCCTTTCCGTTACCAATGAAGGGAAATTTCCCAACTTTCACTTCGTGACCGGCTTCCTTCGCTGCCTTTTCTGTCATACCAACAGAAGCAATTTGAGGGTGGCAATACGTGCATCCCGGAATTTTGGATTTATCCAACGGATGCGCATCAAGACCGGCGATTTTCTCTACGCAGATTACTCCCTCGTGCTCCGCCTTGTGTGCCAGCATTGGTGGACCGGCGACATCGCCAATCGCGTATATACCTTCGACTGAAGTGCGTCCAAATCCATCAGCAGAAATTACACCGCGATCCGTTTTAACACTAAGTTCATCCAACCCAAGGTTTTCAATGTTGCCCTGAACACCTACAGCCGAGATCAATTTTTCAGCAGAAATATCTTCTTTTGAACCATCTTCGAGTTCTACCGAGGCTATTATACCGGCTGATTTTTTCTCCACTTTTGCAACTTTTGCACCAGTCAGAATGCGCATCCCGGCCTTTTCAAATCGTTTTTTAGCGTGCGCAGAGATTTCTTCGTCTTCTACAGGCAGAATTTTTGGCAAGAGTTCAACGACCGTCACGTCTGCACCCATAGTGTGATAGAAGCTCGCAAACTCCATGCCGATTGCACCCGATCCCATTACCACGAGGCTCTTTGGCATTTTTTCCGGCACCATTGCCTCAAAATATGTCCAGATGAATTTTCCATCCGGCTCAATACCGGGGATGACCCTCGGTCGTGCACCAGTTGCGACTATAATGTGCTTGCTGGTGTAAGTACCCGGTTCCTTTACGCCGCGAGGAACCTTGTGTTGCGGTTCCATGGCTTTCTTGCTGGTTTCCGACACGACCACTTCACCTGGCTTGGAAATTTTGGCTTCACCCCAGATTACGTCTACCTTGTTCTTTTTCAGCAATCCATTAACGCCTGCATTGAGCTGGCCTGAAACGCCACGAGAACGCTCCACTATTGCCTTTGCGTCAAATCCCGGTTTACCGGCAGATAGACCGTAGTCTGAGGCGTTTTGCATATAGTGATAGATTTCGGACGACCGAAGTAGTGCCTTGGTCGGTATACATCCCCAATTCAAGCAGATACCGCCCAGATGCTCGCGCTCCACGATCGCAGTCTTCAATCCCAATTGCGCTGAACGAATAGCCGTCACGTACCCGCCTGGTCCCGAACCGATAATGATTACATCATAGTCTGTAGTGTTGCTCACTGTTAAATATCCTTTTTCATCAATATCCATTCAGGCGAACCAGTTCGATCTTTCCCAAAGGGAACTCGCTTTCGACTGGCAGTAACGCGATATCCCTCGCGTTCGTAGAGTTTCCTTGCACCAGTATTGGCACTTTCGAAAATCAGACTGAGACCATCCGCGTTTGTGGATTTCGCACAAATCTCCGCTTGATCCAGCAGTTTCTGGCCAATTCCTTTACCGCGATATTCGTCATGCACTGCAAGCACGTTTACATACCAAGTACCCGGCGCTTCGGATTCCAATTCGATCAGGGGACGAAAAACGGTAGGAATTTTATCGTCCTCATCCAATTCAATCTCATCATCAAGTCGATATCCAACCAATATTCCCGCTACGTTGCCATCCATTTCAGCAACCCACGCATTTTTGTAGGAGAAGCTGCCCTCCTCCCTCATTGCGCGTTTGCGACCAACTTCGAGTACTGAACTTTCTCCATCAATTATGGTGTCCCACACATATAATGGCATGCCATACCCTGCGCAATCGATCAGGCAAACCAACTCCGAAGCATCCTGTTTTGTTGCGCGGCGAATGTGGATGGAATGCATCTAATTCATTTTCTCAATCTGGAACACATACGTTATAATGCCATTGAGTTGCCAAATTTACAGGCTCCGGTAAGGCACGGGGAAAACAGAGAGGCCATATTCCGATGCAAATTTTCGATACTTTGATGCAGGTGATCAATTTTAACACTATTTGGGCACTTCCCTGGATTGTAAAAGGTCCAGGATTATTTTTGATGCTTTTTTTCATATCTCGAAGCATTGCGCGTATTCTGACTTTAAATCTGATAAGCGGTGTAACCAATCTTGTTTATACAATCATCATTGCAATCATTCTTTCCCGATTTGGCAGAGACATAGCCCAATTGATAGAAGGTGCACCGCCGATTGCTCAGTAATCAAACAAGCATCGCCATTGGCTTTTCAATGTAATTTTTAAATGCGCCGGCCAGTTGTGCACCAAGAGCACCGTCAATCACACGGTGATCATAAGCAAATGTGACTGTCATGATATTTGCGATTGCAATTGCACCATCCCTTACCACGGCCTTTTCTTCCCCGGCTCCAACCGAGAGAATTGATGCGTGCGGTGGATTAATTATTGAGGTAAAATCTGATACTCCGAACATTCCCAAATTGGAAACCGCTGTCGATCCACCTTGGTATTCTTCAGGTAACAGCTTCTTGTCTCTAGCCCTTCCAGCCATATCTTTCATTTCAAGGGAAATTACTGAAAGTGTTTTTTCCTCGGCATTGCGAATAATCGGCGTCAGCAATCCGTCGGGTATGGCTACTGCCACACCCACATCACAATGTTTGTGAATAATTCGCGCGCCGCTTGTCCATGATGCATTTGCCATTGGTACATCCCGCAGGGCCAGCGCCATAGCCTTGATTATAAAGTCGTTTACCGAAACGCGATATGCGGGTTTGTCATCCTCACCTACTGGCGCAGACGAATTGACGCTTTTACGCAACTCCAGTAGCGCATCCAGCTCACAATCAACCGTTAGATAATAAACTGGTATCGTCTGTGATGATTCCGTCAATCGGGTAGCAATAACCTTCCGCATTGAATCATGCGGCAAAACCTCATAATTGCCCTCTTTGTACAGCTTGAGCACATCATCATCGGCCATCGAGGAAACCGGCATTTTGGTAGGTTTTGCTGCTTCACCCGCATCGCTTTTGGCCGGTGAACCCGATAATCCTTCGACATCGCGTTTGATGATCCTGCCATGTGGGCCACTGCCCGTCACAGATGAGATATCTACGCCATTTTGCTTCGCCATACGTCGGGCAAGCGGGGAAGCAAATATGCGCTCACCTTGAGCTGCTGGCTTTTCCGATTGAGTGGTTGGAGTTGATGTTGGTTCAGGTTTTTCGTCGGCTGCCGGATTGGATTCCTTCTTTGCCGGGTTATCAGATGTATCGACTGGTGCTGACTTGCCGTTTGATGGCGCGCTGATGGAGGCGGCATCTTCGCCCTCTTCTGCAAGAATGGCGATTACTTCATTGACTTTTACGCCCTCAGTGCCCGCATCAATCAGGATCTTCGCAACCGTACCTTCATCGACGGCTTCTACTTCCATTGTTGCCTTGTCAGTCTCAATTTCGGCAATAACGTCACCCGCAGAAACGTTATCGCCTTCTTTGACGAGCCATTTGGCAAGATTGCCTTCCTCCATGGTGGGTGAAAGGGCTGGCATGGTGACGTTTATTGGCATTATGTCGTTTCCCCGGTTTCGGCTTCATAAAAGCCGTCATTCATCAACAGATTTGTCGTTATGTGTATCTTGCCATCATCAGCTGGCACCCACTCTGCCAAGCGAGTTAATCGTTTTGTTTCTTCCGCAACTTTATGGACTGCCTGTTCTTCTGTCAGCGGTTTGTTGGATAGCGCCTCCAGGGCTTCGTGACTGATCTCAACTACTACCTGTCGCCCATCAATCAGCACGGATTTTCCGAGTTTGTCGTAACGGAGTGACCGGAGATCAAGGCGCTGCATCATCAATCCTTATAAGCTACCTGCTTTACCGCCTGAACAACCTCATCGACATTTGGCAGTGCCAGTTTTTCGAGGTTTTCAGCGTATGGCATTGGCACATCCTTGCCGCAAATGGTAACCACAGGCGCATCCAGATAATCAAAAGCACGTTGCACAATCTGGCTCGCAATATGATCACCGACCGACGATTGCGGGAATCCCTCTTCCACTGTTACCAAGCGGCCGGTTTTCTTGACCGATTCAATAACAGTATCCAGATCGATTGGGCGAATAGTCCGAAGATCGATGATTTCGACATCAATCCCCTCGCCTGCCAGTTGTTCGGCAGCTTTAACTGCATATGTCATACCGATACCAAACGAAACAATCGTTGCATCGTTTCCTTGTTTGTGTATGCGTGCCTTGCCAATCGGCAGTACATGATCCTCAAGTTTTGGCACATCAAAGGACTGCCCATAAAGAATTTCGTTTTCAAGGAATATGACTGGATTGGGATCGCGAATGGCCGCCTTCAGGAGGCCTTTGGCATCTGCTGCGGTGTAAGGCATCACAACCTTGAGTCCAGGTATATGGCCGTACCAGGCTGCATAACATTGCGAATGTTGAGCGCCTACTCTGGCTGCAGCACCATTTGGACCACGAAATACCATTGGAGCGCCCATTTGACCGCCTGACATATAGAGAGTCTTGGCTGCAGAGTTGATAATCTGGTCAATCGCCTGCATGGCAAAATTAAACGTCATGAATTCCACAACAGGCTTCAATCCTGCCATTGCAGCACCAACTCCTATTCCGGCAAATCCATGTTCGGTAATTGGTGTATCGACCACTCTCTTTGGCCCAAATTCATCAAGTAACCCTTGGGTGATTTTGTAAGCACCTTGATACTCGGCAACTTCTTCACCCATAACGAAGACATCCGGATCAGCCCGCATCTCTTCTGCCATGGCCGAATTCAACGCTTCGCGAACAGTCATCGAAACCATCTCTGTTCCTTCAGGGATATCAGGGTCAGATGCAACCGATATGCTTACAGGTTCAGGAGCTGGAGTGGCCTCTTTTTTTTCAGTTTCTTGTGCAGGTTCTTGTGCGGGTGCAGGTTCCTTAGAAGCTGTCGCGTTTACTGCATCTGAAGCATCTTCGCCATTTGCTGCCAGAACTGCGATTACCGAGTTTACTTTCACACCCTCGGTACCAGCGTCGATTACTATTTTCGCAACCGTACCTTCATCGACGGCCTCAACTTCCATGGTTGCTTTGTCAGTTTCAATTTCCGCGATTATATCGCCGGCCGCAACGGTGTCACCCTCTTTCACCAACCATTTGGCAAGATTGCCTTCTTCCATAGTCGGAGAGAGAGCAGGCATTAAAATTTCAATAGGCATAATTGCCGCTCCCTAAATCAGAATTTCTGTATAAAGTTCAGATGGATCGGGCCGAGCATCATTTTGAGCAAATTCCGCTGCAGCGCTGACAATTTCCCGAATTTCCTTGTCTACCGCTTTCAAATCATCTTCGCTCGCCCATTTGCTCTTGATTATTCTCTGCTTGGCTTGCTCAATCGGGTCATGCTCGGCACGCATCTTCTGAACTTCGTCTTTGGTTCGGTATTTTGCCGGGTCGGACATTGAGTGTCCACGATATCGGTAGGTTTGCATATCCAGGATGAAGGGGCCTTTGCCTTCGCGCGCCCGTTTAATGGCGTATTCTCCCGCTGCGGTGACAGCCCTTACGTCCATGCCGTCAACCTGCATTCCAGGAATGTTAAATGAAGCACCACGTTGTGAAAAATCGGTTTGGGCGGATGACCGGCTAACCGATGTACCCATTGCGTAACGGTTGTTTTCTACGATATATATGACCGGTAGGTGCCAAAGCGAGGCCATGTTGAAGCTCTCGTAAACCTGTCCCTGGTTGGAGGCGCCGTCACCAAAATAGGTCATCGATACATTCTTGTTTTCCCGATACTTGTTGGCAAATGCCAATCCTGTACCCAAAGACACCTGCGCGCCGACTATTCCATGCCCCCCAAAGAAATTCTTTTCTTTGGAAAACATGTGCATTGAACCACCCTTGCCTTTGGAATAACCACCGACCCTGCCGGTAAGTTCGGCCATTACACCCTTGGGATCCATACCACAGGAAAGCATGTGACCATGGTCGCGGTAACTGGTGATAACCTGATCACCATCCTCGGCCGCTATCTGCATTCCGGTAACAACGGCTTCTTGTCCTATATAAAGGTGGCAAAAGCCGCCAATAAAGCCCATCCCATACAACTGACCTGCGCGCTCTTCAAAACGACGAATCAGAAGCATGTCTTTGTAAGCTTTTAAATCTGTTTCCTTGTTGAATTTTTTAGGCGCTGGCGCCTTGTGAACTGTAGAAATTTTTTCAGCCTCCACCCCGGATTTTTTGGCTTTTGCCGCCATTTGGTCTTCTCCGTTTATATCGGTATTGTTGTACCAAGCACATAAAATATCAATTGTTATTGATGCAGCTTACATATGTACCCCATGCATAAAAAGGCAAGATGTCAGCTACCGTTCACTTTCATGATGCTGATTTCATCAACGTGCATCAAATTGAGGTGATATCGCGCCTGCTCATCAAGCATATCCCGCTCAATTGAGCCATTCCTTAACAGATTTACCCGTTTTGCCAACAGTTTACGTTCACTTTGCAGGGATGCCAGCTGATTTTCAAGAGTAACCGCTTTTACTATGAGTTGGCTTTGTGAATCCCAACCAAACCGACCAATTTGGGCGTGATACAGGAAATAGCTACTCAAAAGAATTGAAAATACCGGCACTACAAGTTTGCCAAGCCCGGTGTTTCGCCGTTGACGTGTCGCCACAAAAATATCTCTTTACGCAATACAGAACAGATACAAGTTGACCATGCCCAAACAGGCTTAACATTGAGTTTACGAACTGGAAAAAATGAGCGCATCAATTTAGCGCCAACGAAATTCTTTCTGTTTTGAAGCGGGCTTCTGGAGGCGTATCCAGATTGGCATGTGGTCACTTACATCAAATTCAAACAGATCGTATTTTGGCATTCCATTGGATTTCGTTGCAACAGGAACCGCATCAAGAAACAATTGTACGAAATCAAACATTCCAAAATCAAACCGGTCTGTTATTTCTCCGGCGTTGTCATTTTGATGTGGTGGCGGGAGCCTTTTATCGCCAGCCAAAAAGGCAATCTGGTCAAACGTTTGATTTCTGCGGGCGTTCGTTCTGAATACCTCAGCACGGCCCGGATGTGCATCAATGAACGGAATGTTGACTTTCGCTGCCTTCTTCAATCTCGTCTCATTCAGGGTTTTTAGATAAGCCGTGATGCTTTCCCGCTTTACCTGAATTTTCTCAAAATCCAGATTGAGGTCTCCAAACAGGATGATGTTTTCCTCACGCAAATTCTTGATTTTCTGTCCCCGTATCACCAGCCAGTCCACTAGCGCCTTTAGCTCTCGCAATCGTTCACCCTTCCAGCGCTTGTCGTTGCCGCCATAAAGCAGGTGAGCATTTACTGCGATGAATCCATATGGTTTGGCGTTGCCCGCAACAATCGTTTTGAATGATACGGCGTAAGGCGTTCTAATGAATTGCAGAAACAGGCTGACAGAAAACGAAGGTTTGGAGGGTTTGTCCGGTCTGGTTTTTTTCCCGCTGGGAGTAAAGCCAGTCGCTTTCCACACGCCAACTGCCTGTTCCCATTTTTCCACCTTTTCCTGCCACCTTTTCAGTTCTTCAATTCGAGCCTCAAAATCACTGAGCAATGCATCTTGATCGTTATAGAGGGTGTTCAATATATCAGATCGCTCATAGCTGATATTTCCAGACATGCCCGTCGGATGGAGTCGGTCAGTACGGTAAACATATACCAATCGTTCGATATTTCCGCCTGAGCCGGGGCTTCCACCCGTTATTCCTGACGCAAGGAATTCGTATTTTGGTCCAAGTTCTGCAACCAAATGCATAACACTGGTCAGATCATCACCAACTTCCTGGATTGCAATCAGGTCGCATCGTTCGCAAAACCGAACGAGTAGTTTCCAGGAGCCTGCACTACGCTTGACTTTGTTACCTTTTTTCAAGGCACCAAATTTTCGAATGTTGAATGAAGCAAATACAAACGAACCAGAACTTCGGATGGGTAATCCATAGTGCTGTTCGTTAACGTCCAGGCGTTGATGAATCTTGTTCCATTGAGCGGAAGAAAACTTCCCCATTGCTATCTCCACAACCACCTTTCGGAGCTGCCTAATATACAGCGCCGTAGGCTATCTTAAGAGATTACTGGATTATTATGGGTGACAATAATCACTAACCGGGAAGAATTTCCTTACCGGCATACTTTGCAGCACCGCCCAGCTCTTCTTCTATTCGGATCAATTGATTGTATTTTGCGGTACGGTCAGAACGCGCAAGAGAACCGGTTTTGATTTGCCCGCAGTTGGTCGCGACTGCCAGATCAGAGATTGTCGAATCTTCCGTTTCACCAGATCTGTGAGACATTACCGCAGTATAAGCGGCTTTGTGAGCCATCTCGACTGCATCCAGAGTCTCGCTCAATGTGCCAATTTGATTGACTTTAACGAGAATTGAATTCGCTACACCCATTTGGATTCCGTCGTGCAGACGGGCTGGATTGGTAACGAACAGATCATCACCGACAAGCTGGCAGCGGTCGCCGACCTTTTCAGTAAGTGCCTTCCAGCCCTCCCAATCGTCCTCGGCCATCCCGTCTTCAATTGATATGATTGGATATTTATCAACCAGTTCTGTCAAATAGTCAGCCATTTCTTCTGCTTCAAGCGTGCGCTCTTCTCCAGCAAGAACATACGAGTCGTCTTTGTAAAATTCAGTTGAAGCGCAATCCAGCGCAAGGCAAACCTCATCGCCTGGCTTGAACCCGGCCTTTTCAATGGATTTCATGATAAAATCAAGCGCGTCGGGAGCGCTTGCTATCGCCGGTGCAAACCCACCTTCATCGCCTACATTAGTGTTGTGACCATCGTTGTGCAGTTCTTTCTTTAGAGTGTGAAAGATCTCTGATCCAATGCGCACAGCATCGCGAATACTATCCGCGCCAACAGGCATAATCATGAATTCCTGGAAATCGATCGGATTGTCCGCATGTTCACCTCCGTTGATGATATTCATCATCGGTACCGGTAAGACATGCGCATTGCCGCCACCGACATACCTGTATAGCGGAAGCCCGGATGCATCAGCGGCAGCTTTTGCAATTGCGAGGGAAACTCCAAGAATTGCATTTGCACCAATTCGCCCTTTGTTCTGCGTTCCATCCAGATTAATCATCGTCTGATCCAGCATCCGCTGCCCACCAGCATTCAGTCCGGCCAATGCTTCAAATATTTCTCCATTTATGGCCTCTACTGCCTTGGAAACACCTTTTCCCAAATATCGGCTTCCGCCATCGCGGAGTTCAACCGCTTCATGAGCACCTGTCGATGCACCGGATGGTACTGCTGCGCGGCCAAATGAACCATCTTCCAACAATACATCCACCTCAACGGTAGGATTTCCCCGACTGTCCAGGATCTCCCGTCCATGAATATCAATAATAGCGGTCATATTTGCCTCCAGTGCAACGTCCTGCGGTTAAATGCCATTCCGTAAAAAATGGCAAGTTGCCCAGTTGCGTCATAATCAACCAGATTGCTGTCTTTCATTGTGGACGGGCAAACTTTTGCCCAATTTTCGCCCAGTTGCCTCCAATTTTTCCGGATACGTCGAACAATGAACAGGGAGAATGGCGATGCACATGAAAACAGCGAGCACGATAATACCCATTGCAAAAAATACCATATCAATTTCTGCAATCATCAGTGTCATGATATTTTCCGGCGCAACTCTTGCAATCGGGCAATCTTTTTCGTGCTCGCGTGCACAAATTCCGAGTGAATATGCAATCTGCAACAGTGAAAACCTGATTGTTCTGGATGAACGAATGGCAGCGCTTTTTGCTGACAAACGTGTCGGTGCAGACAATACAAGCGCAGTAAACGAGATTTCAAAGGATCAGGGTAATTGGTTGAAAAAACGAAACGAATGCGAGCAAAATTTCAAGTGCCTAGAGCAGCAATACAAAAGCCGAATTCAAAAACTTGGCACTTCATGATTTGAAATACCAGATCAGGCGATTTTTCGCCCTGCCTCATCTGCATTTACTATCAGTGCCTGATTTGGCAATTGACCGGAGCTGATTTTTTTCATTTCAACCAGTATTTCCATGCATTCACGCTTTATGCGGATTTCATCCGGGCTACCGCTTTCGATGCTTCGAATCCCTGCGATTAGCGACGCCATTTCTTCGCTTCTTTGGCAAATCAATGCAGGATCGTTCAATTCGTTGGCTGACCGAATTGCAAGCCGGTTGGTATCGCGGACAATTTTTTTAGAAGCATGGCTGCAATTGCCAATGTTGGCATTTTGCACCAGCTTTGCGAATTCCAGAAATATTTCGTTTAACTGCGGGTTCCGGGGCATTTCTTGCAAATTTAAACAGCCGTTGTTATCCCTTGCCAAAAACCTGATTCGACAAGTCCAAACAATCGCTACTTCAGTATTATGTCTGTTTTACGACTGCATCGATCTTGATCAATGATTCCAGCAGCCCACGCATGTCAGTCAACTTCATCATGTTTGGCCCATCCGATGAAGAGGTATTGTCCGGATCGTCATGGGTTTCCACAAATACGCCGGCGACACCGCACGCGACCGCTGCGCGTGAAAGATAGGGAACCATGGTTCTGTCACCGCCGGATGATCCCCCCAAACCTCCCGGACTTTGCACCGAATGGGTTGCATCGAAGATGATTGGTGCTTTCGTCTCAGACGCCATAATAGGTAGTGCGCGCATGTCTGATACAAGCGTGTTGTAGCCAAAACTTGCTCCACGCTCCGTGACCAGCACATTGCTGTTGCCGCTATCGGTAACTTTCTTCACTACATTTTTCATGTCCCAAGGGGCCAAAAACTGACCCTTTTTAACGTTGACGATTTTTCCGGTATTTGCGGCAGCTACGAGCAGATCGGTCTGACGACATAAAAAAGCGGGAATTTGTAAAACATCCACATGAGGTGCAATAATTGCACATTGCTCTTCAGTGTGAACATCGGTCAAAACCGCAATATCCATTTCCTTGCGAAGATCGCCAAATACGGAAATTGCAGCATCCAATCCAGATCCTCGTGTAGCGCTAATACTGGTTCGATTGGCTTTGTCGTAACTGGATTTGTAAACAAAACCGATACCAAGCTCGTTTGTTAATTCCTTCAGAGCGCCAGCCATGTCGAATGCATGCTGTCGGCTTTCCAGCTGGCATGGTCCGGCGATAATGGATAACGGCAGATTATTGGAAAATACTGCAGAACCCACATGAACTTCACTGTTTGCGGCGGTCAAACTATTTCTCCATAAACGCGATGGTGAAGCCTTGACCCAGGGCTGGCGGAACCACTAGACGCACACCAATTTGCAAATGCCCTACCTTGTTATTCTTCAGCAACTTTTCGACCGTCTTCAAATTATTTACTTCGATGTCGATTGCTTTGGCCTTGAGTCCTCGTTCGTCAGTTGCATCATCAACACCATAGAAAGATTTCATTCCTACCGGAGTCAAAACTGACAATACCGCGTTGGGTAAGTTTTGGTCCATGCCAAAGGAGTGGGATTGAACGTCGCGTTGGCCGCTTACGATTTGCAAGTAGTACTGAAAATCTGATGGAACGATCTCGCAAAGTACTACCCGGCTGATCCCCATAGCCCCATTTTCGTGCCCAACAAGTTTCGTTTGGTTCTTCAAATCTTTTTCAAGCCACTGACACAGGAAGCAACTGAAATCTGGTGCGCGCTCATCTATCGAAAATACCGACCTGGCGTAAACTCCCGGACGTTTGACCGTTACCATTTTCCCGGTGCGGTAACCTTCCTGACGAAGCATCTTGCGCTCAGCACGAGCATTTTCGCCAATGAAAACGACCATCGAAAACCCATTGTCACCATTTCGAAAGCGATAAGTTGCATCGCGAATGAGAAAATTGTTTCCCTTCAGCATGTTGGCTTCAACAGTTTCGCGATGACCAATTGCAAGTGGCTCAAGAAATGTTCCATTTGCGAAATGAACACAACAATTCTCGGTTCCAAACTTGTGGCGACCATCTTCTGCAACAGTAAATCCGAGTGCGCTCAAGCGTTCGCGCGCGACATCCAAATCGGGTACCGGCAGCACTACATGATCAAGTTTTCGAGGTTCAAGTTTTGTCATGAATGTTGAGTGCCTTATCAAACTCCCAAAGACAAGAGGTTTCAAATCGAAAGGACAACATTTCCGTTCGCAGTGCCATTTTCAACCAATTCATGTGACTTGGCGATTTCTTCAAGCGTTAAAGTTTGACTTATTCGGGTTTTGGCTCCCCCGGAGAGGAGAAACTCCTCTAGACGCTTGATTGCCTTTTGGCGATCCGACGGTAGCAATTGGTACACAAGGATGAACTTCAAAGAGATTGATTTGAACAACAAATCCCTGAATGGGACTTCGATCTGGCCCATGTCGTTTGAGCCGTAACAGACGATATTTCCATGCGGGGCAATTGCGCCTGAATTAATCAAGAGTGATGTAGAAGAAAAATCCATATCGATAATGGCTGGCACGCCCTGCCCGTTGGTCAGTTCGCCTATGCGTTTATCAAGTTTTTCTGTTTTGTAATCTATGACTTCTGCTGCACCTGCATCCAACACGATATCGAGTTTGGATCCAGAAGCGCTTCCAATTACTCTTCTTCCTGCCAAAGCAAGCATCTGGGTTGCATAATGGCCAACTGAAGAAGCTGCTCCGGTTACAAGTATGGTATCCGCACTGGTTTCCAAAACGAGATTGACCGCATGCGCAGCGGTCAATCCTGGAATACCAAGGCATGCTGCGGTTTCAAAGTTTATGCTGTCATGGAGCACAACAGCTTGTTCGGACGGTAAGCATATAAATTCAGCCGCAGTTCCCATGTGTCTTTGCCACTGACCATTCCAAATCCAGACACGTTGACCTACCCTGTTGTTTTCAACACCTTCCCCGATTTCTTCTATCAAGCCGCCGCCATCACTGTGTGGTATGACAAAATTGCCAACAAGAGGCCGACCTGCTCTCGATTTGACGTCCGATGGGTTTACACCGGATGATTTCAGTCGGACGAGCACTTCACCGGTTCCTGGTTTGGGTATCGGTTTTTCGCCCAAAATCAGCACGGAGGACGCAGGGCCATTTCGTTCATACCAAGCAGCTTTCATAACTGTTCCGCTATCTTCATAGGAGATGTTGCATGATCAATTTATTTCACCGCTTGATGCCAAGACGCCATCAACAATGCCAAAAGCAGAGAATTTAATGCCTACATCACCGGCTTCATCAAATTCCAGAAGGCCCGACGCACCCTCGTAATTGATTTCTTTTCCCTGCGCCAGCAATAGCAAAGCCTTCTGCCACTGGCCGGGCAGAATTACTTCTCCCGGTGCCGTTGCAACCGAGCGGATATGAGCGGAAAGTCCTTTGGAATCGCTTGAGCGGGCCTTCTGAATTGCAAGCGCCAGAACAAACGCAGCATCATAAGCGTTTGCGGCAAATGGTGACGTTGGATCAAATCCGTGGAATTTGGCTGCCCTTCGATAGCGGAAATTACCCGGCGGCACTTCCACAGATGCCTGCACGAATGCCAGGTTTCCATCAAATTTTTCGAGATTTCCTGAGTCGATCGCGGCATTTGACGCGAAGTACTTTTCGAATAATTCCGATTTTACTGCCTGAGTGAGGATTGCAGCGCCTCCATCACCATCTCGGGAGACCACCACAATTTGCCTGGCCCCCTCTTCAGCAAGTTTTGTCAAAGCCTTGGAGTAAGCCCCCTTTTTAGCTTCAAACGGCGAATATCCATAAGATCCGGAAAAGTCGATTTTCCGGGATTTCAATATATTGAATATCTCCTTACCCCAAGCATTGTCCGGGTAGGCAACAGCAATTGCAGATCCAATTTTTAGTAATTTTGCAAACTCAAAAATTTCCTCAGTGTCTGACGGAGTCGTACGAAATAATAAATCATCGTCTACAAGAGATGTTATTGCTCCTGCCGTCGATGATGGAGAGACCATGACCACTCCTTTCGGGATCGATACCATCCTGGCAGCTTCGTAGGTCGCCGGTGAACAGACCGCACCTAGTATGGCAGTTACCTGGTCGTCGGCAATTAGTGATTTGGCTGATTTGACAGCCAAATCCAGATCCAGGCACCCGGTATTTCTGGCGACAAGTTGAACATTTTTTCCGCCAAGGACACCACCTTGCTGATTAATTTGGACCAAAGCCATGTGAGCGGCATCACGTATCGGAGAAGCAAAGTCCTTCGCCGGTCCATGCAAATCCGCAAGGAAACCAATTTTAACTTCATTTTCTGCGGATGCTGGTAACCACCCAGTTACACAAAGCAGAGTTGCCAAAAAAGCTGTTTTGAATTTCAATTCTATTGCTCCTTGCCCCAAAGTGATCCCAGAAGGGAATTTCAACTTTATTTAAATGACTTATGTCACAGGTAGCAAGCTAGACATGCAGCCAATGGTGACTTTCTATTGCTGATTTTCCTTTACCGCTTTAGGTTGCCCTATCTTGTCAACCAATTTCACTCATGCTGAACTCATTGTCTCAATCAAACTTACAGCGTTTTAGATACTTGTTTGCCGGCATCGTAATGCACGCGTTGGCAATCGTGTCCGCCGCAAACGCTGCAACGATTGGCGTTTCGCTACCTTTGGGCGGCAAAAATGCTGTCCTTTCTGAACAATTCTTAATCGGAGCAAATCTGGCCATGAAGAAATATGGCCACGATCACGATTTAATGGTTGTGGATGACGGGTGTGATCCTGAACTTGGACAATTGGCAGCCCAAGACTTGATTGAAAAACATATCAAAATAGCAGTCGGTTATCTGTGTAATGAACCGGCGATAATTGCTGCAAACATGCTCAGATCATCCGGAGTGCCGATTCTGATAGCCGGGGCTCGTTCAATTCGATTGATTAAGGATCGTGAACGCGAGGAATGGAACATATGGCGGATGTCTCCCGGAGATGATGATCCGGCCCTTGCAGCTGCAGAGCAACTATCGATCCTGTGGCGGGATAAACCATTCGCAATTATCGATGACGGTACCATTTACGGCCGCACATTTTCTGATGTGATGCGGGCTAAAATGGAAGAGCTTGGCGCCAAGCCAGCATATGTAGACAATTTTCGGACGGCACAATCTACACAGGCTGGTTTGGTGCGGCGGCTACAAAGGTCCGGTGTGGACGCCGCATACATCGCAGCGACTGAAGTTGAGGACATAGTGACAATTGCCAAGAATACAAAGGAATTGGGTATTCCTCTGGAACTTGCTTCAGGCGAGGCATTGATGGTTCTACCCTGGTTATTGGACGCAGACCAAATTGAACCCGGTGTCATGGCAATCGCGCAGCCGCTTAGTGCGAATAATCATGATGCGGAGTTACTACTGTCAGGGTTGGAAAGTCAGTCTGTTGATCCTGGTGCAACGGCGTTTGCTGGATATGCTTCGATACAGATTGCAATTTCGGTACTATCCAAAACGCCTGAAGAAACGACCTATAATTTGCAAAACAAGCAGTTCGATACGGTCATTGGGACGATTAGATTCACCAACAATGGTAAAAACGCCATTAATCGGTATGTACTTCATCGATGGGACGGCGAAGCATTTCGGCCGTTAAACAATACACCTGAATTGGAACCAGAAACCCAATGATAACTGGAAAGCGGAATTCTCTGACGGATGTTTCTGGGTTAATGGTCGGCAATCTTCACGATCAAAGCCTGAAAAGTGGTGTTAGCGTTGTTTTGTGCGATGAACCAACGATTGCATCTGTCGCAGTTCTTGGGGGGGGGCCTGGTACAAGAGATATCCAGCTTCTTGAACCTGAGAATACTGTAGATCATGTCGATGGTTTGGTGCTTTCCGGTGGGTCTGCCTTCGGATTGGACGCAGCGTCCGGAGTTCAGGCATACCTTCGCGAGAACGGGCGCGGATACTCCATTGGTGATGCGGTCATTCCAATCGTACCCGGTGCAATCTTGTTTGACTTGTTGAACGGTGGAAACAAGGATTGGGGCCTTTACCCACCCTATCGTGATTTGGGTTATGAAGCCTCAAAAATTGCTGCACTCGAATTCGATATCGGAACATGTGGTGCGGGTTACGGTGCAACCGTAGCCGGTTTGAAAGGTGGATTGGGGACAGCCTCCGCTTTTCTTGAAAACGGTATAACTGTCTCAGCGCTTGTAGCTGTAAATGCACTTGGATCCCCGATGATTGGCGACTCCCGGAACTTTTGGGCCGCACCGTTTGAAATTGATGGAGAATTTGGTGGATTCGGATTTCCGCCCGAATTGCCGAGCCAGGCCGATGAAGTAATAACCAAACTGTCAAAATGGTCACAAAGCGGTCAGAACACCACCATTGCCATCATTGCAACCGACGCCTTGCTGACCAAATCACAGGTAAAGCGGTTTTGCATTGCTGCACATGATGGTATTACCCGGGCAATTTGGCCCGCTCATACACCGTTTGATGGCGATCTTGTATTTGGTCTTGCAACTGGTGGCAGCAAGATCTCGCCAGTAGATCAGGACTGGACTGAGTTGGGTGCAATGGGAGCCAGTGTTTTGTCCAGAGCCATTGCAAGGGGCATATTCGAAGCCAAGGAAGATGAAAATGATCTGTTTCCAACCTGGAACGGGAAATTTGGCGAATGAGATGTCGGTTTGTTCGAAGCTACAGCAGCAATGAGTAACGAGGGAAATTGAAAAATGGATAATGAAACGGACTTCAACCGATTTCTTGCAACCGTAATGGCTTGCTTCTGGGTTTTCCTTTGCACTTCTGCAAATGCATTTGATGCGGCTGAGCGGGAAATCTATGGATTTTCAATGGATGGTGGCCTGTTTGCATTTGAAGAATTTGGAGTCCAGGACGGCTCCGGGTTCCCCTATTCGAACATATACGTAATTGATACCGCGACAGACTCATGGACCGCCGGCTCACCTTATCGAGTACTCTTGAAAGATGAAACCAAAGACGTATTCGACGCGCGCGAAGAAGCGAGGATTCTGGCTGGTCCAGTTATGAAAAGCTTTGAGGCGCGTGGAAATGTGATTGCTACCAATCGGCCAACTGAACTTACAGAAAATCCAAAACGCATGGTTGCAAGCCGATATTACTCTATGGCACCACACACTGATGCCTTGGCGTTCAGTATTGAACTTATTCAAATGGATGACCCAGAAGGATGTTACGATCTTGGTGATGCGAAGGGGTTCAGGCTTTTACAACTCGATGTGAAATCCGGGGATACGCTGAATATTTTGCATGAAGACACAAAAATTCCCTCCAGTCGTCATTGCCCACTTGATTATGACTTTGCTGATATTGTGACTTACAGCCCGGAAAATGGATCGCCAGTAGCTGCTATTCTCATTTTGATGAAAAAGGTCGGATTTGAGGGCCCAGACGCACGTTATCTGGCGGTGACTACAAAACTGGATTTAATTAATGGCCCTGAACCTAGACCAACCGGCTCTGCTTCTTCGCCGCTTCAATGAAACTTGCGAAAAGCGGATGCGGATCAAATGGCCGGGATTTCAATTCAGGGTGGTATTGAACACCGATAAACCACGGATGATCCGTATACTCGATTGTTTCCGGTAATACGCCATCTGGCGACATGCCAGAGAACACTAATCCTGCATCTTCCAACCGACTTTTATAATCGATATTAACTTCATAACGATGGCGATGACGGTCAGATATGTGAGTATCACCATAGATCTCCGCAATCTTGGTTCCCTTTTTCAATACTGCATCGTACGCCCCTAATCGCATTGTACCGCCAAGATCTCCAGTTTCCCTGCGTTTCTCCAAGGCATTTCCCTTGAGCCACTCAGTCATGAGTCCAACAACTGGTTCTTTGGCGTCTTCATCAAATTCGGTTGAAGAAGCGTTGGCTATCCCAACCAGATTACGAGCAGCCTCAATGACTGCCATTTGCATGCCGAAGCATATGCCGAAGTAGGGAATGTTCCTTTCTCTTGCATACTTTGCAGCCAGAATTTTTCCTTCTGCACCCCGTTCGCCGAAGCCTCCCGGAACCAGAATGCCATGCGCTTTCTCTAACCAGGGAGAAGGGTCTTCACTTTCAAACTTCTCAGATTCAATCCACTCCAGATTGACCTTTACCTCATTTGCAATTCCGCCATGTTGCAGAGCTTCAATCAGTGATTTGTACGCATCCTTCAGCACAGTGTACTTGCCAACAATCGCGATAGTGACTTCGCCTTCGGGATTATGAATTTTATGGCTTATTTCCTCCCACCGTTGCATTTGCGGAGCGGGGGCAGGATCAATTCCGAAAGCATTCAGGACTTCCTGATCAAGCCCTTCCCTGTGGTAGGCCATTGGTACATCGTAGATGGATTTTGCGTCCAGGGCTTGAATAACAGCCCCTTCCCGCACGTTGCAAAACAACGACAGTTTTTTTCGTTCCGTTTCCGGAATTTCCCTGTCTGCCCTTACCAACAGAATATCCGGCTGAATGCCGATAGATCGGAGCTCCTTGACAGAATGCTGTGTAGGTTTTGTCTTGAGTTCGCCAGCAGCCGGTATCCATGGCATGAGTGTCAGGTGCACATAAATGCAACCTCCTCGCGGCAAGTCATTACCCAATTGCCTGATGCTTTCGAAAAACGGCAATGCCTCAATATCGCCAACTGTTCCACCGATTTCACACAAGACAAAATCGTAATCTTCATTTCCATCAAGCACGAATTCCTTGATAGCGTTGGTGACATGCGGAATTACCTGAACAGTTGCACCAAGATAATCGCCACGACGTTCCTTGGCTATAATGTCCTGGTAAATGCGACCAGTCGTAATGTTGTCCTGCTGGTTGGCTGGGCGGCCTGTGAAACGCTCGTAATGCCCCAGATCAAGGTCTGTTTCGGCGCCATCATCAGTCACAAAACATTCCCCATGCTGGTAGGGAGACATCGTACCGGGATCAACATTCAGATAAGGATCAAGTTTACGCAACCGAACCTTGTAGCCACGCGCCTGCAGCAGCGCACCAAGTGCTGCTGAAGCCAGTCCTTTTCCGAGGGAAGAAACCACACCGCCAGTGATAAAAATGTATCGCGCCATGGGATTTGAGAAATAGCCGTAAAATTTTGATTCGCCTAGAGGAAATGTACTTTTCTACAAAAAAACTCCCGAAAAATTGAGTTCGGGAGTTTTGTACGCTTATTATTCAAAGATTACTGGCTTGTTGGAACCTGGGGTTCACCGGTTTCTTCTTCGGCGGGCTCAAGCAAATCAAGTACGCCTTGGCCAGTTCCTTCAGTTCCCTGATCAATTATCACGCGATCAAGCACATCAGCCGGGTTATCCGTGTACTGAGCCATAATTCCGAGAATTATTGAAGTTGCAAAAAATGCAGCAGCGAGAATAGCAGTAGTACGCGTAAGGGCATTGGCTGCTCCGCGTGAAGACATGAAGCCGCCGCCGCCGCCGCCGCCAATGCCAAGAGCCCCGCCTTCAGAGCGTTGGAGCAAGACTACAGCCACAAGCGCTAGAACCACCATCAGATGGATTACAATAATCACCGTTTCCATTAAATGAATTCCTGTTGCTGTCGGATGCATTCAGCATCCTGTTGGGGTTCTTTTACACAACAAGTAAGGCCCTGCAAACCCTCATTCAAGAGGAAGAGATTTCTGAATATGCATTGCATATCGAGAGGAAATCTGCAGCTTTTAAACTTGCACCGCCAACAAGCGCACCATCAACGTTCAGAATTGCCATCAATTCAGCAGCATTTGCGGGCTTTACCGACCCGCCATAGAGCAAACGCATGCCATCACCTTCGTTGCCAAACCGTTTGGTCAGCACCTTCCGCATATGAGCATGTGCCTCCGCTACATCGTCCACAGAAGGTGTCAAACCAGTTCCTATGGCCCAGACTGGCTCGTAAGCGAACACGGTTGAATGAGCATTGCTTTCATCCGGCATTGAGCCAGCAAGTTGACCGTCAAGAACAGACAATGTTTCTCCCGATTTTCGTTGCGCTTCACTTTCGCCGATACATACGATTGTTACCAACCCGGCTCTAAGTCCGGCTTCGCCCTTGGCTTTCACGGCCGGGTTGTCTTCTCCGTGATCGGTTCGCCGCTCGGAATGCCCAACAATTACAGCTGTTCCGCCCGCATCCGCAATCATTTCCGCTGAAATATCGCCAGTATGGGCACCGACTGAATTTTCATGGCAATCCTGACCGCCAATTATCACCCCGCTTCCAATAGCGGTGTGTGCGGCAGATAGAATTAAAGTCGCGGGAGTGCAGACCAGCATGTCCAAACGGTTTTTCATTTCCACATCGTATCCAGCACACATGGCTGAAAGTTCATTCAAAGAATTGCGGAATCCATTCATTTTCCAGTTGCCTGCGACTAGCGGTTTTATGCCGGGTGTCATATTTACTTCCTGTGTTTCGTTCACTTTCTGCTAGCAGGAAATTTACAAAACGCAAATGCCATCATGTATGGTGAAACGGTTGTTATCTAATCAGCAAAGCGATATATCGCTTTGACCTGAAGGTTACGAATTTCCCTTCTTCCAAATGGAGTAACAATGCTAGACGCACTTAGACAATCCGCCGGCGGTCCATTCGCAAAAGTTCTCATTGGTCTGTTAGTAGCAAGTTTTGCGGTTTGGGGAATATCAGGCTCTATATTGGGTGGCATCGGATACAATGTCATCCAGGTTGGGACAACCAATGTCGGCGTAATGGACTACCAATTGGCCTACAATGGTCAACTCAACCGCCTGTCGCGAGAATTCCAACGCCGCCTGACCCGGGTTGAGGCCAATCAGTTTGGATTGGAGCAGATGGTTATCGCTCAACTGGTAAGTGGTGCAGTACTGGATGAAAATGCAAGCAAAATGGGGCTCGGATTGTCAAATGATCAACTGGCTGGATTGATTGGCGACGACCCTAATTTTGTTGATGCCTCAGGGCAATTTTCAAGAGCGCAATTACAATTGGTTCTTCGCCAAATCGGAATGAGTGAAGCGGATTATGTTGAAAACCAAAAGCAAATAGCCGTCAGAAATCAAATACTGGATGGTGCGGCGGGTGCCTTTGCGATGCCAAAGACCTTCACGAATGCGCTGGAAGCTTACCAACAAGAAGAACGCATATTTGAATATGTAGTTATAGGCGAAGAAGTTGTAGCCGACATACCGTCTCCAACTGAAGAAGACATTTCGACTTATTATGAAACCAACAAGCCTGCGTATGTGCCTCCGCAATACCGGAAACTGGAAATCATCAAGCTGGAAGCTGAAGATATTGCCAAGCCGGAAGAAATTACTGAAGACGAATTGCAGCAAGCCTATGAAGATTCTTTGGCAAGATATTCGACTTCAGAAAAACGTCGTGTTCAACAACTTGTTCTGGAAAACAAGGAACAGGCAGATCAGGTCTATGGCAAGCTGAATTCAGGGGCCGGTTTTGAAGATATAGTTTCCGAATTGGGCAAATCCTTAACTGATGTCGATATTGGTCTTGTGGAAAAAACTGGTATTCCCGACCAAAATATAGCTGATTCAGCTTTTGCGCTTGAGCTTAACAAGCCGAGTGATGTGGTCGATGGCATTTTTGGCCCGGTTATATTGCGGGTAACAGAAATTCAGGAAGAAGAAGTCAAACCGCTTTTTGAAGTGGAGAATGAACTGCGAAATGATCTTGCACTGGAAAAAGCCGCAGACGAAGTATTCGACCTTCACGACACAATTGAGGATGAGTTGGCCGCAGGTGCCGGTTTGAGCGAAGCGGCAAGCAAGGCAGCTTTAAAAACAACTGTTTTCGATGCAGTGGATCGCGGTGGGCGCAGACCGGATGGAACCGAGGTTACCGGCATACCAGCATTGGAAGAATTGCTGCGACAGGCTTTCGATACCGGCATCGATATTGAAACCGCTCCTATTCTTCTTGGCTCTCGTGGATACATATGGTTCAGAGTCGTCGACATTATCGACGAACGACAAAAACCACTTGAGGAGGTCAGGGAAGACGTAAGATCAGCCTGGATTGCAACCGAAACTCAAAAGTCGATCCGAGAAACTGCGGACAAAATTGTTGATCGAATCCGCGGCGGCAGAAACTTCAGCGATGTGCTGGCAGAAATGCTCCCTCCGGATTCACTTGGAAATTCAGTAACAAGCAAGATGAGCGGTCCGATACGACGAAATACGCCGCAACCTGATTTGGGTTCACAAGTTTTGGAAGCCGGATTTACGTCAGTTGATGGGTCAATTCATGTGGCACCGGCAGCAGAAGCAGGAAAGTTTACCATTTTCAAGGTTTCCAAAAGGAAAGCAGAAGGTGCCGATGACCTGGATGATGCCTTGATTGCGCAATTGAATGAAGCAGCTGCAGATGATTTGTTCACACAGCTTGTAACTGATTTTCAAATTCGCGAAGATATACGTATCAATCGCCAGCTTATTGAGCAGATAAATACTTACAATTGATAATTTGGCCGGAAGACAAGCATGTATGACTTCAAGGCAACAATTGCCAAACTCGCAGACGGAACTGCACTTGACCGGGATGAAACCAAGGCGGCTTTTGACGTTTTGATGTCGGGAGAAGCTACCCCGGCTCAAATTGGTGCCGTATTAATGGCGTTGCGGGTTCGTGGTGAGACAGAAGATGAATTCGTAGGTGCAGTGGATGCGATGCGAGCTCATATGCTCACCGTAGATGCGCCTTCAAACGCCATGGATATCGTCGGCACCGGTGGTGATGCCAAAGGGTCTTACAATATTTCCACCTGTACAAGCATTGTTGTCGCAGCATGCGGGCAACCAGTCGCAAAGCACGGTAACCGTTCACTTTCCTCAAAATCTGGAGCATCAGATGTTTTGGCAGCACTTGGAGTGAATCTTGAACTTTCACCTGGGCAAATCACGGATTGTATTGAGGAGGCCGGAATTGGCTTCATGTTTGCACCAGCACACCACTCGGCAATGAAGTATGTCGGTCCGGCCCGTGTAGAAATGGGCGTCCGAACGATCTTCAATCTCCTTGGGCCAATGTGCAACCCTGCAGGTGTGAAACGGCAACTACTGGGCGTATTTTCACCCGCCTGGATTTTGACCATTGCCAAAGTTCTCAATCGCCTTGGTTCAGAGAAAGTTTGGGTAGTGCATGGCGAAGGGTTCGATGAAGTAACGATTACCGGCACAACCCATGTTGCGGCGCTGGAAAATGGTGAAGTTAAAACGTTTGATCTTACACCAGCAGATTTTGGTTTTGAAGCAGCCGAAGAAGCCTCAATTGCGGGTGGTGATGCCGAAGTAAACGCCAAAGCGCTTCGATCTGTCTTGGCGGGAGAACAATCTGCCTATCGTGATATGGTATTGATGAACGTTGCCTGCTCGCTAATGGTGGCCGACAAGGTTTCTGACCTGAAGGACGGCGTCAAATTGGCTGCGGATGCAATCGATTCCGGCAAGGCAGCTCAAACTCTTGGGCGATTGGTTGCGGCTTCAAACCTGGGGAAATCAAGTTGACCGAAGCTCCAGACATACTCAAGCGAATTGAGGCTTACAAGCTTGAGGAAATAGAAGCTGCCAAGAATGCTACCTCTCTTGCAGGCTTGAAAGCTCAAATTGCACAATGCGATGCTCCACGCGGGTTTTACAAGGCGCTTCAATCCAAGGTTAAACAGAATGAATATGCACTTATTGCGGAGATCAAAAAAGCCAGTCCTTCAAAGGGTCTAATCAGGGAGGATTTTCATCCAACCAACTTGGCGAAAGCTTATGAAACTGGAGGGGCATCTTGCTTGTCCGTACTTACGGATACTCCGAGTTTTCAAGGCGCACCTGAATATCTGACCAACGCACGGCAGGCAGTATCTCTGCCCGCTCTCCGTAAGGATTTCATGTATGATATTTATCAGGTTTATGAAGCTCGTGCGTGGGGAGCTGATTGTATCTTGATTATAATGGCTGCAATTGGTGATGATGTTGCAGTTGCACTGGAGCAGTATGCTTTCGAACTTGGAATGGATGTTCTGGTCGAAGTACATGATGAGCAAGAGCTGGAACGAGCACTTAAGGTTCTTTCCTCACCACTATTGGGGATAAATAATAGAAATTTGCGGACATTTGAAACCAGTCTGGAAACAAGCGAAATTTTGGCCAAACAAGTGCCTTCTGACAAACTTCTTGTAGGTGAAAGTGGTCTTTTCGAACCTGCCGACCTTGCCAGACTGGCGAACTGCGGAATCCGAACATTCCTGATTGGCGAAAGCCTCATGCGGCAAAATGATGTTGCAGGCGCCACCAGAACAATTCTTGCAAACCCCTCAAAGGCTGCGTGACTTGAATTCGAAGCTTACCCACATAGGAACATCCGGCGAAGCACACATGGTTGATGTGGGTGGAAAAGCCTCTACTGTGCGAGAGGCCGTTGCCGAAGGTTTCGTGCGGATGCAGGCTGATACCCTTGAAACAATAATTTCAGGGAACGCAAAAAAAGGTGATGTGATGTCTGTCGCCCGGATTGCCGGAATCATGGCAGCTAAAAAAACATCTGATCTGATTCCACTTTGTCATCCGATCGGATTGGACAAGGTTACTGTGGACGTAGAACCCGATTCAGATTTACCAGGTCTTAAAGTGAAAGCTACTGCCCGGGTCACCGGAAAAACAGGTGTTGAGATGGAAGCGCTGACTGCCTGTAGCGTGTGCTGTCTGACAATCTATGATATGGCCAAAGCAGTTGACCGCAGCATGGAAATCTCCAGCATTCGCTTGATCAAAAAAACCGGCGGAAAGTCCGGGGAATGGAGACGGAGAGATTGAGGAATTTTACAGTTGAAAGACACTAAGCTCGATAAAATGATGCCTGTCGACAAAGCACTTGGCATCGTCCTGCGAAGTGTTGAACCAGTCGGTTCAGAATTTGTCGAGTTGAGGCAAGCCGCCAATCGAATTCTGTCAAAAGAACTTGCTGCCAGGCGTACACAACCACCTTTTAATGCTTCAGCCATGGATGGTTATGCAGTCAAGGCTGCGGATCTTGGGTCTTTACCCGAAAAACTTGAGATAATTGGTCAATCCCGGGCGGGCGTTCCATTTGCCGGTGATCTCGCTCGCGGTCAAGCGGTTAGAATATTTACGGGTGCAGTTGTCCCCAAAGGTGCGGACACAATCATCATCCAGGAAAATACTTCTGTAGATGGAATATCCGTACTTGTTCAATCATCCAGTCCACCTGGAAAATTCATTCGAAAGGCGGGACTGGATTTTTCTGCCGGAGAGATTCTCATTCCGGCTGGAACCAGGCTTAACCCGAGACATCTGGCATTGGCTGCTTCAATGGGGCATTCGAGGTTAAAAGTATTCAATAAACCAAAAGTGGCACTGATTGCGACTGGAGACGAGCTGGTCTTGCCCGGAGAGCAAATCAGCGATGGAAAAATCATTGCATCCAATTCATTCGGTATTGCGATGCTGGTTGAACAGGCTGGCGGCGAAGTAATTGACTTCGGTATTGCACCGGATCAACCAAAAGAGCTTAAAAATCTAATTAATAAAGCCATCAGGGAAGGCGCGGATCTGATCGTCACCATGGGTGGCGCGTCCGTCGGTGATCATGATATTGTTTTGCCGGTGGCTCAAAATATCGGCTTTGAATTTGAAATTGCCAAAATATTGATGCGCCCCGGAAAACCTTTCCTTTTTGCAAAAAAGCACTACAGGAAACGGGATGTTCGCCTCGTCGGATTGGCTGGCAATCCAGTTTCATCGATGATTGCAGGAGATGTATTCGTTCGTCCACTTGTACAGAAATTGTCTGGTGTGTCGGCAGATGCTCTGGAGCCAATAGCGGCATTATTGGGTCGAGACCTTCCAAAGAACAATGACAGACAGGAATTCATGCGCGCCCAACTTGACCGCAGACCCAATGGCACACTGGTGGCAACACCATTTGACAGGCAAGATAGTTCAATGTTGGCCAATCTTGTCCGCGCCGAATGCCTGCTCATCCGCCCCGTCGGTGCCAAAGCGTCAAAAACCGGCGACTCTTGTAGCATTTTGTTGCTCACCTGATATTGTTCAGGATTTTTTCATACTTGCAGAACAATAGTAGAACATGGTATGAATGTTCGCGTTTTGTTTTTTCTGATTCCAATTGGCAAATCAGCTTTTTGGTGCAGAAACAATTACAAAGTGACAGATTAAACAAGCACATGAGTTTTGTGCAGGAAAGGACTTGACATGCTGACCCGTAAACAACAGGAGTTGTTGCGTTTCATTCATGAGCGGATGCAGGCTGAAGGTGTTCCGCCTTCTTTCGACGAAATGAAGGATGCGCTTGATCTTAAGTCGAAATCTGGAATTCACCGGTTGATTACGGCGCTCGAGGAGCGTGGTTTTATTCGTCGTCTTCCTAATCGCGCCCGGGCTCTGGAAGTCATCAAAATGCCAGATGCCTGGTCTGGTGGACCGCCAGTAATGGATACTGCAGGTAGCGCCGGGGTAGGTAGCGTAATTCGCCCTGATTTTTCCACAAACCGCAAACCGAAAGACACCACAACATTCGATAATGTCACCGCGTTTCCCGGCGCTGAATCCAATGTGCCTTCGGATGACAGTTATGGCATCTCTGTGCCGGTTATGGGTCGGATTGCAGCAGGTGTACCTATTTCAGCTATTCAGGATCACAGCCATTCGATTACCGTTCCACCTGATATGGTTGGTAGCGGTGAGTATTTCGCACTGAATGTACAAGGCGACTCAATGATTGATGTCGGTATCCATGATGGTGATACTGTTGTTGTTCGCCAAAGCGATACAGCCACAAATGGCGATATTGTCGTGGCGTTGGTGGATGATGAAGAGGCCACTCTCAAAACTTTCAGGAAGAATGGCTCTGAAATTGGACTTGAAGCTGCCAATCCTGCCTATGAAACACGAGTTTTAAGCGCGGACCGAGTCAAGGTACAGGGGATACTTGCTGGCTTGATCCGACAATATCACTGAGGGTTTTGACTTCCCCTACCCTGCGATGCCAAGGTCGCACGGGGAAGCTGAGTGCAGTTTCCACACGGATAATGTTGTTCCCGATGTCTGCTGGTTTATTGTTCGGCAGGTAAATCCCATGGGTGCCATGCTGTTCAAAATCCCACCGTTTGAGGATTATGTCAGGTTTGTTGGATCGGCAGTTCACCCACCAAAGACGTGGAGCGACCAATATGCTTGCTCTGTTGCATGAATCCTTGAGCAATTTCGGGTCATACACCACATGCAAGTCTTCACCGCTATTTAACGTCGCTATACACCGATCTCGCGTGCATGAATTATCATCAATATCTGCCGGTCTTTCTCGCTTTCCACCCCAGGCTTTAAGCCAGATATCGGATACGAAATTGTTTCGCGTGGGATAAAGAAGTCGATTTTCGCCAGACGAATTTGCGATTGCGATTGCTCGACCATTCTCTGATATCAATATGTCAGGAACAATTTTGTTTCCCGTCGCGAGAGGCATTGCCATCACCAGCGCAATTCCAAGCAATCTTATGCGGGTTTTGAATAGGGTCAAAAAGCCCAGTCCAACTACTCCCAGAAACAAAAACAATTTTGGCTGAATGCCAACACTGCCATCTGGTGATAACCCTTCCACCCAGATTGATATTTTAAGTACCTGTTCAATGCTGTATGACAAGGGTTCAAGTGCAAGATGTTCGTATCCAAGCGGCATCAACAAAATCGAAAACAAAGCTAGCGGCATAGTGGCCAATGTGACTATCGGCATTGCCAGGATATTTCCCAACAGGCCATATATCGCGACTCGGTGAAAGTGCCATGCCGCAATCAATCCTGTTGCCAAACCCGCAATCAGGCTTGTTAGCGCAATTCCCGAGATGTACTTTACAAGTAATGCAGCTGGAAGAAACATCGCAAATACCGGCTTTGTATTTTTGCTGTTTTCTGCAATTTCCCGCTTGCGTTTGTTAAGAGCTTCGTAGCTTGCAACCAGTGCAGTCACTGCTGCAAACGACATCTGAAATCCAGGAGACAACAAGCTTTGCGGGCTGATGATCAAAATTGCTGTTGCAGATATTGCAACACTGCGCATTGTTATGGCACGGCGGTCCAGTAAAACTGCCAACAGCATGACGGAAACCATTATCCATGCTCTTTGGGTTGCAGTACCCGCACCGGAAAGAAACAAGTACAAAGTTGCTGTCAGAAATCCAGCACCTGCTACCCACTTCTTAACCGGATAGAACAGCACTATAGATGGTATGCATGAACAGGCTAATCGCAATATCCAGATTACTGTCAGGGTGACCAACGCCATATGAAGGCCTGAGATTGCCAGTATGTGGGCCAGGCCAGAAATGCGGAGGCTTTCCTGCGTTTCATTGGGAATACCAGATCGGTTACCGGTAATAAGCGCTATTACGATACTTCCGGGCACCCCAGGCAAAGATTGTAGAATACGCCCTTCAATATACAAGCGTGCAAGATTTATCGAAACTGCAAATTGTTCCTGAAAACCAAGTGCGCTATCAAAACCTGAACTGGATGGCGCACCCATGAAGAAACCGGTGCCTCCGATTCCTTCGAACCACGAATGGAACGAAAAATCGTATCCGCCGGGGTAAGCGGGACCTGATACCGGCTGCATCCGTGCCAAACCTGCAATTTTGCGACCGGGTAATATGCGTTGATGACGAGATTGAGCAGACAGCCGAATTCGCCTTGGGATCTGCTTTATCTGCAGACCTTCAATCCATGATGGCTTGATCAGATATCGAGGAGCACCACGCGTATTCTTGTCTACTGCGATAACAACACCGCCAATCTTTGCAGTAATCTGCCGCTCCAACTGGGGTGTATATGAGCGAATAGTCGACATCTTGGCAGCAACCATCCCACCAATAATCACCAACAGCGAAACAAGCGAATAATAAAAAAATCCATGATATCTTAGTCTGAATGAAAAGATCGCAAACACAAAAAACAATATCAACAAGGCCAGAAGGCTGGGCTCCTGGGGCGCGGCGAAATAAGCCAATACACCTGTCCCAATTCCTACGGGTACGAGGTTAAATGGAGTCCCAGTTCCAATTTCGTGAGACAAAGTTGCAACCGCGCTGTCTTTCAAATCAAAAAATGCATTCGATATTTGAAAGCGTATTCGACGGGATATATTTGCCCGGATTATGGGCGCAATTTTGCTTGGCGCATTTTCATCGCGCACTAGATCATAAAAATTCCGGATTAGAAAAGGATTTCCCTTTTCCTTGTACCCGTCCCACTTGTCAGCCACAACTCTGAACTTGCCTCTTTGCACGGCTATGCTACATGAGCGCCAGTTGATTACCAATAGCACTTGGCCTTTTCAGCCCATAATTGGTGAGGGCCTGCAAACTTCATTACTTTCAGGTAACCAAAATGACAAATGTCGTAACCCGTTTCGCCCCTTCTCCTACGGGATATCTCCACATTGGCGGTGCAAGAACAGCCTTGTTTAACTGGTTATATTCCCGCGCCAATAACGGCAAGATGTTGTTGCGTATCGAAGACACAGATCGCGCAAGATACAATGAGGTTGCCGTAGAGGCGATCAAGGATGGTCTCTCCTGGTTGGGACTGGATTGGGATGGGGAACCTGCTTCCCAATTCGAGCGGTCAGATCGTCATCGTGAAGTTGTGAAGCAATTGCTTTCAAAAGGGGCTGCATACCGCTGCTATGCGACTCCGGAAGAACTCACTGAGATGCGCGAAAAAGCAAAAGCGGAAGGGCGCCCGCCCCGTTATGACGGGCGTTGGCGTGACCGAGACGCATCTGAAGCACCAAAAGACCAGCCATCTGTCATTCGTATTAAGGCACCACGCGAAGGAGAAATTCTGGTTGAAGATCAGGTCCAGGGATTGGTGCGATTTCCGGCCAAGGACATGGATGATTTCATAATACTCCGTTCGGATGGTACTCCCACATACATGCATGCAGTCGTAGCCGACGACCATGATATGGGGGTTACACACGTAATTCGCGGTGATGACCATCTCACTAACGCAGCCCGCCAGACAATCATCTACCAAGCCATGGGTTGGAAAGTTCCGGTGATGGCTCACATCCCGCTAATCCACGGTTCAGATGGTGCCAAGCTGTCGAAACGCCATGGAGCGATTGGTGTGGAGGCATATCGTGCCATGGGATATCTACCAGAAGCTTTGCGCAATTATCTGGTCCGCCTCGGTTGGGCGCACGGCGATGATGAAATCATGTCGACCGAAGAAATGACAAAGTGGTTTGATTTTGAAGGGATGAACAAGGCGGCAGCACGATTTGACTTCGCCAAATTGGAAAATCTCAATGGCCACTATATCCGACATGCCGAAGACGAGCATCTGGTTAAATCACTGGAATCTGTACTGCATGAAATTGACGGCGGTGAATTGTTGAAAAACAACATGACGGCAAAGCGACGAAACCAGCTTGCGGAAGCTATGCCCGGTCTTAAGGAACGCGCAAAGACCCTTATTGACCTCGCCAATGGAGCCGCATTCCTGTTTTCGGAAAGGCCTCTGCAGCTTGATGAAAAAGCAACGTCTATTCTGGATGATGATGCCAGGAAATCCCTCGGCGGCATTATTCCGTTACTGAAAGATGTCTCCGACTGGAATTTGGAAACCGTGGAAGCCACAGTGCGTCAGTACACAGAACAACAGGGCCTGAAACTCGGCAGGGTTGCGCAGCCATTAAGGGCTGCATTGACGGGGCGCGGCGTATCTCCTGGCGTGTTTGACGTACTATCAGTACTTGGCCGCGAGGAATCCATTGCCAGAATAGAAGATCAATTGACCAAATAACCTTCATATGCGCCGTTATGACCAAAATGTCGGACTTGTCTGCATTGATCAAATCATATAGCTAATGGCCAAGCTTTCTTTGAGAAAGCTTGTCAGGTCGCGCGATATTGATGCGAATCCTGTCAGACCTACCCGGGTCCTGTTCCGGAATAGTCTGTAAAGTACAATTGGCATGTTGCGAAGCAACGCGTCGAAATGAAAGGGTATTCGAATGACGGCAAAAGAAAATGCAACCCTTACAATCGGTAATGAGAGCTGGGAATTTCCGGTTCTAAAAGGTACAATTGGTCCGGAAGTTATTGATATTAGCAAACTTTATGCTCAAACCGGCCGTTTTACGTATGACCCGGGATTTACTTCGACAGCCGCCTGCGACAGCGATATCACCTTTATCGAAGGTGGAGAGGGAACACTGCTGCACCGGGGATACTCAATCGAAGAATTGGCAGAAAATGGTGATTTTCTTGAAACTTGCTTTCTTCTTCTTTACGGCTACCTTCCAAATCAGCAGGAAAGCGATGATTTTCATAGTCGTGTGACATACCACACGATGGTTCACGAACAAATGAACCGGTTTTTCACAGGCTTCCGCCGAGATGCTCATCCGATGGCAATCATGTGTGGTGTTGTTGGGGCACTCTCTGCCTTCTATCATGATTCAACAGATATTTCCGATCCACATACCCGTATGGTCGCATCACTTCGGATGATTTCGAAAATGCCGACAATTGCGGCAATGGCCTACAAATATTCAATTGGTCAACCATTTGTATATCCCCGCAATGATCTGGATTACGCATCCAACTTCCTGCACATGTGTTTTAGCGTTCCTTGTGAGGATTATGTTGTAAACCCTGTACTTTCACGTGCAATGGACCGGATTTTTATTCTTCATGCAGATCATGAACAAAATGCGTCTACTTCCACTGTAAGGCTTGCAGGATCGTCTGGTGCCAATCCATTTGCATGTATTGCTGCAGGTATCGCCTGTTTGTGGGGACCTGCACATGGAGGAGCCAACGAAGCGGCTCTCAACATGCTGCAAGAAATTGGTTCAACCGATCGAATCCCGGAATTTGTTGACCGGGCAAAGGATAAAAACGATTCCTTCCGATTGATGGGTTTTGGCCACCGCGTATATAAAAATTACGACCCAAGAGCACGTATAATGCAAAAAACAACGCATGAAGTTCTGGGAGAATTGGGAATCAAGGATGATCCGATTTTGGAAGTTGCGATGGAACTGGAGAAAATCGCTCTAACTGACGAATATTTCATAGAAAAGAAGCTTTATCCAAATATCGATTTCTACTCCGGGATTACGTTAAAGGCGTTGGGTTTCCCCACCACCATGTTTACCGTCCTTTTCGCTGTCGCACGGACAGTTGGCTGGATTGGACAATGGAAAGAGATGATTGAGGATCCGAAGCAAAAGATCGGCCGTCCACGTCAACTTTATACTGGTGAAGCTGCCAAACCTTATGTGCCAATATCCAAGCGAAAATAATTAAAACCGCTGGTTCAAAATCGCACTGAATACGCACAATTCGTTTAGCGAACTTTCTATCAAGAAATTTCCGCAACTTCGAGAATGGATTTTGCTGCGGTAATTCCGGGCGCTTCCTTGCATTTGATGCGTTTTGCTACCAAATCGAAACCCTCAAGCTGCTGTTGGCGTTCCGGTCCGTCAATGCATAAGCGTTCAAGCATTCGGGCGACATAGAGTGGGTGCGCATATTCATTCAAACGCTCGGGTACAACTGGATAATCCGCTATCAGGTTTGGCAGGGATGCTGTCCAGCCAGTTAAAAGATGACGAATTCGCATGGCCATCACATCAAGCTTGTATACGGAAACCATGGGAATTCTGTACAGAGCCAGTTCCAGTGTTACTGTACCGGATGCTGCAAGCGCCAGGTCTGCATTGGAAAATGCATCTTTACGAGCTTCATCACCAACAACAACCTGTACCGGATATGGCCAACTCTTGACATGCTCCCTCACCCCACCTTCCAATCGGCTTACTGTAGGCAAGATAACGGCAAACTCATTGCCCCGTTCATTCAACACTACCAACGTTTCCCGCATAAATGGCAGTAAACGTTTCGTTTCGCTTGGTCGTGAGCCGGGTAAAACCACCAAATTTACTGGACTACCCGCCTTCCTTTTCAGGCGCTTTGGCACTTGGTCTGCAAGAATGGCCAGAGGGTGACCAACATACGTTGCATTGGGACCACCCAGTTCTTTAAGGATTGCAGGCTCAAAGGGTAAAATTGCCAGGATATGGTCTACGTAACCAGATATCTTCGCTGCCCTTCCGGGTCTCCAGGCCCATACAGATGGCGCTACATACTTTACAATCTTGATATTTGGGTTTTTCTTTCGCACTCGCTTTGCAACGCGATAGGAAAACTCCGGGCTATCTATCAGAACCAATACATCCGGATTTTTCGCCAAAATATCGTTTGCCGTTTTTCGTATCAGACTCAACAAGGAGGGAAGCTTTGATACCACACCGGAAATTCCCATCACCGAAAGCCTTGATATTTCAAACAAACTTTTCAAACCCTCAGCCTGCATGCGTTCACCGCCAAGCCCCATCGGCGTTACATATACACCCAATTTACGGAATGATTGAATTAGGTCACTACCGAGTGTATCGCCGGATTCCTCACCAGTTACAAAATACACATTCAGCCGGGTTTCATTACGCGCCATCAATCAATCTCGGTATTCTTCTCGAGGCCAAAAATAAAAACACCAGCAGTGGTTGCAGCCTCCAAAGTAATTGCTCTCGACAATATCAATGATCGGCCGGCTTCCACGGCGACACCCTTAAGTCCAGCTTCAACCAAACGTTGGATCGTTTTTGGACCTATCGCAGGCAAATCAACCCGCATATCCTGCCCCGGCTTCATCGTCTTGACCAATACACCATCTTCAGCTGAATCGGATAGCTTGCCGTTCTTTCGCATCTTCGCGACCTTGGCAAGCATTTCGTCGGTGCCCCATCTATCTTCTTCTGCAATTACAATACCACGCTCTACAACCGCAGCCTGACCAATATCTGCAGCACCCAATCTTTTACAGGCAGCAAAAGCTGTTTCTATTGATAATCTTTGATGCTTGTCGGGTTTTTTACCCGCTATAACACCGCTTTCTGCCAACAAGCTTGGGAGTAAGGAATGCGCGCCAACCACTTCAATACCACGAGTCGCAAAGATACCCGTCAAGCCGCTCAAAAGTGTATTGTCACCCTTCAGCATCAATCCAGCGACTTTGGGAAGTGCACATATCCCTTCCCAGTCAAACTTGAACTCCCTCAATTTCGTTGGGCGAGTAACGCCACCAGCAAATACTGCGGTTTTTGTGTTTCGTTCTTGAAGTAGCTTGAACATATTTCCAAGTTGCCCCCATCTGAGGACAACATGGTCAAAAGCAACAATACTGGAATTGGGATTTCCCTCAATTCCAACAAGGAAAGGGTTCTTACCCTGCTCGATCACTGCATTTGCAATCTCAAGTGGCAGATCGCCGCGACCAGCAATGATGGCGATACAATCACCTTCGCGATGCAATTTCTCGCTCTTGTTGCCCATAACCGGTGTCTGGTTAGCCTTCCCGGCCGTTGCGCGGTGTGCAAAGCGACCTGTCTTCACTATCTCGTATGAATTTCAGAATGCTTGCCACCAACTCATCGTCACCAAGTTCTTTCTCAACGGCAATCATGTTATCCGATATTGCTGTATCAGTTAAAAACAATTCCTTGAATGCTTTGCGTGCCTTGTGAATGCTCTCGCGCTCAATTCCCATTCGCTTCATGCCAATCAGATTAAGACCGCCAAGATATGCCCTGTTACCAAGCGCCATGCCAAATGGAATTACATCATTTTCAACACCGGCCAAACCGCCAACAAAAGCGTTGTTTCCAATTCGGCAAAACTGGTGTATCCCCGCTCCGCCACCTATTATCACATAATCGCCGACATGGCAGTGGCCAGCCAACATCACTGAATTTGAGAAAATTACATGATTTCCGATTTTACAATCATGGGCGACATGGGCGTTTGCCAGGAATACGCAATTGTTCCCGATGATGGTTTTGGTATCATCGCCAACAGTACCTGGGTTCATCGTAACGCCCTCGCGAATAATGCAATCATCGCCTATTGTAAGCGAGTTTTTTTCACCTTTATATTTAAGATCCTGGGGTTCGTGGCCTATAGACGCAAAAGGAAATATTCTCGCGCGCTTTCCAACAGCTGTCTTGCCAGCCATAACGACATGAGAATGTAGCTTGCCTCCGTCGCCAATGATTACACCCGGACCGACATGGCAGAATGGCCCAATTTCTACATCAGACCCAATAATCGCACCTGATTCTATTACTGCAGATGCGTGAATTAGATTTGTCATTTATTATATTCTTCTGGATCAACCATCATGGCGCTGATAATCGCTTCAGCTGCCTTTTCTTCACCCACCCAGGCTTCACAGTCATATTTGAAAATGTTTCTTCGCTGTTTCAGCTGGATAACCCGTAATTGCAACTGATCGCCTGGCACCACTGGTCGGCGAAATTTTGCACCATCTATTGTCATGAAATAAACGAGCTTTCGTTTACCTTTTGAGTGCGCTTTTGCACAAATCGCACCAGCCGTCTGTGCCATTGCCTCAACAATCATGACACCAGGCATGATCGGATTTTCCGGGAAATGTCCGCCAAATTGCGGTTCATTAAAGGTAACGTTCTTGATGCCGGTGGCTGAAAGGTCTTCATTTACATCAACAATTTTATCCAGCAACAGAAAAGGATAGCGATGCGGCAGTAATTGAAAGAGTTCCTGAATATTGATTTCAACAAATGCACTTTCGGAAGTCATGGCAAAATCAACTCTTTTTCTTTTTACGTTTAGCTGCGAGCAAAATCTTTGAAGCTTCTCTCATCCATTGATTTGCCGGTATTGCCGGATATCCCATTACTTTCGCGCCAGGTTCAACATCGCCATGGACACCCGACCCGCCACCTATCTGCGCCCCGTCACCAATGTTTGAGTGCCCAACAATTCCCGCCTGCCCCGCCACAACAACATAATCTCCAAGGGTGGCACTACCGGCAACGCCAGCCAAACCTACAATTACACAGTGGCGACCAATAACTACGTTGTGGCCGATCTGAACAAGGTTGTCGATTTTCGTACCTTCACCAATAATCGTATCGCGGTTCGCCCCTCGATCAATGGTAGAATTTGCACCAATTTCCACTCCGTCCTGGATAATTACGCGGCCAATTTGTGGAACTTTCGCATGTCCACCGGGGCCCATAGAAAATCCAAAGCCGTCTTGGCCAATTTGTACTCCGTTGTGGATTATTACATTGTCTCCAACAAATGCATGAACAACGGTTGCATTGGATCCTACTACGCTATTGCGCCCAATTTGAACATTTTCACCAATTACGGCACCTGGAAGCAGAAGGCTACCAGTGCCTACCGAAGCATTTCTGCCGACTACTGCTCCGGCTTCAATTGTCGCACCTGCTTCAATTGATGCAGTATCTGAAACGTATGCCAGTTTTGATATACCCTGTTCACCGGTAACAGAAAGTGGGCGCATTGCCGAAGGATACAAAAGCGCAAGTGCTTTGGCATATGCATCATATGGTTTCTCACAAATTAATGCTGCTACATTTTTTGGTATTGCTTCCAGGTATTTCTCTTGACAAAAAACCGCAGTTGCGGTGGTGGAAGCGAGATACTTTATGTATTTTGGATTGTCTACAAATGAGATTTGACCATTACTGGCAGACTCTATCGGAGAGGCGCCACTTATCTGCGCATCCTTATTGACATCATTGCAAACAAGTCCAGCGCCAGATTTATCTGATAATTTCTCAAGAGTAATCATGGTTGGTTGAAAAAACTGAGGAATTGTCATTTTTAATTGCCTCAACCGGAGCAACCGGATTTATTCACGCCAACCAAGCAAGATTACAATGTGCGATACAATTAACCTAGAACTTTTTACTTACCCCAAATGTAAATTCCTGCAGTTGGTCATACGTTTCACTCATAATTGGGAACGCGTAGTCAACCCGTAGGGGTCCAAAAGGAGATGCCCAGATAATACTGGCGCCAGCTGAAGAGCGAATGCCGTTATCGTCCAACTGAGATGCACCGCCAGCAGGAAGACCGGGAGGTGTATTATTCGCCGTGACAATTGCAATTGCAGGATTGCCAGGATCAAAAAGCATTCCCGCATCAGCAAACACCGCGCCACGGAAACCATATGTTGTAGGTACGAACGGAAGCGGGAATTGAACTTCTGCAGTCGCATTCCAGAAATTTCTTCCGCCAAGAGCATCCCCGGTTATCGGATCGCGAGGTCCATAGCCGAAGGGCTCAAATCCGCGAATGGATTTCGACGAAGCATTGAAATTGTCAAGAGTTCGCATTCCGGCCGTATTGAATGGGGTTAAATTACCCGCTCTAACTCGTCCAAAAGCAATTAAATCGGCTTCTTCTGATAGAGTTTTGTAGGCAACGGCCACGCCTTGCGTTTTCAAATACTGTGCATCACCACCTGCTCCAAACGCTGTCTGCGAGAGACTCAAATAATAACCATCCCGAGGATCACTTTTGTTGTCGACATCAATGTAGGTCAAATTGTAACCAAAACCGGATGCCATCCAGTTGCTTTTGGCCGGAACCAATGCAGCAGATAATTCTCCAACGGCATCACCTTGGGTACCGGCGGTATCCAACAACGCGGGGTTAATTGAAGTGTCACTATTATTAATCGTATAGAAAACCTTCGAACTCAATTCTTCCGTAAGCGGAATTCCGAAAGTAATCGTTCCAGAGGTGGAATCTACAGCATAGTTGCGATCGCTCGTTGCATCGGATTGGGTTGATTTAACGTTAAATCCTGCCGAAACCCGGTAACCAAGAAAATACGGTTCTGAAAATGACACACCATAACTTTGTTCATCTTCACCCCTGGATGCCTCGAGTCTAAAAAACTGTCCGCGACCGAGGAAGTTTCTTTCTGAAAAACTGGCAGTCACAGATGCACCGCCATTTGTACTGTACCCGCCGCCGAGCGAAAATTCACCAGTTGAGGACTCTTTAACTTTAACTATCACATCGACTTTATCCGGCTCTGAACCGGGCCGGGTGGAGACATCCACAGAATCGAAGAAGCCAAGCCTCAGCAGGCGGGTTCTCGTTTTCTGAATTAATACCTGATTGTAGGCATCACCTTCAGACAGATCAAATTCCCTGCGGATCACATAGTCGCGCGTCCGGTCATTACCCAAAATTTGAATATCTTCGATATAAACACGTGCGCCTTCATCAACCAAATACAGGATGTCGATTGTGTTGGTTTCAAAATTGCGGTCACCGCGGGGAACCACCTCAACAAAAGCGTGACCAAATTCCGCAACTCTTTCGGTTATGGCGATGATCGATTTTTCCACCTTTGCGGCACTGTAATGCTCGCCTGGAATGGTTTCGATCAAATCCAGAAGGTTTTCACGCCCGACATCGGGAATTGTGCTGTCGATATCAATTTCGCCGAATGTATAGCGGGAACCTTCTTCCATTGTGATGGTAATTGTGTACTCGTTTTCAGATTCATTCAGATCAGCATCAACCGACAAAATCTGGAAATCCGCAAAACCCTTGTTGTAATAATAGGTGCGTAGCTTTTCCTGATCTGCATTCAGCCGCGCAGGATCATAAATATCGCTTGTAGACAAAAAGCTGAAAAGTCCTGATTCTTTTGTCGAAATGACTTCTTTCAAGCGTCGCTCGCCAAACGTCTGGTTGCCGACAAAAATTATCTGGGTAATTTTTGTCTTCCCGCCTTCATTGATACGATAGATAACATTCACGCGATTGTTTTCGAGAGGAACCACCTCGTAACTGACTTCAGCATCACTTTTGCCGACCCGACCATACGCAATCTTGATCAGTTCCACATCATCTGCCGCTTTTTCATCGCTGTAGATTGCCTGGGCACGGACTTTCACTGCGGCTTCCAGGACAGGATCCTTCAACCGGGAGTTGCCCTCAAAGAACACTTTGTTGACCGTAGCATTTTCATCTATTTCAACAATCAGTACAGAACCCTGACGGTAAATACTGACGTCCGAAAACAATTCGGTTGCATAAAGTGACTTGACGGAAGCATCGATATCAAAATTGGAAACGTTGTCACCCGGTGAAATTGTCAAATATGAAATCACCGTATCGGCATCCATCCGGCGGTTTCCTTTAACATCAATACGCTGGATTACTGCCGCTTCTGCAACGCTTGCTCCAACAAAATTTGAAGGCAAAACATTCAGCGTCGGTGCAACAACCAGAAATGCAGCGAACAACATCGATTTTATTATTATTTTCAAAGACATCATTTAAATCGTAAGCCTAACTTATTACGCCATTCCCAGTATCAACGCATGAGTACCGTCCGATTGGACAGAATCTCAATTGGTTAACAATTCTTTTACAGAGTTTTCCCCGTCGTGCAACCGTTTCCGAGCCCGATTTTCCCTATTTTGCCAAAGTGTTGCAAAATGATCCAATCAGTTTCATCATCATGGTTAATCGTAAGTGAAATTTTGTACATTTGCATCGAATCCGTGCTTCAGTTCAAATATATTTAGTTACTCAAGAACCATGGTTGGGTCACGTCGTTCCATGTCGTAAACACCATTAACATTAATACCAGCGCCAATCCGATTCTGAATGCGATCTCTTGAGCCTTTTCACTGGCAGGTTTCCCCCGAAAAACTTCAAAGGCATAAAATACCAGATGGCCACCGTCTAGCATGGGTATTGGAAACAAATTCAACAATCCAATCGAAACAGAAAGTACAGCTGCCAGATTAATCAAGGCAGTAATTCCCAAGGTTGCAACGTCCCCTGATACCTTGGCGATTCTAATGGGGCCGCCCAACTGATCGGCTGCCTCGCGGCCAGTGATGATGTTTCCAAGATACCCCATGGTTCTGCTGATTATGAACCAGGTTTCTCCAGCACCAGCTTGTGCTGCTTCAATCAAATTGTAAGTTTTCAAGTGCAAATTTGCATTTTCACGGGAACTTACAATTCCAATCATTCCCGTACGGATAACATTGCCAAATCTGTCTTCGCGAACCTTCGTACGAGGCGTAATCTCAAATACAAGCAATTCTCCACCGCGATCTACTTCAAAGCTCAGCGGTTGATCCGGATTGGCTCCAACAACGCGGGGAATATCTGAAAATGATTCGATTTCCACCCCATCAATTTTCTTGATCATGTCGCCAGGAAGAATTCCAGCATCTTCGGCAGCTCCTTCGCTTACGACCTCACCTACCAGTGGATCAAGCACGTAACGCCCGTTAATGTAGAAAGTCGCAGTAAATATCAAAATAGCGAGTATGAAATTCGCAATCGGGCCTGCCGCCACGACCGCAGCACGCTGCCCCACCCGCTTGTGTTCAAAACTGCCAGCCTTTTCATCATTGCTCATGTTTTTGAGTTGGTCATGATCAGGTTGGGAAGCAGCATTGGCGTCGCCCATGAATTTAACATATCCGCCAAGCGGGATCGCAGACAGTTTCCAGCGGGTTCCGTTTCGATCATTGAACCCGAAAAGCTCGGGGCCGAATCCAACTGAAAATTCGGATACATCCACATCATTCCAACGAGCGACCAGATAGTGGCCAAGCTCATGAAAGAACACAACAATTGTTAAAACAAACAAAAATGGTAGCAGATAACTCGATATCCAGGACGTCATCTGCGAGATGTCGGAAAACAATTCCATCAGAACTCAAAAACCCCTTGCCCACATTGGAGCCAAAATCTGCGATTCGAATGTGCCGAACCTAGCCGATTGTAGTCACACAACCAACACCATGTTAGTCGCAGCCCATCAACAACCGTTTCATGGCATTAAAAAGGCGTGAATGATCCTGAGGGAGAAGTTGTCATCTGCGAGTTGGGTGCGGTCCAGAAGCAACCCAATGACAAGAAGGCCAACACTTGCCGCAACCAATCCATCGATGCGGTCCAGTACGCCGCCGTGACCCGGGATTAAATTGCCGGAATCTTTTACATCAAAGTGTCTTTTCAATGCAGATTCGGCCAAGTCTCCAATTTGCGAAATAATCGCTAACCCCAAAACCAAAACAATAAACTTGGTGGTTATGGAATAACCAAACCACGCAGCTATGACCCATGATACGATAAGAGCTCCAGCAAGACCGCCAAAAAATCCAGCCCAGGTTTTGTTGGGCGAGATTTTAGGAGCCAGCTTAGGCCCGCCAATTGCCCTTCCCGCGAAATAAGCGAGGCTGTCTGCTCCCCAAACACAGCCAAACAACAAAAATATGATGAAAAGACCGGCTTCCTCGCCCTCACGAAACAATGTCAGCGCGCAAAATGGCAAGATTGCATATGCGAGTCCAATTGGTGCCCACAAATTTTTTCTGGAAATCAGTTGGGATACGGAAAGGACTGCAATCCCTGCTGTAGCAATAATCAGGCTTACAGTTACTTGATCGGTTATCCAGGCAAGCATGAACAACACCAGTAGTGCCATTGTGGCAATTCTGATTCCAAAAGAGATTTTTGGCCCGCAAATCCTCATGTACTCAAATAGAAGAAGTACGGCACCCAATTCACATAAAATTTCAAAGGAGTAACCGCCGAACCACGTTATGGACAATGCAACACCGATCAAAACAACTGCGGAAGCAAGGCGGTAAAAAATCTCGGGTCTTGCGGTTTTTTGTTTAGCAGCTTTGGAATTCACGATGCATTTTCCTGCGCAAGACTTCCAAACCTTCTGGTACGCGAGTGATAAATTTCGATTGCCGCGTCATATTGTGCACGATCAAAGTCTGGCCACATGCAGTCGACAAATACCAATTCAGAATATGCAGCCTGCCAAAGCAAAAAATTGGATAACCTGACTTCTCCACTGGTTCGTATAATCAAATCCGGATCAGGAATTCCAACAGTATCCAAATGTTGAGAAATTTCGCCAACAGAAATTTCTTCGACATTCAATTCACCAGAAACAATTTTTGCAGACAACTTCTGGAACGCAGAAATTATCTCGGCGCGCGATCCATAGTTGAATGCAATTATGAGAGTTCGCCCATTGTTATCAGCGGTCAGTTTTATTGCGTCATCAAGCAACCGAAGAATATCCTCTGGGACATTATCGCGTGAACCAATCAGTCTGACCCTGATGTTGTTTTCATGTATTTCAGCAAGATCACTACGAATGAAAATTCGCAAAAGTGAAAACAATTCAGAGATCTCGGCCCTCGGCCTGCTCCAGTTTTCAGACGAGAATGAATACAGCGTCAGATACTCAATTCCAAGTTCACCCGTATGACGCACGACCTCACGAACTGTTTCGACACCTTTCTTGTGGCCAGCACTTCGAGGCAAACCCCGGCGCTTTGCCCAACGCCCATTGCCATCCATGATAATGGCTACATGCCTGGGAACGTTTTTCGACTGGGTCATTGTTTTCTTGGTTAGCTCATTCTTGAATACTGCTGAAAAGAAAATTGCCTATACCTGCATGATTTCGGCTTCCTTGGCTTCCAACAAGCTTTCGACTTCGGCAATTGAATTATCGGTTGCCAGTTGAATTTGTTCAGAAAGGGCCCGAGCATCATCTTGTCCAATCGTACCATCCTTTTCCGCCTTCTTTTCCGCGTCCATTCCGTCTTTTCTTACGTGACGAATGGCGATTCTGGCTTGTTCTGCATATTGGTGTGCAACCTTCACCAAATCCTTGCGGCGCTCTTCGTTCAACTCAGGCATTGGAATGCGCAAATTGGTACCATCTACCACCGGATTTAAACCCAAGTCCGATTCACGAACCGCCTTTTCGACTGCGGCAACCATGGATTTATCCCATACCTGAACAGCAATCGTCCTTGATTCTGGAACCGAAACCGTTCCCACCTGATTAATCGGCATTTTTTGCCCGTAAGCATCCACCATTACCGGATCAAGAATGTTTGCGGACGCACGCCCGGATCGAAGTCCGGCAAAGTCACTTTTCATGGAGGTAATGGCTCCCTCCATTCGGCGCTTAAGATCAGCAAGATCGACAGGTTCATCAGCCATTTTGTATTCTTCCCTCTTTTGCGAACCTTGATCTGGTTCGTTTTACAAGTTTACTATTCTGTTGCGATGGTAGTGGAACGCCCTTCGCCTTTCAATATTTTAGCGAAGCCTCCAACATCACCCAATGAAAACACCTCGACTGGAATTCGGGCATCTCTGGTAAGGCTGATAGCCGCTGCATCCATTACCTTCAATCCGCGTTCCAGGACTTGCGAATAGGTAATTTGGTCATAACGCTCGGCATCGGGATTTGTCTTCGGATCCGCTGAATAGACACCATCCACCTGAGTTGCCTTCAACAACGCATCAGCACCCATTTCACAAGCCCGAAGAGCCGCAGCCGTATCTGTTGTAAAATAGGGATTTCCAGTTCCGCCGGCAAATATTACAACCCGCCCGGCTGCCTGATGCTGGATGAGCGCCCGCTGTGAAAAAGTTTCACAAATTTCCGGCATGGCAATCGCAGAAAGAACGACGGCTGGAACATTTTGATTTTCCAATCCCGTACGCAAACTGATTGCATTCATGACTGTGGCCAACATCCCCATGTGATCACCCGAAACACGATCTGCACCTGTTGCTACAAGGGAAACGCCCCGGAATATATTTCCACCGCCCACAACAAGCCCTACACGAGCTCCCAAATCGATGCCTTCCTTGATATCACCACATATGCGTCCGACGGTTTCCGGATCAATTCCAAATTCACCGTCTCCCATCAATGCTTCCCCAGACACCTTGAGAAGTACGCGGTTGTATTTGAGTTTTGCCATAATGAATCAATGCCCATTCAGTCCAAAGCTGGATACACGAAGGGCGCATCGTTGTCACGACACGCCCCTGAATTTTCAATATGTTGAATTCGATAAAATCAGGATTGACCAACTGCTGCTACTTCAGCTGCAAAATCTTCCACTTCTTTTTCTACACCTTCGCCAAGGGCCAGGCGTATAAAGCCCTTTAACTCAATTGGAGCGCCAGCATCTTCTTCAGCGTTCTTCAATGCCTGCTCAACACTGTTCTCACCATCAATAACGAAAGTTTGGGACAGCAGGACACTTTCCTCGAAGAATTTACGCATACGTCCTTCAACCATCTTTTCGATGATTTCTTCAGGTTTGCCGGATTCTCGGGCCTGTTCTGCAAAAATTGCACGTTCGCGTTCAACCACATCTGCTGGAAGTTCATCCTTGGTTGCGGCAAGTGGATTGGTTGCAGCAACGTGCATTGCAACCTGACGGCCAATGGCAGCAACCGCATTCGCATCACCGGAAGACTGAAGCGCAACAAGGACGCCAATTTTGCCAAGACCATCTGCTGCAGCGTTGTGAATGTATGATGCAACAGCACCTTCTGAAACTTCCAGACGACCAGCACGACGCAAATTCATGTTCTCACCGATAGTTGCAATCGCATCAGTTAGCGTATCCGCAACCGATTTGTCACCGCCATCAATCGTTGCATTTGAGATCGCTTCAACTGAACCATCTGAGTTCACCGCAGTTGAAGCGACCCGACGAACAATACCTTGGAATTGTTCATTGCGGGCAACAAAGTCGGTTTCGGAATTAACTTCCACAACCGCTGCAGAATTGCCTGCAGCTGCAATACCAATCAGTCCCTCTGCTGCTACACGGCCGGATTTTTTCTCGGCCTTGGCAATACCCTTCGAACGCAACCAATCCATGGCGGCTTCAATGTCACCAGCGTTTTCGGTCAGCGCATTCTTGCAATCCATCATACCCGCTCCAGATTTTTCACGGAGCTCTTTAACGAGAGCTGCAGTAATAGTCATTTCATGTCTCTTTCTGACTTTTGTCTGTGATGCCCTGCGGTATTTTCCACATGACAAAATGCATCAATTGGGCGGGAACTCAGGCTTCTGCCATAAATTCCTTGGCCTGTTTGATCCAGTCATCGCGTTCGATGCGCCCCTTGAAGTTCAAACGGTCATCAACCTTGGTAATGTCGTCTTTACTGAAATTGGCAATCTGCTCAAACTTCTTGATACCAAGCTCATGTAGTTTGGTTTCCAATACTGGGCCCACACCGCTGATTTTCTTCAGATCATCTGCATCACCAGCAGGAGCTTCAAAAAGCGGGGATGAATCATCTGCTTCTGCTGCCACCTCTTCTTTTGCTTCAGGTTCAACTGGCGTTTCTGCCGGTACCTCGGTAGCAGGAGCTTCCTCAACTGCCGGAGTCACTTCTACAGCAGGAGCTTCCTCAGCTGCCGGAGTTACTTCTACAGCAGGAGCTTCTTCTACTGCCGGAGTTACTTCTGCCGCCGGAGCTTCTGCAGCTATTTTGGCTTCGAGAACTTCTTCGACCGGCGCTTCCACTGATGCACCCAGATCAACACCGGAAGATCCCTGCTGACGCGCAATCCCGTCAATACAGGCTTTGGCAATCAGATCGCAGTAAAGCTCAATTGCACGTGCCGCGTCATCGTTACCCGGAATTGGGTAATCTACATTGTCTGGATCACAGTTGGAATCAAGAACAGCAACAACAGGAATTTTCAACTTGCAGGCTTCCTGTAATGCGATGGATTCCTTGTTCGTGTCGACGATGAACAGCAGATCAGGCGTACCACCCATATCCTTGATGCCGCCAAGGGCGCGCTCCAGCTTGTCGCGCTCACGGGTCATCATCAGGCGCTCTTTCTTTGTCAAAAGAGTCTCTACATCTCCTGAAAGTATATTCTCCAGTTCACGCAGGCGTTTGATCGACTTGGAAATTGTATTCCAGTTGGTAAGCATTCCGCCAAGCCAGCGTGCATTGACAAAATATTGTGCTGAACGCTGGGCAGCATCCGCAATAATTGCTGAGGCCTGACGTTTTGTGCCGACAAAAAGAACTCGACCACCAGATGCAACTGTATCTGAAACAATTTTGAGTGCCTGATCCAGAAGTGGGACACTCTGAGAAAGGTCAATAATATGAATATTGTTACGTGACCCGTAAATAAACGGGGCCATCTTGGGATTCCAACGATGTGTTTGGTGTCCGAAATGTACACCAGCTTCGAGAAGCTGGCGCATGCTGTAATCTGGCAGTGCCATTGAATGGTCTCCTTTACCGGTTGAACCTCCGCAGGAAATGAACGGTTATACCGTCACCGGAACGCTTAACCCGACGAGTGCCAAAACAGGGGCTGTTGTCGGACGCGTAAACCTGCGTGTGGAATGGGGCGCGTTATAGACGATTGGTTGTCCAATGCAAGCTCAATTTACTTTACACCAAGGACGTCAAAATTCACCGAGCTTCATTGAGGGGTCATAAATGTCTCCGTCCACCTGTTTGACAACGGATTGTGCACAAATCACCATGCGATTTTCAGTATTGTATGTGAGCGCAGGGGAGCCGTGAAGTTGCCATCCTTTATTCAGTGCCGCAGTTACCCGGTGGCAAAATTCTGAATCATCTTTTCCCGTGATGCATCGATACAAAATCATTGTTTGTTTTCCATACCCGCTTCATCAATCCCCACCAAGCCATTCAAATAAATTCACAAGTTTTGTTGTCATGTGATTGCCCATTGCCTCAGATATTTGGTCCGGCGGACCGTCGGCTACTGCACCCTGCTCCCATAATACAATCCGCATCTGTCCACCTCTGTCAATTCCGGCTTCACCGGCTGGTTTGTAGATGCCCGCTGAAATTTGTACGGAGCTGCTTACGGTGCCGCCTTTAGTACCACGAATGAAAAACACCAAGTCAACAGTTTCAGAAGTAGCTTTCTCCGGGCGCCATGGTTGTCCGGGTTTGTCCTCGTGAGATCCCAAATCCATATATCCCAATTTGGAAGTAGCGGACAGCTTGCGCGTTTCATCTTTCAGGCGTTTGCAAAGAACATTTGCATAATCTGCATCTGTGGACAGGACACACCACGATGCGACGTTGGAGAATTTTTTATCCTGCGCAACTGCAGTGTTCAGGCCCAATAAAAAAATCAGCATTACAAGAACCGCCCTTAACGCCAACACCATTGATTTCCTCCGACTAGTGCAACGAAACATCCACGACGCCAGGTACGGATTTCAAGGCACTTTGTACCCGCGATGAGAGACGGAAACGGTCTTTCAATCGCACTTCAATTTCTCGCGCTCCGTTATCTTGCATTACCACAATTGAAACATGACCTTCGCCGCCACGCTCCAGAAGTGTCGGCAAATTATCAATTGGAGATGGATCGCGCACAAAAATCGTCATCTCCTTTTGTTCACGAGATGCAACTTTTTCAATCGGTTCTGCACTTTGAATGCGGATACCTATGCCTTCTGGAGAAATATCAGCGTTGACAAGCATCATTGCAGACATGCCAGCTTCAAGAAACTCACCAAACTGGTTGAGTGTTTCTTCAAACATGATTGCTTCATACTGACCGGATGGATCGGAAACGGTAAGAATACTCATTCGCTTACCTTGCCGGGTTTTTCTGTCCTGCCTAACGGTTATGGTTCCTGCCAACCGGCCGGCGGTAGCACCTGAGCGAACAGAAACTTCAAAATCGGAAAACAATTGAACCCTCATGCGATCCAGAACCGTTTTGAATTCATCCAGCGGATGGGCGCTAAGATAGAAACCTACCGATTGAAATTCGCGGTTCAGTTTTTCAGACGGTACCCAGGGTTCCACATTTGGTAGTTCAATCTGCGCTGAGTCTTCGCCAGCTTGACCAAACATGTCATTTTGACCGGTTTCACGATCCTGCGCAGTACGATTTGCATGCCCCATCAAGCGTTCAATGCCAGCCAGAAGTTGTTCCCGTGGCCTGCCAAAACAATCAAAGGCGCCAGCGCATATCAGGTTTTCTATTGTGCGTTTATTAACCTGCCGAATATCCAGCCTTGAAAAAAAATCTGCCAGTGATTGAAATTGCCCGCCGTTTTCCCGTGTCGAAACTATTTGCTCTGCTGCACCTTCGCCAACGCCCTTTATGGCTGCCAGTGCATAAAGGATTTTTTCTCCTTCAACGTCAAACCCTACACCGGAGCGATTCACATTTGGAGGAATAACTTCTATTTCGAGGTTTCCCGCTTCCTGATAAAAGGTGTTGAGCTTGTCAGTGTTCCCCTGATCCAGTTGCATTGAAGCGGCCAGAAACTCGACCGGATAGTTGGCCTTGACCCAAGCCGTTTGGTAGGAAACCAGAGCATATGCGGCGGCATGAGATTTGTTGAAACCGTAGTCTGCAAACTTGGCCAGCAAATCGAATATCATGTTAGCCTGGTTTTTCTGGAGCCCTCGCTCTTCAGCGCCATTTACAAATCGTGAGCGCTGCTTGTCCATTTCTGAACGGATTTTCTTGCCCATGGCCCGGCGCAAGATGTCCGCTTCACCCAACGAGTATCCGGACAGGATTTGCGCAATTTGCATCACCTGCTCCTGATAAATGATGACGCCATAGGTTTCTTTCAGAACTTCCTCAATCTTTTCATGGTAGTAGTCGGGTTGTTCCTCGCCGTGTTTTCGGGCGTTGTAGGTGGGAATATTGTCCATTGGACCCGGTCTATAAAGGGCCACCAGAGCAATGATATCCTCAAACCTGTCTGGTCTCATCCCCACGAGCGCTTTACGCATACCCTGCCCTTCAAGCTGAAACACGCCAACGGTTTCACCTCGGGAAAGCATTTCAAACGCCTTTGGTTCATCAAGGGGTATTCTGGCAAGGTCGATAACCACACCGCGTCGAGCCAGGAATTTTACCGCGTGATCCAGAACGGTGAGGGTTTTAAGTCCAAGAAAATCGAATTTAACAAGCCCAGCCTGTTCCACCCATTTCATGTTGTACTGGGTTACCGGCATTTCTGAACGCGGATCACGATAAAGAGGAACCAGTTCATCCAGCTTGCGGTCGCCGATAACAATTCCCGCCGCGTGTGTTGATGCGTGACGGTACAGGCCTTCCAGTCGAGTTGCGATGTTAAATAAAACATCAACAATTTCTTCTTCCCGGCGCGCTTCCTGCAGTTTCGGTTCACCATCTATCGCCTGAGTTAGTGTTACCGGATTAGCTGGATTGTTCGGCACCAGTTTGCACAACCGGTCCACTTGCCCATAAGGCATTTGTAAAACTCGACCGACATCGCGCAACACTGCCCGAGCCTGCAATGTCCCAAAAGTTATAATCTGGGCAACCTGGTCCGCCCCATATTTTTCCTGAACATAATGGATTACTTCTTCCCGGCGATCCTGACAGAAGTCTATATCAAAGTCCGGCATTGATACCCGCTCGGGGTTAAGGAACCTCTCAAAAAGAAGTGAGAAGCGCATCGGATCAATGTCAGTAATCGTCAAAGACCAGGCAACCAGTGAGCCGGCCCCGGACCCTCGTCCTGGACCAACAGGAATGTCGCGCTCTTTTGCCCATATAATGAAATCGGCAACAATCAGGAAGTACCCCGGATATTTCATCTGATTGATGACGTTTAATTCAAAATCCAGTCGAGCCTCATATTCATCAACGCTGAACCCATCCGCCATTCCGTTTTCATCCAGCCGGACCTTTAATCCAGCCTCTGCCTGAGCCTTCAGTTCAGAAAATTCCGCTTCAAGAGCAGCTTCCGGATCTTCGACGGTATCGCTGCTGACAGCAAACCAGGGCAAGATCGGATCGCGCGTTTGCGGTCTGAATGAACATCGCCTGGCAATTTCGACTGTGTTTTCTATTGCTTCCGGCAAATCGCGAAAAAGCAGCTTCATCTCCGCCTGGCTTTTAAAATAATGCTCGCTTGTCAGTCGGCGGCGGTTATCCATGTTAATTACTGCACCATCAGCAATACAAATCAGTGCATCATGCGCTTCAAAATCTTCCCTGGTACCAAAGTATGGCTGGTTGGTCGCAACCAACGGGATTTCATTTTCATATGCCAACTCAATTAGAGCAGATTCAGTACGGCGTCTTTCGCTGCCGTGACGCTGAAGCTCGACATAAAGGCGATCACCGAACAGCACCTTTAGCGAATCCAGCCTCGCTTGAGCCCCCGTTTGGTTTCCATTGTCCAACAGAGGATTTATTGGCCCTTCGTCTGCACCGGTCAGACAAATAATACCGTTCTCATGTTCAGATAGATCTTCGAATGTAACGTGGGGAACATCTATCCCGGTACCGGTCAGATGTGCATGGCTTACGAGCTTTGTGAGATTTCCAAATCCACTTTCGCTTGCTGCCAATAAAACCAAAAAAGGATAATCAGTTTTTGTAGTTCCGGCACCATCCGAAAATTCATCAGAAAACTTCACCGCCAGCATGCACCCAATTATCGGTTGCAAACCCGCCGTAGCCGCTTTTTCAGAAAATTCAAGTGCCCCAAACAAATTGTTGCGATCAGTAACGGCTACAGCCGGTTGTTTATCCTGCAGAGCGCGATCAACCAGTTTCGCAAGTGGCAGGGCACCTTCAAGCAGGGAATATGCTGAATGAGTGTGCAAATGAATGAATTCACACTTTGCAGCATTATCATTGGAGCTGCCTGGAGTTGACGCACCTTTCAGTGCCTGATGTAGTGCATTCGTTGCTTTGGAAGCCATCTGGACCGTTTCTGAGAATCGAAGTCGATTAAATACCAGTGAATAGTACACTCGATGCTGCGATTGTCTGAAACTGTCAAAACAAGTTCAAGCCCACATGGTCAATGAACGTTGGATAACGAAAATTATTGAACCTCAGAAACTCAACATAAAACTTATGCAACCAACTTCAATATTTCGACCCAGGTAAACATGGAAGTCAAAAACAGGCTGATAGTAACCAGAGAAACCAAATCACGAATAGTCACATACATAGAACTTCTCCCGTGTGTCGCTTATTGCGATTACGTTATGTTCTGTATATGTTCACATTTGTTCTTTTTTGTCAACAAAAACAATGCAATTTAAATTATTTTTTTAATTCAATGACTTGACCGCCTTCAAGGGCTACGCACCTGTCCATTCTTTTGGCAATTTCGTGATTGTGGGTAGCAATCAATGCTGCCAGTCCAGTCGTTCGAACCAGTTTTTCCAGCATACGGAAGACGTGATCAGCTGTTTCCGGATCTAGATTTCCTGTTGGTTCGTCGGCAAGTAACAGTTGCGGGTTGTTTGCCACAGCACGGGCAATCGCGACCCTTTGCTGTTCGCCGCCGGATAACTCGGCCGGGCGGTGGGCACTGCGATCTGCAATCTTCATGTAGTCGAGTAATTCATGCGCTCGCTCTCTCGCCAACGATTTCGAAATTCCCCCAATCATTTGCGGTATCATCAAATTTTCTTCGGCGGAAAATTCTGGCAACAAATGATGAAATTGATACACGAACCCGATTGTTTCGCGTCTAAGAGCAGTTCTTTGTTGATCACTCAAACCACGCGTCGCCAGCCCTGCGACATAGATTTCACCGTCATCGGGACGCTCAAGCAAACCGGCAGAATGCAACAGCGTAGACTTCCCTGCCCCTGACGGCGCTATCAGGGAAACCATCTCTCCACTCGATATTTCCAGATCAAGTCCCTTCAATACCGTCAGGGCGTGTTCGCCCTTACCGTAAGTACGGCCTACCTGTTGAAGCTTGAGGGTCAAGTTATTGACATTACTCATATCGCAATGCCTCTACCGGATCGAGGCGGGCAGCACGCCAAGCCGGAAACAGTGTCGCCAGGAACGATAGTACAAGGGACATTACAACGACCATTACCGTTTCCCACACATCCATTTTGGCAGGCAACTGGGACAGAAAATACAGTTCCGGGTTGAACAAGGTGGTTCCCGAAATCCAGGAAAGGAACTGGCGAATGTGTTCGACGCTCTGACACAGGATCACACCAAGCGCAAAACCAACCAATGTTCCCGATACACCGATTGAAGCACCTGTCATAAAGAAGATGCGCATTACCGCACCCCGATTTGCCCCCATGGTACGCAATATCGCAATGTCCTTGCCCTTGTCTTTTACCAGCATGAACAAGCCAGATATGATGTTGAGCGCCGCCACCAAAATGATCAGCGTTAAAATCATGAACATGACATTCCGTTCAACCTGCAGGGCCTGAAAAAAAACGACGTTTCTTTGCTTCCAGTCAGTCAGAAACAGCGGCCGTGCCGCAGCTTGCTCAATGGGTTCGCGAAGCCCGTCAACCGAATCTGGATCACTTGTGTACACCTCAATAACATCGACTCTTCCATCTGCGTTAAAGTAGAGCTGGGATTCCTCCAGTGGCATGAAGATAAAACTGGCGTCATACTCGGACATGCCAATTTCAAATACTGCCGATATCGGATAGGATTTCACTCTGGGAAGTGTGCCAAAAGCAGTTACGTCGCCTTCAGGCGAAATCAGGGTAATGTCATCACCAGCGCGCAATCCGAGGTTGTTTGCCAGGCGAATTCCCACCGCTACACCACCCGAATTATCAAATCCATCCAGGGTTCCGCCCTTTATATTGTCTGAAACCGCACCGATCCGCTTAATATCTTCCTCGCGAATTCCCCGCACCAAAGCACCATTACCGCCTACTCCTGAAGACACCAAAACCTGTCCCTCAATCAATGGAATGGCGTAATCCACGCCGTCTACGCCATTAATGCGTTTGGAAAGTTCTGCATAATCTGTGAAATCCCCATCGATCGGATTTATGATCATGTGGCCATTGATGCCAAGAATTTTATCCAGCAGTTCAGCGCGAAATCCATTCATGACAGCCATCACTACGATAAGTGTGGCAACACCCAACATAATGCCCAGAAACGAGAAACCGGCGATAATGGATATGAACGTTTCCTTACGGCGGGCTCTAAGATACCGGCCAGCCAGCATTCGCTCAAATGCAGAAAATGCACCTGCCCCGCCTCGCGCGGCATCTTCCTGTATCTGACTAATGTTACCCACCACAAAACCTGTTGATTACCGCATCTTTTGACATCATTTCCCGACTGTCATCGGATCGCTTTTTGACTTCAATCTCGCCATTTTTGAGACCACGCGGACCCACTACAATTTGATATGGTAATCCAATCAGATCCATGGTTGCAAACTTTGCACCCGCACTCTGGTTGGTATCATCATACAACGTTTCCACGCCTGCCGTATTAAGCGCTTCATAGATAGAAGAACTTTCGGTATCACAGGCTTCATCTCCGGGTTTCATGTTGATTAGACCCACATGAAATGGCGCAATGGCTTCTGGCCAGATTATTCCCTTGTCATCATGGAACGCTTCGATCAACGCTGCAGCCAGGCGACTTGGGCCAATTCCGTAAGAGCCCATATGTACCGCATGTTCTTTGCCATCCGGTCCCATGACGTTGGCATTCATAGCATCTGAATACTTGGTCCCAAAATAGAAGATGTGGCCAACTTCAATTCCGCGCTCAGACAAGCGAGAACCATCATCGAGTTTCGACCATGCCTCTTCGTCATGCATTTCGTCGGTGGCCGCATAAGGGGTAGTCCATGTTTTTACAATATCTGCGATTGCCTGGTCATTTCCAAAGTCAGTGGTTTCACCAGGCACTCCCATGGATTGAAAGACCTTGTCGCAGAAAACTTCCGATTCCCCGGTCTTTGCCAGGATGATGAACTCATGGCTGAGGTCCCCACCAATCGGGCCGGTCTCTGCACGCATGGGAATGGCCTTAAGACTGAGCCGGTCAAATGTCCTAAGGTAGGCGACAAACATACGATTATAGGCAGCACGTGCATTGTCCTCATTGAGGTCAAACGAGTAAGCATCCTTCATCAAGAATTCACGTGAACGCATAACACCGAACCGCGGTCGAACCTCATCCCGGAATTTCCACTGTATATGATATAGATTAAGCGGCAGATCCTTGTAGGATCGAACATAGGAACGAAAAATCTCGGTTACCATTTCCTCATTGGTGGGTCCGTATAGCATGTCACGGTCATGCCGGTCGGTAATCCGCAGCATTTCCTTGCCGTAGTCATCGTAACGACCACTCTCACGCCACAAGTCAGCAGATTGAATTGTGGGCATAAGAATTTCTATGGCGCCGGCGCGATTTTGTTCTTCGCGCACGATGTCAGAAATTCGATCTAGAACTCGTAATCCGAGAGGCAACCAGGAGTAAATCCCGGCAGATTGCTGCCGGATCATGCCGGCGCGCAGCATCAACCGGTGCGAAACAATTTCCGCGTCCTTGGGTGTTTCCTTGAGAATAGGAAGAAAATATCTGGAAAGAAGCATATTTTTGTAGAACCGGAATCGATTGAATATCTCAATCTCGTATAAAGCCGTTATTGCGGTTGCGCACAAGCCCCAGCATCCATTCGTCCCGAAATGACACAGACCCGTCGAGAAACGGTCAAAAGTCATTCAACTTTTGTTTCAGATCATCAATTTTTGCATGACTTAGCACTCACGATATGTTTATCTATCGCCATAATAGAGTTGGAGTAACCGACCCTTTAGCGGTCTTAGTCTTGGGAGGATGTGATCCGGGCGCGATAAAACGCAGCCGCCATGAAAGTGGAGTGGATCGGGACACGCAAACTCATTCAGCAAGGCTTTTGCCTTGCTTTTTTTTGATCATAATTTGACATTGTTTGGATGAGTTTAGTCGTTGCCGAACTTCAAATGTTCGGGAAACAGGTTGGGTACATTGTCGAGCGAGAAGCCAAAAATTCGCGTTACAAACCAGTACAGAAGAAATATCGCGCCAGCCAACATGCTATTCCAAATCAGCTTTTTTAAAAATTGTGGATTAACGGGAGCCCCCGGATCAGTACCGTCCGTCACATCGCCAACTTCTGCTTGTGAATCATTTCCGTATGGCAACACAACAAACAGCGTCAACCACCAAATAATGAAGTATATCGCAAACCCCGTGATGAAAGACATCAAACCTGTTCCAGTTCCACCAGTGTTCCGCAGAAATCCTTTGGATGTAAAAACAGGACTGGTTTGCCATGCGCGCCGTTCTTTGGCTCTCCATCGCCAAGTACACGAGCTCCTTTTTCAACCAGTTTATCACGTGCTGATTTAATGTCTTCAACCTCATAGCATATGTGATGAATTCCCCCTGCGGGATTGCGTTCCATGAATGGCGCAATAGGCGATTCATCACCCAGAACCTCCAACAATTCAATCTTGGTATTGGGTAGTTCAACAAACACAACTGTGACACCATGTTCAGGTAATGATTGGGGTTCACTTGCCTTGGCTCCCAATACTGACGCGTATGTTTCAATACCAGATCTCAAATCTGGTACAGCAATTGCCACATGGTTCAAACGACCGATCATGTTATCCCTATGTCCTTGCTACAAACACAGTTGTTATTGGTTTCTTGCCCCACAGGTTTCGAGCTTCTGCACGAACAGCACGACGTACCGCTTCCCGGACAACCTCTTCGTCTTTTCTGCGACCCTTGGGAATGCTGGTTATTGCTCCAACTGCCGCCTCAAACAACAGATCATCGAAAAATTCACCGTTTGCGGCAACATCGGGAAGACCTATAACTTCCATGTCAATTTCATCAGCGAGTTCACCGCGCTTATCTATAACGATGGAAACCGCCACATGACCTACATAGGAAAGCTTGCGCCTTTCACTGACCCCAATTGATCCTTCGTCGCCGATGATGTTCCCGTCTTTGTAAATGCGACCATATGGAACCTGATCGACGATTTCGGCTGGGCCCGGAGCCAGTACAACCAGGTCACCATTGCGCACTGGCACCACTTGCTCAATTCCAGAATCTGCGGCTAGAGCAGCATGCGCACTCAAATGGGCTGCTTCGCCATGCACTGGTACGCAAATTTTCGGACGTGTCCATTTATACATGGTCTGCAGTTCGTTTCGTCGTGGGTGCCCTGATACATGGACCAGAGCATCACGATCCTCAATTACATCGAGGCCCTGTTCAATCAGCTGGTTTTTGGTTTCAATGATCGCCTTTTCATTACCCGGAATTATTCGCGATGAATAAATCACCGTATCGCCCGGTGCCAACTCCACATTGCGGTGTTCCTGCCGGGCAATCTTCGCCATGGCGGCACGAGATTCACCCTGGCTTCCAGTTAAAATAATAACCAGCTTGTCTCGGTCCACCGATTTATACTCGTCTTCCTCAACAAACTCCTGAATGTCACTGAACATTCCAAGATCAGTTGCAACATCGACTACCCGTCTGATTGAGGCTCCTAACAGCATCACGCGACGCCCCACTTTTTCCGCAGCCTGGGCAATTGATCGGATACGACCAACATTGGAGGAAAATGTAGTAATTGCTACTCGACCGGAGGCCTTGGAAATCAGGTTCGCAAGACTATCTGAAACTTCTTTTTCAGAAGGTGAAACACCATCCCGCATGGTATTCGTGGAATCGCAGATGAGCGCGAGTACGCCTTCATCGCCTAAACGTTGAAAGGTCTTGGCATCCGTGTTGTGACCAAGAGTTGGCTCGTCATCCAGCTTCCAGTCACCGGTATGGATTATGCGGCCAAGCGGTGTGTTGATGGCAAGCGCCATGGGCTCAGGTATGGAATGTGTCACGTAAACGGATTCAATCTCGAATGCACCAATCGAGAACTTCCGCCCTGGGCCGTACATCTCAACCGGTATCTTGGGGGCATTGCGTTCATAAGAACCCTTTGCTTCCAGCATGCCAGCAGTGAACGGGGTGCAAAAAACCGGCTTTTTCAGGATCGGCCAAAGACTCATTAACGCGCCATAATGATCTTCGTGAGCATGGGTAATGACAATTGCTTTTAGATCATCACCCAAATCCTGGGCAAAGCGGATATCAGGTAGCACCAGGTCAACGCCAGGAAAGCCTGGACCAGGAAACGTTACCCCGCAATCCACCATGATCCATTCACGTTTATGGTTGTTTCCGTATCCATAAAGCGCCAGATTCATTCCAATTTCACCAACGCCACCGAGTGGAACGAATACCAGATCTTTTTCTTTTTTTGCCATACCTATCAATCTGCCTTGGGGTAGTTACGTTTCAAGTAAGAATACGTCCGCAACCGAGATCGTTTGCACAATTCCCTTGTGGTCTTCGAGCACTAATAAACCAGATTCGTCAATTCCAGAAAATAGTCCGGTTGCGGTATCCTTTCCTGGTATACGAATGGTAATCTGTTCATTAATTCCTGCCGCATGATCCAACCATTTTTTACGAATTAAGGAAAATCCCTTTCCAGCCGACCAGATATCCAAATATCGCTCCATTGAATATGCCAATTCAACAAATACAGTCTCGGCGTCACAATCTATATTTTCTGCCCGCAGATTGGTAGCCCGATAAGACGTATCCGATGGGTGATCAGTGCAATTTATTCCGAATCCGACCGCGACAGAAATTGAACTACTGAGCACCAAACTTTCCAATAAAATTCCACCACACTTGCGACCGTTGAATAATACATCATTTGGCCATTTGAGCATTACCTTACCTTGCGCACTGGACTGTTGGGCAACGCGATAGATTGTATCTCTCGCAGCCAGTGCTGCAACAAACGTCAAACCAGCCAGATGTTCTTTTTTACAAGGATTGTGCAACAGCAAGGACGCATGCAGGTTTCCAAACAAACTTTCCCAAGACCGGCCACGACTGCCTTTCCCGGCTGATTGCGTCTTTGCGGTTACCCATAGATTACCGCTCTCACCATTCTTCGCGATATCCAGGCAATAAGTGTTGGTTGAATCACAATTCTCAAGTGAAATATGGCGAAAACGCTGATTGCGCGAACTCAAACAATCACCCGCTACAGAAACAGCGAAGCGGCGGCAGTTGCAGTCACTTCTGAAACCAGACCGGCAAAGAACACATAGAAAGCCACAAACAAGCCACTGGCACCGAGTACTACCTTCAATTCAATTGCCATCGGCACAAATTCATCTGCTGGTTCGTCGAACCACATGATCTTGATAATACGTAGATAATAGAACGCACCGACGACACTGGCCAAAACACCAATGATTGCTAGGGCATAAAGGCCTGACTCGATAGCAGCAACAAATACAAAGTACTTGGCAAAGAACCCGGCCAAAGGCGGAATCCCCGCAAGCGAAAACATTAAAATAGTAAGGAACAAAGCCATAATCGGATTAGTTGTCGCCAATCCGGAAAGATCCGAGATTTCTTCGACCATCCCGTCCTTGCGGCGCATGGCGAGAATGCATGCAAAAGTACCGACAGTCATCGCCATATAAATCAACAAATATATAATAACGCCGTTCACGCCCGATTGTGTTCCGGCAGCCAATCCGACCAAAGCAAAGCCCATGTGACCAATCGATGAGTATGCCATCAGGCGCTTAATGTTGCTTTGACCTATAGCTGCAAAAGCACCAAGCACCATGGAAGCTATTGAAATAAATACAATTATCTGTTGCCAATCGAGAGTAACCGGTTCAAAGGCTCCGATAACCACCCTGACCAACATTGCCATCGCCGCTATTTTTGGTGCAGCGGCAAAAAACGCAGTCACCGGGGTGGGCGCGCCCTCGTAAACATCTGGTGTCCACATGTGAAACGGTACTGCTGAAATCTTGAAGGCAAAGCCCGCGAGGAGAAAAACCAAACCGAAGATCAAACCCAATGAACGATCAGTGCCAACAATTGCTTGAGCAATTTCGGCAAATCCAATCTGGCCTGTAAATCCGTAAATTAGTGAAGCACCATACAGAAGCATCCCCGAAGAAAGTGCGCCAAGCACAAAGTATTTCAATCCCGCTTCGGTTGACCTTACAGAATCTCGATTGATTGAAGCCAGCACGTAAAGTGAAAGGGATTGCAATTCCAGTCCGAGATAAAGTGAGATCAAATCATTTGCCGAGATCATCAGCATCATGCCCAATGTCGCCGTTAATACTAGAACCGGAAATTCAAACTGTTCGAAATTCTCCCGGCGGATGTAATTGACGGACATCGCAATCGCAAGTGTTGAACCGACCAGAGTGATAATCTTCATCAGGCGAGCGAACGGATCAAGAATGAACGAGCCATTCATCGCCAATCCGCCTTCTTCTTTCATGAACAACCAGGCGCATGCAGCAACCAGCAACGCAATAGAAAGTCCCGTTACATGGGGTGTGGATTTTGGGCCAGAAAACACGCCGATCATCAGCAAAACCATGGCGCCAATGGAAAGCCAAAGTTCCGGAACGAGCAAACTCAGGTTTTGAACGGACATTACTGATTGCATAGTTTCCTGCATGTCGGACACCTAATTGGAGACGCTGGCTTGAGTTACGGATTTGGCAGCATCCAGTGCTGACTGGTAGTTCGTCAGCAATGCATCTACCGATGCGTTGGTTACGTCAAATACCGGAACAGGATAAACACCGAACAAGATGATCAGTGCCACCAACGGGTAAAGAATGATTTTTTCTCGGGTATTAAGGTCGAGAATCGATTTTAGGCTTTCCTTTTCAAGCTGTCCAAAGACAACCCGGCGATATAGCCAAAGCGCATAGGCTGCTGAAAGGACAACGCCTGTGGTCGCCAACAAGGCAACCCATGTATTGACCTGGAATACACCTATGAGTGTCAGGAATTCCCCAACAAAGCCCGAAGTACCTGGCAACCCGACATTGGCAAGCGTGAAAATCAGGAATACCGTCGCATATTTGGGCATGCGGTTAACCAGCCCGCCATAAGCATCAATCTCGCGCGTATGCATTCGGTCATAGACCACTCCCACACAGAGGAACAGCGCACCTGATACCAAGCCGTGAGACAGCATCTGGAATATCCCGCCCTGAATGCCGTGCGCATTGAGCGCAAAAATGCCCATTGTCACATAACCCATGTGCGCCACAGATGAGTAGGCGATCAGTTTTTTGATATCTTCCTGCATAAGGGCAACCAGCGATGTGTAGACGATAGCAATAACCGAAAGAGCAAATACAAACTGGGTGAAGTCTGCACTTGCCAACGGGAACATTGGTAATGAGAAACGCAAAAACCCGTAACCGCCCATTTTCAACAATATCCCGGCCAGAATAACCGAACCAGCCGTTGGTGCTTCGACGTGCGCATCCGGCAGCCAGGTATGTACCGGCCACATTGGCATTTTGACGGCAAAGGACGCAAAGAAGGCAAGCCACAACCAGGGCTGCATAGACGCAGGAATGGTGAGTTTCGCCTGTGCTGCGGGTGTAGTCGCCTGCGACGGATCTATGAGTAGCGGAATCTCTGTGGTCCCTGTCTGCCAGTAGATTGCCATGATTGCCAGAAGCATCAGCACGGATCCGAGCAGCGTATACAAAAAGAACTTGAAACTCGCATATACACGGCGCTTGCCACCCCAAACCCCAATAATAAGGAACATGGGAATAAGTCCGGCTTCGAAGAATACGTAGAACAGAATAAGGTCCAGCGCACAGAACACGCCAATCATGAAAGCTTCCAGAACCAGGAAGGCAATCATGTATTCCTTGATGTTCTTCTGAATACTCTCCCAACTTGCGAGGATACAAAATGGCATCAGGAACGTCGTAAGGATGACAAACAACATCGAGATGCCGTCCACGCCCATATGATATTCCATAAAGTCTTCGACCCAGCTGTGTTTCTCAACGAACTGAAAGCCTGAAATTGAGTTGTCAAAATTAAACCAGATATAAAGCGACAGGAAGAATGTAAACACGGTTGTAAACAGTGTCACGTTCTTGATATTACGCGCAGAAACCGCAGCATCTGTGGGGATCAACATAATAATCAGGGCACCCGCCAGCGGCAGAAACGTGATCGCAGTAAGAATTGGCCAGTCACTCATTAGCCAGCTCCCCCAAACATCGACCAGGTTATAAGAGCAGCCACACCAATCAGCATGGCAAATGCATAGTGATAGAGAAATCCGCTCTGCAGTCGAACAACTTTTGAAGTCACATCAAGAACGCGGGCCGACACGCCATCAGGTCCAAAACCGTCAATTAGCCAGCCATCACCCTTCTTCCAGAGGAAGCGGCCTAGCCACTTTGCTGGATTGACAAACAGGAAGTCATAAATTTCGTCAAAATACCACTTGTTCAACAGGAAGGAATAAAGAGCTGGGTGTTGACGCGCCAACTCCTTCGGAATGTACGGAGATCGGATATACATCAACCAGGCACCTAAGAAGCCGATTATCATCATGATTGCAGGTGACAATTTCACCATTAAAGGAACGCTGTGGAACTCTTCCAGAATGTGATTGTCCGCACCTGCAAAAAGGGCTTCTTTCCAAAATCCGTTGTACCAACCTTCATGATGTCCACCGGTTTCATGGCCTGTGAAGGACCCGTAGAAGACCACACCGCTAATTAGTGCGCCAATCGCTAAAAGATAGAGCGGAATCAGCATCACGTTTGGCGACTCATGCACATGGCTCATCACATCAGCCGATGCACGTGGCTTTCCGTGGAACGTCATGAATATCAGGCGCCACGAGTAAAAACTTGTGAATAGTGCTGCAACGACCAGCATCGCAAACGCATAACCGGCAAACGCGTTGTGACCTACATAAACGCTTTCAATAATCGCATCTTTGGAGAAGAAGCCGGCCGTTCCAATAACAGTACCCGGAATTCCAAGGCCCGTTAGAGCTACGGTTCCGATAATCATCATCCAGTAGGTCTTTGGAATATGTTTCCGCAACCCGCCCATTTTACGCATGTCCTGTTCATCGGATACAGCATGAATGACTGAACCAGAGCCGAGGAACAACAACGCCTTGAAAAAAGCGTGGGTAAAGAGATGGAAAATCGCAGCGCCATAAGCTCCAACACCAAGAGCTGCAAACATGTAACCCAACTGCGAACAGGTTGAGTAAGCGATTACCCTTTTGATATCGTTTTGAACAAGTCCAACGGTCGCCGCAAAAAATGCTGTTGTTGCTCCAACCAAAGTAACGACAGCAAGTGCTGTGTGTGAGTACTCAAACAGTGGAGACATGCGAGCCACCAGAAAAACTCCTGCGGTCACCATAGTCGCCGCATGAATGAGTGCCGAAACAGGTGTCGGACCCTCCATCGCATCTGGTAACCAGGTGTGGAGGAGGAACTGGGCTGATTTACCCATAGCGCCCATGAAGAGCAGCAAACAAATGACGGTAAGCGCACTGTCAGCACCAAGCGAGTATCCCAAAAATTCCAGAACCGGCCCTTCAGTTTTTGACACACCGTCAACATTGGCAAAGATGGTTGAGAGCTCAATAGTTCCAAACATCACAAAGACGCCGAAAATGCCGAGTGCGAACCCAAAGTCCCCTATCCGGTTTACAACAAACGCCTTGATGGCAGCAGCATTTGCAGACGGTTTCTTGAACCAAAACCCGATTAAAAGATAGGATGCAAGGCCAACACCTTCCCAGCCGAAGAACATCTGCAAAAGATTGTCAGCTGTCACCAGCATCAGCATTGCGAAGGTGAATAGTGAAAGATAAGCGAAGAAACGAGGCCGGTGCGGGTCGTGATGCATGTAACCAATTGAATACATGTGAACCAGCGATGACACGGTGTTCACGACAACCAGCATCACGACAGTCAACGTATCAATCCGGAAAGCCCAATTGACGTTAAGATTGCCGGAATTCACCCACCGAAGTACCTCAATTGTTTGAGGACCATCTCCAGAATATGCAAATGTCAAAAATGCAATCCAGGAAAGGACTGCGGAAATCATTAAAAATCCGGTTGTGATGTACTCACATCCCTTGACGCCAAGGGACCGGGCAAACAATCCGGCCAGAAGAAAACCGGCTAGCGGTAGGAATACTATGGCGTGATACATTCTGCCGCTAACCCTTCATCATATTGACATCTTCAACCGCGATCGAACCGCGATTACGATAAAAAGCAACCAGAATGGCCAACCCAATGGCTGCCTCAGCCGCTGCAACTGTTAAAACCAGCAAGGCAAATATCTGGCCCATCAAGTCCCCAAGATGTTGGGAAAAGGCCACGAAATTCAGATTGACCGCCAGCAGGATCAACTCAATCGACATCAGGATAATGATTATATTTTTCCGATTCAGAAAAATACCAACCATCCCGATTGAAAACAGGATCGCGCTGACTGACAGATAGTGGGAAAGTCCGATTTCCATTTCTTGACCTTGCTCTTCTCCGACTGGTTAAATGCCCTTGCCGGATTCAACCTTTCTGACTTCAATTGCCGTTTTCGGGTCACGCGCAACCTGTACGTTAATATCTTGACGGCGAACATTTTCCTTGTGCCGAAGGGTAAGTACAATTGCGCCAACCATGGCGACCAGCAAAATTAAACCCGCCAGTTGGAAGAAATAAACATACCGCGTGTAAAGCACATTGCCGATTGCCTCGATATTTGAGACATCTGCCATATCCGGAATGGGTGATGCTACCGATCCAGTCGCCGTTGGTGAAGTAACCCAACCGCCGACAACCATCAGCAATTCAGCCAAAACGATCAAACCGACAAGTGCGCCTACTGGCATGTATTGCAGATACCCGCGCCGAAGCTCTGCGAAATCCACATCAAGCATCATGACCACAAACAGGAACAACACGGCGACCGCGCCCACATAAACCACAATTAACAACAAACCCAAAAACTCTGCTCCCGCCATAATGAACAGGCAGGCGGCGTTCACAAATGCAAGGATCAGAAACAGCACAGAATGCACCGGATTTCGGGACGAAATCACCATAAATGCAGAGGCGATTGCGATTCCCGAAAACAGATAGAAAAATATTGCAGTTAGTATCATCTGGTTTTCCTAGCGGTACGGTGAGTCCAAATCGATGTTGCGAGCAATCTCGCGCTCCCATCGGTCACCAATATCCAGCAGCTTTTCCTTGTCGTAATAGAGTTCCTCGCGATTTTCCGTCGCAAATTCAAAATTCGGTCCTTCAACGATTGCATCAACTGGACAGGCTTCCTGGCAGAACCCGCAATAAATGCACTTGACCATGTCGATGTCATAACGAACCGCGCGGCGGGTACCATCATTGCCACGAGGGCCCGCTTCTATTGTAATTGCCTGAGCCGGACATATCGCTTCACACAATTTACAGGCGATGCAACGCTCTTCTCCGTTGGGATAGCGGCGAAGCGCATGTTCCCCCCGAAAGCGTGGACTTACCGGGCCCTTTTCAAACGGATAGTTGATGGTCGCCTTTTTGGAAACGAGATAGCGCATTGCCAGCGCCAATGCACTGATGAATTCCTTCAAAAGAAGGGATTTTGCAGCCTGAATGATCATGAAGCCCACCCCATATATTGAAGAACGCCTGCAACGACTACGACCATTCCCAATGATAGTGGAAGGAAAACCTTCCAGCCGAGACGCATCAACTGGTCATAGCGATAGCGCGGAACGATTGAACGAACCATTGCCATGGTAAAGAATACGAACAACGCTTTCAGCAGGAACCAGACTATACCCGGCACCCAATCAATCAGCCAATGTTCAAATGGTGGAAGCCAACCACCCAGAAACAACAGCGTAACCAAGGCACACATTAGCTGGATTGCTACAAACTCTCCCAGGAAGAAAAGCAGGAACAGAGTGGAAGAATACTCAACCATGTGTCCTGCAACCAATTCGGATTCTGCCTCCGGCAAATCAAACGGAGGGCGATTGGTTTCAGCAATTGCAGAGATATAAAACACGATGAACATCGGGAACAATGGTAACCAATGCCAATCCAGGAATGATGGTGAAAGCCCGATCATTGTGCCAACCCCGTCTTGCTGTGCCAACACAATATCGGTCATGTTAAGTGATCCGACGCAAAGCAACACGGTGATCAATACAAATCCGATGGACACCTCATAGGAAACCATCTGTGCAGCCGAGCGCAACGCCGCCAGGAACGCATATTTGGAGTTGGATGCCCAACCCCCCATGATGACGCCATAAACTTCCAGAGATGAAATCGCGAATATAAACAAAATACCAAGATTGATATCGGCTATAACCCAACCCTCATCAAAAGGAATAACTGCCCAGGTCGCCAGCGCCAGAACGGCCGATACAACTGGAGCAAGAACATATACAACCTTGCTGGCACTCGCCGGAATTATTGGCTCCTTGAGTACGAATTTCAGCAAATCAGCAAAGCTTTGCAGCAATCCCCAAGGTCCGACCACATTCGGTCCTCTGCGCATCTGGACTGCGGCAAATATCTTGCGATCTGCATATAGAATGTAAGCTGTTACAAGCAGCAACAACACCAACACCAGAAGACTCTGGGCAACGATGATAACACCGGGGATTACAAAGCTGTTGATGAATGCGTCCATGACCGCTTTTTACTCCGCTGCTATTCTGTGGGTCCCGGCGCGCAGCATCGAGCATTCAGCCATGACTTTGGATGCGCGCGCAATCGGGTTGGTAAGAAAATAGTCCACGACCGGACTTTTGAATGCAGTTGACGAAACCTTTGCAGTTTTCGTTGCGCCCAGTGCGCTGGCAAAAGCTTTGGTGTCGCCGACTCCACTTGCAGCAACCTCATCCAATACACCAAGATGCGGGTGATCGCGATAAAGGACTGCCCGCAATTGCGGCAAACTGTCGAATGGCAACGGCCGGCCAATATGCGCGGACAAAGCCCGCAGGATAGCCCAATCCTCCCGTGCATCGCCGGGGGCAAAGGCGGCGCGTTCCGTCATTTGTACCCGGCCCTCCGTATTCACGTAAGTTGCTGATTTTTCGGTATAAGTTGATCCTGGCAGGATTACATCCGCGCGATGTGCGCCCGCATCTCCATGTGTTCCAACGTAAATGGTGAAGCCTTTCACCTTTTGCATATCCAGTTCATCAGCGCCATGCAGGAACAGGACATCCATTCCTCCCAGCATTGCTGACGTGGCTTTTCCACCCCGCCCCGGAACAAACCCGATATCAAGACCGCCAACCCGACCGGCATCGGTGTGAAGGATACTCAATCCATTCCAGTCATTCTTTATAGCACCGGTGCCGATGGCAAGCTCGGCCAGCAGCCCAAGTACCGCCTTGCCGTCCTTGTGGTTCAGGGCACCTTGCCCGATAATTATCAGTGGCTTCTTGGCCCGCTTCAGTTTGGCCGCAAATTTGTTCTTGCCTGACAGCAATCCCTTGATAGCGTCCGGTCCCGTTCCAACATGATCATAATCATATCGCAGATCAACTGCTTCTCCGATCAAGCCAACCGGATAATTGCCCATCTTCACCCGTTTAAGTATGCGGCTGTTTAGAACAGTCGCCTCTTGGCGCGGATTGGACCCAACAATCAAAAGCGCGTCGGATTCTTCAATTCCCGCAATCGTTGCGTTGAACAGATAAGCTTCGCGCGCCATCGCCGGATCAAGTGCACTGCCGGGAGCCCGACAATCCAGATTAGCTGAATCCAGCGACTGGATAAACAGTTTGAGAGCATAAAGCTCTTCGACTGAAGAAAGTGCGCCACCGATAGCGCCGATTTTTTCCGGCTTCACAGCTTTCACTTTTTTGCCGATCGCATCAAATGCTTCTGTCCAGCTCGCCTCTTCCAGTTTGCCGCGTCTGCGAACATATGGACGATCAAGACGTTGGGTACGCAAACCATCCCAGATAAAGCGTGTCTTGTCGGAAATCCATTCCTCATTCACATCCTCATGCAACCGCGGCATGATCCGCATTACTTCACGGCCACGGGCATCGACCCTAATGTTGGAGCCTACAGCATCCATAACGTCGATGGACTCGGTTTTTGTAAGTTCCCACGGACGGGCTGTATCCTGATAAGGGCGGGACGTAAGCGCACCGACCGGGCAAAGATCGATCACATTGCCTTGCATCTCTGAGGTCATTGCCGTTTCAAGATAGGTGGTGATTTCTGCATCCTCACCACGACCCAACAGACCTAGTTCTGAAATGCCTGCCACTTCAGTTGTAAACCGGACACAACGCGTGCAGTGAATGCAGCGCGTCATCTTGGTGCGAACCAGTGGCCCGATATACTTGTCTTCGACAGCACGCTTGTTTTCTGCAAACCGGTTCTTGTCGATGCCGTAGGCCATAGCCTGATCCTGAAGATCACACTCGCCACCCTGGTCACAGATTGGGCAGTCGAGCGGATGGTTGATCAGCAGGAATTCCATCACCCCTTCACGGGCCTTCTTGACCATGGGAGATTTGGTAAGCACCTCCGGTGGTTCGCCATTCGGGCCAGGTCGACAATCGCGAACACCAACAGCACAACTTGCCTGTGGCTTGGGCGGTCCACCCTTAACCTCGACCAGACACATGCGGCAGTTGCCGGCAATCGACAGGCGTTCATGGAAACAAAAGCGCGGAATCTCGGCTCCAGCCTCCTCACACGCCTGCAATAGCGTGTAGTGGTCCGGAACCTCGATCTCCTTGCCGTCTATGACGATCTTTGTCATTTGCCTCAAGCCCTTGTCCGTCAGCCGCAACGCTGCTGTTGCCATAGTTTCACGTGCGGCAGGTGCGACCAGTCAAACGCGTGGTCGCTGTTGCCGTTTTCATTCAGATGATCAAGCCGTTCCCTGGCCTCTGCCATAGTTGGCTCATGCCCCTCATCAACCCACCACATAACAAAATGGTGTGATTCCATCTTCGAGAACCAATCCTGTTTGCGGTTATAAAACTGTTTGTGCACCGTATTCCAGACGAATTGCTCCAGATGTTCCGGTGTCTCCCACACCGTCAGATTTCCCACCGCATCAGGCCAGGGATTTGGAATGTCCATGGCATGACCAGTGTCATCCTTGTGAATCCAGACAAACCCCGGCATTGATGCGCCTAATCCGTTTATCCGCTCCAGATTATCCATAAAATCTGCCAACCGCGGGTCGTCCAGCGGATACATGGGATAGGCTATGTTGAGCTCAGCGAGGTGCATGATGTTAAGCTGTTCTCCAAAATTCCATAGGTGAAAGCAACCATGCAAATATTGATTGGAATTCCCGTGTCTTTTCGGGATTTTTGTTGTCCTGTGTTTGTTTCGCAGTTCTTGTGACAGAAACGTTGCCAAGACGCTCATCCGTTTCGCGCATCAGCATTTTTGGATTTGTACAATAAATCGAGCACATGATTTTACTCCGCTGCCTCCAAAACTTTATCCGTAACCGCACCGTCCGCATCTGCGCGAGCCGAATAGGCATCAATGCGTGCCTCGATCTCGTGACGGAAATGCGTGATCAGACCTTGAACTGGCCAAGCCGCAGCATCACCCAGCGCACAAATGGTGTGGCCTTCGACTTGCTTGGTAACTTCCAGCAGCATGTCGATTTCTTTTTTCTGCGCCCTGCCCTCGGCCATGCGCGTCAAGACGCGCCACATCCAACCAGTGCCTTCACGGCATGGCGTGCACTGGCCGCAGCTTTCATGTTTGTAGAAATAGGCAAGTCTTGCAATCGCGCGGACTATATCGGTTTCCTTGTTCATGACGATCACCGCCGCAGTACCAAGTCCTGACTTCAATGCCATCAGGCTGTCAAAGTCCATCTTGCAATCAACAATTTGATCTCCCGGCACACAACGCACAGATGAACCACCGGGAATTACCGCCAACAGGTTTTCCCAACCGCCAATGATACCGCCGCAATGACGCTCGATCATCTCCTTGAAAGGTATCGACATCACTTCTTCAAAAGTGCAGGGCTTTTCCACGTGACCTGAAACACAGAAAAGCTTCGTTCCTGAATTGCGTTCGGCACCAAAGGAGGCAAACCAATCCGACCCACGACGAAGGATTGTTGGTGCAACGGCAACTGATTCCACATTGTTGACCGTGGTCGGGCAGCCATAAAGGCCCACATTGGCTGGAAATGGCGGCTTCAGGCGCGGTTGACCCTTTTTGCCTTCCAGACTTTCAAGAAGCGCTGTTTCCTCGCCACAGATATAGGCACCCGCTCCGTGATGAAGGTAGATTTCGTAATCCCAACCATGCTTGTTGTTTTTTCCAATAAGCTTGGCGTCATAGCATTCATCAATCGCGCGCTGCAGTGCTTCACGTTCGCGAATATATTCACCGCGAATATAAATGTAACAGGCATGTGCGCCCATGGCGAAACCGGCAACAAGGCAACCTTCCAGCAATGTATGCGGATCGTGTCGCATGATATCGCGATCTTTGCAGGTGCCCGGTTCTGATTCATCCGCATTGATCACTAAATAATGTGGACGACCGTCGGATTCCTTCGGCATGAATGACCATTTAAGGCCAGTCGGAAAACCTGCCCCACCGCGTCCCCGCAATCCGGAAGCCTTGATCTGGTCAATTATCCAGTCGCGACCCCTGTCTATGAATTTCTTGGTGCCGGACCAGTGGCCACGTTTCATGGCGCCTTTCAGCGACCGGTCATGAAAACCGTAAATATTGGTGAAGATGCGATCTTTATCCTGAAGCGCCATATCAATCTACCTCGGCCTCCTGCCGAATACCTTAATGTATTCCGCTTCACCGCCCTTGGCCAAGGCCTTGGCTTGTTTTACCCAGTCGTCGCGCTCAATGCGCCCCTTGAAAGACAGCTCGTCATCAATGATCGCAATGTCTTTCTTTGTCCAATTTGCAATTTGTGAGAAATGCCAAAATCCAAGCTTGTTCAGTTTTTTCTCAAGTCCGGGGCCTACACCTGAAATCAACTTCAAATCGTCTGCCTTGCCTTCGGCTTTTTTGAGGCGCACGGGTCCTGAAGGTTTCTGCGCAACAGGTTTTTTGCGAGTTGCAGGTTTTGCTGCTGCACGTAATCCGACGGATTTTAAACCATCGGTAAGGGTTACCGCTCCACCCATCGGTTCAGAGCACACCCGACCATTTTGTGGACCTGGTTTGATTGTATTTCCCTTGCCCGCTTCAAATGCATCGATAATCTCTTCAAGGCGTTCCGGTGTCAGGTCTTCATAAGTGTCCCGGAAAATCATCACCATTGGCGCATTCACGCAAGCCCCCTGACATTCAACTTCTTCCCAGGAAAGCGCCCCATCGGCAGTAGTCTCAAACTGGTTCTCGCTGATCTTGCGCTTGCATACTTTCATCAACTCTTCCGAGCCACGCAGCATGCACGGTGTTGTGCCACAAACCTGTATATGGGCCTTGGTACCAACTGGCTTGAGCATGAACTGTGTGTAGAATGTTGCGACCTCCAAAACACGGATGTATGGCATCTCAAGAATTTCGGCAATGTGCTCAATCGAAGCTTTGGTTACCCAACCATCCTGCTCTTGAGCAATCATCAATAGCGGGATAACTGCAGAAGCCTGCCTGCCATCTGGATACTTCTTGATCCATTTTTTTGCATCTGCAGTGTTAGCCCTGTTAAAGGCAAATTTTGCCGGCTGAATAGTGTCATCAGCGAGTCTTCGTACAGACATAACTACGAACCTCCCTGCTGTTTAACCAGATAACACTGGGAAACTTCACTAAGTGGCGATGTTCCCTTTAATTCATACAGCTCGCCAGCAATTTCCATATTCTTGATCAATGGAAGAGAATCCGCTTCAGTTGTTATGCACTGATTTATACCGGCGACTGCTTCTACAACGAAGTTTCGGGTTACCCGTTTTCCCTTGATTTTATCTTTTGCCTTCAGTTTCTGCGTCACTACATCGGGGGCAAAATATAAAGCCAGCTGAGTGCGGTTTTCGATAATGTGGCTGCAGCGATCTTGTTTTTCGATCACGCAACCAACTTTTTGAACGGCAATTTTCTCCATAGCCTGACGATCTGCCTTGGAAAGACCTGAACCATCATCCGGCGTATTGCAAGACGTCAGCAAAAATGCGGAAATTATCGGAGCAGCAACCTTGATCAACGATCCACCTCCCCAAAAACGATATCCAGAGAACCAAGAACCGCAGAAACATCCGCCAACAAATGACCACGGCACATGAAATCCATTGCCTGAAGATGCGCAAATCCCGGTGCTCGCAACTTGCAACGATAAGGCTTGTTCGAACCATCCGAAACTACATAGACACCAAATTCGCCCTTTGGCGCTTCCACCGCGCAGTAAACTTCACCTTCCGGCACATGAAATCCTTCGGTGTATAATTTGAAATGATGAATGAGCGCTTCCATCGAACGCTTCATCTCAGCCCGTTTTGGTGGCACGAATTTGCCATCGGTACTGGCAACAGGTCCCTTCCCCTCCGGTTCGCGCAATTTGCCGATAGCCTGCTTCATAATCCAGGCTGATTGGCGCATTTCTTCCATACGGATGAGGTAACGGTCATAACAGTCCCCATTTTTACCAACAGGAATGTCAAAATCGAATTCTTCATAGCATTCATAAGGTTGGCTTTTTCGCAAATCCCACGCCGCACCGGAACCGCGAACCATAACTCCGGAAAATCCCCAAGCCCAGGCATCACCCAAACTGACTATGCCAATATCCACGTTTCGTTGCTTGAAAATCCGGTTGTTGGTAAGCAATCGATCAAGATCATCCACGACCTTCAGGAATGGATCACACCATGCTTCTATGTCGTCGATCAATTCTTCCGGCAAATCCTGATGCACACCGCCCGGCCTGAAATAAGCCGAGTGCATCCGCGCTCCGCAGGCACGCTCATAAAACACCATCAATTTTTCACGCTCTTCAAATCCCCATAGTGGGGGCGTCAGGGCACCAACGTCCATCGCCTGGGTGGTCACATTCAAAAGGTGTGAAAGAATCCGGCCAATTTCCGAATACAACACCCGGATCAATTGCGCGCGACGCGGAACCTCAATGTCTGCAAGCTTTTCAACTGCAAGCGCAAATGCATGCTCCTGATTCATCGGCGCCACGTAATCCAACCGGTCAAAATACGGTATTGCCTGCAAATAGGTCTTGTATTCAATCAGTTTTTCTGTACCGCGGTGCAACAAACCGATATGCGGATCAACGCGTTCAACAACTTCGCCATCCAGTTCCAGAACCAAACGCAATACGCCATGGGCAGCAGGATGCTGCGGACCGAAGTTAATGTTGAAATTGCGGACGTTGTGCTCGGTCATTTACCGGCTCCCGCATCTTCATAAAGTGCTGCAACATCAGCCGAAGTCAACATCTCAGTATCTTCGACAAAATTGTAAAATGCCGGTTTGTGATCAACAAAAAGTTGGGATGCAAATTTGATGGCCGGGTTGGTGTTGATTGTTCCTGTAGAAATAAATTCAAGGGAATAATCTTGCATACGCCAAACCAGCGATGAGCCACAATTACCACAGAACAATCGTTCGCCCCACTCTGACGACTTGTACACCCTCAGGTTTTCCTCACCAGTAATCTTTACTGGAGAAACGCATTTGACAGACAATGAAACCCCGCCTGCTCGCTGACACATGTGACAATGGCAAGCATGAGCATGTTCAAGGTCTGCATCACAAGAATACTGCACTGCACCACAAAGGCAATTGCCTGTTACACTATCGGCCATGTTTACCTACTCGTTTTCTCATCGCCGGGAAGCACGTAGTCCGTGCCCTCCCAAGGGCTTTCATAATCAAAATTGCGGAACTCCTGACGCAAGCTGACCGGTTCATAAACTACTCTTTTTTTCTCGTCATCGTAACGAACCTCCGCATACCCGGTAAGCGGAAAATCCTTGCGCATTGGATGGCCATCGAACCCGTAGTCGGTCAACAAGCGCCGCAAGTCTGGGTGCCCCGTAAATAGAATGCCATACATGTCATAAGCTTCCCGCTCAAACCAGTCTGCACCAATATATACCTGGGTAGCACTTGGGATTGGGGTTTTTTCATCGGTTGCAACACTTATCCTGACGCGTTCATTTTGCCGTGGGCTGAGCAAGTGATAGACAACATCAAATCGCTCCTCGCGCGCTGGATAATCCACTCCACAGATATCAATGATGGAAATAAAATGCATACGGCTGTCATCATGAAGGAATCGCAGCACGTCGATCAAACCTTCCCGCTTGACCCGCAAGTTCAATTCTCCAAATGCCACATCGAAACTTACAAGATGTGCTGACAATTCAGACCGGATGATTTCACACAATTCCAGAAGGCCTTCACTCATTGCGCTATCGTTTGCTGTATCGGCCGTCATTTTTTACCCTAGCGCTCAATTGTTCCGGTGCGGCGTATCTTCTTTTGCAACAGCATTACACCGTACAGAAGAGCTTCCGCCGTTGGCGGACATCCCGGCACATAAATATCCACCGGCACTACCCGGTCACAACCTCGCACTACCGAATATGAATAATGATAATAGCCGCCGCCATTTGCACATGAGCCCATGGAAATCACATATCGTGGTTCAGGCATCTGGTCATAAACCTTGCGAAGTGCCGGTGCCATTTTGTTTGTTAACGTGCCCGCAACAATCATCACATCCGATTGGCGCGGTGAAGCCCGCGGAGCAAAACCAAATCGTTCAGCATCATAGCGCGGCATGGACATTTGCATCATCTCAACCGCACAACATGCCAGTCCGAAAGTCATCCACATCAGCGAACCGGTGCGCGCCCAAGTGATTAAATCTTCGGTAGATGTGACCAAAAAACCCTTGTCAGCCAGTTCATTGTTGATTTCGCCAAAATATGCATCATTGCTTCCGATTGGTTTACCGGTTTTAGGATCGATAATGCCTTTGGGCTGCGGTGCAATTAGTGTCGTGGAACCTGTTGTCATACTTGTTATCCGTGGGAACTTGGGATCTTGTGGCTATTTTCAGCCTAGTCCCACTCCAGCGCTCCCTTTTTCCATTCATATATAAATCCAACCGTCAACACACCCAGAAACACCATCATGGACCAAAATCCAAACCAGCCAAGTGCTCCGAAACTGACAGCCCAGGGAAAAAGAAATGCGACCTCAAGGTCAAATATGATAAACAGAATTGCAACCAGATAAAACCGAACATCAAACTTCATGCGTGAATCATCGAAGGCATTGAAACCACACTCGTAGGCAGAGAGTTTTTCTGCATCCGGCGCCTTGAAGGCTACGATGAATGGAGCAACGACAAGTGCCAAACCGATAACGATACAAAGGCCAATGAAAATGATGACCGGAAGATATGAGATCAATAGATCCTGCACGTTCAGCTTCTCCCCTACCCGACATGTTTTCACACTTTGTAGAAAAACTAAATATGCGAAGCGGGTTTTTTGTCTTTATTGCATCACACGCCTAGCCCAGCGATAGACTTTAGGCAAGCCCAAACCGGTTTTAAACTGCCGGTTTTCCCGCGAATATAAAAAATTTCACGATGTAGTTCAAAGCTGCTTGACTTGATCCGATCAAGGACGTAATCCATGCGCTCGTTCGCATATGATTTGCGCGGGTGTAGCTCAGTTGGTTAGAGTGCCGGCCTGTCACGCCGGAGGTCGCGAGTTCAAGTCTCGTCACTCGCGCCACCTTTCCGGTCTTTCATTGGATGTTAAGGTGGCGTACGTTAGAAGCATGCAAGGCATTTGATTGCCCGGCACTTCGAAAATCAGGGCGCTTAGCTCAGCTGGGAGAGCAACTCGTTTACACCGAGTAGGTCGGCGGTTCGATCCCGTCAGCGCCCACCATTTTCTTCACAAATTCACGCGACTTTCTGCTTCTGTTTGTCCATCCAGTTCTGGAGTTTTTCGGTGAGCTTGTCTGGTGAGACGGGTTTGGACAGATAGTCATCCATGCCCGCTTCGAAGCATTTTTCCATGTCACCCTTGATGGCATGTGCGGTGACACCGATGATTGGC
>JAJFHU010000025.1 GCA_021775455.1 Hyphomicrobiales bacterium | reverse complement strand
TACGGGCGCTATTTCTTTTGCGATATCGCGAAGGAGGGTATCGCGCTTTATGAGCTGAAAGGTTCAAAGCCATTTGCGAAGCCGGGACAACTGACGCCGGAAGCAGCGTTGGCGGAAGCGAATGGGAATTTTGAAGAGTGGTACGAAGGAGCGGCTTCATTCCTTCGTGGTTACACCCATGCTTTGAGTGATGGAGACTTTAAGAAATCCGCTTTCGATTTGCACCAAGCTGCCGAGCAACTTTACCACTGCATCATGCTGGTATTCACGAATTACACGCCACAAACGCACAATATCAAGGATCTGCGTTCCCAGTGTGAGCGACTTGATACCCGCCTTATCGAAGTTTGGCCGCGGGCCACGCGCAAGGACCGCGCGGCTTTCAACAAGCTGAAAGAGGCTTACGTCAAGGCGCGCTACTCAAAGAAATGGTCCATCAGTTCCGAAGAACTCCAATGGCTCGGCGAGCGGGTGACGCACTTGCAGGAGGTGACGAGGTTGGTGTGTGAGGCGCGGATTGGGGTGATGGGTGATGGGTGATGGGTGATGGGTGAAAATGTGGGTTTGGTCGGTGTGACATTCAAAAAAGTTTTAATATTCATTCAACGACATGATTGGCGAGTCTGTTTCGTGCCACTAGCGGAAATATCGACAAGTCGCATGATGAGGTGGTTTGAGCAATTTTGGTTTGACAAATCTCTTGACACCAAACACCTTCACTGTGTGATGTTGAGTGCTTCACCTGATCCGAACAATCGTGAGAAGCTCAAATGACGGTATCTTCACCAAACTACATGTTCGATCCATCTGAGAAACCGTCGCTTGAACATTTTGACGTCCCGTTAGTTGTTGCGACAGATATATCCGTAAAGGAATAAGGATGCCTGGTTGACGACCCTGAAACATTTGACATCGAAATTGTACGTTGGCCAGCGCAAGGATGGAGACCAATCGATGAAGGAATATTCCCAATCGAAGATGACCAAAGATTTCTTGATCGGCAGGGACAGGTTCACGCCCGCGTTAGCTGCGACATTGGTCAGGATATGGTGTTTACCTCTCTGTTCCCCTTGTAAAAAATCACCCAGATGATTGATAAACACTCATTAGCCTCGGACTACAAGCGCAATGGCTATGTGTCACATGTGCCAATTCTCAATGAAAACGAAACAGCCAAATTGCGAAGGCAATTGAAGGCATTCATAAACGAGTATGGCCAGCATCCCCAGTTCAATGATTGGTGTTATTTCAAGTCGCACTTGTTGTTGCCTTGGATTGCTGATCTCGCACACCATCCAAACGTGATCGCTGCTACATCTGCCCTGTTAGGTCCGGATTTGTTGCTCTGGAACAGCTTCATACCCTGTAAACCGCCCAATTCAGAAGGTTTATTCGGATGGCATCAGGATGCCACCTACTGGCAAATAAAACCGCTAGAAAACGTATTCACGCTATGGTTGGCTGTGGGCGATGTTACGCCCGACAATGGTGGAATGAAGTTCATCGCGAAAAGCCATAAAGGTGGTCAATTACCGCATGATATCACGTTTGATCCCAAAAGCATGTTGCGGCGCGGCCAAAGGATTACAGAACCGTTTTCAGACAAAGCTGTTGTGAACGGGGATCTTCTTGCAGGCGAGGCTTCGATCCATCATCCGCTTACCATCCACGGGTCTGGTCCAAACCAGTCAAATGATTGGCGATATGGTATTTCTTTCAATATCGTCGCAGCAGACGTGGAACTCCACCCCGATTATCCAGAGTCGGCTTGCTATCTGAGTGGGAAAGACCGAAATCGAGAATTTGCCAGAGAGCAATTTCCAAGTGTTGAACTATCGAATGCTGCGATAGAAGAGTTCGAACGCGCAGAAAACATCGCAGCTGCACGATATGCAAATTCTCACAAATCAGGTGATGCCGACGAATGATGTTTCTGACTGCAATTGAAGTGATTATGCTATATTTGCAACCTACCTCACGCTTGCCTTCGGCGGCGATTGACGCGTTTATTGCGCGTGACTTTTTTGATACCGAAATCAAACGGCACCCATCCTTCCGGTGAAACAGAATCGCCCGCAACCAGACCACCAAATTCCGCATGAATGCGCGCATCTGTTTCCATGTCCAGCGCCGCCGGGTTGGTCACGGAAAGGATTTCCAGTGCCTTGTTCATGGCGCGTTGCTGAATTGTAGAGGTACCTTCTTCTTCCCATTGTTCGCGCAACTTCCGATCTGCCAGTTCAGGCAGGAAGGTTGCCGTGTGCATGCGTTCCAGCGTTGACGGATTGTCAACAAACATACCCGCCGGGCCGGTTGCCTTGATTTCGTCAAGTAACACACTTTCCCTGGAGAACCCAAATCCACCACGTACCGTTTTAACCATCTGAGCGATTTCGTTATCAATGACCAGTTGTCCGAAATCGAACGACATCAAAGAATCCTGCGAGCCACCCATGACAATAAAGTCGACACCCGAAACCGCGCCTAGCAATGGTGACATACCTTTCTCAAACCCGGCCTGGGCGTCAGCGGTTTTTGAATTCGTCAGCCCCAGATAACCGCCAGACGGCACGTTATAGAACCGCGCCATCTGACACAAAGCAGAGATCATCATGCCAACTTCAATGGCTCCCGGGGCATAGGCTCCGTCACGCATGTCGGCGAACACCGGCAGGAAGTTGTAAATCTTTTCTGTTCCCGGCTTTGACATTTGCGCCAGGACACACGCCGCCAGCCATTCGGCATTCATAATGGTCAACATGCCCGGTAATGACAGCGGCGTACTCATTCCACCCATCGGCGCAATGGTGCTGTAGGCCGAAACGCCTGTTTCAGCAAAGAACATGAGGTTTTCTGTGCTGTCAAAATCCATGGTTAGCGGTGACACGATGGAACAATAACCAAAATTGATAAATGGCCTTTCCCAGAACGATTCTTTCGATCCAGCAATTAACTCACCAAGTCTAAGAATCTGTTGTGCTTCAGCCACATCAAGAACGGATGTGCGAACGGGCTTCATACAATTCTTCAGTGCCGGATAGAACCGCGACAGGCTGAAATGGCCGGGCGGTGCATCATCAGCCAGAACCGAGATTGAAAATATATCAAACCCCGATAACTCGTTCACCATATGGGCGATGTTGGCAACATCATGTGACGTTGCACGGCGGGTTACTCCCGTGACCGGATCAACAATATCCGGCGCCGAGCCACACGGCGCGATAACCGGCTGCTTGCGGGGAAAGGTAACGTCCAACGCTGGATCGCGACCACGAAACGTGAAGGTGGAGGGGACCATGGCGCGGTATTTTTCCACCACCGCCGATGGCATTTTCACCATCTCGGTTTCATGATCAACATGGCAACCATGTTCGGCAAAGCGGTTACGCGCCTTTTCGTTGCGCACCAACAAACCGACCTCTTCCAATATCTCCAACGATGACTCGTGAACATATTTGATATCGTTGCTTTCCAGATAAGAAAAATACTGCATAGCTTGCAGCCCATTGTTGCTGAAACGCGCTAATTATAGAGTGTGTTCAGGCTTGTGCGCAAGGGATTCTCACTGTCACAACGCATAAGTAAATTTTATTTCATAATGTTCCCATGCGGTAACCAGGAATAATTACTTTGCGCACTTCTGAAGCGACGGAAGACTATGCGACACCGGGTTACATCGAAGGCAAGGCAATTTCGGAGAAGGATCATGAGTGAGGCTGGATATGCTGCCAAAAAAAATTGGAACGAAAATGTTCACTCAGGGTCTTGGCTGTGTAGAAACACTGCCGGATTTGGTTTTATTTTCTGGATTGGTTGTTGTGTTGGGATTTCCGGCAATTTTGCCGATTTTGCATTGCATCGGCCGGTTTATGCCCATCAGGGTGATTGATGCAGGTTTGGT
>JAJFHU010000024.1 GCA_021775455.1 Hyphomicrobiales bacterium | reverse complement strand
TTGGAGGGCAAGCATGGCAGCCGACAGAATGATCGATTGAGTCCGCCACAGGCCCAACTTTTGTAACGAACCGGCTATTAGCCGGTTCCACACGATTTACAATTCCCGTTACCTACTTACATCTGCCCCAATACGATTAATGTGAACGGCTGTATATCGCCGCCATCGGGCGTGCCGTCGGCGTTGACGTCGGAGACCTGCACGCGATACGGGTCGTTGTCCAGCCCGAGCAGGACGGCGACGAAGAGCTGCACGTCGTCGACATCCGTCGAGCCATCTCCATTGACGTCTGCCGGTATCAAATCGCACGGTTCGATCGAATTCACGCGGATGCACGTGAACGGGCAGAACGGATTGCAGATGCTGCCGACGCCGCCGCGAACGCGGGCGCGATCGCCGAGGCCGTACGGGCCGAAGTTTTCCAGCGTGAAGATGCCGCCGTCGTCGGAGAAGAACAGCGGTGTGCATTCGAAGCCCATCTCGAACTGGCCGCAGACGTCGATGCACTGGAGAAACAGATTATCCCGCATGACGGGCAATGCCTCGGTGTTGTCACAGATGCCGGGATCGGGGCGAAACGTGCCGGCGACGAAGACGGGAACGCCGAACGGGACCTGTTGCGTGTGTTCGATCAGGAACGAGGCGCCGCCGTCATCCGGCGTGAAGACGACGCACTCGGTTGATCCGATGTCGAACGTACCGCAGGCGGTTGTGATCGCGCCGATGGTATTGTCGACAAGGCAAGGCAACGCGCAATTGCCATCTGGTGCGCAGTCGTCATCGATTCGTCCGGTGACGATCACACGATCCCCCGCAGCGAATGCGCCGACATCGTCGAGCCTGTATTGGGCACTGTTGCCGGCGATGCCGGCCTGGAAGACGAGGCCGCACTCGGCGGATTCGACGAGCGTGCCGGGGCCGCCGAAGGCTTCGCGGATGGTATTGAGGTCGACAAGCGGATTGCCGCAGGCGCCGGCCACGCCGAGGCTCGCATCGCCTTCGATTGTCACATAGTCGCCGACGTTGAATCCACTCAACGTGAAAACGTCGAAACGTTCGCCAGTTGCGCTGAGGATACTCGGACAGCCAAACGGGCTGGAGATTCGGCCGGTCACAGTCGTACACGGAGCGATGTAGGGGATCGCCACAATCGGCAGGTCGGCGCCGCCGCAATTCTCGAATCCGGAAACGCCCGTGCCGCGAACAAACACGCGGGCGCCGTCTTCGAATAATTCCGCGCCGGGGACTCGGAACGAGCCGCCGCGATCGGAGTCGAATCTCAGGCAGCCGCCGACATCGACGAGCGTGCCGCATTCGGCGAAGCAACGTTCGATCGTGTTATCCGTGAGATTGGGCGTGATCGTCGAATCGCAGATCGATGCCGAGAATTCGTCAACGAGACCACTGACGACGACGCGATCGCCGGCTCGAAACCCGGCGAGATTGAATGGGCGAACGATCTGACCGTCGTCCGCGACGTGCAGCACGCAGGGCGGAAATCCGCCGGAATCGACGAGATCGCCGCAGGCCTCGTAGGGGATGCCGCCGGCTTCCGCGATAAGCGGAATCGAACCGACGGCCAATGACATCGAGGCAATGACGAGAGGCCAACCAGGTCGGCTGACTGCACTTCGCGTGAATACCATGACGGCTCCTCCAGAATCGAGAGGTCTTCGGAATCTCAGGTTTCGGCTCGAACCGGTAGCGGGAAATTGCGATTTGAAGCGGGTTCGCGCAGGAACGGAATTGCGGAACCCGACTTCCTACAACGGAAAACGCATGTTGGTTTGGGATCTCACTCTCAAATCCGCCTTGTCACGGCTGAAAACGTCACCTAAAGTGAACCCTCGTATGAAGGGGGATCACTGGCGATGCGCGTCGAATTCCCCTTTGGACGGACCGCGTGGAGCCGTCCGGGCCGGGCGGTCGATAAATACGTAACCTCTTGTCACACGGAAACGAACGCGCATGAGCACCGAAATTATCCACGTCCATGGCCGCGAAGTCATTGATTCGCGCGGCAATCCGACTGTTGAAGCGATCGTCGTTCTGGAAGACGGCGCGTCGGGACAGGCGATCGTGCCGAGCGGCGCATCGACGGGCGAGCACGAGGCCGTCGAACTTCGCGATGGCGACAAGAAGCGCTATCGCGGCAAGGGCGTGCTGAAAGCGGTCGACAGCGTCTGCACGGTCATCGCGGAAAATGTGATCGGGCTTGATGCGACAGATCAGGAAATGGTCGATGCCGTCATGTGCGAGACGGACGGCACATCGAACAAGGCCAAGCTCGGCGCCAATGCGATTCTGGCCGTCTCGCTTGCGACGGCGCGGGCGGCGGCGGAGTCGGTCGGCCTTCCGCTGTTTCGCTATCTGGGCGGATGCCACGCGAACACGCTGCCGGTTCCGATGATGAATATTCTCAACGGCGGCAAGCACGCGGACAGCACGGTCGACTTCCAGGAATTCATGATCCAGCCCTGGGGCGCGCCGTCGTTTCGCGAAGCGTTGCGCTGGGGGGCCGAGATTTTTCATACGCTGAAGGATGTGCTCCACGACAAGGGGTACAACACGGGCGTCGGCGACGAGGGCGGATACGCGCCGAGTCTGAAGTCGAACGACGAGGCGTTTGAGTTGATTGCAACGGCCGTCGAGAAGGCGGGCTACAAGCTGGGCGAGCAAGTCTGGTTCGCCCTCGATCCGGCGACGAGCGAGCTGGCGAACGAAGCGGGCGCGAAGGACAAATACAAGTTTTTCAAGAGTGATCCAAGCCGCGTGATCAGTGCCGACGAGATGGCGGACTATTGGGCGGAGAAGTGCTCGCAGTGGCCGATTCGCAGTATTGAAGACGGTCTCGCCGAAGACGACTGGTCCGGCTGGAAGAAACTGAACGATTCGATAGGCGATCGCGTGCAGCTCGTCGGCGACGATCTGCTGGTGACGAACACGGAGCGGCTGAAGCGGGCGATCGACGAGAAGTGCGCGAACAGCATTCTCATCAAGGTCAACCAGATCGGCACGCTGACGGAGACGTTCGCCGCGATCCAGATGGCGATGCGAAACGGCTGGACGGCCGTGATCAGTCATCGCAGCGGCGAAACGGAAGACACGACGATTGCCGACATTGCCGTCGCCACGAACGCCGGCCAGATCAAAACGGGCAGCCTGTGTCGAACCGATCGCATTGCGAAGTACAACCAGTTGCTGCGAATCGAGGAGCATCTTGGAGATTCAGCCCAGTACGGCGGATCGCTCTGGCGAAAGGGATAATCGCCCCTGCCGCATCGACCTGGTGTGCAGTAAGACGGAATCATGAACGACGCATCACAGACACAAGACGAATCACGCCGGGCCGCGACGCCGCGATCTCCCATGGAGCATCGCGTGATGTTCGTCGTGTTCGCGCTGCTGTCTTTCGTGATGTTCGCCCCCGTCGTGATGCTTCCGATCATTCGGGATCATGGCGAGTTGCTTGTGGAAGAATCCCGATTGCTCGAGCGAAACACCAGGCTCCGCACGGAATTGAATCGTCGCGTTGTGATGCTAGACGCGTTTCAAAACGACGCGGTTGTCAACGAACGGCTCGCCATGCTCGATCTGCACTATCGCAAGCCGGGGGAAGACGTCCTGACAGTGCTGCCGAAGCATTTCGAGGCGGCCGAAGTGGATTTCGCCGCAGCCCCGCCCGTATTCCAAAGCGTGCTGAAGATTCCATCCGACTGGCCCGAGCCGGCGCGGCGGACTGAAGCATGGGCGCAGCAGAATGGCCTGATCGACTTGTTTCTCAATCCCGATGTGCGTCCCGCGTTTCTTTTGATGTCGGGCGGTCTGTTGATCGCGGCATTTGTTCTGTTTGCACCGCGCTTGCCGCGGAAGCAACCTGCCATGTCGCGGGTCCGCGTGCTGCCGCCGAGAAGCGTCAAAGTCGCCCCCGGCCGAACCGCCTGACGCGCCGCCATGTCTGCAATCAACCTCCAGAATGTCAATAAGTCCTACGCCGGCGCGGATGTCCTTCGCGACGTGTCACTGACGTTGCACAAGAACGAGCGTATCGGTCTCGTCGGTGCGAACGGTTCCGGCAAGACGACGCTGTTTCGTCTGATTCTGGGCATCACGCCGCCGGACACGGGCACTGTCACGACGACCAAGGGCATCTCGCTCAGCTATCTGCCGCAGGAGCCGAACATCGACGAGAACCTGTCGTTGATCGAGGCGGCGACAGAGCCCTTTGCCGAGCATCGGGCGCTGGAGCTTGAGCTTCGGAAGTTGACAGAGGAAATCGCCGAGGCCCACGGCGGCCCCGGCGCTGATGACTTGCTTACGAAATACGATCGACTCCATGCGCAATTCGAAGCGGGCGGCGGCTACGGATACGAGATTCGTATTCGTGAAGTGCTGGGCGGACTGGGTTTCTCACCGGAAGACTATCAGCTGCCTGTGCGCGTGTTGTCGGGCGGTCAGAAGTGTCGCGCGTCGTTGGCACGGATGCTGATGTCGGGCGCGGATTACCTGCTGCTGGACGAACCGACGAACCATCTGGATATCGATGCGACGCGCTGGCTGGAAAAGTATCTCGTCGGCTACAGCGGGGGCGTGATCGTGATTTCCCACGATCGATTCCTGCTGGATCGTGTCGTCACGAAGATCGTCGAAGTCGAGCGATGCAGCGTCAGCGTTTATCCGACGAACTACACGAACTACGCCGAGGCGAAGCGGATCCGACAGCTCAACGCCGTGCGCGAATATGAGAAGCAATCGGAGTGGATCGCGCATCAGAAGGACTACATCGAGCGCACGCGCTATCGCAAGGACACGGCGAAGCAATCTCGCTCGCGCCAGAAGTTGCTCGCGAACATGAAAGAGCGCGGGAAGATCCTCGACGAACCCACACAGAACAAGCGCAAGATCAACCTGAAGTTCGATCCGAACAAGAAATCGGGCGACATGGTGGTTCGCGTCGAGGGCGCCTGTAAATCCTTCGACGACATCCAGCTTTTCAAGGACTTCAATTTCGAAATGACGGCCGGCGAGAAAGTCGGCATCATCGGTCCCAACGGCGTCGGCAAGACGACGCTCCTGCGCATGCTGCTGAAGCAGATCCCCGCGGACGCGGGGCTCGTGCGCCTCTTCGAGAACCTGAGCGTCGGCTACTACGATCAGGAGCATCGCGATCTGAATCCGGATCATTCCGTGATCGAAGCAGTTCGGGAAGTGCGGCCGGAAATCAAGGAGCCCGAGGCGCGTTCGTATCTCGCCTTGTTCCTGTTTCAGGGCGACGCCGTCTTCAAGCGCGTGGGGAATCTGTCGGGCGGCGAGCAGTCGCGCGTCCTGTTGGCGCGACTCGTCTGGACCAATCCGCAGGTGCTCGTGCTCGACGAACCGACGAACCATCTGGATATCACAGCAATTGAATGGCTGGAGAGCAATCTTCGCCAGTCAGATTCAGCACTGGTGATGATCAGCCACGACCGACGGTTTCTTGAAAACCTCTCGTATTTGACCGTCTGGATGGACCGGGGACAGTCCAGGGCACTCAATAAGGGTTTTTCCGGTTTCGAAGAGTGGCGGGATAAAATCCTTGAGCAGGAAGAGGTTCAACGGCACAAACTCGATCGAAAAATTGTTCGCGAAGAACACTGGATAACCCACGGGGTATCCGGTAGGCGAAAACGCAACATGCGCCGGGTAGGCGAACTGAGTGATTTACGCGAGAACAAGGCGAGCCAGCGCAAGGTAGAAGGTGGAATAAATCTGACCCTTGCGGAAGGAGAAGGGTCTGGCAAACTTGTTGCAAGACTCTTTTCAGTTTCCAAATCCTACGGTGATCGCGAAATCATTCGCGATTTGTCCACCACAATTCAGCGCGGTGACCGGATCGGAATTGTCGGCCCGAATGGCGCTGGTAAAACGACCCTGGTAAATTTGATTACTGGCAAACTTGCGCCGGATTCCGGCAAGGTCAAACTGGGTATCGCAGCCGAGGTATTGGTGGTCGACCAAAATCGGGAGATGCTGGACCCCGACTGGACTCTCAAGGATGCGCTTACCGACGGCAAGGGTGACATGGTAGCAATCGGCGAGGAAAACAAACACGTTATCTCTTACATGAGAGATTTTCTGTTTCTGCCTGAACAAGTCGGCACACCGCTGCGAACCCTGTCCGGCGGAGAACGCGCAAGACTGATGTTGGCACGCGGACTTCGAACCCCGTCCAATTTTCTGGTGCTGGATGAACCGACCAATGATCTGGACCTCGAAACGCTCGACCTCTTGCAGGAATTTGTAGCGAATTATCCGGGAACAGTCCTGATCGTAAGTCATGATCGCGATTTTCTCGACCGTACCTGTACCAGTGTGCTCGCCCCAGCTGGCAATGGAATCTGGCATGAGTATGCCGGAGGATACTCAGACATGCAGGCACAGCGTGGCAATATCGTTTCGAAATCTTCCACCAAACCTCAAAAATCGCAATCAAACAAGAAACCTGCGTCCGAAAAAAAGTCAGCTTCAAACAAGTTGTCTTTTACCCAGAAGCATTCACTTGAAACGCTTCCCGATGAGATTGAGCGCCTGGAGTTTGAAATCGGGAAATTGAAGCAGGCGCTAGCAGAACCGGATTTATATGCAAGGGATCCAAAGAAGTTTGACACCTGGGTCGATGCGCTTGCCGACCGTGAGAAGAATCTGGTCGATAAGGAAGAAGAATGGCTCAATCTGGAAATGGTGCGTGAAGAAATTGAAAACCAGCGGTGATTGGCTGCCAATGTGTGCGCGATGAGCCAACAATCATACCTTGCACTGTTCGCGACCTGTATCCTTGCCGGGGTATTGGGTTCTGTGCACGGCTTCTCGGTATTCCTCGTATTTCTGGAAAATGATTTTGGCGTGAGTCGGGCTGAAGCAAGTCTCACCTACTCCCTTGCGTTGGTGCTTTTAACAATTGCTGTTCTGTACGGGCACAGGTTTTACGGCAAGGCCAGTCCGCCAACATTCGCAGCATCGGTCTGTTTCCTTGCAGCCGCCGGGCTTGGCGTTGCTGCCCTTGCGCCAAACATGATTGTTGTCTGGATTGGCTACAGCCTGATTTTCGGGGGAGCCAATGGGCTGGGATACGGCTACGCACTTCAGCTTGCAGGCCAGGCAACGCCAAACAACCGCGGTTTTGCGATGGGAATGGTGACCGCTGCCTATGGCGTTGGTGCGGCCACTTCACCATTGTTTTTCACATACTTCACGACATTGGGCGGGTTTTCTGCTGCGCTAATCGCCTTGGCAATTGTGTTGCTGATTGTTGCACCGGTCGTGGCTTTGTTATTGCACAGATCAAACATTCGATTCCAGCTTGATGAAATTGATGGATCAACGCCAAGCAGTGCCACCAGTGTTCAGACGATATTGTTCTGGATCGCTTACGGTGCTGGTGTGACGTCAGGATTAATGGCAATTGGCCATGCCGCGCCAATCGCTTTGTCAATTGGATTACCTTCCTCCACTGCCGTAATCGCACCAGTGCTGATTTCTGCCTGCGGAATTCCAGGAGCAATACTCGGTGGCGCACTGGTTGACCGAATAAAACCATTGTTGATTTTGGTCTTTCTACCGATTCTATCTGCAGTCGCACTTTTCATCGCATCCAGTTCCACAAGCATTGCACCGCTTTACGCATGTTTGGCGGTGATCGGCTTTGTCTACGGTTCCATCATCGCAATTTATCCCGCAGTCATTTCGCGTAGCTTCGGTGCGATCAATGGGATCAAGGTCTATGGACGTGTTTTCACTGCTTGGGGTTCTGCTGGATTGGCAGCGCCCTGGTTCGCCGGGTTTTTGTATGATTTGAATGGCAACTATCACCAGGCCTTACTGATAGCAGCCGGTATTGCGGTAATTTCCTCGGCAACTGCCCTGACCTTGAAAATACCTTCCAACTAGGAATCCAGACGCTCTGTTGAAATACCTGACTGGCGTGCCCAAAGGTCCGCGTAAAGACCTTTCTTGCCGATCAGTTTTTTGTGCGTGCCCTCATCAACAATCTTGCCTTCGTCCAGAACAATCAGACGATCCAACTTCGAAATGGTGGAGAGGCGGTGGGCAATCACGACGACGGTTTTGCCTTCCATCAATTGGAGGAGGTTTTCCTGAATGGCTTCTTCCACGCCGGAATCCAGCTGACTAGTTGCTTCATCGAGAACCAAAATGGGTGCATCCCGCAGTAATGCTCTGGCGATTACAATGCGCTGCCGCTGGCCACCCGACAGTTTCACGCCCCGTTCTCCTACCTGGCATTCATAGCCCTTGCGTCCATCCTTGTCAGAAAGGAGCATGATAAAACCGTGGGCCTTCGCCATCCGTGCCGCATTTTCAACCGCCTTCAAAGTTGCCCTCGGCATGCCATATGCAATGTTTTCGTATATGGACCGATTGAAAAGCTGTACGTCCTGTTGAACCAGTGAATAATTTGCTCGCAAACTCTCCTGCGTAACATTCCGGATATCCTGCCCATCAATGAGAATTCGTCCACTTTCCACATCGTGAAACCGCAGCAACAGTTGGACAATTGTGGTTTTCCCACCGCCGGACGGTCCAACCAAACCAATCTTCTCACCCGGTTCAATGACAAATGAAAGGTTCTCGATCACTTCCTTTTTACTGCCATAGTGGAAACTGACATTGTCAAATTCAATTCGCCCACCTTTGTATTCAAGGTGTTTTGCATCAGGCGCGTCACTCAGGCCCAACGGCTTGGCAACCATCTCCATGGTGTTCTGCGTAATGCCGACGTTACGGAAAAATCCGTTGAGGGTTCCGAGCAAACGACCAGACAGAAGATGCAACCTAAGAACAACCGCAAGCACGAAGGCAACACTGCCCAATGAAGTGGAACCATCTAGCCACAAATCGATTGCCAGCCAGGCAACCACGGAAATCACCAGACCGTTAACAACGGAAAGTGAAACCCGCATGCCGGTCAGTATCCGTGTGAATTTTTTAAGCGCAGCCTGATGTATTTCCGTCGCCTCTAGCACCCAGTCATTTTCCCGGGCGCTGGCACCGTACAATTTCACGGTCTGTATGTTGGAGTAGCCATCAACCATGCGTCCACTGACAACTGAGGCGGTTTCAGCGGTGATGCGGGCATGGTCGCGAACTTTCGGTACAAAATGTTTCGCAATTAAAACAAACACGGCAATCCAAACCGCAATAACCGCACCGAGTTGCCAATCAAGTGCGGTGAGCAGCACCGCAACGGTAATTGAATATACGACTATGAACCAAATCACCTGCAAAAGACTGATCATCATGTCGCCGGTTGCCATACCGGATTGAAATACCTTCTGTGAGATACGGCCAGCCAGATCATTTTGGAAAAATGTCAAAGATTGCGCGATGACATGCTTGTGGCTCTGCCAACGCATGAGCACGAAAAACCCCGGCACAATAACCTGTTCTTCAATCAGTGCACCCCAGGCAACCACAAGTGCACGCAGAACCGCAACAATGAGGAACATGTAAAGCAACGTTCGACCATGCTCGTTGATCAACCCTGACCAACCGGAATCTTGATGGCCAGCACCTTCAAAGGCGGTCAGCAGATCGACCAGTTCACCAACAAAGGTGAATACGGTTGCCTCCACTACCGCATTGAAGAATCCGTACAGGAGCAAGGCAAAGAAAGCCCAACGTGTCTGCCCCACATAGTGCCACACATAAGCCAACAGCCTGTTCGGGGGTTCGTAATCCGGGCGTTCCGCAAATGGATCTATCCAGCTCTCAAACAGTCGAAAAACCGGATCGAATAATTTCATGCCACCGCCTTGTTGAATTCGCCCTATTGCACCACTTCAGGCTCACCATCGACCAGGAACCCACCAGATTGCCGTGACCAAAGGTCTGCATAAATGCCACCCGCATCAACAAGTGCCTCATGGGTACCCGATTCCACGATTTTACCCTTGTCCATTACGACGAGCTTGTCCATCTGTGCAATGGTGGAAAGCCGGTGCGCGATGGCCATAACTGTCTTTCCCTCCATAAGCTTAAACAGGTTTTCCTGGATGGCTGCCTCAACTTCAGAATCGAGCGCTGAGGTTGCTTCATCCAGAACCAGAATTGGTGCATTCTTCAAGAATATCCGAGCAATCGCGATGCGCTGGCGTTGTCCACCAGACAGTTTCACACCGCGCTCGCCAACCTGTGCATCAAGACCCCGGTTGCCATCTTTGTCATGGAGTTCAGAAATAAATTCCCAGGCATTCGCCTTCTTGGCAGCATCAATAATTTCCTCATCACTCGCATCAGGACGGGAGTAGGCAATGTTCTCGCGGATGGAACGGTGCAGAAGTGACGTGTCCTGCGTGACCACACCAACATTCCGCCGCAACGAATCCTGGGTGATGTCGGCAATGTCCGTATCACCAATCATCACCCGTCCGCCGCGCAACTCGTAAAAGCGCAGCAGGATGTTGGTAAGTGTCGTCTTGCCGGCACCTGACCGGCCGACAAGACCAATCTTCTGCCCAGGCTTGATATCAAGCGACAGATTTTCAATGACATGACCATCATTACCATAGGAAAAGCTGTTATTTTCAAATCTGACCGGTTTGCCAGCCGCTTCTATGTCTACGGCACCTGGTCGATTTTTTACAGTAATCGGCAGGGACATCATGTTCATCCCGTCCTGCACCACGCCCACTGATTCAAACAGGCGCACCAGCTCCCACATCAGCCAATGGCCAATTCCATTCAATCGCAATGCAAGTCCCATCGCAACTGCAACCGCACCCGGGCCTGCATTACCGGCAATCCACTGCCAAATCCCGATCCCGCCACATCCTGCAATCAAAAATGCGTTGAGAATTTGAATTCCTACATCCAGCTTGCTGGAAAGACGCATTGACGGATAAACCGTGTGCAAAAACTGATCCATCGAGTTCTGCGCATAATCTTCTTCAAACCTCGTATGGGCAAACAGCTTGACGGTCGTAATGTTGGTATAGGAGTCCACCACCCGGCCAGTCATCAATGATCGTGCATCAGCCTGACGCTTGGAAAGGTACGCCATACGCGGTAACAGAAAATACAACATTACCGAATACACGACCAACCACAGGACGAACGGCGTTGCCAAAGTCCAGTGAAACGATGCGGCCAGAAATAGCGACCCGGCAAAGTACACCGCGACATACACCATGACATCAAGCAAAACGACCAGTGTGTCCCGAAGCGACAGTGCACTTTGCATTACCTTGGTTGCAATGCGCCCGGCAAATTCGTCGGAATAAAACCCAAGGCTTTGCTGCAGTAAATAGCGGTGCATTCGCCAGCGAATGGCCATGGCGAAATTGCCAAAAATAGCTTGTTGGGAAAACAATGTGTGGACAAGCCCAAGCAGTGGCATCAACAACAAGACCACAACCAGCATACCAATCAGGGCCCACTTTTCTTCCTGGATAAAAGTGGCCGGATTGGCTGAACTCAGCCAGTCGACAATATTTCCAAGAAAGCCAAATAACACAACCTCCACCAGTGACAAGATTGCAGTGAAGACCGACATGATAAACAATACGGGCCAGGCATCTTTGGAGTAGTGCCAAAAAAAAGCCACCAGCGTGTTGGGCGGTTGTTTTTCATCACCCTCAGGATAGGCGTCAATCAGATTTTCAAAAAAGGTAAACATGGTTCAATTTCCAGAAATAGGTAAGCCGGTATAAAAGGACGTCAAGTTAGCAGGGGAATATCCAACCGGCATGGTTGTCGAGCAGGATGATCTAGACGATGATCCAGGGTCTCCCGACAAACGAAGGCATGCATTTGCAAAAAGTAACAATCATTACTGCCTCCAGTTTTCTTGTTGAACCGATTCTTACCTTGCATCTGATTGTCTGAAATTGCAAACCCCGTGGCTTCAACTTGTGCAAGTAAGTCCATCCTGTTGCTTTATGACAACACCTGTGCTTTGAGCAGGCTCATGCCAGACCTTGTCCTGTTTCAACCTGATATACCGGGAAACACCGGCACATTATTGCGCCTGGGCGCATGCCTTGGAGTACAGGTACACATTGTTGAACCGGCAGGATTCAGGTTGGACGAGAAGGCCTTCAAACGTTCCGGAATGGACTATCTGGATGCTGCATCAATGGTGCGTCATACAAGTTGGGTTGTATTCAGAACCTGGTATCAACAACAATCTCGCCGTCTGGTGTTGCTCACTACAAAATCCTCACTGGCCTACACGGATTTTCATTTTCAGAAAAATGACCTGCTGATGCTGGGTCGGGAATCCTCTGGCGTTCCTGAAGAGGTGCACGCAATGGCCGATGAGCGTATTACCATTCCGATGCAGGGGAAAGCACGATCCATCAACATGGCTTTGTCTGGTGCGATAGTACTGGGTGAAGCGTTAAGGCAAACTGCTTGATCCGCGCCTGCGTTCCAGCTTCAGGTCAATTCGTGGCGGGCGATCAATGATACCGGCTTGTCAACTATTGTATATCCAAACTCTTCCATGATTATTTTCCATCCTGTCTTCTTGGGCTCGATGGAAAACAGATTGTATCGCGCAGGCGGATTGATACCACCCACATCATGACCCGCCGCTGGCACACCGATCACCGGCACCGGACCTGACGGTCCTGCAATTGATTCCCGCGTGGCAAGATGGGTGTGACCATGCAGAACCAGATCTGCCCCCTCGCTGGCTATGATTTTGCGGAACCGCTCAGCTCCAATCAATCGCTTGTATCTGGCTGTGGCGTCCTTCATTGGCGGATGGTGTATCAGAACAACTCGACAAAGCTCTCGCGTGTCTTTCAAGATTGCGGCTAGACGCTCGCCCTGGCGCCTGCGAAAATAACCTGTCGCCATAAATGGTGCGGTCGCCTCAGCAGAATTACAGCTAATGAGGGCAATGGCGCCAATTCTTCGAACAAGCGGGAAATCTTTTGCGGTTACTTTGATATCTTTGCTGCCGGATACATAGACCCGCCAATGCGCCAATGCCTTCCTCAATGCGCCCGGAACATAGGCATCATGGTTGCCGCAAACTACCGTCACATTGTCTGGTTTACCCAGATCGGAAAGAAAGCTGGCAGCATTCCTGAATTCCTGGCCAAGAGAAAGATTAACCAAGTCTCCCGTGATCGCAATGTGGTCAGGTTTCTTCGATTTTAGATCGGTTAGCAAATCCCTCAGCACATGTGGAGAAAGCGCTTCTTTGCGCGTAAGTTTCCAGTTCAGATATCCGGTTATTCGCTTTGACAACAGTTCTGAAACGGTCGGTTCCGGCAACGGACCAAGATGCACGTCAGATATGTGGGCAAGTTTAAACATCTATTCCCTGGCCTGTTATCCTGTCATTACATACTGTTGTGCTTAGCCACACAAACCTGATAGGGCAACCAACAAACAGGACACTTTTCCCATGGCCGACAATCGAATTGTCCGAAAACTGTTTCATATTTTCTGGATGCTGAAACGACCCATGACTCTTGGCGTCCGTGCATTCCTGCGGAATGACGTCGGTGAAATTTTGCTTGTCCGACATACCTATGTATCCGGTTGGCATCTGCCTGGCGGTGGAATTGAACCTGGGGAAACCGCACTTGAAGCTGTGAAAAAGGAGGTTCGTGAGGAAGCGTCAATAGAACTTCTGGAGGAGCCGAACCTGTTTTCGATCTACATGAACCGGAACATCTCGCGAAGGGACCATGTTCTGCTGTTTGAATGTGGGACATGGCATCAATCTTCCACATTCGAACCAAATAGGGAAATTGCCGAGATTGGCTTTTTTCCACCCGACAGCCTGCCGGAAGAAACCACCCCCGGCACTCAAAAACGCATTGCCGAAGTTTTGGGCCATCAGGAAATTTCTCATCATTGGTAGTTGAATGCCGATTTTTTCGAGATAAAAGATTTTTGTTTGCTGAACAGCATCCCCTGTGATATCGAACCGGCAATCTTTATAACGGGATTGATCATGTTCGATCTACAGGTACGACGACGACGATTTGAATTGCGCTTTGAGCGCCGCTTTTTGCTGTCCTGATCGCAAGTCCCTCATTGGCTTTCGGTCTAAACCAAATCGTTCCGGAAGCCTGACAAATGAAACCTGAAATCTCACTCGAAAAACATTGCCACCAAGCAGCAATTGAAAACCTTTGTGCGGAAGCCTTTGGCCCTGGTCGTTTTACGCGTAGTGCCTTTCGCCTGCGTGAAGGTATTGGTAGTGAACCAAGTCTCAGTTTTGTGGTCCATATTGGTGACCAGTTGATCGGTTCCGTAAAGCTTACGCGAATATTGATCGCAGATCATCCGGCCCTTTTGTTAGGCCCGTTGGTCGTTGCCCCTATCTACAAAAACACCGGCGTCGGTAAGCTTCTCATGGATACCGCAATTGATGCAGCTCGCGAACACGGGCATGAAGCGGTCTTGCTGGTAGGTGATCTTCCCTATTACAGGCGCTTCGGTTTTCAACAGGTCGAACGTGGAAAAATCTCCCTGCCCGGACCTGCGGACCCAGATCGGATTCTCGTATGCACTTTGGGTGACAAGCCGATTGAGCATTACAGTGGCAACGCGCGAAAAGTGGCTTAGCGGCCTTCCCGCAACCACATTGAGCCAAACGCAAGGATCAACAGCGCCAGACCTAGCAGACCTGTAAACAGGGGTATGCGTGAAACACCCTCAAGTGAGCTTGCATTGGCATTGACAACACCGATCCAGCCTCGCCCGGAGGTCGTGGCATTGCGGCTAACACCAACAATTCTCGGAACGCCGAATTCGGATAGACGGCTGATTGACCCCGTTGTTGCGTGAACTACCGGCTTCAGCAAATCTGCTGTACTGTTGACACTGGCAAACTCTCTTGGATTGGCCGGGCCGATTTGCGCCAAAGCCTGGAAATCACCACTGGTTGCACGATAAAGTCCGATTTCGGAAACTTCAGTTTTGACTTCCCAAAGGCCATTGTCCACCTCGGAAAATTCCAACTCGCGGTTTTCTCCTGTTGGTGATTCAAGCACGATATCTTCCGGCTTGCCCCCGAGAGTTTGGCGTGTAATGGTCAGGATGTTAGCGCGGGCTTCAGCCACCAACCGCTCTTCATCCAGCTCCGGCTCTTTCATCAACCAGTGTCCCATGCGCCGAAGCAGTTGTACGTGTGGCCCACCACCCTCAAAACCTCGGGCCCATAGCCACACATGATCTGAAAGCAGAAGTGCAACCCGCCCCTCATTTACGTGCTGCAGCAGCAATATTGGTGAATTATTCTCATCCGTCATTACCGGATCACCCGTTCGCTGGGTTACACCCACAGATCTGAACCAGCGGCTCCAATCCGGTTTTCCAGCGTTCCACCCATCAAGTCCGCGAGTTACCGGATGCTTTTGGCCAAGTTCTGATATTTGTGGGCGGTAAGGTTCTTCATAAACATTCCCGTCTGCAATTGCAGGCAGGATTTTTTCAAGTGGTGTCGCCGCAAGGCTTGCTGGTTCACCAAATTCCGGCCCGGCCGCAATCAATACAGCACCACCCTCCTCCACGTAACGGGCAATATTGTCAAAATACAATAGTGGCAGCACACCCCGGCGTTTGTACCTATCAAAAATGATGAGATCAAATTCATCGATCTTCTGCACGAACAATTCACGTGTAGGAAATGCAATCAGGGACAGTTCATTAATCGGCGTCCCGTCCTGCTTTTCAGGAGGACGCAAAATGGTGAAGTGAATTAGATCAACGGAGGCGTCCGACTTCAGCAGGTTGCGCCAGGTACGTTCTCCAGAGTGCGGCTCGCCCGAAACCAGCAACACCCGAAGGTTCTTCCGAATTCCGCTAATCGCCACAAAGGTGTGATTATTGACGTCAGTAATTTCACCATCAGTAATCTCTACACTGAGTTCAACAATGTTCTTGCCACCGTGCGGCATGTCAAAGACATAAGAAGACTCTTCACCGACAATCACCTGTTGAACCGATTGGATTTCACCATCGATGCTGATGGTTACATTCGTCCGGTTTTCACTTTTGTTGAAGCCGGTTTGATTCACCTCATAACGAATTTCCTGGCTTTCTCCCACAACACCAAAACGCGGCGCGTTTTTAAGCACAATCCGTCGATCCCGTTCCCCGTCGTTACCTGTGAGAAGCACGTGCAATGGACCTCCAAATTTCAAGTCGGAGGGATTGACCGGGACATCGTGAACCTGCCCGTCAGTCACAATGATAGCACCACCGATCTGATCCACCGGAACATCTTGAAGCGCTGAATCCAGGGAAGAGAAGATTGACGAGGAAACGTCACTGGTCTTTGAAATCGCGTCGCGGGATTGCACTTCGCGCAACTCAAAGCCCTCGAGTTTCTCAAATCGGGCCCGAATTTCTGCAACCGCCTGTTCAGTCTGGGAGCCCCGATCAGCAAGTTTCTGGCTGGTTGTTTCATCAACAATCAGCGGAATGATTGTATCAAGTGGATTGCGCTCTTCCTGGACGATTGCCGGGTTAAACAATGCAGCACTGATGAGGACTCCGGCCAGCAATCGAAAGAACGATCCTCGAACTTTCAGCACAACGCCGATCAGGCAAAACAACATGATTGGGGTAGTAGCGGTAACAGCCAGCCAAAGTGGTAATTGCAGGGAAAAGACGATGCCAATATTTTCCATAACGCCGGCCTACTGTCCCAATCGCTTCATCAGGTCTGGAAGATGCACCTGGTCTGCCTTGTAGTTTCCGGTAAGCGCATACATCATCAGGTTTACACCCACACGAAATGCATAGTTTCGCTGCATTGGATCAGATGGAATAGTCGGGAGCAGTGGACGATATTCGGAATCCACTGCCCAGGCACCTGCAAAATCATTGCTGGTGATCATCACCGACGAAACACCATCGCCAATTCGTACGGGCCTTCCTTCCTGATTGTCGCCATCAAGAATTGATTCCACCCACAGATCGCCACCGGAAAATCTCCCCGGGAAATGTTCAAGCAGAAAGAAGGATTTCGTCAGCACATGGTCATGTGGCACCGGTTCCAGAGGCGGTATATCAAGATTGCGCAAAATATGCTGTAAAGTAAGTGCAGCAGGTGAAGAGCTGGTACCGCCCAGAATTCCTGAAACCTGATCGCGTGTATCAAAGAGAATACTTCCGCCTTCTTTCATGTAGGCATCAATACGGGCCATGGTTTGCGCATCGTGAACTGCTGCATTCGGATCAATCGGCCAGTAGATAAGCGAATAGAAAGCCAACTCGTCATTCGTCAGATCAATGCCAGCAGGATCGCCGGGCTCCAGAGCGGTTCGACTTTTCAGGAAGTATGTGAGACCCCGCATGCCGGCCTCACTAATACGGTCAACTTCATCAATTCCGGTAACTACATAGGCAAGCCGGGTTACCAGTGCAGCAGAAAAATCAATCTCCTCATCAGCTGCTATCGCTTCATGGGTTGGCGCTGCACTCAGGGCAATTATCAATCCAAGCAGTAACACCGCAGGAGTTCGTCCCAGTCTGAGCGCATTCAGTCTCAACGCACCACCCATCCACAAGACTGCCAGGCAGTCGGCCAACAAAAGCAGCGCAGCCGTCAAGAGGAGCCAGGGACGAAAATCGAATGAACTGTCACCCTTATAGTTTAATATATTCATGTTACTTATCTGTGGCAGTTCCCGGACAAGTTCAAACCGGCTTCCACCATTAAACAGATTGAGCGCGGTGAAGCCTTCCTCCGTACCATAAAATCCAGGTGGATTATCAAGTGATGGAAGAGGTATTCCATTACCGGCACCCGTTCCACCCAACGAGAGCGATTTTACTACCGGTCCCGGAGGAACAAACTTGCCCATAGCATCAAGTAACCGAAGCGGCGCCAACAAAACTTCTTCTGAAACATTGCTGCGTGCTCCACCGGAACGTGACAGCGTTACGACACGACGCAGCATTTCAACGAAAGTACCGGACAATGGCAAATTCGACCATTCCACATTGGTTCCAACGTGAAACAAAACAATCCAGCCGTCACCGCGCTGTTCTGCGGTCACCAGAGGTGTTCCATCTTCCAGCGTAGCCCAGGTTTTGGCATCAAGTTCACTTTCCTGAAGCGCCAGCACTTGCTTGCGAACCACAACATCTTGCGGCGCTTCCAGACCAAAGAATGGGCTTGAAAGCTCAAACGGCGCAACTGGCTTCGGTTTGTCCCAAGACAAAGTGCCACCGAGATTGCGCCCGCCGGTGCGAATATCCACTGGCAAAAGAGTTCGGTTTGGCGAAGCAGCGAGGCGAGGGCCTGCGAAGCGTATCAACAGGCCGCCCTTGTTGATCCATTCATCCAGTGCTTTTTCAGATTCTTCCGGCAACAATCCGATATCCGCGAGCACCATGGCGGAAACACCCTGCACCAGCAATTCCCTCACCGTGACCTGCACATTGGCAGCTTCCGGGTTTCTGATATCGGCGAAAGGTTCAAGTGCTCGGGAAACATAGTAAAGCGGCGACAGAAGTGGCTGTGCCAGATCCCGCTTTTCACCTGAAATCAGACCCACTACCCGGCGGCGGTTACTTTCGTCAAGCAAGTGAACTGCCCCGGCATTTTCAACCGCTTCAATCTCCAGTCGGGCGATCTGGTTCCGCAATTCCACCGGCTCTGTAAACACGAAACCGGCGTTGGGTTCATCCGCATCGAATACAATCTGCTTGCGTGCCAGCACAACACCCTTCAAGTCACGCGCGATGACAGAAGCTTCCTGGGAATCAATTGTATCTGCGCGAACCAACTCGCCCTTGAGACCGTCGGGATCATTCTTCACGGAATCTATAACCATCACCTGGTTCATGTCTGGAAGATAGGTTTGAAGTTCTGCACCACTCTCCAGAAACGCCACAAGCAACTGGTCACCACCATCGCGCGACAAACCATCCGACAACCATGCAACGAAGCCCGGTTGTGCCTGAGTAAATTCTGCTCTTGCCTGGTTCGCAATCCGTTCGTGATCCGGCCTCAATGGATTGGGTATCGCCGCATCAATCAACCGTATCGCCTCGTCGGCCTGAATGGGCTTACCCTCCCAATTGAGTGAACCGGACGAACTGAACAACGACACCAGTTGTTCATTGTCCCGAGCTTGCACGGCCAGATTTCGTGCGACGTCCTTGCGCTGTTCCCAATCGGTTGCCGAAGCCCATCCATCATCGAAAACGAGTGCCAGAGAGCCATCAGAACTTATCAGGTTTTCTTGCGGATTGAGGATTGGCCCGGCCATCGCCAGAACCACAATCCCTGCCAGAGTCAAACGCAAAAGCGTCAACCACCATGGGCTTTTCGCCGGTGTATCTTCCTGCTTCAACAGTTGCGCCAGTATCTTCAAGGGCGGAAATACCTCCTCCTGCGGTCGGGGGGGTGTCAATCTCAACAGCCACCAGATTACCGGTAGTGTCAGCAACCCGATCAACACCCAGGGAGTAGCAAATGCAATTGGTAATCCAAACATGCCGGTCACCTTCCAACTTCGCGGTTGGCAAGGTGGGTATGCAGGCTCGCCAACGCTTCCGAAGCCAGCCGGTCAGTATGGTGCCGCGTGCAGCTCCAGTTCAGCTTGGCAGCCAGTCTTTGCAATCTTTCACCACGTTCACCAAAAGCATCGCTGTAGGCCTGCTTTAGCGATTCGGCGTTTCCTGCAGTGATTTTTTGCCCGGTTTCAGGATCCTCAAATTCAACCCGGCCATGATAAGGGAACATCTCTTCAACCGGATCTATAATGTGAACCAGATGGCCGCGGGCACCATTGCGGGCAAGATCCATGAATCGTTCTTCAAGCACATCCATCGGGTCAAGAAAGTCACTGAATAATATGATGTCGGAATGATTTCCCACATTGGCATTGGTCGGATACTCCGCTTGGACCGGTGCCGCCGCCAGTGCCATGGCCAGTTTCTCCGCAGCATTTCGGCTAAGCAGTGGACGGGATACATCCAGCCATCCGGTACGCTCGCCACTTCGTGCCAGAAGTTCTGCCATCGCAAATGCAATCACCATTGCACGAGATTGTTTGGAGACAGTCGCAGGTTCAGATTGAAACATCATGGATGGCGATTCATCCACGTACAGCCAAACCACGTGGGTCGCCTGCCATTCCTTGTCTTTTACATAAACATTGTCGTCCCGTGCCGAGCGGCGCCAATCTATCCGGGCAAGTGACTCACCAACCACATAAGGGCGAAACTGCCAGAAATTTTCGCCAACGCCACGTTTGCGCCGCCCATGCCAGCCAGAAAATATGGTGTTTGAAACCCGTTTTGCTTCAATCAGCAAATCAGGGATAAGCGAAGCACGTGCCCGGGCACGCGGAAGGACCTGCTGCCCTTGCTCCCGTTCTGCAGAATGTCCGATTGGTGCCATTAGCAACTATCCATAAGCGATTGTCTGCGGGGATTGAAATTCCGGTTTGCAACTCAACCAATCTTGTCCTTCAGTTTTCCAATAACATCGCGCACATGTATTTGCTCAGCACGGGCTACAAATGACAATTGCATCCGGTGCTGCAATACGGGTTCGGCAAGCGCAACCACATCATCAACCGATGGGGCCAGACGTCCGTCCAGCAAGGCACGGGCGCGCACCGTCAACATGAGTGCCTGGCTGGCGCGCGGCCCCGGCCCCCAGGAAATCATATCAGCGTTTTCTGAACCACTGTCTGGTCTTGCGGAACGCACAAGCTCAAGAATAGCGTCAACCACGCTTTCCCCTACTGGCATCCGGCGAACCAGTTGTTGAAGTTCTTGCAATCGCTTGGTGGTTATTGCTTGTACGGCCACTTGTTCTTCAAGACCTGTTGTTTCCAGCATGATCCTGCGTTCCGACTCTGGATCCGGATAATCAATATCCACCTGCAACAAGAATCGGTCCAACTGCGCTTCAGGAAGCGGATAAGTTCCTTCCTGTTCCAGCGGGTTCTGGGTAGCCAACACATGAAATGGTAACGGCAGATCATAGCGCTTGCCGGCAATGGTAACGTGATATTCCTGCATTGATTGAAGAAGCGCTGCCTGGGTTCGTGGACTTGCCCGGTTAATCTCATCAGCCATCAGCATTTGTGTGAAAATCGGCCCCTTCATGAATTGAAAGGTGCTCTTTCCGGATTTGTCCTTGTGCAGAACTTCTGAACCCAGAATGTCCGATGGCATCAGGTCCGGGGTAAACTGAATTCGCCGTTCATCGAGATTGAGCACAACTCCAAGTGTTTCGACGAGTTTGGTTTTTGCAAGCCCAGGCAATCCGACCAGTAATGCATGTCCACCTGCAAGCACCGCAACCAGCGTATTCTCGACCACCTTGTCCTGCCCAAATATGACAGTACCAACACTCTTGCGCACCTTTTTCAGATCATCGATGGCTTTTTCAGCCCTTTCGATGACTGGCTTGTCCTGATTTTTGGTAACGCTTCGGTCAATTGCGTTCATGTAATTCTCCGGTCTTTAACTGTAATTGACAACCATGATATGGATATCAAATTGGTTGATGCACCCAGGTTACAACTGTGTAATCCAGCCAAATCAGTTTTACTGCCGGAGCATCGATACAATAGTATGGTATCTGCTTGCCATGGCACTTGTCTACAAGGCTATTGAGAACACATTATGGTGATAACTTATTAGTTAACGGGTATAACCACTCACTGAGAAACTACAGGAATATCGCAACATGGACGCCAAATCCCCAAACAAGGATGCAGACGGTCTTAACGGACTTCAGGCCCTGATCAGCAGAGCCGGAAAATCCGGCCGCGGGCTTCCACCGGTCGAAAAATGGGAGCCTGAATTCTGTGGCGATCTTGATATCGTCATCAAGAAGGATGGCACATGGTTTTACATGGGAACACCCATCGGCCGTCACACACTGGTGCAGCTTTTCTCAACTGTTTTGCGCAAGGATGAAGATGGGAAGACCTACCTCGTAACGCCTGTAGAAAAGATTGGCATAACCGTTGAGGATGCCCACTTCATTGCTGTTGAAATGAATGCCTCAGGCGATAACGAGAAGGTACTGACATTTCGCACAAACGTCGGTGACATCGTTGAAGCGGGCCCGGAAAATCCCCTTCGATTTGTGACGGTTGAACAGAACGAAGGCGTAAAACCGTACATTTTGGTGCGCGGACGACTGGAAGCAGTTCTTGCCCGTCCGGTAATGTATGAACTGATTTCACATGGTGAGGAAATTGAGGTGGACGGCAAGCTGATGTTCGCAGTACGCAGCAAGGGCGAGGTCTTTCCAATCATGCCAGCCGAAGAGCTCGCACGAAGAAGTGCGTAGCACACGAATTTACGAAAGATTTCATGTCTGCCAATAATATAGCATACACTCTCGACCATATTCGTCAGCAGGTGAACCGGAAACTGCCGTTTCCTGACCATGAGCACGATGGCGACTATCACATGAACCCAGATTTTTACAGGTTGGTAGGATCAAGGGATTCAATCGATGCCGCGGTCCTGATTGGGTTGGTTGAACGCAACGAAGAAGTGTTGTTGGTTCTGACCAAGCGCGCTGAACGGCTTAACGCCCATTCCGGACAAATTGCTTTCCCCGGTGGCAAAATCGATCCAACCGACACGTCACCAGAAGATGCAGCCCTTCGCGAGGCTCACGAGGAAATCAGCCTTGAGCACGACCATGTGGAAATTATCGGTCGCTTGCCGGATTATTATACCGGATCTGGATTCCGTGTAGCACCAATACTGGGCGTGGTTGATCCCAATGCTCCAATGGAACCCAATCCGGAAGAAGTTGATTACATATTTGAGGCTCCACTTGGATTTTTGATGAACACTTCCAATCACCGCACTGGCAGTATTCGTTATCAAGGGAGCGAACGGTTTTTTCTGGAGATGCCGTTTGGAGATCACTTCATTTGGGGTGTCACAGCCGGCATGATTAACGTACTTAGAAATCGGGTATTTTCCTGATGGAATCGCTGGCCAACATTCGCATTGACGACGCTTGGCTCAAGCAGAAATCCCTTCAACGCTTGTTTGACATCCTGTTGTCAAATGGCGGAGAGGCCATGGTTATCGGAGGCGCCGTTCGCAATAGCCTCATGAAGCGGCCGGTCAACGACGTGGATTTGGCCACCAATCTTCAACCAGATGAAATTGTATCGCGACTGGAAGAAGCTGATGAGCGCGCAATTCCTACCGGCATTGATCATGGAACGGTTACTGCATTGATAGACAAAACCACATACGAGATCACCACCTTGCGGGAAGACATTGCAACCGATGGACGCCACGCCTCTGTTCGCTTCGGGACGGATTGGGTGCAGGATGCGCAAAGGCGTGATTTTACAATAAATGCGCTTTACTGCGATCGCGTAGGAAATGTATTCGATCCTGTCGACGGAATTGATGATATTGCGAAGGGAGAAGTCCGCTTCATTGGAGACCCAGCCACTCGCATTCGAGAAGATGCACTTCGTATCCTAAGGTTTTTCCGCTTCTTTGCGTGGTATGGGTCTGGACGGCCGGATGCCGCGTCGCTAAAAGCCTGCGCCGCATTACGAGACTTGCTTGGAAAGCTCTCGGCAGAACGGGTGTGGGCGGAAATGAAAAAACTCTTGAGCGCCGCCGATCCCGGTCGTGCATTACTCTGGATGCGGACTTCCGGTATACTCGGCACCATACTACCAGAATCCGAAAAGTGGGGAATTGATGCAATACCTGCCCTGCTTGGACTTGAGCAAGATCATGAATGGGACCCGGACCCGATGCTTCGTTTGATGGCAATGATACCACCGAGTTCTGAAATTGTTGTTGCACTTTCCAAACGCTTTGCCATGTCAAACGCGGAACATTCCCGCCTTGTAGATTGGGCAAACAGCCCGCTCCCGGATACCAGCATGTCACCTGAAGATATTGAGCAGTTCTTCTATCGAAACAGCCATCAGGGAACAGTTGATGCGCTTCGCGTGAAAATTGCACACATTGCTGAAGATGAAGTCAAATCAGGGCTTTTATCGAAATTCCTGAAGCAGGCTCAAGATTGGAAGCGTCCTGATTTTCCGTTGAAAGGTCGCGATTTACTATCTGCCGGGCACGAACCGGGGCCTGAAATGGGGGCTCTCCTCAATCGTCTTGAAGAAGCCTGGATTGAAAGCAATTTCAAACTCACTCACGAGGAACTTTTGGCCAAAGCTTTGAACTGAGAATTACGGCCACAATACTGCTGGCGGCATGGATGAAAGGATCGATTCTACATTGCCACCAGTTTTCAGACCGAAGATGGTTCCACGGTCATAAAGCAGATTGAATTCCACATATCGCCCACGCCGAATGAGTTGCTCTTCGCGTTGGGTTGCAGTCCATGGCTTGGTGTAATTGCTTTCAACCAGCGCCGGATAGACCACATTGAACGCACGCCCCACATCTTGCGTAAATGCAAAATCAGCGTCCCATCCACCTGCCTCATCTGAGCTGCGAAGATAGTCGTAGAATATACCGCCAATACCCCGCATTTCATTGCGGTGCTTCAGGTAGAAATATTCATCACACCATTCCTTGTATTCATCATGGTTGGATACCTGGTGTCGATCGCAGGCAAATTTCATCGCCCGGTGAAACATGCGCGAATCCTCATCTTCCTGGGTTCGACGTGCATCAAGCACCGGCGTTAAATCCGCACCACCGCCAAACCACTGGCTGGTAGTAACCACCATGCGTGTATTCATATGTGCCGCAGGAACATTGGGATTGCTGGGATGGGCTATCAAGGAAATCCCGGAAGCCCAGAAGCTTGGATCACGATCGGCACCCGGAATTTGCGAACGAAAGTCTTCAGACAATTCCCCGAATACTGTGGAGACATGTACTCCAACTTTTTCGAACACACGGCCCTTCATGATTGACATTACACCGCCACCGCCATTTTCTCCCCGGTCCCAAGGCGTACGCACGAACCGGCCGACCGGTTGATCGGCATTTGGACCATCCAGGGAATCCTCCAACGCCTCAAACCGATCGCAAATCTGATCGCGCAGATGCTCAAACCATTGCTTGGTCATCTGCTGCTTTTCTTCAAGATTTTCCGGATGCCCGGGAGGCGGAGGCACGTGGTGTGAAGACAAGATTGGATACTCCTGAACAGGTCTTGATCAGCGCGACTTCTCCACAGAATTACACATATTGCAATAGTTCCTGCAAGTGCGTCCCGGCTTGACTCTTTTGTTGCCAATTACCACATTTATACCATGCAGGGAGTAGCCAGTGGAAATATGGCTGATGAAAACAATAATATCAGGAAGCCGCGATATTCGGTTTCCGATGCCAGCAAGGCAGCAGCGGCGGTCGAAAGCTCGCGCCGCACCAATCTGACTTGGGCTGAACGGCGCAAGCAAATGCGCAAGACAGCCGCTGGCCAAGACGGCTGGAAGCGCGAAACCCACTCCTTGCCGCGTGTTCAAGCTCGTGAATTTGCCCGCAGTTACCTGAAGAAATATCCCAAGGCTGCCTACTGGTCTGAAATTGAAAGCTGGCGTGTCCTGCCCGGTGATGTAATTGAATTCACGGTGCGTCGGTTGCCAAGTGCAGATTGATCAAAATTCACTTCGCACCGCACACTGGATTACCCGTTTGAAATTAGCCCAGTAACTTGCTCAACATGCTTTCAAGATAACCGTGCCAAGCCAGCAGCGTCAGTGCAATTGCACCGCCGACCATACCAAGAATGAACCATACAAGTGAAATCCAGTTAGTGCGAGTACTCACAGATCCGGTTGAACCGCCAACAATATTTCCATTTTTTGCGTTTGTATCAGCAGCCGTCTGAAAAGAAATCCAGTCTCCTTCAATTTCCCGTTCACGAAGCACAATACGCTCAGCCACATAATCTGTTACATGCTGGCCGATTTCCTCACGGTCTTTCCCACGAGCCAGCACAACGCGCCCAAGACGGGTATCCTTGACGAACTCATACTCCTGGCCGCCACCGCTCATCCGCACAAATGCAGTCATGTCAATCCAAAGACGAGGTGTCTCGCCCTGCGTCAGTGCAAATTCAAACTGGTCATTACCGGGAGGCACTTCGTTGAATACTGAAAGAAGATCTTCTGCCAGCATCTCAAGCCGTGACCGCGTTGCATGTCTCATGTCGACAACAACATCGTCCTTGTCGGCCTGAGCCGAACGAACCTTTTCCATTGATTTTGCCAGGTTGTGGACTTTTTCCTCGATTTCCTTGGCATCCAGATCTTTTTTAGACATGGTTTTCTGTCCTGCATTTATCGTTAACTCATTATTTACGATAAATTTGGCGCTTTGAAGAGCAAAATTGCACTTTTGTTGCTTTGGGTTAACGGTACTTGCGGGAAGGATTTGAAACTCTCTCACACCCCGCCATCTTCGGGTCGAGTAATGCGCTGTTTTATGGTGAGCCATTCCCGTGAGATTTCCTGTTAACGAAAGGGTCATTGCCGGTGATGGGTGTGCGGTATGGATTCCTGTGGTTCCGCCGGACAAGCGGCAGGGGCGAGAAACAAACACTTTCTGCCTTTGACGAATCACATTGCTTTATTAGAGTGCGCCAATGCGAACTGATCTGTCCCATCTTCCCGGCAACAAGCAGCTTGAACTTGAGCGCGTCGTTGCAATGCTGCATGAGGAATTTGACGAGGCGATGAAATCCGCCACGTCGGACAAAAAGAAGCGTGGGCGGATAGAAAAAATCGTCCTGTTTGGTTCCTACGCCCGCGAGGATTGGGTGGAGGATCATGTTGGCTGGTATTTTTCCGACTATGATCTGCTGGTGGTGGTCAACGAGGAAAAACTTGCCGCGATCGACGCCCTCTGGATCGAACGTGCGCGTGACCGTTTCTTGCGCGAATACATGATGCGGCTGGATGACGGCCTGCCGCGCCCGGCGGTGAATTTCATTGTTCACACCCTGCACGATGTGAATGAACAGCTTGGCTACGGGCGCTATTTCTTTTGCGATATCGCGAAGGAGGGTATCGCGCTTTATGAGCTGAAAGGTTCAAAGCCATTTGCGAAGCCGGGACAACTGACGCCGGAAGCAGCGTTGGCGGAAGCGAATGGGAATTTTGAAGAGTGG
>JAJFHU010000023.1 GCA_021775455.1 Hyphomicrobiales bacterium | reverse complement strand
TCTCACCGTCATCCTCGGCCATCGAGCCAAGGATCCATGCCACAGGCGATTGAATCATGGATACTCGGGTCAAGCCCGAGCATGACGGGAATTGTTGTGTCCCAGCCTGAACTTGCCAAAAGGCGAAAACGCCAATCCCCGTTTGCGAAACTGCGGGTATAATCTTCGGCCTTTGTTTTCTGGTGAAGATTTGCAGTCATCGATCTCCCCCGCATGGGGGAGATCACCGCAGGCTACCACCCGCCATCCTCGTTTTTATTTGTTTTCCGCCTCGCCTTCGGCGGGCGGTCGTTCGCGGGCTGGCAGTTTGGCTAGTCGCCAAACCTTGCCCTGCCACGGAGGGAATTCCTTTCCCATGCACCATTTTCTCCCTGTCATCATCGGGCACCCTCTCTCAACTCGTCACCCCTGTGGTTCCGCCGGGCAAACAATTCTCAATTGTTTGCTGATCCGGCTCCAATCACAGGGGTCCATTCCTCTGAGTTCTCTCTTTAATGTGGGTGTCTTGATGCTTTCCCGACAGATGTTCCGCAAGGATATCGAATACCAAACGAATGCGTCGACTTGAATGAAGTTCGCGATGGGTAGTTAACCACACTGGAAACAAGAACGGGTCAAGTTCAGGAAACACCTTCTCAATTCCAACAGTAGCCAAGCCAACCTCTTCCGACATTGGGCAAATTCCAAACCCCTGTCGAACCAACTCCCAGGCGAAGATTCCATTTTCAGAGGCAATTCGAAAATTTGAACGGGTTACCGGAATTCCAAAATTGTTCAAATGACCAATCATCCTGTCGGTATCTCCAAAACTTATGAAGTCATGGTTTGACAATTCCCTGATTGATGATGGGCGCCCGAACTTGTCCAGATAAGAGACAGATGCGTAAAGGTGAGCCTTGGCCTCATTCACCAGCCTTGCTATCAAATCTGGTTCCTCTGGTCTTACATGCCGGATGGCTATATCGGCCTCTCGTCGCTGCAGATCCCGTATGTCATTTACTGCAACTACCTCAATGTTCAATTGAGGAGCCAAATCACGCAAGTGCCTCAAAACTGACGGGAGCATGTAAACGGAAAAAATATCCGAAGCCGTTATACATACTGTCCCTTCAATAGTTTGGGATTGACCCGAGGCTGTCAGGGAAACCTTGTTGGCAGCGTCCCGCATATCTCGAACGTGTTCAAGAAGCTGCTTGCCTGAAGGGGTCAATTCCAGTGAACGTCCCACACGGTCAAACAACAGGATACCCAACTCTTCTTCCAGTGCGGTAACTTGTCGTCCCACAGTTGGTTGGGTAAGCCCCAACGCGCGGCTGGCTGCCGATAGTGAACCTTCTTCCACAGTTGCCAAAAAGGCGCGTGCCTGGTTCCAGTCAAAGGAAACATGATGCCAATCCATGCATTTTTGTATATTCATTCTACGAATTTTGGCAATTTATATCTGATTTACGCATTGGTAGTGAGAAGTTGAAAGGATTACAAAGATGCAAAATGCCAAAAATTTTTGGAATAAGACGGCACTAAAATATGCCAAATCTCCCATAAGTGACATCAAGTCATACGAGTATACGCTGGGTAGAACCAAATCTTACCTCGGCAAGTCCGACAAGGTTTTGGAGATCGGCTGCGGCACCGGTTCCACCGCCCTGCTGCTGGCATCAAATGTCCAGCAGATTACCGGAAGCGATCTATCCGATGGCATGATCGCAATTGCCGAGAAAAATGCACGGGAACAGAAGGTATCCAATGCTGAATTTACAACTGCTGGTGTAAACGCACTGCCGTTCAAAAATGGAGCTTATGATGCAGTCATGGCATTTAACCTGATTCACCTTTTGGAAGACACATCGGCAATAATGAAACGATGTCATGAATTGGTAAAACCGGGGGGTTATTTTATATCGAAAACGGTTTGCAAACCCGGCAAGGGAACACCCCTGAAGTTCAAACTTCTGTTCATGGTGCTTCCCGTAATGCAGTTTCTAAATATGGCACCTTTTGTGAAGTTCATGGAAATCCCGGAACTCGAACATCATGTAACCGAAGCGGGTTTCAAAATCATCGAAACCGGTAACCATCCAAAAGCGCCGCCAAGCCGCTACATTGTTGCCCAGAAACCCAAATAGAAGTTCCTGCATTACCGTCTTACCGGATGGTAGTGCCCCGGCTGATCTCCGAGCTTGATCAGCACTACATCATCAACCCGCTTGACTGATTCTTTCGCCGGCCATACTGGCATTTGTTCAAATTGGGGTTTCAATTCCAACCGCCGGACTTTGGAGACTTGCTTCAAATTATCATATCCCAAAAGACTCATGTAGGTAATCATCCGATCGGGGTTACCCCGGTCCCATTCAAAAAAAGAACCGTTTACCGATGATGTAAAACCGATTGGATATATTCTGGGTCCCGGACGAGCGCCAAAAAAATCGACACTTTGCGGTGAATTCAAATCTGCATGCTCCGAAATCCGTATGTAGATCTCACTGGCAAGATTCTGTTCAAACCTGTCGGTCAAAATTCGTTGCGCTTGATACTGGCTTATCAGAGCTGTCGATTGCAAAATTAAAACCAACGCGATCGCTGTGACTCCGTATCTCAACCATACGGCTGATGAACGTGCTGCAAGCATGAACGCAAGCCAAAGTACCGGTCCAACGCCAATCAACGTCCTGTAGGGAATCAATCCTCCCGCCATTGCCACCAAGGCAAATGGTGCCAGGGATGCAATGATGAGTAGTGCGAGCAAACTACTTTGACGGTTCATACAAAGTCCGATGACTGCAAAGACCAGTATCAGGGGGATCGGCAACAATATCGCACCAAATGCTTTTTCTGTACCGCGGTAGATCAACCCCATTTGATGCAATGTGTCATTTGCAACCGCCAGGGGCTGAGCTAATATCAAGTCGGGTCGAAAATAATTTACAATGTATGCGGTTTCTTGTTCAACAAACCAAAGCGCCAGATTGTGAATCAAAAAATACAAACACAGGGCCAACAGGGAAACGACTGCCGCAACAAGCAGAAATCCTGTCCGCTTACCATCGTTATCAAAGGATTGATTCAGGCTGGCAACACAAATTGAAAGCACCACAAAAACGAGGATAAACGACTGGTAAACTCCGGTTGCACAGGCAGTCAGGACCACCGCCAAGCCTATCATGGGCCATCGCCGGGTAGAAATTTCATAATTTCCGGACAGCAGATAAACACTTGTCGCGACAGCAAGCAACGCAATGCCACTTACCGGTGCAAGGATAACGAACTCCAGTAAATAGCTCCATGTGGGAATTCCAATGAAAACTGCAAATCCCAAAATTGAAGTATTGGAAAATTCAATCTCGCAAGATTTCACCATTAATTTGTATGAGATTGCTGCCATTAATCCGAAAAACGCAATTGAAAAATATGGAACAACGATCGGTGGCAATAAATATTTTGAAAGCAGATAATTTGCCCAACGTCCGTGACCTATGAAAGCCTCAAAATGCCCGTTAAGCATGCGGAATTCAGCGTCAATGGTCAGAGGCAGTGAAACCATCATCGGGAAATAAATGGCTGTAAAGACACCGCAAAGAATTGCTATCTCCCGGGGGTTGAACAAGTTCATTGCCATGATCACAGCCTCCTGGGATTACTGAAACAAATTTGGTGAACATGGAGCCAATGATTAGTCCCCGTCACCCATCTTGAGTGCCTGGATAAAGGCTTCCTGCGGGATTTCAACGCGACCGAACTGGCGCATTTTCTTTTTACCCTTTTTCTGCTTATCCAAAAGTTTACGCTTGCGGGTTGCATCACCGCCATAGCATTTTGCCGTTACGTCTTTACGCATGGCAGAAATTGTTTCGCGGGCAATGACCTTGCCACCAATCGCAGCCTGTACGGGAATCTTGAACAGGTGGCGGGGAATGAGGTCCTTCAGTTTTTCACACATGATCCGGCCACGCCGCTCTGCCTGAGCTCGGTGAACCAGCATGGCAAGCGCATCAACTGGCTCCTCATTTACCAGCATCGACAGTTTCACCAAGTCACCCTCGCGATAATCGGCAATCTGGTAATCGAAACTTGCATAGCCCTTTGAGATGGATTTCAACCGGTCATAAAAATCAAACACCACTTCGTTGAGTGGCAGATCATATGCAAGCATGGCGCGTTTGCCGACATAGGTAAGTTCGGTCTGTATCCCTCGCCGTTCCTGGCAGAGTTTCAAGATACCGCCAAGATATTCATCCGGTGTCAGGATTGTAGCCTTGATCCATGGTTCGTGGATTTCCCGAATCAAAGTCACGTCCGGCATGTCGGCGGGATTGTGCAATTCCTTCAATTCACCAGACTGCATATGAAGTTGATAAACCACCGATGGAGCTGTTGCGATCAGATCGAGATCAAACTCGCGCTCCAGCCGTTCCTGAATGATTTCCAGATGCAGGAGACCCAAAAATCCGCAGCGGAAGCCAAATCCAAGGGCTGCAGACGTTTCCATCTCATAGGAAAAACTTGCGTCATTAAGGCGAAGCTTGCCAACGGCAGCGCGCAAGTCTTCGAAGTCGGCCGCATCAACCGGAAACAATCCGCAAAAAACGACCGGCTGTGCGGGCTTGAAGCCTGGAAGCATGTCTGTAGTCGGACGTTTTTCTTCGGTGATCGTATCGCCCACGCGAGTATCCGCAACTTCCTTGATCGAAGCCGTAATGAAGCCAATCTCACCTGGATGAAGAGCCTCCACGGTAACCAGTTTCGGAGTGATGACACCGACGCGTTCTACCGGGTAGCGGGCGTTAGTTCCCATCATGCGGATGGTTTGACCTTTCTTGAGTACACCATCGATGATGCGAACCAGTACGATCACGCCGAGATAGGCATCATACCAGCTGTCCACCAGTAGCGCTTTTAGCGGCTCATCAACATTGCCACCCTTTGGCGCCGGCAGTTCTGTGACTATCGCCTCCAGTACATCCTCTATGCCAAGCCCTGTCTTGGCGGAAATCTCGATTGCGTTTGAGGCGTCGAGGCCGATCACTTCCTCGACCTGTTCCTTGATGCGTTCCGGTTCTGCAGCCGGCAAGTCGATCTTGTTCAGAACCGTTACGATCTCATGATCATTGTCAATTGCCTGATAGACGTTGGCGAGCGTCTGCGCTTCCACACCCTGGGAAGCATCAACAACCAGTAACGAGCCTTCACAGGCGGAAAGTGATCTTGAAACTTCGTAGGCAAAATCCACGTGGCCCGGCGTGTCGATCAGATTAAGAATGTAATCTTCACCATCCTTCGCCTTGTAATTGAGCCTTACTGTTTGCGCCTTGATGGTAATGCCACGCTCGCGTTCGATATCCATGCTGTCGAGCACTTGCTCGGTCATCTCCCGGTTTTCCAGGCCGCCGGTCATCTGGATAAGGCGGTCAGCAAGCGTCGACTTGCCATGGTCGATATGTGCGACGATGGAAAAATTGCGAATGTGATCCAGACCGGGGTAGGATGCGCTATTGGATGATTTGGTACTCATGCGTGAGGCTTTAGGGTCAGAGCCCACTAATTAACACGATATGGCGCCCGATATGACAAGAAAACCGAGGAAAAGATTGAAGTGCGGGGTTCATCCCCCGGTCAAGAGCTTTGACGATGGTGTTCGAAGTCATTACGGTGTGTCCTTTGGATTGGGCGAATTTGCACGGTCTACTGCGTTGCAAGCATTTGAAAACCAGACGGTTTCCCGCATGCTTGCGCCTTGTATCCGCACAAATTTTCTCCAACCATTTCGTGTTAATTAGTGAGTCCTGACCCTAGCAGCAAGGTTACGGAATGCAAGAAAATTGGTGTAATTCGCTGTCGGTCCGCACAGTGTATTTTTTGTCAGCCGGGCTTGCAGCGGGTTTGATGGTGCTTCTTGCCACAACCGCGAGTATGGCGCAATCCGTTGCGGTTCCGGTAAAACGTCCGGATCCTTCAGCTGAAGTGACTACCGATATCGATTCCGAAGAGCAGACCCCTGCAGTGGAGCCAGAGCGCGTCTATCAGGCAGCCTGTCCAGCCCTGCTGGAAGGACGCATCAAGGGAAAACCGCTGCCTCCAATCGAAGACGGTGGTTGCGGGGAAAATTCACCGCTGGAGATTACCGCGATTGGCGAAGTTCAACTGACAACCCCGGTAACGATGAACTGCCGCATGGCGGAAACATTGCATGGCTGGGTTGATGGCGCGGACCAGTCCGCATTGGTCCTTCTCAAGAGCCAGTTGTGGCGACTGAACGTGAGCACCTCTTATCAGTGTCGCCGTCGCAACAATGCGCCAGATGGCAAAATCTCCGAGCACGGATTTGCCAATGCGCTGGACATTGCCGGATTTGAGTTGGTGGATGGCACCCGTATTTCTGTTCTCGATCACTGGCCTGCGGTTGACTATGAGGCCGAGGTTGAAGCTGCCAGCGAAGAAGGTGAAGCTGAAGAGTCCACATATGACGGGCCGGAGGCAACACTTGAAGGGTTTCTCAGGTTGGTTCATCAGGATGCCTGCACACGCTTCACAACCGTGCTGGGGCCAGAAGCGAACGTCCATCATGCGGATCATTTCCACTTTGACCTCGGTTGCCACGGAAAAACCTGCACCTACCGGATTTGTGAGTGACTTGAATGGCGTCGGTTAACTCCCCCGTTCGTGTAGTATTGCTTGGTCTGTTTTCGCTGGCAATTGCCATGGGGATTGGGCGATTTCTTTACACGCCACTCCTGCCGATGATGCAAGCGGATGGATTGATCAACATTACCAATGGTGGTGTTCTCGCGTCAATAAATTTTGTTGGCTACTGGGTCGGAGCGGTTTTTGCGGACCGGGTTCCCGGTTCGCCGCGTTCTTCATTGAGATGGTCGCTTATCGCAATTGGGCTTTCCACCCTCGCGATGGGACTTACGGAGAATTACATCATTTGGCTGATACTTCGATTTGCAGCAGGTGTCCTGAGCGCCTTCGTGTTGGTACTGGTCAGCACCCACATGGTGAAGCTGCTCGCAGAAAATGGACATGGGCGACTTCGAGGCTTTGTGTTTTCAGGTGTTGGGTTTGGTATCATGATTGCCGGATTGGGTTCGCTTGCACTGATGGCGAACATGGTCAGCAGTGCATCAGCTTGGCTATGGTTTGGGGTTGTGTCCCTGATTGGTTCCGTCTTGATATCTCTTTTCACGCGGGAGGAAGTATCTGATACACCGCGAAAGCATCAAGTGATGGACGGCGAGCGGACGGCGCTCGACTGGGCAGCGGTGACGGCGTACTTCGCCGTTGGGGTCGGATACATCATCCCGGCGACCTATCTGCCGGTTATGGCGCGCGAGATAATCTCTTCCCCGCTGGTTTTTGGCTGGGCATGGCCGGTATTCGGGCTTGCCGCATTCTTGTCGACCATCATTGCTTCCCGCCTTCAACATAGTTTTTCACCGCGTTCAATCTGGGTAACAAGCCAACTGATCATGGCCCTTGGACTCATGCTACCCGTATTGCACGGCCATATTGCCTTGATCTTCCTCGCCGGGCTTTGTGTTGGGGGCACGATGATGGTCACAACCATGATGGCAGTCATGGAGGCGCACCGCATAGCCGTACCATCAGATGTCATGCGGCATGTGGCAGTGTTTACAGCCGCCTTTGCCAGTGGACAGATTATTGGGCCATTGCTGGCCAGCTATCTCCATGATTGGACTGGTGGTTTTGTGCCATCATTGGTTACTGCCAGTATTTTTCTGGCGATAACTGCCATAGCGCTTGCACGATCAAGGCGCTAGGGGTTTTGGTTGTTGTGTTCTGGCGTGCAATGTTTCAGATGCCTGCTACTCACCCTTGGCGGAGGCCGGACATTTGATATCAATGTTCGCTAAGCGAAACAGAACTGCCGTTCGAGCACAACGATTTGTTGACCGGATTAATGCAGGAAGCTGCTGTTTTGCCCTTGGGAAGATACGCCGCTTGCAGTCATGGCCTCACTTGCCCCTCGCTCCGCCAGCTTCAAATGACAACCAGGCAGCAAAAACCGGAAATCTTGGTGGCGCGCTCCAAAATCATCCCGTCATCTACTGCGATACAAACGGCTGGCGCGCTAAAGCTTGCCCATACGCTCCGCAAGAAAATCAACGAAAGCCCGAACTTTTGGCGCCAGATGGCGGTTGTGTGCAAAAACCGCATGAACCGGGGTGCTCGGTGGCTCCAATGCGAAGTTTTCAAGGACTGGGGTAAGCTTACCGTCATTCAATTCGTCACCAACCATCCACCTTGGGATCATCACGATGCCAAGCCCGGCCACAGCGGCTTCGCGTAGAAACATGAGGCTGTTTACGTTTAGACAACCCGAGATCGACACATCAAGGGAACTATCGTTGGTTTTAAAGCTCCAATAGTTTTTTCCCGGCTTCGTGCGAAACGACAGGCAATTGTGTCTGGCAAGTTCATCTGGATGAGATGGTTTGCCATACTCTTCAAGATAAGCGGGGCTGGCACACACCAAAGAACTGTTCACTGCAATTTTGCGGGCGATCAAGCTGGAATCATCCAGATAACCAACCCGAATTGCGAGATCGATACCACTGTCCACCAAGTCCATCGTGCTCGTCCCCATGGTCAGATGAAGTTGTACCAAAGGGTACTGCTTTACGAAGACCGGAAGAATTGGTGCAACAAACGCAATCGCAAAGTCTGCTTCGGTTGCCACATGCAGGCTGCCCACTGGTACATCGGTCAGCCTGTGAACTGCAAGGCGAGCCTCTTCCAGATCTGCAATAATGCGGCGGGCATGCTGCAAGAAGGTCTCACCGGCCTCGGTAAGGCTCTGCTTGCGGGTCGTTCTTTGAAACAAACGCGCACCTAACTCATCCTCCAACTGTGATATCTGCCGTGAAACTGCAGAAGGCGTGAGGCCAAAGAAGCGCGCGGCGGACGAAAAGCTACCCTTCTCTGCGACGCGCACGAACATCTTCATGTTTGATGGATCACTCATTTATGAATGTTTCGCACAAATGTTTTGCGGAATCACCTGTTTTTATATTTTAGCGCATAAGTCATTTTGCCACTACCGCCGCAACTTGAGCGGTAACAACCTAACCAAAACCGAAACCGGAGAATACAATGAAACTTGCTTCCAAAATAATTTACCTGCCTTTAGTGGCGGCTATCATGGGTGTTGTGTTGTCAAACACGGCCACCGCAAATGAGTATCTGAGCCGTTCCATAGACGATCTAACCTGGGAGAATGGTGGCCCGGGATTGGACTTCGCACTTTTGTGGGGAGACTGGACGAAAGATGAATATGGAATGGTAGTGAGAATAAAGGCTGGAATTGCGGCCCCGGACCACAGCCATACATCTGATTATCATGGCGTTACCATTCAGGGAAACTGGGTGCACACCTTCGGCAATAACGACGACAGGGTGCTGGCGCCAGGTGGTTATGCATTTCAGTCCGGCGGAGAAGACCATGGTGATCGCTGCGAAGGCCCGCAAGATTGTCTGATCTTGATCCATCAGCATGGGTCTCGCGACTTTATACTGCCAACCAACTAGTCGGTTTCTTGGAGAACAGAACTCCACAAGTGAGGGTACATTCGGCAATTTTGGCTAAACAAAAGCACCAATTCAGCAGTTGCCGAATGCCCATCGAATGAAAGCAATGACTAACCAGCAATTTTCTCAACAGGGGTTATTTCTTGAACCAGGCCGCCGGTTTTTCCGCCCATGACTTGACCATGCGTTTTACCAAAATCTGCCAACTCTTCGATCGACAGGGGCCTGGAGAAAAGGAAGCCTTGCAGTTCATTGCAGGTTCTGTCTGAAACAAGATCCAGTTGGCGTTCATTCTCAATGCCTTCGACAGTCACATTGACACCGAGCGTATTGCCAAGTTCAATCATGCGATAAAACAGCTGCTCGTCGTCATCATTTTGAACAATGCTCTTGGTAATAGAACGATCTATCTTGATGCGATCCAGCCTCAGGCCTTTCAGATATGCAATTGAAGTGTAGCCTGTACCAAAGTCATCGAGTGCAATCTGGACACCCACTTGACGCATCGCGCGGACTGCGAGTTTTGCTTCTTCGGGATGGGAAATCAGTATTCTTTCCGAGACTTCGAGTTCCAATCGATTTGGCGGATATCCGGTTTCATCCAGAATGGAACTGACGGTATCCACAAAATTTCTTTGCAAAAACTGAGCCGGAGAAACATTTATTGAAAGACGCAAGTCTTCGAATGACAACAGATCCCTGCACCCCTTGCGCAGGACATATTCTCCCAAAGTATCCATCAACCCCATTTCCTCGGCCAACGCGATGAACTGTGTCGGGGGGATTTCACCTGCTTCTTCATGATGCCATCGCATCAATGCTTCAACGCCGGCAATTTTTCCGGATTTCCTACAAATGGTAGGCAGGTAGCGAATGTTGAATGATTCGGTTGCAATTGCGCTGCGCAATCGTGTTTCCAACTGTGCCTTTTTTTGAACAGCTACTGCCATTTGCGGATCAAAAACCCGCAACTTTCCGCGACCTTCATCCTTTGATCGAAGAAGCGCCAGATCAGCCATTCGCAAGGCTTTGGCCACATCTGCCTGACCCCGCTCAATGATCACGCCACCCATCGAGACACCGACATAGATACTGCGATCATTGTAAATGACTGGCTGTTTCATCTTCTCCAGCACGCGGCCGGCTATCACCTGAAGTTCATTCTCGCACGACACATTGTGGATGAGCGCTGCGAATTCGTCACCAGATAGACGCGCAACCAGGTTCCTGCCACGAATTATCGAGGCAATCCGTTTGCCATATTCGCAGATGACTGCATCCCCGACTTCGTGTCCGTGACAATCATTGATGGTCTTGAAACGGTCGAGATCAAAGAAAACCACTGCCAGCGTTTTCTCTTTCCCGGAGGCGCGAACAAGTTCCTTATCCAGTTTTTCATTGAAGCTCCGGCGATTTGGCAGCTTTGTCAGGTCATCCCTGAAAGCAAGATCACGAGCTTCGATGATTTGGGATCTGGTTTGCATCATCAAAAACAGCAGCATGACCGATATCTGGATCAAAAATGTGCTGGTTATAACAACTGAATGATAGGTACTGTCGGCATTGTCGGCCAAGACAATGCTCAACTGTTGCCATAGATTGAACATTGATATCGCAATGATCACCCCGGAAACAACCACTGGATTGTTTAGATATTGATAAATGATTGAGCGGGACATCCTGCTTGCCTGCAACTTGGCGTCAGCAGCAAATTAAGAGAAATCCCTCAACTGAATCTCAACTTAATTGCTAAAATTTTATACAAGTTGGCCGGAATGCAGACTTCGAAAACAGCAGCTAAATATCCAAATTGGCCACGTTGAGCGCATTTGACTGGATAAAATCTCGCCTTGGTTCGACCTCTTCGCCCATCAGCCGCGTGAACAAATCGTCTGCGTCTGCAGCTTCATGCACTTTAACTTGCAGCAAAGAACGCACATTGGGGTCAAGCGTGGTTTCCCAAAGCTGATTGGGATTCATTTCGCCCAAGCCTTTGTAGCGTTGCATCGTAATGCCCTTGCGTCCAACATCAAAAACCTTGTCCAGCAAAGCCCGGGGGCCGGAAATGCTGGAAGACGATTCTTTTCGATGAAAAATTGGCGGGTGTGCATAGGTTTCCTGCAATTCACTGGCAAAGCCATCAAGCCGCATGGCATCGGCTGATGAAATTAGCGCCATGTCAATTTGAGCGGTTTCCTTGACGCCGCGAACTGTGCGCTCGAACAGTAATCCGCCATCGGCTGCAACGCTTCCTTCCCAACCGCGCTCTGTTTCCTCGGCAATCACATCAAGACGGCGGGCAATATAGGCAGCGGCTTCCGAGGCGAGATTAGCGTCACTGATCAATTCGGGATTTAGCGCCCCGGCAATGGCAGCCTGCTCAACTACATTTTTGTTGTATCGGGAATGAAGGCCCGCAATCAGCACCCTGACTTTCAATGCTGAATCGACTACAGATCGAAGATCTGCACCGGTGCGCACCTCGCCGCCGGTTAACTCAAGCCTTGCTTCTTCAAGTCCACCTTCAATCAAAAATTCCTCAAGGGCGCGCTCGTCCTTCAAATACTGCGAAGATTTTCCCTTGGTCACCTTGTAGAGCGGCGGCTGGGCAATATACAGATGGCCATTATCAATCAGCTCCGGCATTTGTCGGAAAAAGAATGTCAGCAACAAAGTTCGAATGTGAGCGCCATCCACATCTGCATCAGTCATGATGATGATACGGTGGTAGCGCAGTTTTTCAATGTTGAACTCATCTTTACCTATGCCGGTACCCAGAGCGGTAATCAGGGTTCCAATTTCCTGGCTCGCCAGCATCTTGTCAAAGCGCGCACGCTCAACGTTGAGTATTTTACCGCGAAGCGGAAGCACTGCCTGATTTGCCCGGTTCCTGCCCTGCTTGGCTGAGCCGCCGGCAGAATCTCCCTCCACCAGAAATACTTCAGATTTGGATGGATCGCGCTCCTGACAATCGGCAAGTTTCCCCGGCAAGGAAGCAATATCCAGCGCACCCTTGCGGCGTGTCAGTTCACGAGCCTTACGAGCAGCTTCGCGGGCTGCGGCTGCTTCCACAACTTTCGAAACGACTTTGCGTGCATCTGCAGGGTTTTCCTCGAGCCAGCCATTCAGTGTTTCGTTGACAAGACTTTCCACCACAGGGCGAACCTCGGAAGAAACAAGCTTGTCTTTGGTTTGAGAAGAAAATTTCGGATCGGGAACCTTGACCGAGAGGACGCAAGTCAATCCTTCGCGGCAATCATCACCGGTCAGCGAGACTTTTTCTTTTTTGAGAATGCCTGATCTGTCAGCATATCCCGTTACCTGCCTCGTCAACGCCCCACGGAAGCCCGCGAGGTGAGTACCACCATCGCGCTGCGGAATGTTGTTTGTGAAGCACAGTACGTTCTCGTGATAGGAATCGTTCCACCACAAAGCTGCTTCAACGGTGATGCCGTCTTTTTCTGATTGAAGATATACAGGCTCTTCAAGCAGGGAATTTTTGGTGCGGTCAAGATATTGTACAAATGCTTGCAAACCACCTTCGTAGTAAAGCTCCTCATTGACGACTTCGGGACCCCGCTTATCCGATAGCAGAATGCGGGCACCGGAGTTCAAAAACGCGAGTTCCCTAAGACGATGTTCAAGCGTCTTGTAGTCAAACTCAACCATTGTGAAGGTTTCCAACGATGGCGTGAAGGTAACTTCTGTTCCATTCTCGCTTCCACAATCGCCCGTAATTTCCAACGGCCCATCCGACACGCCATGGGTAAAGCTCATTTCATGAGCCTTGCCTTCCCGTTTAATCTTGAGTGTCAACTTTGCGGAAAGGGCGTTCACCACAGACACACCCACCCCATGAAGACCGCCAGAAACCTTGTAGGAGTTCTGGTCAAACTTTCCGCCTGCGTGAAGCTGGGTCATGATTACTTCGGCAGCTGAAATTCCCTCTTCCTTGTGAATCTCAACCGGGATGCCACGACCATTGTCCGTGACCGTCACCGATCCATCTGGATTGAGTGTAACTGTTACCCGGTCTGCGTGTCCGGCAAGCACCTCGTCAATACCATTGTCCACCACTTCGTAGACCATGTGATGCAGGCCGGATCCATCATCGGTGTCACCAATATACATGCCGGGACGCTTGCGAACCGCGTCAAGACCCTTGAGGACCTTGATTGAATCGGCGCCATATTCCGCACCATTTGGTTCAACTGGAATTTCACCAGTCGCAGCCGGTTCTTTTGCTTCTTCAGCCATTCATTTTCCACGTGATTTACCGCAAAAGCAGCCATTTCGAACATACCCTCGAATCGGCCACCACACTTCCCTTCAATATAGGGTTTTTCGACCCAAATTCCAAATCCTGAAGTGCAAAAACATTGAAGAATCAAATTGATAAAAAATACCGGGAAATCAGAGGAATACGGCGCTTATTCCAGCGGCCATGCGCAGGATTGATCACCAACGTCCTGGCAGGGTTCGTAGACTGAAATCTCGCTTTCAATTCCGTCTTCCCAAACCACCTGAACCGCGACCATTGAAGCCTCACCAAGACCGAGTGAAATCAGGATTTCCTCAGGTCCAGAATCCGGTGGCAGGCTGAAGGGCTGCTGCGGATTGCATTTGACCAGGTTAAAGCGCTGGTCAAGGTCCTTTGAATTGATCGAATAGCGGATTTCACTCAATCTACAATGAAGGGTCTGCAGGGCAGTAAAATAAACCAGTTGACTGCCATCGTAATTTCGAAATTGTACCCAACCCGGTTGCTTGTTGGCAGAAAGCATCGCCTGATAGGTTTCAACCGGTGGAATGCGGGATTTGTCTGTAGCCAGTGATGGGGAAACAAGTCCAAGGCCACAAACCAAACTCAAACCAGTAATTGTGAGTTCAATTTTCATCCCTCAATTCCTTTCGATTTCGTGGTGCGGTTCTACAATCGCTTTTCAATCGCATCCCATACCAGGGCTGCAATATCAGTCCCCGAAAACTTATTTACTTCACGAATACCGGTCGGCGAGGTTACATTGATCTCGGTAATATAATCGCCGATGACATCAATGCCGACGAAAATAAATCCGTGTTCTTTCAGCGTCGGTCCAATTCTTTCGCAAATTTCCAATTCGCGCTTTGTCAATTCTGAATGCTCTGCACGACCACCCACATGCATGTTTGATCGCGCATCACCTTCTGCTGGAATGCGGTTGATGGCACCAACCGGTTCACCGTCCACCAGAATAATACGCTTGTCACCGGCACGCACGTCTTTGAGATACTCTTGGGCAATGAACGGTTCGCGATATAGACCGTCAAACATTTCCAGCAAAGATGAAAGGTTCATGTCATGACCCGGCACATGGAACACGCCGGCGCCACCATTGCCATAAAGCGGCTTGATGATGATATCACCAACCTCTTCGCGAAACCGGATAATCGCGTCAAAGTCGCGAGTAATCAGAGTTTGCGGCATGAGGTCAGGGAACTCCATGACCAGGATTTTTTCCGGCGCATTGCGGACCGCAACCGGGTCATTCACCACCAGCGTATCAGGATGAACGCGCTCCAGCAGATGGGTCGAAGTGATATAGGCCATGTCAAATGGTGGGTCCTGCCGCAGCAGAATTACATCCAGCGTCGCCAGGTCGGTATCCACTGACGGTTCAAGCGTGAAATGATCTCCTTCCTGATCGTTCAACGTCATCTTTTCAATTGCGGCAGTTAATGTGTTGCCTCGCAGTTGCAGACGATTGGGCTCATAGTGAAAAAGCTCATAACCGCGTGCCTGAGCTTCAAGCCCCAGAGCAAACGTAGAATCCCCTGCAATATGCAAGCTGTTTACATGGTCCATTTGAATACCAACTTTCAGGGTCATTCACATACGCTCCAAAGACACCGATCATTCATGGAAAAACATAATGGCTTTCTGTTCAAAACGCATCCTCCAAATGAACGGGAATGCGCCACGGCCTTATCGCGATAATATCAAATCGTATCGAGATAGTTGCTGCATCCTTCTGCCGGGAAAGCCAGACGTCGGCAGCATTGCGAATTCGCTTTTGGCTTGAAAAAGTCACCGCATCAACCGCACTCATGACATCACGGCGTGCCTTGACCTCCACCATTGCTGCCAAGTCACCCTTGCGGGCAATAATGTCTATCTCACCCAGCTTCGTTCGATGACGAAAGCCTGAAATACGATACCCTTTCATCATCAGATAAATTGCAGCCAGCCATTCAGACCAGTGACCCTTTAAGTGGGCCTTGCGCCTTTTTCTTGTTTCACTGATCACGAATTTTCAACGCCATCTGATAAAGTTCGCGTTTCGACTGCCCAGTCAGGTCCGCTGCCTCAGCAGCGGCTTCCCGAACCGGCATTGTCTTCAGGAGGTCCGTCAGCAATTCTTCAACATTTTCAGGCGCTGCCGATTTACCTGGTGGGGCTGCCAGCAACACAACTTCACCCTTGAGGTTTCGACTGGCCAGTTCAGAACTCAATTCACCCAAGGTCCCTCGCATGATTTCCTCATGAAGCTTAGTGAGTTCGCGGGCGACAGCTCCTTGCCGCTCTTCACCCAGCACGTTTGCCATGTCCGCCAATGCTTTGGCTGTACGGTTGGGGCTTTCGAAAAAAATCAAGGTAGCGGGCACATGCTTCAATTCTTCCAGACGCTTTCGGCGCGCTCCCTGTTTTGATGGAAGAAAACCACCGAACAACCAAGTTTCTGCCGGAAGCCCGCTGGTGACAAGGGCGGTCACGGGAGCTGTAGGGCCGGGGAGCGCAATAATGGGGACATTTCTGGTTTGAGCTTCTTCTACCAATCGAAAGCCGGGATCAGAAACTATCGGCGTACCAGCATCCGACACCAGCACCACCGACTTGCCTGCTTCAATTTCGTCCAACAGTTTCGGACCCACTGTTACAGCATTGTGTTCATGATAGGCGATGGTCTTTGTGACGATTCCAAAATGGCGGAGTAACTTGGCGGTTACACGGGTATCTTCGCATGCCACAATATCGCAATTCACAAGGGTTTCCAAAACCCGGATTGTCACATCGCCCAGATTTCCAATTGGTGTAGCGGCTATGTAGAGGCCAGGTTCCACATGACGCTTAGCGAATTCCATCCAACCAGTCCTTCATGCGGTACCAACCCACCGCTGCGGCTGCGTATCGCAATCGCATTCCGCCAAAGGGGATTTTGGCCGTCATACCATGATATTGCGGCGGAAGGTGCAATGGTTTTGTCTCATTTGGAGAATTGCTGGTCATCAACCAGCGGGCAAGCTCACGGCCAGCCCAGGTGGCGTTGTTAACGCCATTTCCATGGTAGCCAAATCCGAATGATATCGAAGTGTCATCCTTCATGCGTCCAATCGAAGGGTGAAACCCGGTTGTAAAACAAACCAACCCCCGCCAGGTGTAGTCGAAGGTAACATTTTTCCAGTTGGGCCATAGCCGGGCAACGCTCCCTTTCAATGCATCAGCAGTTTGTTGAGCCGCCAATTGCGTTCCGGAAAATTCTCCCCGTCCACCCAGCATCAAACGTTTGTCGGGCAGCATTCGATAGTAAAAATAGACTTCTCTGGTGTTCACACCCAGACACTCGGTTTTCCAATTGTGCGCTGACAGTTCATCATCTGTCAAAGGCCTCGTCACTACAATCTGGCTCTGCAGGGGCATAACCCTGGCTTTCAGCCCACCATGCAAATGCTCCGGCATGAACCCATTACAAGCGACAATCACATTCCTGGCGGTCAACTTGCCCGAAGCTGTTTCAAGAATGTGATTGCTACCCTCTTTTCCCCATCGAAGAACTTCGCTGTGATTGTGCAGACGAGCGCCACGTCTTTCGGCAGCCACAGCCAAACCCTGAACATATCGCAACGGGTGCAACCCAAAGCACGGTCGCTGGGCCATCGCACCATGCTGATGCGGTGCATCGTAGTATTGCTCGGCAAATTCCTCTTTGGAAATCATCGATGAGTCGATGCCGAGGATATCCCGCTCAACTTCGCAATGCTTCTTCAGGCTTTCAAAATGCGAAGGTTTTTCAGCAATGATAATCTCGGCGTCACCCTGGGGTTGATAGTCGATCGACTCTTCCTGACCGAGTTCGCGAACAAGTTCCACAGCTTCCTTCTGCAGTTGAAAATAGCGTCGAGTTTCTTCAAGGCCAAAACGCTTTATCTGTTTTTCAACCCCGATGAAACTACCGCCCATGGTGACAAAACCACCATTGCGGCCGGATGCACCCCAACCGAAATGACCGGCCTCCAGCACCCGCACATCGATATTGAAATCCCGGGCAAGATGGTAGGCGGCCGAAAGACCTGTGTAGCCACCGCCAATAATTGCGACTTCACAGTTCTCGTTTCCGCTTAATGGCATTGAATCCAATTGCGGATTTAACCCACTCGCTTCCCACAACGAGGGCTGGGCTTCGTGAAAGCGGTAGAGGCTTTCGTCATATAGTCGTTCAGGCTGCATTCAGATTTGCTGCTCTATTGATCAATGAACAAGGGATGGAGGGTAAACCCGTCATGACATATTTTCCACCAGATTGTTGGCAATAACACCAAACAATGTTCAGGCACTATTCGATCAGGATACGGCCTCCAGTATTGATTTCCGGCGCTTGATGGGGGATATAGGGCAAAGATGTTCAGGCAAGCGAGATGCGACAAGTTTGATATACACCCAAACTCATTTAACTATTTGTTAGTGTTGGTAAAATTTAAATGATTGCCGAATTCATTATTCCAAATACAGAAATTTCCAGCAGACCAATCAGTTAGCATTGCGACCGTGAAAAGCATGATATCAAACCACAAGAGACAGTTTATTCTGCAGTTTATTGCTGCAAGTCTTGTTGCGTTCGGTGTTGTTGCTTGTCGATCTTCCGGGGTTGGTGTACCCGGTGGATTACCCAATTCGACACAAAGAGAACTCGCTGCCCTGAAGCCGAACCCTCAAGGTCAGGTTGTTGGTCAGGGGAATGTTCGCATTTCCCTTCTGCTGCCAACGTCCGCCCCGGGAAACGCAGCAGTTGCGGCCACAGAATTGAAGAACGGTGCCTTATTGGCAATGCAGGACTTTGGCATGTCCACCATACAACTGGTCATCAAAGACACGCAGGGTCATACTGCCGAAGCACAAAGAACTGCCCGTGAAGCGATTGAGGAAGGTTCTTCCTTGATACTGGGCCCACTATTTGCAGCCAATGTCAGTGCAGCATCGGGCATGACAATCCCGTCAAACATTTCCATGCTGGCTTTTTCAACCGATTCGTCCGTCGCAAGGCGCGGTGTCTATCTCATGTCTTTTACACCTGAAGACGACACCAGACGGATTATTGAATACACAATTTCCCTGGGCAGAAAATCCATTGCTGCGTTTTTACCCAACAGCGCGGAAGGTACCCTGCGCGAAAATACACTTAGACAGGTTACCGGTCCTGCAGGTGTCAATCTTCAGGTGTTCCGTTACCAACGTACACCGGAGGGGATTTCTGCAACCGCAGCTGAAGCAGTTCCATTAATCCAGGACGTTGACACAATCTACATTCCAGAAGGTGGGCAAGTTCCAACGGCTTTGCTGACAATCCTGCAACGAAACGGGGTAATTCTTGAAAACAAGCAGGCGTTGGGTTCTGGTTCCTGGGAATCAGTCAAAACTTCCGACTCGGTTCTGGCCGGTGCGCTTTATCCGGGTCGGGATATTACGGCCTTTAATGATTTCGCCCAACGATATCAATCCCAATACAGCGTTACGCCGGGTGTTCAAGCGGCACTGGGATATGATGCGATCACGCTGGTTTCAGAACTGTTGCGCCTTAATAATTCACGGGCAGCCTTCAATTCCAAAACCCTCGAAACACGTCAAGGATTTCGCGGTGTCAACGGCATATTCCGCTTGAGGTCGTCGGGTACGACCCAGCGTGGATTGGCAATTTATCAAATTCGTGACGGACGCGGGCAACTTGCAATTCCCGCCCCGGCCAACTTCATTGGTGAAACACGAAGTTAAATTTGATGCCGCTCAAACGCAGCAAGGTCTGCCACAACCGAATCCAGCACCAAAAATCCTTTAGGTGTGGCGCGAATAAAGCCATTCTCAATTCGCTCGATGAACCCTTCACGCGATAAAAAATCCATCTGGTCAACGTTCAGTTTTCGCCCATACAGAAACTCGCAACGTCCCGGGTCAAACCCTTCGACGAGGCGCAGACCCATGACAAGCAACTCATCGGCGTGCTCTTCTGGTGAAAGCATCACAAACTCCTCCAGCCCGTGACCCTTTACCATTGCCTGTTGCCACCAGTTTTCCGGGTTCTTTATCGTTGCAGTGGCATGTCGCCTGCCATCGCAAACCAGCCGGCCATGGGCACCCGGGCCAATGCCTGCATAGTCCTGGCCCCGCCAGTAAACCAGATTGTGCCGACATTCAGCGCCTGTCACTGCATGGTTTGAAATTTCGTAAGTCAACAGACCGGCTGCTTCGGTTACTTCCTGCGTACATTCATAGAGTTCTGCTGCAAGTTCCTCGTCGGGCGGTTTGAGTTTCCCAGCCTTTCGCAAATCAAAAAATGACGTACCCTGTTCAATGGTAAGCTGGTAAAGCGACAAATGATCTGCACAAAGGGCAATTGCATCATTCAGTTCGCGTTCCCAGATAGAAACACTTTGTCCGGGACGGGCATAGATCATGTCAAATGACATGCGTGGGAAAATTTCGCGTGCAACAGAGATTGCCTGCCGTGCCTCATCGGCGGAATGCAACCGCCCTAAAAACCGTAGCTGCTTGTCATCAAGGGATTGCACCCCCAGTGAGACCCGATTTACTCCCGCATTTCGGTACCCGCGAAAACGTTCGGCTTCAACGCTGGATGGATTTGCTTCCAAAGAAACTTCTACTTCATTGCTGACAGTCCAGTGTTTGGCGATTTCATCCAGAATCGAACCAACGGCGGAAACTTCCATCAGGGATGGAGTTCCGCCACCGAAAAAAATGCTGGTGACCGTCTTTCCCGGTGCAAGAGCGGCCATATGGGCAATTTCACGTGAATAAGCTTCCGCGAACTGCTGCTGGTCTACTCCGTTGTGCCGCACATGGCTGTTGAAATCACAATACGGACATTTGGCGGCACAAAATGGCCAGTGCACATATACACCGAATGGTTCTGATTTGCGGGTTGAAGGTAGTTCAGTCATCGGCTGCAATCAGACAGTTGCCAGCAAATAATACAAACGCCCTTGCCCGGTGAGAAAGCGCCTGTTCTGGCTGGCTCGGATTGAAATGATGCTTTTCGTTTGAATTCATTTCGCCAAAGGTTCGCGTGTGGTCATCCGGCATGAAAATTGGATCATAGCCAAATCCGTTGTCTCCCCTGGGTGGCCATACAATATCCCCCTCAACCTCACCGCGAAAAAATTCCTTGTGTCCGTCCGGCCAGGCAAGGCAGAGAACGGATATGAATTTTGCCCGGCGGTCATTCGCATTTACGGCACCTTTGTCACTCAAGGCGTTTACAACCCTTTCCATGGCCATGCCAAAGTCACGTCCGGAACCATCCGGTTTTTCAGCCCAGTCGGCGGTATAGACTCCCGGAGCGCCGTCCAGAAAATCCACACACAGGCCTGAATCATCAGCAAGGGCAGGAAGTCGCGTTGCTGTAGCTGCAGCAACCGCCTTTATCGCAGAATTTTCCTCAAATGTAGCACCGGTTTCCACCGGTTCAGGTAGTCCATGTTCGGCGGCCGATTTTACGAAATACCCATAAGGAGCCATCAGTTCATTAATTTCCCGCACCTTGCCTTCATTGTGACTTGCCACAACAATTTCGCGTTCAATGAGTTTTCTCACTCGAAACCCCACATTTTGGATTCCCCAATCTCAAGGCTGTTGCCTGCCGGATCGCGAAAATAAATGGACCGCGCACCATTTGGCCAGGTAATCTCGGTTTCAATTACGATCCCGGACTTTTCCAGACGACTGCGCCATTCCTCCAGCTCTTGCGGACTGGAAGCGCCAAAGCAGGCGTGACCCTGCCCAACGCTGCCATGTGGTGGTGCTGACAATGGATTACCCGTCTGCTGTATTTTGGTGGATGATGGATTGAAAACCAGTAGAACCGAATCCCTCAAGCGGAAAAAAACGTGCCTTTCTTCAACCCGGACAATAACCTCCAGACCCAACACGCCGGTATAAAATACCTCAGCAGCGTCCAGATCTTCAGCGTACAGCGCGGTTTCGAGAATTTTGACAGTCATGGCCTGTTGAAAAAATTATCCGGAAAGATTTTGCAAATCGACCAGTTTGGAAATGCCTTGTTTGGCCAGTCCCAGCAGCTTGTCGAACTCTTCTTTGCTAAATGGTTCGCCCTCTGCGGTGCCCTGGATTTCAACAATTCCGCCCTTACCAGTCATGACAAAGTTGGCATCGGTTTCAGCAGATGAATCCTCATCGTAATCCAGATCCAGCACCGGTGTTCCCCTGTAAATGCCGCATGAGATAGCAGCCACATTATCCTTTAACACATCACTATTAATCATGCTGCGGGCCCGCATCCACTCAACACAATCATGAAGAGCGATAAAGCCGCCAGTAATTGAGGCTGTACGTGTTCCGCCATCAGCCTGAATCACATCACAATCCACCGTAATCTGGCGTTCTCCCAGCGCTTGAAGATCAACAACGGCACGCAGTGAACGACCAATCAATCGCTGAATTTCGCTGGTTCTTCCAGATTGCTTGCCAGCAGTTGCCTCTCGGCGCATGCGGTCATGCGTTGATCTTGGCAGCATTCCGTATTCAGCGGTTACCCAGCCCTTGCCACCCCCGCGAAGCCACGGCGGAACGCGCTCCTCAAGGCTCGCAGTACACAGGACATGGGTTTCACCAAACTTGATGAGACAGGAACCCTCCGCATATTTGGCAAATCCGCGTTCAATTGTAACCGCTCGCATTTCATCGGCAGCCCGTTTGGATGGACGCATTTCTTAAACTCTCCTCAATTCGGAATTTCTATCAGCTATTTGCCGTCGCTTGTAGACGGTTCGCTTTTGATTGGCAAAGCCGGATTTTCGGCCTATTTTAGATTAGAAAGTTCATAACAGTCTGCAAACCATGAGTGCACATCCACCAGAGTTCCATCCTCCGCAATCGGCTTTGACCGAGCTCGATGAGCGTTCGCGCCAGATATTCCGCCATATTGTCGAGAATTACCTGGATACAGGTGACCCACTCGGTTCGCGCTCCCTTTCCCGACATTTATCCGTATCGCTGTCTCCAGCGACCATTCGCAATGTTATGTCCGATCTTGAAATGCTTGGACTTATCTATGCGCCCCATACAAGTGCCGGACGAATGCCAACTGAGACTGGCTTGCGTTTTTTTGTCGACAGTTTCATGGAAATCGGAAACCTCAATGGCGAAGATCGTCAATCCATCGAATCACAAGTAAAGGCTGCCTCTGTAGACCAGACTTTTGATCATGTACTAAGCGAGGCCAGCCAACTCTTGTCCGGCCTCTCACACAGCGCTGGTCTGGTTATCACCGCAAAGAATGATCTCCGGTTAAAACACATCGAGTTTATTCGTCTCGAACCGACAAAGGCTCTTGCCGTTATTGTCGGGGAGAGTGGGTCGGTAGAAAACCGGATTATCACCCTGTTACCCGGCACGACTTCGTCCAGTCTTACGGAAGCTGCCAACTTTTTGAATGCCAAACTTGCCGGACGGACGATTGGCGAGGCCAATCAGGAGATTGAGGCGCTGCATGTGGCGGCGAAGAAAGAACTGGATGGTCTGACCCGCAAAATGGTGGATGCAGGAATTGCCGTTTGGGCAGGAACGTCTGGCGATACACTTGGTCAGTTGATTGTCAGCGGCCACTCACACCTGGTAGGAGACTTGGAAACCTCCCAGGAACTCGAACGTATTCGCCAGCTGTTTGAGGAACTGGAAGCCAAGGAAAATTTCATGAAACTTCTCGAACTTACAGAAGAGGGTGACGGGGTGCGAATTTTCATTGGATCTGAAAACAAACTGTTTTCGCTTTCAGGATCATCTGTAGTGGTCGCACCCTACCGGGATAACCAACAAAAAGTGATTGGCGCGTTGGGCATAATCGGACCAACCCGACTAAACTATGCACGTATAGTGCCCATGGTGGATTTTACCGCGAAGGTAATCAGCCGGATTTTGCGGTAAATACTGTATAAAATTTTGCACCTTCTTCTTAAAAACCTTGATTTTTTGTGCCTGAACCCTGATATCGGGGGTAAATCTCTTGAAGCTACGGAATTGCATATATGAGCGAAGATAACGGTCATCCTGAAAAACCACGCCCTTCCGGCAAAAAGGCGCGCGAAGTGGATATCGAGGTAGGGGAAACATTCGATTCGATGGATGAAGAAGAGCTGCTGGACGCCATTGACGGAGAAGAACTAGAAGATCCTGACTTTGGAGAAGGAGTTGGTTTTTCCAGTCCACTGGAAGCTCTTGCTGCTGATAATCACAAACTTGATAAAGAGATATCCGAGCTGAAAGACCGGTTGCTACGGTCTGCTGCAGAAATGGAAAACCTGCGACGGCGCACCCAGAGAGATGTGGCTGACGCGAGAAGTTTTTCAATTGCAAATTTCGCGCGCGATATACTCAGCGTTGCGGATAATTTACGACGGGCCATCGACCATGTGGACGAAAAAGACAAGGAATTGCCGGGCATCAAGAGCCTGATTGAAGGCATCGAAATCACCGAACGTGAGTTAGTTGGCGTCCTTGAGAAACATGGTGTTAAACAGATTTTTCCGCTTAACGAGAAATTCAATCCGGATTTGCATCAGGCAATGTTTGAAGTTCAAAACACGGAAGTTCCAAACAATACAGTCTGTGAAGTGGCACAGGCTGGTTATGTTATCGGAGAACGTTCCCTGCGTCCGGCCATGGTGGGTGTCGCCAAGGGTGGACCAAAAAAAGCTTCAGTGGTTGACCCACAGGAGGATGAAGCCGAGGCAGAAGTTCCCAAAGCTGCTTCCTGATTGCAGTTTCCTACCTGACTGCTTCAATAACCTTGTAAGCCGAAGTTTCAAACAGTTTGGACTGACTGGAAAAATGCTGTTCAATTGTTTTTTCATAGGGCAAATTGCGGTTCGCCACCAATAACAGACGCCCGCCCTTTCGAAGGCTTTGACTTGCCACCTCCAGAATTTTCTGTCCCAAGTGCGGTTCTGCTTTTTGCCCTGAATGGAATGGCGGGTTCATTATGACCCAGTCGTAAGAACGGTCCACTTTTTCCCGGGCAAGGTCATGCCAGTAATAGCCCAGACGGACCTCGTCAGACATCACATTCTTTTTTGCAGCTTCAAGGGCATGCCAATCTGCTTCATATAGATCAAGGTGAGCGATGTTACCGCCATGCTTCAGTAATTGATGGCTTAGATATCCCCATCCGGCGCCATAATCGGCCACGTTACCTGCTATTTTCTTGTCAAAGTAAGATGCAAGTACCTCGGACCCCGGATCAACATGATCTGCTGAAAACATTCCAGGAAGTGTAAAGTAATCTTCCGGTGGTACATGGGGTGGAATTTCTGGCAGGTCCTCGGCACCCGGATTTTTGAACCAGAATACTGTGCCGTGATACTTGGACAGGAAACCCTGAATGGTTGCGCTTTGACCCACATACTTGCGCAACGATGAAATACCGGCCGTCTTTTCTCCGGCAACTACTATCAATCCACCGGGATTAACCATCGAAATTACACGGCGAATGTTTTGCTTGTTCAATCGCTTGTGTTTACCCGCAAGGACCAAGCCGAAATCACGGTCACCGGCGAATACCTCCGGCGCTGCATCAAAGTGATGCTGTTGAAGCTCCAGGAAATTTCCACGGACTGATTGTTCGCAATCCAGAACTGATTGCCAATCTTCAGAAGAGCGCAAAGACTGCGCGTTCAAAAAAATACCCCGGTTTCCAAAAGCAGGAAATTCCAGCGTTCCTTTCTCGAAGGGAAGTATAAGTGTGTCGCGTACATCTCCCTTCATCAAATTCCCTTCCTGACGATTTTGTGAGTTACCGTTCTAACAAAAAAGGCCGGGAACGTCCCGGCCTTTAAATACTGCTTGAAGAAGGATTATGCGTCCTCTTCTTCCTTCGTGATTTCCTTGCCGGTTTCCTGATCCACAACCTTCATGGACAGGCGTACCTTGCCACGATCATCAAAGCCCATCAGTTTTACCCAAACTTTGTCACCTTCCTTGACCACATCCGTGGATTTGGCAACGCGCTCATTGGCAAGTTGGGAAATATGGACGAGACCATCTTTTGCGCCAAAGAAGTTTACAAATGCGCCAAAGTCAACGGTCTTGACCACGGTACCTTCATAAATCACACCAACTTCCGGCTCAGCAACAATTGAGTGGATCCAGTTTTTCGCAGCTTCAATTTCCTTGCCGGAAGAAGAAGCAATGCGAACTGTACCATCATCGTCAATATTAATCTTGGCGCCGGTTTTTTCAACGATCTCACGAATGACCTTGCCGCCGGAACCAATGACATCACGAATTTTGTCGACTGGTACGGACATTTGCTCGATGCGTGGAGCAAATTCACCAAGCTCGGCTCGACCTTCAGAAAGCGCATTCGCCATTTCGCCCAGAATGTGCTCGCGCCCACCCTTGGCCTGCTCAAGGGCAACCTTCATGATCTCCTCGGTAATTCCGGTGATCTTGATGTCCATCTGCAGTGATGTAATCCCCGCTTCAGTACCGGCAACCTTGAAGTCCATGTCACCGAGGTGATCCTCGTCGCCCAGAATGTCAGAAAGAACAGCAAATTCCTCACCTTCCTTGATGAGGCCCATTGCGATGCCGGCAACCGGTGCCTTCAATGGCACACCTGCATCCATGAATGCGAGCGAAGTACCGCAGACAGTTGCCATGGAAGACGAGCCGTTCGACTCGGTAATTTCTGATACTGCGCGAAGCGTATACGGGAATTCCTCTTCGCTCGGCAATACTGCACGAATCGCGCGCCATGCAAGCTTTCCGTGCCCTACTTCACGGCGTGAGGTAAACCCGATACGTCCGGTTTCGCCTACAGAGTAAGGTGGAAAATTATAGTGCAACAGGAACTTCTGCTTCTGGGTTCCGGTCAGCGCATCGATGAACTGCTCATCATCAGAAGTGCCAAGCGTTGCAACCACCAGTGCCTGTGTTTCACCACGTGTGAAAAGCGCTGAACCGTGCGTACGTGGCAAAAGACCAACTTCGGCCTCGATCGGACGAACGGTTGAAAGATCACGACCGTCAATACGCTTGCCGGTCTTGATGATTGAACCGCGAACCACATTGGCCTGAACGTTTTTGAAAACGCCAGATAAAATGTTGGCTTCTTCTTCAACAGAATCTTCGGAAAGGAACTTTTCCTTGGCCTTGATCTTTGCTTCATCCAGTGCTGCGTAACGGTCCTGCTTGTCCGAAATCTTGTAGGCTTTTTCAATGTCCTTGCCGACAAGCTTGGTAAGCTTCGCTTCAAGGTCGGAATGATCAGGCGCTTCATGTTCGCGTGTTTCTTTTGCAGCCTTCGCAGCCAGCTTACCAACTGCATCAATGACAGGCTGGAATTCGGCATGACCGAACATTACCGCGCCAAGCATGATCTCTTCGGAAAGCTCTTTGGCTTCCGATTCCACCATCAACACAGCGTCGTTGGTACCGGCAACTACCAGATCAAGGTCTGATTCCGGCATTTCATCAATGTTCGGGTTCAATACATATTCCCCATCGATATAACCGACACGGGCTGCACCAATTGGACCCTGGAATGGAACGCCGGATATAGCAAGTGCTGCGGAAGTCGCAACCAGGGCAACTACATCCGGGTCGTTTTCAAGATCATGGGAGATGACCATGCAGGTCACCTGGGTTTCGTTTTTGTAACCATCTGCGAAAAGTGGGCGAATTGGCCGGTCAATCAGACGACAAACGAGGGTTTCATTTTCGGAAGGGCGGGCCTCCCGCTTGAAGTAGCCGCCCGGGATTTTACCGGCAGCATAAGCCTTCTCAATGTAGTTTACTGTAAGCGGGAAAAAGTCGAGACCCGGTTTCGGTGACTTATCAGAAACAACGGCACACATGACACTGGTTTCGCCATAGGTGGCGATAACACAGGCATCAGCCTGACGTGCAATCTTGCCGGTTTCAATGGTAAGGGGACGTCCACCCCATTCTATTTCAATGACGTGATGATCAAACATTTCTTGTCCTTGCATTGGTGCCGTTCCCGCCCCTATGGCAGGTTCCTGCGGCACTCGATATCACCCGCATGTGGTGGCTTTCCAAGGGCAAGACAACGAGGGGTCCAGTGTTTAGAGAGCCATTGTGGCATTCCAGACCGCTGGTAATCCTGCCCCTTAAAGAGCCGGTTTACAAACGCGTTCAGTGCAGACAAGCGGATAAAAACTACAATGAACGAAAACGGCGCATATCATCAGAAATGCGCCGAAAAATTTCTCTATCTGCGCAAACCAAGGCGCTCGATAATAGACTTGTAACGCGCATCATCGCTGACCTTTGTATAATCCAGCAAACGACGACGTTGGGATACCATTTTCAACAAGCCACGACGGGAGTGATTGTCTTTTTTGTGACCCTTGAAATGATCGGTAAGGTTTTTGATGCGCTCCGAGAGGATGGCAATTTGAACTTCCGGAGAACCGGTATCGCCGTCCTTGATCGCATATTCCTTGATGAGCTCAGATTTTCGCTCTGGTGTAATCGACATCGGCTTTTCCTTGTTTTGTAGACCAATCCAGGATTGGCCGGTGTTTCGAATTTCCCACAGCCGGGATGTCGTCCAGCAGGGGTTGGGTATTCTGTTCATGATCCATGAAAAGAAAACAGGCAGACCAATTGGCCAACAATGCCTGATTGCGCGTCATATAGGGCAAAATGCGACTAAATGCCAGCAAATTATTGCATCAACCTTGTTTACATCCATGAATGGCGAAAGACCCGCTTTGGCTTGAACATGCCCTTGTCAATTTCCCCCAGAGCCACCAATTCGTCGCCCTTGGTTGCAATCGCTTCGTCAGCATGGGTGATTGCCTCCCGTCCGCGTATAAGAACTGGATTTCCGAGGCGCAGCCGATGTACCTGCTCGCCCTGCACTGGCACCTCAGCAACCCCTTCCAGTGCCATCCCGGTAGCAAAGATTTCTTTATCGAGTGCTGCAAGGTTTCCCTCAAGCTTTACCAAATCTTCAAGCGAAACCAGATCATCTTCATCAAACGGACCGACTTCAATGCGCCGAAGCACGGTGACATGACCAAAACACCCCAGGTTCCGGCCAAAATCCCGAGCGAGCGCGCGAACATAGGTTCCCTTGCCGCAATGGATTTCAAACGTGGCGGTTTCATCGGTTACCGAAACCAGTTCCAGGCGCCCGATCAACACCTTGCGCGATGCAATCTCAAAACTTTCACCATCGCGGGCAAGCTTGTAGGCGCGTTCACCATTGATCTTGATGGCCGAGAAGGCCGGTGGAACTTGTTCAATTTCGCCCGAATAGGTCGGTAGAATCGCCTTAATTGCTGCTTCGTCCGGACGCTTGTGGGATGTTTCGGTAATTTCACCCTCTACATCATCGGTGTTGGTTTCTGCACCCCAAGTCACGGTAAATCGATAAGTTTTTTCGCCATCCATAACATAGGGAACAGTACGGGTGGCTTCACCCAAAGCTATTGGCAGCATGCCCGAGGCCAACGGGTCAAGGGTTCCAGCGTGACCTGCCTTGGCAGCCTGATAAAGCCACTTGATCTTGGAGACACATTGGGTTGATCCCATACCAACCGGTTTATCCAGAATCACCCAACCTGAAATCGGTCGGCCTTTTTTTGTACGTTGGCGGCTCATCGATCATCGCTTTCCAGGTCGCGCTTTACTTCGGGTGACTTCAGCAACGCATCAATCTTCGAGTAATTGTCAAAACTGGTGTCGGCCCGGAATTTCACATCAGGCATGAATTTCATTTGCCGAAGATGAGGTGTGAGCTGTCCGCGGATAAACTTTGCGTGACTGTTAAGGGCTCGCGCGATTGCTCCGGCATCACCATCACCCAACGGCGTAATGTACGCCGTTGCATGCTTCAAGTCGGGTGACATGGAAACTTCGGACACTGACAGTACAACGCCGGTAATTTCGTCATCAGAAATCTCGCCGCGCTGCAGAATTTGTGTCAGCGCATGACGAACCAATTCACCAACACGCAACTGTCGTTGTGAAGGGCCTTTGCCCCTGTCTAAATTCTTTGCCATTGAGTTTGCCCTGTATTTCCCATCCGGGATTGGACCGGATGAAAAATATAATTTGATTTCCTAGAGCGAGCGTTCCACGTGCTCCACACGGAAGCATTCGATCACATCGCCTTCACGAATATCCTGATAGTTTTCAAAGGCCATGCCGCATTCCTGACCACCCGGCACTTCGGATACTTCATCCTTGAAGCGCTTCAGCGTGGATAGCTTACCTTCGTGAATGACCACATCATCGCGCAGCAAACGGACACCTGAACCGCGCTCAACCTTGCCTTCTGTGACCCGACAACCGGCAACCTTCCCGACTTTGGACACGTTGAAGACTTCGAGTACTTCCGCATATCCGAGGAACGTTTCACGACGCTCTGGCGCCAACATTCCCGACATGACCGCTTTAATGTCATCCACAAGATCGTAGATGATAGAGTAGTAACGGATTTCAATGCCTTCAACTTCTGCAGCCTCGCGTGCCTGTTTGTTTGCGCGAACGTTAAACGCCAGAATTGGTGCATTTGATGCAGTTGCCAGTGCCACGTCTGACTCTGTAATACCGCCCACTCCGGAATGAATAACGCGAGCTATTACTTCCTCAGTGTTGAGCTTTTCCAGCGCCTGAATTATCGCTTCACATGAACCTTGAACGTCGGCTTTCAATACAATCGCTGCTTCACTCACTTCGGTGGTTTGAAGCTGTGTCATCATTTGCTCAAGTGATCCACGCGAACCAGCCGCCTTTGCAACAGCCTTTTCACGGGACAAGCGCTGGCGATACTCCGAAATTTCACGGGCACGGGCTTCATTTTCCACAACGCCGATTCGGTCTCCCGCAGATGGCGCTCCATTGAGGCCCAGGACCTCGACAGGCATTGATGGTGTCGCTTCTTCAATCTTGTTGCCGTGATCATCAACCAATGCACGGATCTTGCCCCATTCGTCACCGGCGATAACAATGTCACCGGTTCTGAGCGTTCCACGATTAACCAGCACCGTTGCTACCGGTCCGCGACCCTTGTCGAGTTCGGATTCAACAACAACGCCTTCACCAGGGCGATCTGGATTAGCCTTCAAATCGAGCAGTTCTGCCTGAAGCAGCACAGCTTCCAACAGTTTGTCCAGATTGGTGCCTTCGGTTGCAGAAACTTCAATTTCAAGTGTTTCACCACCCAGGGATTCCACAAAAACTTCATGTTGCAGGAGTTCGGTTTTTACCTTGCCCGGATCAGCGGCTGGCTTGTCAATCTTGTTGACCGCTACAATTATCGGAACCCCCGCAGCTTTGGCGTGATTAATTGATTCAATGGTTTGTGGCATGACACCATCGTCGGCTGCTACCACCAAAATCGCAATGTCTGTAATTTGTGCACCACGAGCCCTCATGGAGGTAAATGCTTCGTGACCTGGAGTATCAATGAAGGAAATCAGGTTTCCATTTTTTTCGACCTGATAGGCCCCAATATGTTGGGTAATTCCACCGGCCTCACCGGATACGACGTTAGCACTTCGTATAGCGTCAAGAAGTGAAGTCTTGCCGTGGTCGACGTGACCCATAATGGTTACAACCGGCGGACGAGATTTCAGATCCTTGTCAGCGTCCAGTTGATCAAAGATACCTTCCTCAATATCCGAATCAGAAACACGGCGGACTGTGTGACCAAATTCGCCTGCGATCAGTTCTGACGTATCGGCATCAATAATATCACCCGGTTTCATCATCTGTCCCTCTTTCATGAGGTGTTTGATGACATCGACGGAACGTTCAGACATGCGGTTTGCAAGTTCCTGGATGGTAATGGTTTCCGGCAACTGCACTTCACGTGAAACCTTTTCACGTGGACCTGTTTGCTGAGCTGCGCGTTTTGCCTTTTCCTGACGGCGCCGAAGTGCGGCCAATGATGGGCCGCGTTTTCCACCATCCTCATCCAGCGCGTTGGAAAGGGTGAGTTTTGTCCGGCGGCGGTCATCTGTCTTTGGTCGAGCAGGTTTTGCCGGCTCTTCCGGTTTTTTGCGTTCAAACGGCTTTAATTCCTTGGCCTTGGGCTCATCGCGCGAAACAGACTTGGCTCCGGTTGCCTCTTCCTTGGCGGCAGCGGCTTCAACTGCGGCTGCAGCCTCAGCAGCAGCAATGCGCAGTTGTTCTTCGCTTTCAGCTACTTCCCGCGCTTCTTCTTCCTTGCGTTTGGTCCGGTCTGTATCTTCCTTTTCGCGCCGCTTTTCGTTCTCAGCTTCGCGTTCACGATCTTCTACTTCGCGAACCCTGGCTTCTTCCAGCGCCCGTTTTCTGGCTTCGAGTTCACTGTCGGACAGGTTGGAAGCCGCCGCAGTTTCTTCCTCAACCGGCTTTTCAACCTTTGCCGGTTCTACCTTCGGTGCAGGCTTCTTCTCCTCGACGATTACATTGTCGGTAGGTTTTGCAATCCGTCTCTTGCGTGTTTCCACAACAACAGATTTGGTTCGGCCGTGAGAGAAATTTTGGCGCACTGTTCCCTGCGAAAGACCGCCGCCTCGCAATGACAATGTCTTCTTCTTTTCTGTGCCGGCTTCCTTGTCGCCGCCTTCGTTTTCGCTCATACCGTGCCTAGTTCCTTGCTGTTGGCGGCTTTTTGGACCCTCTGATCAATAAAATCCAGTCCTTTGTTTGAAATTACGCTCAAACCGCTAATTTTTCAGTCCAGTGTTGCTATTCGATACTGCAGCAGACACCTGATACTCGCAATCAAATGATCCGCAGCATTACCGCCCTCAACCGCCAAATGAACCATATTTGATCCACCCAGCGCCTTATCCAGTTGTTCCCCGGTCCACAGGTTGCAGATTTCGACAGAATTTTCCGTATCCAGTTGCAAGCCCTTAACCATTCTCTCCAGTTTTTCTACACCGTCAGCTGCCGCATCGCTTGCATGAATGAGCAGTACAATTTTACCGCCAGCGATCGCTTTTTCGACTTTTGCCTTTCCATTCACTACCAGTCCGGCCTTCTTCGCCATGGAAACTGCTGAAAGAGAATTCTGGAACAGTAATTTGTCAATCAGGCTTCCGAGTTCCTCACCAGCTTTTACTGGCTGGAGGAACCCCCGGTTAAACAAACATTTCCGTACCGCTTCATCAACGCATGCCCTGTTGGCGCTGACCCAAACACCACGACCGGGAAGGTTTCGTTTCAGATCGGGAACCACATTACCATCGGGATCCAAAACAAACCGGATCATATCATCGGTTGTTTTTTCCTGACGGCAGACTATGCAGGTGCGCGGATTCATTTTTTCATCCCGATGCATCAACAATCGTCCGATTTTCTGGAAACCTAGAAAATTCGTCCAGGCTTTTTCTCTGGCTCCTGTTCTATAATTTCTTCAACATCTTCTTCCACCTCATTGGCAGCGGCCAGCTCTTCTTCAGTTACCCAACCGGCCTTGATGCGAGCATCCATGACCATCTGGTCGGCATCCGCGCGCGGGATGTTGAAACTGTCAAGGATTCCAGGAAAACGTGTTGTTTCGCCATCTTTGCGCTCGTTCCAGCCAATCAAATCATCAGCAGCACACCCGGCAAAATCATCCAACGTCTTGATATCTCCTTTGCCGAGAGTAACCAGCATTGGAGTGGTCAGACCATTTATCTGCTGAAGGTCATCAGCAACACCAAGTTTCTTGCGCTCTTCATCCAGTTCAGATTCTATTCGCTCCAGATGTTCGCGAGCCCGAGCTTGCAACTCGTCGGCGGTTTCATCATCAAATCCCTCAATGGATGCTATTTCAAGGGCTTCAACAAATGCCACTTCTTCAACATTTGAAAAGCCTTCAGATGCGAGAAGTTGTGCGACCATCTCATCCACATTCAGAGCTTCTGTGAATACGTTGGTACTGGTTTCGAACTCCTGCTGGCGACGTTCACTCTCCTCCAACTCAGTCATGATATCAATGTCCCAACCGGTTAGCTGTGACGCCAGGCGAACATTTTGTCCACGGCGACCAATCGCCAGAGAGAGCTGATCATCCGGCACCACAACGTCAATACGCTCCGCTTCTTCATCCAAAACGACTTTGGCGACTTCGGCTGGCTGCAATGCGTTCACGATGAAACTTGCCGGATCAGGTGACCATGGAATGATGTCAATTTTCTCACCCTGTAATTCGCCGACTACGGCCTGAACACGTGAACCACGCATACCGACACAAGCTCCAACCGGGTCAATTGATGAATCATTTGAAATCACAGCAATTTTGGCTCGTGATCCCGGATCCCGTGCCACAGACTTTATTTCGATAATACCGTCATAGATTTCGGGAACCTCCATGGCAAAAAGTTTGGACATGAATGCAGGATGAGTACGTGACAAGAATATCTGCGGACCGCGCTGCTCACGACGTACGTCATAAAGATATGCTCGAACACGATCACCATAACGAAAATTCTCACGGGGGATGGTTTCATCCCGGCGGATAATTGCCTCGCCCCTGCCAAGGTCGACTATCACATTTCCATATTCAACACGCTTGACAGAACCGTTGACGATCTCGCCGCTGCGGTCCTTGAACTCCTCAAACTGTCGTTCACGTTCAGCATCACGAACCTTTTGAACTATTACCTGCTTTGCGGACTGTGCCGCGATGCGTCCGAAATCCATTGGCGGAAGTGGTTCGGAAATATAGTCACCAAGCTCAGCAGTTGGTTCCTTGTCACGAGCAAGTTCCAGGGAAATCTGGGTGGTGTGGTCATCAACTTGTTCGACAACTTCCAACAAGCGTTTCAGGTTAATGTCACCGGTTTTCGGATTGACCTCGGCATGAACATTGGTTTCCATGCCGTAGCGAGAACGGGCTGCCTTTTCGATAGCATCAGCCATGGCGGACATGACAATTTCCTTGTCGATCGACTTTTCCCGCGCAACTGCATCTGCAATCTGCAAAAGTTCCAGTCTGTTTGCACTGACAGCCATTTCATTCTCCTGCTTAGGTTCCAAGCCAGTTTTTGCTGGCCGGGTAATTAGTGTTTCGTTTCATTGCCGCTGCCGGCATCTTCAATCTCATCAAGCTTATTATCTTCAATGCCGTTTGCCTTGCGCAGTTCCTTGTCCCGCTTCAAAGCTTCGTTGATCAATTCGTCGCTTAAAATCAATCTGGCTTCCTGTATTTCACCAATTGGTAACGTGAATTCTGGGGTTTCATCATCTTTATCCACTACACGACGGAAAGTTATGTTTTCCCCGTCCACCGAGATTATTGTGCCCTTGTACCGCTTGCGGCCATTGATCAACTGCCTGGTTTCCAGCTTGGCGACATATCCAGTCCAGCTTTCAAAATCAGATATTCTGACCAGTGGCCGGTCAATTCCAGGTGAGGAAATTTCCAGGTGATAAGCACTGTCTACCGGGTCTTCAACGTCGAGAATTGGACCGATTGCCCTTGATATACTCTCACATTCTCCAACACTGATCATGCCATCCGGGCGTTCTGCCATGATTTGAAGAGTCAGGCCATTTGCACCGGATAACCTTACCCGGACCAAACGAAACCCCATTGCTTCAATCTCCGGCTCAACAATCGTTGCAATACGGGCATCAATACCGGTTTCTATGATGGTGCGTTTTTCTCTCACGCCAGATTTTATCCTCTTGCAATCCAGACATTAAAAAAGAGCGGGTGCCTTCTGGCTCCCACTCTCGCGAAACATGCCGGAGAATTTGAACCCTATATACACCCGGGCTCCCACTATTTCAAGCCTCATCAGATTACTGAATAGATCAATTTTTAAGCAAGTGGCCGAGAAGCGGAAACCGCGAACAACAGTTGGAAGCAACATTCACCGAAAACCGAGTAAGGATTACGATGATCGTTGTTGGGCGGAAACCGAGTTTTGGAAGCAGTTTCCAGTTAAAGTATTCCGTTCTGCTTGTTGTCAGCAATCAACGAGATCATTTCGAACATTACCGAACCGGCGGTTAATGCCGTAATTTGATTGCGATGATCTTTCGTCGGCATCAGACAAACCACATCACCGCCAATCACATTCAGCCCTCTTACCGAGCGTAGCAACGCCATTGCTTCGTCAACCATGAAGCCCTGTTCTCCCGGCTCGAGATTTGAAACACCAGGCGCCGCGGTTGGGTCCAGACAATCGAGATCAAATGTTATGTAAAGCGGAGTGTCCCCAATTATTTCGGGGATGTACTCAATCCAGTGCTCCAGAGCTCTTTGGCGATACTCTGCCATGGTAACGACATTGTAACCATAATCATAACTGCCCTGCAGCCAGTCATGAGTTCTTGGATGTCCACGCAATCCAATCTGGACACTTTTCGTTGGGTCGACATGGCCCTGATCGACCAGATAGGCGCCCCAATGGGCAGCGCTTTTTTTTGCACCCAGAAAATGATCAACTGCGGTAAATACATCCGTATGCGCATCCATATGAAGGAATGCGACTTTCTCACCCTTGGCGAGGTTTGTTCCCTTGCCGCCGAGTGCCTGTACAATACCGCCGGTAATTGAATGATCTCCACCGATTGAAACCGGTCGGGCACCAGCCTTGTCAATTTTCGAGTAATAGTCGGTTATCCGTTGAATACAGGCTTCGTTATCGTTTGCTTCAGGGAGCGGAACGTCACCAATATCCGCAATTTCCAGTGTTTCCCAAGGCTCAACTTGAAATCCCATGTGATATCGGCGCAGGACTGCAGACACATTTCGCACTGCTCTTGGCCCCAAATGCTGATCACGTTCTGTTGTGCCATTTCCTGTAGAATGCGGCACGCCTGCCAAGACTACATCACAGTCAGACGGATCTTGTTTGTGCGGGGTGCGAAACAAGGTTGGAATACCCCACCAATATAGATTGTTCATCATTGACTGGTCATGTATTTCCGACATTGTTGTGTCTCCTGTGAATTTCAATAGTTGCTTTGCGCCATTCGTCAAACGCGCTCAAAAATCAAGTAACAAGGCGTTCGGCCTTCCCGCAGGGCCTTGGCCTCGTATCGGGTAGAGGGCCAACCCGACCAAGACCTTCGCCAGTCATCAGCCTGACATGCCGTCCACTGAAATGAAGGGTGCAGATCGCAATGATTAAGGGTCCAGTTCACATAAGATTCGATGTCTGAAGCAAAACGGAATATTCCACCTTGCTTCAAAACGCGGGAAAACCGGACAAGATTCGATTGACTGACAAAGCGGCGTTTCCAGTGCCGTTTCTTGGGCCAGGGATCAGGATAAAGAAGATCAATACGGGAAAGGCAATTGTCAGGAAGCCAATCCAACAGCGGGGTCGCGTCCTGATCATACAACCGGATATTCTCAAGGCCGAGATCATCAATTGCATTCAAGGCCTTGCCCATTGAATTGATAAAAGGCTCGACTCCGATGAACGCAATTTGCGGATTCTCTGAGGCTTCATGAATGAGGTGTTCACCGCCTCCAAAACCAATCTCCAGGGCGATTTGCCGATCACCAACCCAATTACTCAGGATTTCTGGTTTTTGCGTTTCGGGATTTATCCTCAGTTGAGGTAAAAGATTGTCAAACAGGGCTTGCCGGGCAGGGCTTAGTTTTTGCCCCTTCCGGCGCCCAAAGAATGATCCTCTGGATCGTTCAGCTACCTCTTTATCAGGCAGTTTTTGCGGCCTTGACTGCATCCTTCAACGCCTTGACTAGATCAGTCCGTTCCCATGAAAATGCGCCCGTGCGAGCGGGCTTTCGGCCAAAGTGTCCGTAGGCAGCTGTCTTCGCATAGATCGGTTTGTTGAGGTCCAGCTGGCGACGAATTCCAGTAGGCGAAAGATCCATCGCTTCACGGATTGCCTCTTCAAGAACGCTTTCATGCACTTTACCTGTGCCGTGTGTATCGACGTAAACTGACAATGGTTGCGCAACACCAATTGCATAAGCAAGTTGAATAGTACATCTGGTTGCAAGTTTTGCAGCAACAACATTTTTTGCAAGGTAACGGGCGGCATAGGCAGCAGAGCGGTCAACCTTGGTTGTATCCTTGCCGGAAAATGCGCCACCACCATGCGGAGCTGCACCGCCATAAGTGTCCACTACAATCTTGCGACCTGTCAAGCCAGCATCCCCATCTGGGCCACCAATAACAAACTTGCCGGTCGGGTTGATATGCCAGTCGCAGTCTGCGCTGATTGGAAGATCACCCAATGCCTCACGGATATAGGGTTCAACTACCTGACGGACTTTTGCAGAATCCCAACTTTCATCGAGATGCTGGGTAGAAAGTACGATGGACGCAACCTCAACCGGCACGCCATCTTCGTACCGAACAGTGACCTGAGATTTTGCGTCCGGACCAAGTTTGCCGACATCGCCCTCACCAGTTTTCCGTGCAGTTGCAAGTAGCTCAAGAATCTTGTGAGAGTAGTAAATCGGTGCAGGCATCAGGTCTGGTGTTTCAGTACAGGCATAGCCAAACATTATGCCCTGGTCACCAGCGCCTTCTTCGCCTTGCCTGTCAGATGAGTTGTCAACACCTTGGGCAATGTCAGCAGATTGAGCGTGCAACAGAACGTCAATTTTCGCCGTTTTCCAATGGAAGCCGTCCTGTTCGTAACCAATATCGCGAATCGCACGACGGGCGGCGGAGCGAAAACGGCCCGGCGCTATAACAGGATTGCCTGCGGCATCCTTCACGATGGTGCCCGACTTGTCTTTCTTGAATAGCGTCTCCGGAACCCTGACTTCGCCAGCTATGACGACACGGTTTGTCGTTGTAAGCGTTTCTGCCGCAACTCTTACAGTCCACGGATCCACGCCTGTTTTCTTGGCTTCCCTATATACAAGGTCAACAATCTCGTCTGATATACGGTCACAAACCTTGTCGGGATGGCCTTCTGAAACTGACTCACTGGTAAAAACGTAATTCTGGCGCGCCATAGTGAAAATAACTCCGTTGACAATTCGACTTCTTCACAAGTCCATGGAGGCAGTCAATGTTTGAACTCGGAGGGTTTTAAAGGCTTGGTTTCAAAGGTCAAGCACATGAAAGAATATAATGAAATAGTCACAAGCAAAGTTAATGAGAAGCACTCTGGATTTGTTCAACAGAAGCGGCTCAACGACTAGCCTTGGTCATCTGACAAGGATTTTACCAGATCAACAATTTTCTTGCGAACCTGCGGGTCCTTGATCTTTATGAAAGCCCGATTGAGCTGCAATCCTTCGGAACTTGAAAGAAAATTCACGACATAACTGGACGCTTCTTCTTCTTCAAAACCATGATTTGTTTGCAGGCCTGTCCCGGGAGCATCGTCAAAAAAGAATGATATCGGAGTATTCAGAACCGACGCAATATTCTGGAGTCTGCTGGCACCTATTCGATTTGCACCTTTTTCGTATTTTTGCACCTGCTGGAAAGTAATGCCCAATCGTTCACCCAGCTTTTCCTGACTAAACCCCAACATCGTCCGCCGAAGTCGTACCCGACTGCCCACATGTACGTCGATGGGATCTGGCTTTTTGCTCAATTGCGCCATGTTCAACTCACCAATTTTGCAACGTGCTTTTAATACACAGTAGGATTATGGCCTACAATCGACGACCGTAATTGCAAATACCACAAGCATAGAAACCCTTGAAGCCACATGCCATCGACATGTGGTGCACGCCCACCCAAATTCCTATTCACCCCTAGTTATCAGGTCTGCGTTATATAGCAAATCGGCGCAGACTGACCGAGTTGACCGCTTTTGGAAGAGTCTGTCAATGGGAGCGCGGTTGCAAAAATCAAGATTTACGTAAGGGAAACAACCCTATAGCGAAAAATAATGCGGTTACAATCCAGAATATCGAATTACCATACTGGCTGAATACGGTTGGACCCAAGGCTTTGGGAAGTTTCGAATCAAGTATTCCGCTTTTCCCAAGTGATAATTCCTTGACTACCCTCCCATAAGGATCCACGACCAACGAAATGCCTGAATTGGCCGCTCTTACCAACGGCAATCCTTCTTCGACGGCTCTCAGAATCGCCTGTCGCAAGTGCTGATATGGTCCTGGAGTAGAACCAAACCAGCCATCGTTCGTAAGGTTTACTATCCAACCTGCCCGTTGATTTCCATCCATCAGGTTTCCTGAAAAAATCACTTCATAACAAATCAGCGGCAAAAATTGAGGCGCAATTCCTGAGGTGACCAATTTTCTGGAATTGCCTGGTGCAAAGCCTCCCCGGTCACCTGCGAGTTGTTGCAATCCAATTGATTCAAGTGCTTCCCGAAAGGGCAAATACTCTCCAAATGGCACCAGGTGTACCTTGTCAGCGGCGGCTTCAATTTCTCCGCCTGGGCCAATGGCATAAACCGAGTTGAATACGTAAACTTCAGACTGCCCAACCGCCGCTGTTTCAACTCTTATTGCCCCAGTGATGAGGGAGGTATTCTCCGGCAGCATGGCTGAAATTGCACCCAACGCATCCTGACGCTCGGTCAAGACAAAAGGAAATGCAGATTCCGGCCAGATTAAATGCGAGACTTCTGATAACCCGGCATACCCTTCCGAATTTGCGCGGGTAGACAAGTCGAGATATTGCTTGAATATCCCGGCCTCTTGCGCCGGGTCCCATTTGTCTTTTTGATCTATGGCCGGCTGCACCAAACGCAGCGTGACATTTTCAACCGTGACAACAGGTTCTGACGGCATGCGCCAAAACCCGAAAGCGACATGGGCGGAGAGAAAAGAAATCGCCAAAAATATTGTAAAGCGCTGGCCGGCCAGCTTCCTTGACCCACCGGGCACAATCAACCCGAAGATTGAAAACACGAATACTGCAAAGGCCGTTATCCCATAAATACCCAAAACGGATGCCGACTGCATCAACACCGGAACCGGGTAAGCCGCATATCCAATCGCATTCCAGGGAAATCCTGTCGCCAGATGCCCGCGGGCGTATTCTGCCAGTGAAAAACAACCGGCCAGCATGAATAACCGGGTGGTGCCAGCAGCCCAAAACATTCCGGCTACTGAGGTGGCAACACCCCAGAAGCATGCGAGAAATGCAGGAAGTGCCAAGACTGCAAACGGTATTGCCCAGGCAAAGTTTTGGGCGTCCACCAGCATTGCGTTACCCAACCACCAAAGGCTGAACAGGAAATACCCAAATCCAAAGAAAAAACCCGGAATGAAGGCCAAACAAAATTTGTGGAGCCAGCCAATAGCCGCTTCACTGGAAACATTGTCCATCAACCAAACCAGTATCGGAAATGTTAAAAACAGCACCCATACCTGATCAAAAGGAGGTGTGGAAAGGGCCGATACGGAACCTGCAAAAAAGGCCCATAAAGAGCGCCGCCAACCCGAAAGCAAAATGAAATTTCCCGCCAACGCTTCAATTCTTGCTGAGAACATGCATTCGTATCCACATTGCTTTTGGCGAATCATCGCACTCTTCAGATAGTGGAATATAGGGTTTTGGAACGCTTAGCCAGCGACCAAACCCGGGACTGATGCAAGTGGCTGGAACTAGGGTCAGGACCCTAGTGATTTCGCAAGCGCCGACGTGATGCAGGCAGCAGTTCGATTTTCTTTATTCGACGAGGATCGGCTTCCAGAACCCTAAACTCGTAACCATGGCTGGTTACCACTTCTCCGCGTATCGGGACACGTCCTATCAGATCGAAAACCAGGCCACCGATTGTATCCACATCCTCTTCATGATTACCGAAACTGAACGCTTCGCCTAAATGAGAACGGATGTCATCAAGTTCGGCTTTTGCGTTGCAGATTAATACCCCGTCACCACGATCTTCAATGAACAAGTCCTCATCATCATGTTCATCCGCAATCTCACCGACGATTTCCTCGACAATATCCTCAAGGGAGACAAGACCATCTGTCCCTCCATATTCGTCAATGACCAGCGCCATTTGAACGCGATCTGCCTGCATTCGTGCCATTAGTTCTGCTGCCGGTGTTGATGGTGGCACAAACAGGATTTCTCTTGCCAGTTTCAGGGCGCTTAGTGGTTTGTCCAATTTGACCTTTTTCAGATCAAGACCAGCCTGCGATTTGTTCTGTCGCTTGGCGGCCTCAGCGCGTGTGAATGCTGCCGTAGTGGTGATGTAGGTGAGGACATCCTTGATGTGCACCATCCCCAAGGGGTCATCCAAAGTCTCACCGTAAACCGGCATGCGGGAGTGACCTGATTTCTCGAAAAGCGATAGAAGTTCACCCAATGAAATCTCATCACTTGCGGCAACAATGTCAGCACGCTGCGTCATGAGTTCTTCGACGGGGACCTCCTGAAGCTTGAGGATACCAGTAAGCATTTCGCGCTCACCGGGAGTAAACCCCTCCGCAAATCCTTCACCCTCAGACAATGCATCAGCCAGGTTTTCGCGAATGTTGTTGCCGTTCCGCTTTCGTCCAAAAATCTTCGCAAACCAGGAATTGCCCTCACTACCATTGGTGGCAGGATGAGAATTACCGTTTCTTCGTGGGGGCTCGTCTGTTGTCGGCTGGGAAGTTTCCAACTGTGCCCCGTCATGGGTCGCACCGGTGGGCTTGCCAGCCTGGCTACTGGAATCTGTTGTCATTGCTTTGGCGCGGCGTGTACCCCATCAATTGTATGGATCAGGTATGCCGAGTTTCGCTAATACCTTTCTCTCAAGGCTTTCCATAAGGTCTGCCTCCTTGTCATTTTCATGATCATATCCGAAAAGATGTAAAAATCCATGAACAATCAGATGGCTGATATGATCATCCAGCAATTTGTTTTCAAGGGCAGCTTCCCGTTCTGCTGTTTCCAGCGATATTGCAATATCCCCCAACACCGTATCTGCCTCTTCGCCAGGAGCCAGGTCCTTTCCTGGAAAGGAGAGGACATTAGTTGATTTGTCCTTGCTCCGCCACTGGGAATTAAGCGCCTGAAGGGTTATATCTGATCCAAAAAGTATGCTCAACTCGGCATTTTTTGGTAGTTTCAGGCCAGCGATCTCAATGGTTATGCGAACCGCATTTTTAGCCAGTTGAATCTTTTCGGCCTCATCAATCTCGATATTCCCATCACTCGACAGGTCAATAAGGGGTATCATCAGCCTCTGCTTTTGGTTGCAGAATCATAGGCGTTGACAATATCGGCTACCAGTCGATGCCTGACCACGTCATCAGAATTAAACTTAACAGTAACCACACTCTCAATATTTTTCAGCAGCGCCAGTGCTTCCACGAGTCCTGATTTGGTGCTGCCGGGCAAGTCAATCTGGCTTGGGTCGCCGGTTACGATCATTCGCGAATTTTCACCCAGGCGGGTCAGAAACATCTTCATCTGCATGGATGTCGTGTTCTGCGCCTCATCCAGAATAACAGCAGCGTTGGCCAATGTCCGCCCGCGCATGAATGCAAGTGGAGCGATTTCAATCTCGCCGTTTTGAATGGCGCGCTCCACTTTGTCACCCGGGATCATGTCGTAAAGTGCATCATAAAGCGGGCGAAGGTAGGGATCTACTTTCTCCTTCATGTCTCCAGGTAGAAATCCCAATTGTTCACCAGCTTCTACTGCCGGGCGCGACAGGATAATGCGATCAATTGCACCTTTTTCAAGCAAGGAAGCAGCGTACGCAACGGCCAGGTAAGTTTTGCCGGTTCCAGCGGGGCCTATACCGAACAGTAGCTCGGAACGATCCATTGCACGAATATATGCATCCTGATTTGGAGTACGGGCCTGAATGACTTTTTTCTGTGTACCAATGGTCGCCATGGCCAATTTGCCCGATTTTTCCTTGTTAGGAGCAACCGGTTGATTGTCTGCCGCAGCTATTCTCAAAGCACCATCGACATCACCAGGTTCAATTGAATCGCCTTTTTCAAGGCGCGCATACAAATGTTCCAGAGCAGAACGACCACGGCGGATAGCTTCCTCTGTTCCCTTCATTTGCAGTTGATTGCCACGAGCAACCGCTTCAATGCCAAGACGTTGTTCCAGCATCGCCAAATGCTGGTCAAATTGTCCGAAAAGAAGGGAGGCAAGATTATTATCTTCAAAATCAAGAACTATGTGGTCAAGGTCTGATGCGCCAAGATCCCTGTTCTTGTTTGGCCGTTTGACCCGTTTGTCAGATGTTTTCAATCAATACTCCTGATCGGTGATTCGACAGTCAGTGAGACAAGTATACTACATTTAATTCTCAATTGTGACTTGCACACGAAAATTCACTTTCCATTCCTGTTGACATAACACCTTACAGTGTCATAAACATAACACTATAAGGTGTTATTTAACTGATCGAATGGATATGGAAACTGACCTTCAAAACACATTTCGAGCACTGGCAGACAACAATCGCCGGACTATACTCATTCATTTGTGCCAACAACCCATGACCATTGCTGAAGTTTGCCAGAAGCTGCCAATTACCCGAACCGCAGTGAAGAAACACCTGACCATTCTCGAAGAAGGCAAGTTGATCTCCGTTAAACCCCACGGTAGGGAACGAATCAACACACTCGAACCGCACTCCCTTAAACATGCAATGGAGTGGCTTGGTTACTTCAGCGAGTTTTGGGATGAAAAACTTTCAAAACTATCAATGGCAGTCGAACAGGAAAGCAAAAGTCATGAGTGAAGTCGCGTTGACAAAATCGATCATCTTAAAGGCCAATCCAGAAGCTGTTTGGGAGTTCCTGACAAACAAGGACAAACTGGCGATCTGGTTTCATCCAGCGGAATCCGATTTGAAGGAACACGAGGAGTTCACACTTGTAAGTACGGAGGGGGGTGGGTCGAAGAAAATTTGCTGGGGTACAGTGCTGGAAATGTCACCACCCAATCTCTTGAAGTACACATTCACAATCGTTCCACTCAACGGGAAAATGACAACAGTCACGTGGCGACTTGAAGCCATTACTGAAGGCACGAAGTTGACCCTCACTCATGAGGGATTGGAAGATACTCCTGAAGCAGCCCGTGAACTTTTGGGCCATCTGGACAAAGGCTGGGACAGGCACCTTGGAAGCATGCGGGAGGCGGCCGTTTAAGATCCAATAGCCAGCAAACAAATACTCAGATCCCCACAAGGCTGTTCGGTGCAGCGTCGGTAATTCTTACCTTAACGATATCGCCAATTTGTCCAAGCGTATCCGGCACAATGACTGACTGAAGCCAGGGTGAACGACCAATAAGCTGGCCTGGCTTACGCCCAGGTTTTTCCATAAGGATTTGCATCTCTTTGCCAACGCAGTCCCCATTGAATCCTTCCTGCTGTTGGTTGAGCAGTGCTTGAAGGCGCTGAAGGCGCTCGTTCTTGACATGCTCCGGCACTTGATCATTCATGTCTGCACCGGGTGTTCCCGGACGAACTGAATATTTGAATGAAAACGCAGAAGCGTATTTCACAGTCTCCACAAGCCGCATCGTGTCTTCAAAATCTTTATCTGTTTCGCCGGGAAAACCAACAATGAAATCCCCCGATATTGCGATGTCCGCCCTCACCTCGCGCATGCGCTCTATGACATTAAAATAGTCTGCCACGCTGTGATGCCGGTTCATGGCCTTCAAGATACGGTCAGAACCTGCCTGTACCGGCAGGTGAAGATAGGGCATCAGGCAATCAAGATCCCGATGGGCAGCTATCAAGCCTTCATCCATGTCCACGGGATGACTGGTCGTATAGCGCAGGCGATCAAGCCCGCCAATTTCGGCGAGCTCAAAAATAAGCTCTCCAAGGCGCCATTCCCGTCCATCGGGCCCGGCGCCGTGCCAGGCATTCACGTTTTGGCCAAGCAAAGTAATCTCGCGAACACCGGCGGCAACCATGCCTTTGGCTTCTTCAACGATTTGCTTGACCGAGCGGGATACTTCTGCGCCCCTTGTGTAGGGAACGACGCAAAAGGTGCAAAACTTGTCACATCCTTCCTGCACGGTTAGAAAAGCTGCTACCCCCCGGTCGCGATGTTGTTTTGCGGTTGCAGCCGGAAGCTGTTTGAATTTCTCGTCGATTTCAAAATTCGTTTCTACGACCCTGTTGCCAGTCTTGGCTTGTTGAACAAGTGCTGGAAGGTGATGATAGGATTGAGGGCCAACCACCAAATCTACAGCGGGAGCCCGCGAAACTATCTCTTCGCCTTCTGCCTGCGCGACACAACCGGTAACCCCGATCATCATCGGTCGATCAGAACCGGCGCGTGCATCTTTCAATTTTCGAATTCGCCCAATTTCGGAATATACTTTTTCCGCTGCTTTTTCACGGATGTGGCAGGTGTTCAACAAAACCAGATCGGCATCTTCGAGCGAGTCTGTCGGCTCGTATCCATCCAACTCCAACGCATCCTGCATACGTGTGGAATCATAAACATTCATTTGGCAACCATAGGTTTTGACAAAAACTTTTTTGGGGTCGGCAGAAGTTTTACTCATAAAAGTTTCCAGTGGCTATATCCGGCGCGGTTTTATAGCCTTTCGCAGTCAAAAGGAAGCGTCATCGGTTCATTAATCAGCACAGCAAAATCAAATGCTTCGTCAGGAAGCGGGGATAAGTGGATCCTGATAAATATAAAAATGTGCGGTTGGTGTGAAATCCGTAACCACAAATTCAATCTTCACCTTTTCTTGATGATTTACGACGCCCTTCCTGAAAACCACACGGTCTCCCGGCTCATATTGCCTTTCGAATTCAAGAAATTTATCCGAACGAACAAAACTGGTCTCGCGGCTGATCTGATCAAATGACAAGCCATCCCCGTATGTGCTGGGTTTGTCCTTGATTTCCTGGAGTTCCAGTCCATATCCCACCCAAGGCACGTTTGAATTGTTTGCGGTTACAAACCGGACATAAACCGCATTGTCTTCCACCGTATGATTGGCAGCCTTCAACTGCAGTGGGTTTAGATGGCGTACAATCATCGTACTACCTCCAGATGTTTGCATTTCCTGATGGATGATTATTGGATCATCCATGGCACCGCTTCCATCTATGCCAAGGATTTTGAATCCACCCAGTTCATCAGAGAAAGAAAAAGTGCCGGCGACCCACAATTTTGGTTGCTGTGCAACACCGTGATTTTCTTTGGCCACCAGAAAGCTCGCGGCCAGCAATATGCCAGCCAATACCACAATTCTTAACGACCACGTCATCATTAGGCTTCCAGCTTTATCAGATTGCAGGCTTAGCACAGTATGCCCGTTTTATCATCTGCATGTAGCGAAAGTTGCAAACGGTACGACAACATTGAGAACAGGGATGTTAGTAGGTTGACTGGTTTCGTCCCCTCAGGGAACCCGCATAAAGTTTGCGAACTGCTTCGTTTGTCTGGCGAGCAATTTCCCGACGATTTGAATTTTCATTGTATACAATTGGTTCGCCAATGCTCACCAAAACATCGTACGCCCCTTTACCAAGAAACTCCTTTGCATGTGGCCCAAAAGCCAGATCACCAGGCCAGGCTGCCTTTGTGCGGTGATGTCGCCCCAACGGGATGCCAAACAAATGCGTATAAGCAATTGAAATTGGCTGAATAAGGACCTGATGGGCTTCACCATCACGAACCGCAAACTGCGCTGCACCAAAAAGCGAGCTTTTGAACTCCCGCACCTTGTGGCCATCTCCAGTTGTCCCTTCAGCGAACAGAACCATGACATCTCCGGAATTTATGCGTTGTGTGATTGTTCGAGCCTGATCAGCGGAGCCACGCCGATCGCCGCGATGCACAAAAACCGTCCGTTGAAGGCGTGCCAACAGGCTGGCAAATGGCATCTTGTTTACTTCTTGTTTGGCAATGAAGCACAATTCCATGACGCTTCCGAGTACCGGTATGTCAAACCAGGATACATGGTTTGACACAATCATCATCGGCCGGTCTGTTGGAATGTCACCTTTTAATGTGATGCGTACCCCGACTAGGCGGATCAGCAAGCGATGCCACCACATGGGTATTCGACGAGCAATTGGTGGAGCCAGATAAAGCATGGCGTATTGAACTGGCATGGCCGCAAGCGTAATTGGTACCAAGGTTACCATCAGCATCAAAAGCCGCAGGCGAATAATCATTTACCTCAGGACCCGTTGTCGGGCGTTTCTTTTAAAGGTACCCCATACAACTCCAATCGGTGCCCAACCAAACGGTATCCATGATCCCTGGCAATTTTTTCCTGCAAATGTTCAATTTCATCACTGGTAAACTCGATCACATCACCTGACTTCAGATCTATCAGATGATCGTGGTGATCTTCCGGTGCCAGTTCATAACGCGACCGACCGTCACCAAATTCATGGCGATCAATAATTCCGGTTTCTTCCAATAATTTCACAGTCCGGTAAACTGTGGCGATGGATATTCGCTCATCAATTTTCGACGCCCGATTATACAAGTCTTCCACGTCCGGATGATCTTCCGCCTGTTCCAACACCTTCGCAATGACCTTGCGTTGCTCGGTCATGCGGAGCCCAATATTTGCGCAACGATCTACAACAGACATATCATAATTCCGGTTTGGACAATTGGTGGCCCTGATCTATCCAAGATCAAGGCGCATGACAAGCGCATTGGAAAGATCTTCATCGGCTTCGGGCGTTGTTTGGTAATAACCTTTGCGATCCGAAACTACCTTAAATCCCAGATTTTCATAGAGAGTTCGAGCAGGTTTGTTGCCAGCGGCAACTTCTAGAAAGAATGTTTTGTATCGATCACTCAATAAGCGACGAATTGAAGCTTCCATCAGGCGACGGGCGATTTGGCGGCGGCGCGCTGCAGGTTTTACCGCTATAGTAATGACTTCAGCCTCATCCAGAACTCCACGCACGATGACAAAGCCCTTTAGTGTTTTGGTTGAATTTCCATGAGTGCGAGCCACAAGGCAAAAATAGCCAGGAGCCGCCAACATTTTCTCTATTTCACCATCGGACCAACCACGGACAAAACTCACCCTGTGAATGTCCGAGATTCTTTCTACGTCACCATCCTTCAAATCTTCAATGACCAACTCTTTGGCTGAAGACCGGCGCCATAAGGCATTTTTCAGCAATCTTGAGAAATCCCTGAACATATCAGACCCTTGGCACGGCAAATCCTGTTTGCGGTTTTGCATCTGGTGGACGTACGTAAACGGGATCCAGGGCAGTGTCTTCCAGACTACCCTTTGCTGCCGATTGAGCGAGTATTTCAACAGGAACAGCAGTTAATCGGTGGGAAACCGGCAAGGGCTGCTCCAGCAATTGATTAACCTGATCACTGGCAGAACCACACAGTTTGATTGTTGAATCACCAATGATGCCCGCAATGGTTTCGTAAGCGGCAACCTGTGGTTGGCAATTGGAACTTTTTCCATCCGCTTGAAAGAACTGGTAATAGGCCTCGCCCCGCCCCGCATCAATCATGCTAAGAATCTGGATTGGCACAACATCGTCTTTTGCAACCTGGGCCAGGCCATCAAGAGTACTCATGGATACCGCAGGAATGTTCAGCGCAAGTCTTAGCCCACGAACGGTTGCCAGTCCTACCCGAACACCGGCAAAACTGCCTGGCCCACAAGTAACAGCAATTTTGGATAGTTCCGCGTATGAAGTATATGAACTGTTTAGAACGCCTTCGATCAGCTCCATCAACACTTCCGCATGCCCGCGCCCGATGTCACGTGTTTCTGATGCGAGTACATTGTCAGTGTCTACATCGTAGATGCACGCTGCACACAAATTTGCCGACGTATCAATCGCGAGGAGTTTCACGGCCTAAACAGGCTCTACCTCCTGCACTTCGGGAATGAAATGCTGGAGCAAGTTCTGGATACCGTGTTTCAAGGTAATGGTTGATGAAGGACAACCTGCACACGCGCCGCGCATATGAAGGTATACGATACCATCACGAAAACCCCTGAACGTTATGTCCCCGCCATCCTGGGCGACTGCCGGACGTACTCTTGTATCAAGCAGTTCCTTGATGGTGTTGACTATCTCCACATCAGCATCTTCAAAAAACTCGTCGTCTTCATCAATTCCCATGGAAGCTTGCGTTTCCATTACCGGTTTACCAGTCACGAAATGTTCCATGATGGTGCCAAGAATGGCGGGCTTCAAATGTTGCCAGTCATATCCCTTTTCGGCATCACCTTCACGGGTAACAGAAACGAAATCATGACCAAGAAATACACCAACTACGCCGGGAATTCTGAACAGTTGTGAGGCAAGCGGTGAAACTTCCGCTTCATCTTGAGAACGAAAATCCATCGAACCGCTTTCCAGTACAGTTCGCCCTGGAAGAAATTTCAGGGTTGCAGGATTTGGAGTTGCTTCGGTTTGGATAAACATCTGTCCGGATCCATTTTCGAGTGCATTAATCTAAAAATAGGTATGAAACTTCTGGTAATCAAGAAGCAACCATACTCAATTTCATAGTCAGGTTACGTTCTCAATGTCATCAAAGCCCATATCACTTGGCACGACAACGACCGGAATTGAAAAAGATTCACCAGCGCGACTCAATGAGGAAACCAGTGGGCCAGGCCCTTCAGAACTATCACCTGCCGCCAGTACCAACAAAGCGATATCCTGATCTTCTTCGATCAAACCGGAAATCTCTTCGACTGTAGTACCTTCACGAAATACCAGTTCCGGATCTATGTTGGCGTGTTCGCGAATAAACTGAGAAAACTTCTCAAGCTGCGCTTCGCCTGCCTCCCGTTTTTCGGCTTTCATGATCTCTTCAACGCCAATCCAGTGTTGAAAATCGCCTGGAGTACTCACATACAAAAGGGTCAATCCACCATTTGAATGTGCAGCCCGGCACCCAGCGTAGAGAACCGCTCGGTCGCATTCAGGACTGTCATCGATCACCGCGAGAAACTTGCGCTTGTGGCCTTTTTCATGTATTCGCCGCTTACTTACCATAATTTCATTTAGCCAGTTGCCGAAAGGTTAAACAACCAAAATCTGCCGAAATTTAAGGAATTGTTGCCTAGTCACCCAAAAAGCCAAAGATTTCACGTACTTCGCGCATCGTAACCGAAGCAATTTCACGGGCCCTATCCGCACCATTAGCCAATATTTTGTCCATCGCTGCGGGATCATCCAACAAGCGTTTCATCTCTTGATTAATCGGTGAAAGTTTTTCAACGGCCAATTCTGCAAGGGCTGGCTTGAACTCTCCAAACTGCTTGCCGGCAAACTGCCTGACTACCGAACCGGGGCTTTCATCTGCAAGTGCTGCATAAATTCCGACGAGATTTTCTGCTTCGGCACGGCCCTTCAAATCCTCTACAGATTCAGGCAATGGCTCGGAATCAGTTCGTGCCTTTCTGATCTTTTTTGCAATGTCATCGGCACTGTCGGTCAAGTTTATGCGTGACATGTCTGATGGTTCCGATTTTGACATCTTCCGTGAACCATCCCGCAATGACATAACACGGGTGGCCGGACCATCAATGATCGGTTCGGTGATTGGAAAATATTCTTCCCCATGGCCAAATTCGGCAATCCGCTCTTTAAAATCATTGTTAAACTTGGTGGCAATGTCGCGGGTCAGTTCAAGATGCTGTTTTTGGTCATCTCCCACCGGCACATGGGTCGCACGGTACAGCAAAATGTCAGCCGCCATCAAATTCGGATAAGTGAACAGGCCGACTGAAGCTTCTTCACTGTTCTTTCCCGCCTTTTCCTTGAATTGCGTCATCCGGCGCAACCACCCCATCCTGGCCACGCAATTAAACAACCATGCGAGCTCCGAATGTTCGCGTACCTGGCTTTGATTGAAGACAATGTGCTTTTCCGGATCAATTCCCGAAGCAATGAATGCAGCAGCAATCTCCCGTGTCTGACTTTTCAAATCCTTTTGTACCAGGTCGGCGGTGACGGCATGCAAATCGACCACGCAATAAATACATTCATGGCTATCTTGCAGGGTAACAAATTTTCGAATTGCGCCCAAATAGTTGCCAAGATGAAGATTTCCGGTTGGTTGCACTCCAGAAAAGACCCGATTGGTTGGTTGACCCATATTATTTTGCCCAATTGAATTGATTTGTGGCGCGTTATGGCGGAGGAGAACGTTTCAGGCAAGGGGAAAGCGATTGAATCTGGCTATCTACCAGAACCTTGATCGAGATCGACAAGATATGAAAACCACAACATCTGCCGAAACCAATTGCCCGTTATGCGGATCAAATGTCGGCTCACATTTTTTTAGACAAAATAAGCGTTCATTTCATGAATGCCTGAACTGTGAACTTTATTTCTTGCACCCCAACCATCGACCAAACCCAGAAACGGAACTGTCACATTACAACTACCACCAAAACGAACCAAACGACCCGGAATATCGAAAATTCCTGTCCCGCCTTGCCACTCCGTTTACAAGGAGATTGCCACCGACTTCAAAAGGACTGGACTATGGGTGCGGTCCCGGTGCGGCACTTGCCGCAATGCTTGAGCAAGCAGGGCATGATGTGTCTCTGTACGACCCATACTTTGAACCAGATACAATCGCCCTTCAGCAAACGTATGAATTCATTACTTGTACCGAAGTTGCCGAGCACTTTTACAATCCGGCTGGAGAGTTTGAACGGCTCAATGAGCTACTAAACCCAGGGGGATGGTTGGGTATCATGACCAGTTTTGCACCGGATCGGGACAAGTTTGCCTCCTGGCACTATCATCGGGAACTTACCCATGTGGTGTTCTATCGCGAAAAAACATTTGAATTTATTGCAGAACTTTATGACTGGAAAATCCATCTACTGGAAAACAATGTAGCCATACTGGAAAAACCATAGCCGAATCACTTGCGCTTTATCATCTGGCGCAACTGGTTTTTGGTAATTGCTCCGGATGCAACAACAAGGGCAAAATAGGTGGAAGCTGCAATCGCAACCATACCCAACACTGAAGCTATCCGGATTATCAACCCTTCATTTAATAGCGCTTCAAGGAAATAGAGATCGCCAACATACAGAAGGGCCGCCATCGCAGTGCTTGAGCTGCAGATCATCATGATATTTCGAACCGTTTTACCTGTCGGCTTGAAGAGACCTCTTTTATAAAGAGTTCCTGCCAACAATAATGCATTTACCCAGCCAGCGGCACTCGTTGCAATGCCGAGACCAACAACGCCGAAGCGCGGAAACAAGATTATTGCGAGTACTATGTTCAAAACCGCGTTTACACCGGAAAACCACATGGGGGTTTTCATGTCTTCGCGTGCATAAAATGCCGGTTGAAATACCTTGATTAAGACGAATGCCGGAAGCCCGATTGAGAATGCAGCAAGTACCATTGCAGTAACCTCACTTGTTTCCCGCAGAAAAGCACCCCTTTCGTAAACAAGTGCAACCAGTGGAAGCGGAATCATGAACAGGCCGACTGCCGCCGGAATGGTCAATCCCAATCCGAATTCCACACTTCGGTTTTGCAGGAGATGTGCTCCTTCGTGATCTTCGGCGGCAAGCGTCCTGGAAAGTTCCGGCAGCAAAACAACACCTATTGAAATCGCGATAACACCAAGTGGCAATTGCACCAGTCGATCTGCATAATTCATGACTGCAATTGCGCCTGCCTCAGCAGATGCAATGATTTGGCTTACAAGCAGGTTGATCTGTGTAATGCCATTTGCAAGCGCTGTAGGAACGGCCAGCACAAGCACCCTTTTAACCGACGGAGAAACGCGAGGCACTTTGATTGTGACCGGAAATCCTTGTTGCAGCACACCGAATACGAGCAAGCCGACTTGCAACAGACCAGAAAAAGCGACCGCCCAAGCCATCAATATACCCAAATTCCGGTCATCTGTTCCCTGAAACTGCGCAAACAGCAGAACTGCAACCAGAACTGCGTTGAGTACAACAGGTGCCAGCGCTGCCAGAAAATACCGCCTGAACGCATTCAGGATACCGGAAAGCATGGCCACGACCGACATTGCAGCCAGATACGGGAACATAATCCGGGTTAGCAGAATCGTAAGGTCAAACTTGTCCGGATTACTCGCGAATTTGGGTGCAATGACTGTGCCTACCAAAAACGGCATGAAGATCATTGCCAATGCGGACAATATTAGCAGCGCCAACAGGAGGACCGAGAGAATTTGTTCTGCAAACTGACGCGCGGATGCTCGGCCACCGGATTCAAGTTCCTTTGCAAAAAGCGGAATAAATGCAGCATTGAACGCGCCTTCTGCAAACAATCTACGAAACAGATTTGGGAACCGAAAAGCAGCGTAAAATGCATCTGCGACCGGTCCGGCACCGAGCAGTGCCGCTATCAAAGCCTCGCGGACAAAACCCAACAGCCGACTGGCCATGGTCGCGCTTCCAACACTGGCAAACTTGGAAAACAAACTCATTGGGCAATCACCGGGGAGATCCGTGTAGAGCTATCTTTCTTCAATTTCACCAAATCCGGCGGCACGTCATTATCGGATGGCGCCATAACCTTCAACAGAGCCTCTTTTATCTTTTCTATCCGGTTTTTACTCACAATTTTCCGACCTACCATATCCCTGACATAAAAATTGTCCTGAACTTTTTCACCGAATGTCATCACATGTGCTGAACCTATGTCCAATTTTAGATCAGCAAGTACGCCAGTAACCTCTGACAGTAGACCCGGGCGATCCAGACACTCAATTTCGATGACTGAAAATGTATTGGAAAAGTCATTGTTTACATTGACCTTCGGCGAAACCGAAAAAGCGGTGTGTTTTCGCTTTGCAAACAATGTTTGTGACGAAAGCTCATTGAGGCGTGCTTTGCCGGTCAATACGTCCTCAATTGTATGGGCAATGCGAGCGGCACGACGCAATTCATCTTCATCTTCAACATGCTGGCGATTTATGTACAACGTATCAAGCGCCCTTCCATCTGACGTTGTATGAATCTTTGCATCTACAATGTTGCCACCGGCCGCAGAACAAGCACCCGTAATGGCCGACAACAATCGAGCATGATCAGGTGCAATCACCGATATTTCAGTAATATCCTCAAACTTGTTGGTTTTCACACTGGTGGCGAGTTTCAAATTCTGATGCTCAACATCACGCAAGAAATTCATGTGATGGATCTGGGTTTCAAAATCAGTAGACAGGAAATAGGCGGAATAAGGCAACGACAGAATGTGGTTCTTATCTTTGTCATCCCATCCCTCAAGAGCGCCAGAAAGTTCATCCCGCAACTGATCGGCGCGAGCTTTCTGCGGTGTGGCAGAAAACCCGCCTGTCAGAAACAACTCCGTTTCCTGATATAGGTTTCTAAGCAGTTGCCCTTTCCATCCATTCCAGACTTCTGGCCCAACTGCCCGTATATCGCAGACGGTGAGTATAACCAGATATCGCATCCTATCCACGGTCTGTACCACCTCGGCAAAATCCTGAATGGTTTTGCGATCAGCAAGGTCCCGGCTTTGGGCAACCGTATTCATGGTCAAGTGTTCGCGGATTAGCCAGGATACCAGTTCTGTTTGTTCCTCATCCAAACCAAGTCGCGGGCAAAGTTGCTTTGCAAATCGCGCACCTGCAATGGAATGGTCTTCCTTGCGTCCCTTGGCAACATCATGAAGCAGTACAGCCAGATAAAGCGCCCGTCTGTCCTTGATATTGGCGATGAGTCCGGATGCCAGCGGGTGCTCATGTTTCAGTTTTCCAGTTTCAATATCTGCCAGCGCTCCAACAGTGCGCAAAAGGTGTTCGTCGACTGTATAGTGGTGGTACATGTTAAACTGCATCATCGCCACTATCTTGCCAAAGAGTGGCATGAACTTCCCAAGCAATCCGGATTCGTTCATTCTGCGCAACAATCTTTCCGGGCCGTTACGACTGATTAGTACGTCCATAAAAAGCTTGTTCATCTCAGGGTTCCTGCGTAACTCCGGGCGAACAAGATTGAGGGATTTTGACAGGAGTTCCATTGCTTCAGGGTGAAAATCCAAACCGGTTTCATCAGCGAACTTGAACAGACGCATCATGTTGACCGGGTCGTTGTTAAATACATCCCGGTTCGCCACATTGATGCGTCCGCGGTCATTGACAAAATTACCCGTACCCTTAATGCGACGCTGTCGGCGGGTAAAAGATCGCAAAAAGCCATTAAGATCGTGGACAGCCTTTGCTTCCCGTTCTTCCAGCTTAGCGCAGGCGATCAGTGTCAGATCACCGACTTCCTTGGCCACGAGAAAATAATGCTTCATGAAACGCTCAACACTTTTGAGCGCTCCATGGCTGGAATAATTAAGGCGATCTGCAAGTTCGCGTTGATAGTCAAACAGCAACCGTTCTTCGGTTTTACCGGCCAGAAAATGCAGATGACATCGTATCGTCCACAGGAACCGTTCAGCACGCCGAAACCGTTTGTACTCGCGAATTGAAAACATACCGGCCGCAACAAGATCCCTGGAACGGGCGATGTTGTAAAAATATTTTCCAATCCAGAAAAGCGTGTGAAGATCTCGCAGGCCACCCTTTCCGTCCTTGATATTGGGCTCAACGCGATAACGGGATTCGCCGGAACGCTTGTGTCTTTGATCTCGCTCGGTGAGCTTTGCAGCAATGAACTCGCGCGCGCTTCCTTTTACGATTTCCCTGGAAAATCGCATCGCAAGCTCATCGTAGAGTGATTGGGTTCCGTGAATAAATCGAACCTCCAAAATGGACGTTCTTATTGTCATGTCTTCTTTTGAATACCGGATGCACTCATCAATATTTCTTGTCGCATGACCCACCTTGAACCCCATGTCCCAAAGCATGTAGAGCATGTATTCGATAACTTGCTCGCTCCAGGCAGTTTGCTTGTAGGGAAGCAGAAACAGTAAATCGATATCAGAACCGGGAGCGAGCGTGCCACGCCCGTACCCACCAACTGCCGTTACCGCAATCTGTTCGGCCGCTGAAGCGTTTGCGCTACGGTACACATGCTTTACCGCAAAATCGTAGATTACACGGATAAGCTCGTCGTGAAGATGCGATAGTCTGCGCGCGCACGCTGTTCCGTCACCGTCTTCATTTAGTAATTTCTCTGCCAGATCGCGCCCGTCAGTCGAAGTCTGTTTCAGGGTGTTTAGAACTTCCAACCGAATTGCAGGGGAACTGCCATCGCCATTTGTGGCAGCAGTCAGGTCCGTCAGTGATTGGCGGATTGATTTTATATCAATGAAGCGTTCTAGATTGAGGTTTCTGGTTGGCATAACGTTCCGACGATGTGTGATTCATTTGATCTTACACCGGACAGACTTTGTTAGCCTATTCCCTGTCCAGAGCTTTTAAAGTTTCCATGCGCGGCATTGAGACAGTTGAATATCCCGAATCCACATAATGGATTTCGCCGGTTACTCCTGACGCAAGGTCTGACAAGAGATAAAGGGCTGAACCACCAACCTCGGAAATCTCGACCGTACGGCGAAGCGGTGCGTTGTTTTTCTGGTAATTGAACATTAGCCGCGCGTCAGCAACACCAGCACCTGCCAAAGTGCGAACCGGACCGGCTGATATGGCATTCACCCTAATGTTTTCTGGTCCATAGTCCGTTGCCAGATAACGAACACTGGCTTCAAGAGCAGCCTTGGCAACACCCATTACATTATAATTTGGCATTACCCGGGTGGAGCCACCATAGGTGAGTGTTATCATGCTGCCGCCATCCGTCATCAAGCTGGCCGCCCGCTTGGCGATTTCCGTGAATGAAAAACAGGAAATTACCATCGTTTTGGAAAAATTCTCGCGTGTTGTGTCTGCGTATAATCCCTTGAGTTCATTCTTGTCCGAAAAAGCAATTGCGTGAACCAAAAAATCTATTGAGCCCCATTCCTTCTTCAGAGCATCAAAAACCGCGTCAACGGTATCGATATTCTCGACATCACAAGGCAACAAGATGCTGGCGCCAACACTTTCAGCCAACGGCTTTACGCGTTTCCCAAAGGCATCACCTTGATACGTAAATGCCAGTTCAGCACCTTCTTCTGCAAGCTTTGAGGCAATTCCCCAAGCAATCGAATGATTGTTGGCAACTCCCATCACCAAACCACGTTTTCCGCGCATCAAGTCACCCATCAACGCATCCTCACCCGTTGTAACGCTGGAATGCCAACGTTGCGTTTGTGCCACCAAAACCAAATGAATTTGAAATTACCGTGTTTAGCGCGACATCATCGAGCCGCGACTGGACAATGTTCATGTCCGTAAACATTGGATCCAGCTCATCAATGTGAGCACTTTTACAGATGAAACCGTTCTGCATCATCAAAAGACAGTAAATTGCCTCCTGTACACCGGTTGCACCCAAAGAATGTCCTGTCAGTGATTTGGTTGCCGACATAGGCGGGCAATTCGCCCCAAATACCTCGCGTACGGCTTCTACTTCCTTTTCATCACCAACCGGTGTGGAGGTGGCGTGAGGGTTAATGTAATCTATAGGGTCGTTTACCGTATCCAAAGCCATACGCATGCAACGCGCAGCACCTTCACCGGAAGGAGCGACCATGTCGTGTCCGTCTGATGTTGCGCCATAGCCAACAATTTCACCGTAAATTTTTGCCCCTCGCGCCTTTGCGCGTTCCAGTTCCTCCAGAACCAATACGCCGGCACCTCCTGCAATGACAAATCCATCGCGATTAAGATCATAGGCACGGGAAGCTCGATCAGGTGTATCATTATATTTGGAAGACATGGCGCCCATTGCATCAAAGATGTTGGACATGCTCCAATCCAGATCTTCCGATCCACCGGCAAAAATCACGTCCTGTTTACCCATTTGGATGGTTTCATAAGCATTTCCAACACAATGGTTAGATGTCGCACAAGCTGATGAAATCGAGTAATTGACGCCCTTTATTTGAAACTGTGTAGCAAGAACCGCGGAGGCTGTGGAACTCATTGCTTTGGGTACAGCTGTAGGGCCGATCCGCTTTGGGCCCCGCTCGCGGGTAATATCTGCAGCTTCAAAAATAGTACGGGTTGAAGGTCCACCCGAACCCATAATGATTCCTGTGCGAGGATTTATGATGTCGCTTTCTTCAAGGCCCGAATCCTGAACAGCCTGTTCCATTGCAATGTAATTCCAGGCGGTGCCCTTGGCCATGAATCGCGCAGTTCTGCGATCGAGTACTTCGAAAGGATCGAGTTTTGGTTCACCATGCACCTGGCAACGGAACCCGTATTTTTCATAGTCCTCGGCTTTGCTGATACCCGATTTTGCTTCACGCAGCGATGCCAGGACTTCCTGCGGATTATTGCCGATGGACGAAACAATACCCATTCCGGTAATGACAACACGCTTCATTGCGATAGAGCCTTTCAATATGGTTCCGGTTCAAGATTGACAATTAAGCGCTAGCAATTGTTACACGCCCTTGCAACATGCACAAACAATCGAGTGTGAATTTTAGAAGTTACTCCTGAAACAGGGCGACCCGCAAATCCTTGGCCTGATAAATCACTTCGCCATCAGCTTTCATCCAGCCATTGGCAATTCCCAAGACAAGTTTACCTCGCATTACCCGACGAAAATCGATGCCAAATTCCACCAGTTTGGTGTTTGGAGTTACCATGCCCGTAAACTTTACTTCCCCTGTCGATAAGGCGCGACCTTTGCCGGATTCGCCCAACCAACCAAGATAAAATCCTGTTAATTGCCACAAGGCGTCCAGTCCCAAACAACCCGGCATTACCGGATCACCTTCAAAATGACAGGGAAAGAACCAAAGATCGTCGGTTATGTCAAACTCCGCCCTTGCGTAACCCTTGCCATATTCGCCACCGGTTTCCGATAAATCAGTTACGCGATGAAGCATCAGCATGGGCGGAAGTGGCAACTGCGCGTTACCCTCACCGTAGAGTTCACCTCGACCGCAAGACAACAGCTCTTCGTAGCTGTAGCTGTTTTGTTTTTCACTCATAAGGAATTCCGTGCCCTGTCAACAATGCAAATTAGACCAAAAAGGCGGTGTTATTTCATCGCCTGAAGGCCGGTTTAGCACAGGCAAGCTTAAGTGCCAAAGAAAGTTTCAGATTTAAAGCATCAGTTTCATGCACCAGTACTTGCTGCTGAAACAAGGCAAAATTCAGGTTAGTGGCCCCATCGCAACCTGCGGAATATCTTTCCACGAGTGTCCGGCTGCCATTACACAGGTCAGGCCGGTTGATGTGGTCATAATTACGGTCCACGTGCCACCCACAGAAGCATAAATCTCAAATGCCTCTGTGCTTTTTTGTGATATCCCCATGGCAACGGGGAATTCCTTGTACCGGTTTTTTAACGTACCAATCAACTCGGCCCGATCACCACATGTGGCGGGCTCGCTATATCCAAGGGTTGGAAATGCAATGCAGCCCAAGGTAATTCCAATCAGGCAAGATTTTGCAAAATTCATGTATTTGGTCATGATCACTCCGTTTGCGGCGCTCGCAAGCTTCCAACAGAATGAAAAACCGGATCTATTTGTTCGTCAGAAACATCAAGCAACCGTCAGGTTTATCGTTACTCATGCACGGATTCCGGTTTCTACAGGCCCAATTCTGCGCTCTGATGGTTAACAGCTGGTGAATATGGGACCTCGTTAATCAGACGCTAATGGAAATCTTGGCAGGAAGCTGTAAAATGGCCACACTTGCGAGCTTGGTTGCTTGCAATTATATGTATTGTTCTTGACTAACCAGTCTGTGAATGCCGAGCAGGTTTGGAAATGATGAAAAATCCAAAGAGACTTGTGAACATGCTGCGAAATGCAGGATTAAGACCTACCCGGCAGCGGGTAGAACTTGCAGAATTGCTGTTCTCACAGGGTGACCGTCATGTGACAGCTGAAAATGTTCATGAGGAAGCACAATACGCCGGTGTGGAAGTCTCGCTGGCTACAATTTACAACACGCTGCATCAATTTACTGACAGCGGGTTGCTTCGGGTGATTTCAATCGATTCCAACAAGACTTATTTTGATACCAACACGAACAATCACCATCATTTTTACGTGGAAGCATCGGATCGGGTCATTGATATGCCGAGTGGAGCGGCACAAGTTGTAAATCTTCCAGAACCCCCCAATGGAATGGAAGTCAGCCGTGTAGATGTGATTGTTCACGTGCGGGAAAAATAGCCAAACAGACGAAAATAACGAAACTTACTGCTCTATTATCTCGTCTGGATATACACCCCAAAGGGTGTTTTTGTGGACATATCCTTCGATGTCGTCTGCTTCAACCAAACACCAGTTTTCTTCGCAACCGTTCACATTTGCCAACACACGGGCCTCAACATCGGCAATCTTTGCGCTTTTTTGATTTGCCTGCGAATGCATGGCGAAGCGACTTCCCTTTTCCCAGGGGGCAATTATTGCCATCCGCTTTCCAGAAAGTAGCGAGTGCAATATCCAGCCTTCATTTCCCTCCGGATCTCTGACTTTGCGCCAATTTTCATATTCCTGGATGACTTCCATGGGCAATCCCTGTTTCAGATACATCCATGTCACTTTGTATTCGCGGCCGGGACCAACGCGCATGTTCACGCGTGTTGATTTCAAACTGACAAAGCGTGGTAATGGCAAACCGGTCTGACTGACAGAAGTTGCTCCTGTTTCCTTCACAAACGCGGGAATAAACAAAACCGGCAAAAGAAGAGAGGTCAAAACAACAAAATTGCCAAGTTTTCCCGGTTCAAATAATTTTTCAAGGAACACTTTAAAGCACATGATACATTGCATTTCCTATTGGAAGCAGTTTGTGTTGCAGGAACAGTCTGTTATGCATAAAACAATTTCCAGTTTGGCGGCACAGGGTTAACATGTCGTCAACAACCAGCCGGATTGTGTAAATATGACCGCAAAAAAACCACTTGTTGTTGTGACCCGAAAACTCCCGGATCTCGTTGAGACCAGAATGCGGGAGTTGTTTGAAACCAGCCTGAACCTTGAAGACAAACCAATGAGTCAGGCTGAGTTGGTAAAAGCGGTGAAATCTGCAAATGTTCTGGTGCCAACGGTCACAGACAAAATAGATGCCGGCTTGATTGCGCAGGCTGGTGATCAGCTCAAGCTAATAGCCAATTTTGGAAATGGCGTTGACAATATTGATGTACAGGCTGCTGCGCGAAAAAATATTACGATCACCAATACGCCAAATGTACTGACTGAAGATACGGCCGACATGACGGTAGGTCTGATGGTAGCAGTCTCACGTCGATTCATTGAAGGTGTGGATGCAATAAACGATGGTAACTGGAAGGGCTGGTCGCCTACGTGGATGCTTGGGCACCGAATTTGGGGCAAACGACTTGGAATAGTTGGTATGGGCCGGATTGGCACTGCAGTGGCAAGACGGGCAAAGGCTTTTGGCCTGTCCATACACTACCATAATCGCAATCGTGTCAGCGAAGCAGTTGAAGAGGAACTGGAAGTCACTTGGTGGGAAAGCCTTGATCAGATGCTTTCGCGTGTTGACTTTATTTCGGTCAATTGCCCCTCCACGCCGGCGACCTATCATCTTCTGTCTGCGCGACGCCTGGCCCTTGTTCAACCGAACACGGTCATCATTAACACGGCACGCGGAGAAATCATCGACGAAACAGCGTTGATTGATGCGTTATCCAGCAACAAGATTGCCGGTGCAGGCCTCGATGTATTTGAGCACGAACCGGCTGTGAATTCAAAGCTGATGGAATTGGTAAAAAAAGGAAAAGTGGTAATTCTTCCGCACATGGGGTCTGCCACTATTGAAGGCCGTCTCGAAATGGGAGATCGCGTTTTAATCAACATTCGGACGCTGTTTGATGGTCACAAGCCACCTGACCGAGTCCTTCCAACTGATTGTTGAAGTACCGCAATACATGATGACAGAACCAGATTTACCCAAAAATGAACCAGCCCAAGCACGGGTGCATTCGCGAACATTGTGGATTTCCTATGCACTGCTGATAGTTTTAGGTGGCCTGGGCGCTCATCGATACTATCACGGCTACGTATTGAGCGGATTGGGAATGCTCGGCCTGACGGCCGCTTCACTTGCCCTTTCTCACCACCCAATTGCATTTGCCATAAATGCAGGACTGATTGCATGGATGGTATTCGATGCTTTCATGATCCCGCGCTGGACCAGGGAAAAAAATGCCTAATCTGAAAGCTGTGACTTTTGGCTCCGCTATGGTCGATACGATTGCTGTGCTTCAGTCCGAATCCATTGAAAAGATTTCTTTTTCAAATTCAGAAAACCAATTCCTTTTGGTTGAGCCTGGTCGGAAAGTAGAGGCAGAATCAATAGCAACACATATAGGCGGCGGTGGCCTCAACACGGCGGTCTGTCTTTCCCGGCTGGGATGTGACGTAATGCCGTTGGTAAAGACCGGAAATGATCAATCCCACAACCATGTCCATGATCATTGCCTGGAAAACAAACTACGCACTGAGGGAATTATTGTCGCCGCCCGAGAGACCACAGGGGCAGCGGTAATGATCGCCTCACATGAAAAAAATGCAGCTATATTTACAAATCGGGGTGCCAACACAAAGCTTGTAAAGAGCGACCTTAAACTGCTCAATTCCGAGAACCCGAAATTGATCCATGCCGCCGGCCTAAGCGGAGAATCTGCAAACATGCTGCCGGAAATTTCAAAATTTGCACATCGGTGTGATGCGTTTTTTTCTTCAAATCCCGGCATCCGGCAAATTTTGAACAAGACCAATTCTGTATTGAACGCGGCCCAGTACATGTCGCTGATATCGCTTAACGCGCTTGAAGCCGCAGCGCTTGTCCCTTGTCTTTCTGTCATGCACAAAGACCTCGATTGGGGAGTGCCAGATAATATTGAGCCTGTGTTGACGACAACTGGGGGATCAGTGTCGTTAGAGAAATTCTGCAGGGTTCTGGCGGAACATGGTCCAAAAAACATACTCGTAACTTACGGTGCCGACGGTGCATGGTTGTTCGATGGCCATGCGATGTTTCACAGGAATATAATTCCCACCCATGTAGCAGGCACCGCAGGTGCCGGTGATGCCTTTGTCTCAACCTTGGCATGGGGACTGAGATCGGAACAGGGTGCAGAAAATGCACTCTTGCTGGCTGCCCACAACGCTTCGTCTGTGGTTTCTTACATTAACACAACGGATGGTCTGTTAATGAAAAATGCCTTGTACGAAATAGCGGGAATGGAACATCATTTCGAGAGTTGATTTGCAAACCGATGCAATCAGGCTGATTCAATCTCATTTATCGCCTTTAGCAAATGCAGCGGATCGAGTGGTTTGGTCAGAAATCCGGTTGCACCCAGTTTTACCGCACGGGAGCGGGTAGCTGGTTGCTTGTCCGCAGTTAGAATATATACAGGAAGGTTACGGGAAGATTTACTTTCGAGTTCAGACTTGCGGATTTCCTTCAATGCATCCAAGCCATCCATAATGGGCATTTGCAGATCCATCAAAATCAGATCGACTCCGTCGTTCACCGATGCATTTGAACAATAATCAATCGCCAACTTCCCGTTTTCCACCCGAATTACAGTATGGCCAGCCCGCTCAAGAACAGAACGCGCCAAGAGGGCATTGATATCATTGTCTTCAGCCAGCAAAATTCTAAGCGGCTTTTCTGCTGCAAGGGCTGTTGAGTCCCATTTTCCGGAATTCAATGACCCTCGATCATCACTGGATTTTGACTCCCGACCATCCACCTGACCCAACAGTGAAGCCCGTCTAATGGGTTTGATCAGATACCCGTTGTATCCTGCCTTCAAATGACTGTCCAAGGTTGCGCGATCTTCAGCCTGCAACAAAATGATTGCCCTGGCCCGATCCTTTGAATTGATATTCAGGTATCGCTTCACCGAGCTAAATTTTGATAAAGCCTTGTGGTCAAACAGTACTGAGTCCCATTTGTTTTGAGCCATCGCATCGCCACAAGTCTTGTTGGAGAGATTTTCGCTGGTGTGACATTCGATAATACCGCCATGGCTTGTTATGTAACCGGCTATGGCGTCAGCTTCGAGTTGAGTTCCGCCAATCAACAAGATTCGCTGCCCCTTGAGCGGCATCATACGTTCCGAGCGAGGCCTGGAGTGGACAGGAACATCTATCCAGAACCGGAACGTACATCCACTTCCGATTTTGCTGTCAAACTCAATTTCCCCGCCCATCTTCTCGATGATGCTTTGCGATATTGCCAACCCCAGGCCAGCTCCACCATGTTTTCGCGTGGAAGCTGAGTCTACTTGTCCAAACTCCTCAAATATTGTCTTACGTTCTTTTTCAGAAATTCCCGGACCGGTATCTTTTACCTCAAAGAGCAATCGGGCTTGTTTGACATCAACTTGATTCTTTGAATTTGTTATCTCAATCGGCTTGAGTTCAACGTGTACACCGCCATTTTCAGTGAACTTTATGGCATTGCCAACGAGATTGATCAGCACCTGCCTCAACCGGCCGGTATCAACATTGACCTCTCCAGGTACGGCTCGGTTAATATGCGAAGATATGGTGATATCCTTGGCATGTGCACGTGACGCCAGAAGTTCGCAAATACCCTCAACGAGTTGAAAGGGGTCTGTCGGCTTTGGATTCATTTCCAGCTTTCCAGATTCGATCAATGTAGTATCCAGAATATCCTCGATCAGATTGAGCAATGCCTGACCTGATTCTTGCACCGCATCAACGTAGGTGTGCTGCTCTGGCGTAAGTTTCGTATCAGTCAACAAGCTCGACATCCCCAAAATACCATTGAGTGGTGTCCTCATTTCATGGCTGACATTGGCAAGAAATCTGGACTTTGCCCTGCTGGCTGCATGAGCATTGTGACTGGCTTCACGTAGTTCCAGTTCAACGTTCTTCTGTTGAGTGATGTCGCGGGCAACGGAGCGGATGGAATCAGCGCCAGTTGTTTCATCACGAATTGAAAGGTCAAGCCATGCAAACCATTTTATGCCACGTTCGGTTGTCGCTTTAACTTCGCGCAGAATTCCGGTCTGAAGATCCTGATTGAGTGTTCTTTCCTCCAAAAACTCATGCTTAAACGCTTTACCAGCATAATTTTCGAGATCGATACCAAATGCTTCTGCAAAGGATTCGTTGACATACACCATGCGACCCTGATCATCACGGTGCATCATCAAATCCCCAAATGCCTCAGCAAGGCTTCTGTGTCGTTCCTCACTTTCGCGCAATTCCCAAGCACGATCCTGCAGGGCTTCAAGTCGCTTGTGGAGAGCTTTTGTAATGCAGCCAAATCCATCGTTGGCACTGCGAACCTGCAGCCAATGAAACACGATTACCGCAGTAACCCCAAAAAAGGCCATGGGAGCCAGTTGTCCGTATCCTCCAAAAGAGACCATTCCCGCAGCAACAAGCGAACAAATGGAAGATAACCAGAAAAACCGACTCCAGACTTGTAATGCGCCAGCACCGTTATCTGGATTGCGGTCTGCAGAAATTTGGGTTTCCCTGGAACCTGGACGGGAATTTCCGTCAAGCGAGGGCGAGTCTATGACTGGCAAGTTGGCAATATCAACCTGTGAATCATTCACCTCATCAAGATTACCGGAATCGGGTACAGCATCTTTGGATTTTACCGAGCTGTTGTTCATGTTCTGCCCTGGAAGCCTCCGTTCCGGGACAGATTGCCACAAAATGATTGAAAAACCGTTGAATTTTGCCTGATTAACGGTTCAGCATTTCAACCAGAAACTGGTCTACGGCTTTGGTCAACTTTCCGTTTTCTGCCCCCATTCGGCGATCGATTGAAACATGACTGTACTGGCGCTTTCCGTCGTATCGAACAACTTCAGCGCCATCATTTTCCAATGCATTTGCAAATCGCTTTGAAAGTTTGTCCCTTCCCGAACCACTGGACCAGGCAACCAGTACCGGCGGCGGCTGTATGAACCCGGTGTAAGATATGGGCGACCAGGCTGACCACATTTTGCGCCGACGAAATGGAGCAGCATAAAGCAACGGGAGGCGACCCCCATTACTTCTGGCAAGCTCAGTCAGGTCATATGCCCGCGTATCATTGCAGACAAGTGCTTTTACTCCCTGGGCTGCGCCTGTAAGGGTCGCAAGGCTCGAAAGATGGCAGCCTGCCGAATGGCCCATTACGGCAATCCGGCTTGGGTCGCCGCCGAAACGGGCTGCATTATTTCTAACCCAGTTTACCGCCGTGCCTACCTGCAACGCCTGCCTCTCCACATTCGCCGCAGGAAACAGCGTGTAGCCTACTGAAACGAAATGGTAACCGTTCTTCGTAAAATGTCCGGCCTTGGACCCCACCTGCCCTTTGTTACCCAATGCCCACGCGCCACCATGCACATAGATCAAAACAGGCGCACTGTTACCACCAGACTTTGCAGGATACCAATCGAGATGATTGGGACCATAACTAAAGGATTGCACTGCATGGGCTGGCGTTGTGAGGCTCAGCGGTGCGGATGCCGCGCAAAAAGCGGACAATGCTCTACTGGTAAACTGCCTGCGTGTCGGCATCCTGTCTTGCTCCCTTGCTTTGAGGAATTTACCACAAATCGTGGCAATTGTCTGGCAACATGGTTAAGGATCAGTTGATATTTTAACTGACTGGGCCCACGTAATTGTCGACAACACGCTGCAATATTGGCGCATAATGATCAAATGATGGCGTCGCAAGCCCGGGAACCTTTCCCTGATCGTCCCATATTCGAACCTGAAGGATCTCTGACAAATGTGGATTCTTTGCGAAATGTGCGACTTCCTCATCGTTCATCGGCCCACCCTGCAGACCAAGCGTGTGAACGGAAGCGTCAGAAAGTTTACCAAAATATTCTGAATCAGTTGCACACAAATAGCGCTTTGCTGCTACATGGCAACGGACACATTCGGTCACTGTTGGCGGAAAAAATTTGGCCAATACCTTAGCGCCTGCTTCATCGTGATGATTGTCTATTCCCTGGGCAAGTGCATCATCGGGAAACTCATTGGTATAGTGACCTATGTCATGCAGCAGGGCTGCAGCAACGATATCATCACTTGCGTTAGCTTCTTCCGCCAATTGAGCACCCTGCAACATATGTTCTGACATTGTGACCTGCTCACCAAGATAGGAGTCGGCGCCGCGGCGCATGAAAATATCCGCGATGAATTCGACAATATTTTCTGGAGTAAGAGTTCCGGAATTTGCTTCGGTCATGAAACTTTTCTCTCCAATTCCTGCTCAATTCCACACAAGGTGGAGTAAAGACCATCCTTGTCTGCATAACACCCCTGAAGCCAACGATTGCCTTCGCCACTATAACCCTTACGCGCATGAAGAACACGGGTGTTGTCGACAATGAAACATTCTCCCGGCTCCAACATGAATGATACTGCCATATCCTGTTCATCAATGATCTCGCCTAATCGTCTGTAGGCTTTGTAGTAAAGCGCCATGTTGTCGAACGGCACATCAATTATCGGTGCGCATGACCGGTTGTTAAAACGGATTCCTATCAATTCGCCATCCGGTCCCAATTCAATCATTGGACGCTTGGAACGGAGTGTTGTGCCCGCTTCACCAGCATATTCAAATCGGGCGCAATAATTCGCGAGCACATCAAATCCATCCGGCATTTCTTCTTGCAAGCGTTGTGCTGCCCGAAAACCATCTACCACCATTGAATCACCGCCATCAGCAGAATTTTCCAGGCAATAAAGAATTTGCAATGTAGGCACCGGATCGCGATATGGATTGTCCGTGTGTGCCTGCAATCCCAAACTGGTGTAAGCAAGATTGTTGGGATTCACTTCAGTTCGCACTTCAAACCATTTGCCGTAATTTGTTTCTCGAACATAACCGAAAAGCGCAGCCACTTTTAAAAGTGCGCCGTCCTCAACCGGCCCACCGGACAATTTGGCAAAGCCAAATTTGCGGATGTTTGCAAGCCACTTTGCCAGCGCTTTGCGATCATCATGAACCTCATCAAAACCCGCTGAGGGGATTTTGGCCAAAAACTTTTGATCCCAAGTCTGGATCTTCTTTGACAACCAACCGGGATTGAGAATTCCTTTCGGGTAATCGTAGGCATTTTGTTCCAGCCAGTGAAGTGGGAACCGGACCACTTTGTCATTTGGGGAAAATTCAATCTCGAGATCGTTATTCTCATCAAGTTTGGCGGACTCAATCTTTGTGTCCCCGGGTATATCGGACAATGTTATCAGCCTTTGACCGTTTTTCGCACGGGTTTCTTTGTCAGGGGCATTGTCCCGCAGCCAGATGGCGTGAAACCGGAGTACCGCGCCATCAGCAAACTTCAAACTGACGGCGTTCCCATTTTCAATAATTTCGGTGGTTGAAAATTTTTTCAGGACCATTGTTCTTTTCCCCAACAAACAATGACACACTGGCGCAATCGGTAGATTATTTACGGGTGCCAATCAGGCCAATTTACTGAAAGAATTTGAAAACTTCAATTTAATCCTGAAGCTTGGGAGTATTGTAAAATAATTGACCAACGCGTAAACCTGCCATGCCAGTCGGCCGGGTGATCGCTGCTACAGGGTTCGAAAGAACGTAGTGGAGGAAAGTCCGGGCTCCATGGAAACACGATGCCGGGTAGCACCCGGCTGGGGATATGCGCCAGCGCGTGAACCCAAGGGAAAGTGCCACAGAAACAAACCGCTAACCTCTGCAAGGAGAAGCAAGGGTGAAAAGGTGAGGTAAGAGCTCACCGCATGTACCAGCAATGGTCGTGGTCAAGGTAAACCCCATCGGGAGCAAAACCGAATAGGGATGATGCGGAACTCCAGAGTTCCAGCCGGTTTCCAGGCTAGTCATCCGGGTGGGTCGCGTTGAGGTATCAGGCAACTGATATCCCAGATGAATGATCGCCACGCCTGCTTGAGGTTTCTCTGGCAGGCCATACAGAACCCGGCTTACAGGCCGGCTGGCAAATTTGGGTTGGAGTTTCTGGCGGAGAGAAAGTCCGTAGAACGGTTGTTCGCGGTCGTCCGGCATTACGAGGCTTACCTTGATTTGAATGGCTATTTTTCAACAAGTTTATGTTTCGCCATTCTCAGTCATTCGCTATAATCAAGTTACATAGTTATGAAAATGGTTATGAATGATTGGGTATGCGATGGCGGCGCTTAACAGGTTAGCAGCACTGAAAATTGATAAACTTAAAAAGGGTCGCCATGGGGATGGTGGCGGATTGTACGTCAATGTGACTGCAACCGGGTCAAGGTCATGGGTATTCGTCTGGAAAGGCAAACATTGGGCAACGTTAGATAATCCGACCGGTAGGCGGGAAATGGGGTTAGGAAAGTTCCCCGATGTTTCGTTGGCTGATGCGCGTGAGTTGGCAGGAGAATGCCGGACGCTGGTTGCGGCCAGAATTGACCCTAAAGGAAAGCGGGACGCCGACAGAAGTCGCGAGGCTCCTAAGACCTTCGAGCAGGTTGGACACGAATATATCGACCTCAAGGAATCAGGCTGGAGAAACGATAAGCACAAAGCGCAGTGGCGCAAGACGGTCGATGATTATTGCAATGCGATAAAAGGCAGACCCATTGCCGAAATCAACAAACAAGACGTTCTCGCGGTAATCAATCCACTTTGGGGAATAAAACACGAAACGGCGCGGCGGGTATTAAACCGGATGAAAAACATCCTAGACTATGCAGCAGCACACGAAATGCGCACGGCGGTAAACCCTGCTGATTTGAATGTCATTAAGCATTTGACAAAACCCCTGCTTCCAAATGCAAATAGGGTGAAGCACCATGCGGCGTTGGACTACGCAGAATTGCCCGTTTTCTTTGCTCGGGTGCAAACATGGGACGCGCTGGCAGCAAAAGCGCTCACGCTGGTAATTCTCACGGCCACGCGAACAAGCGAAGCACTTAATGCAGAATGGCGCGAGTTTGACCTTGATCAAGGTGTTTGGATTATTCCAGAATCTCGAATGAAAATGCAGAAACCGCACGTTGTACCGTTGCCGGGTACTGCTGTTTCCATTCTGAAAGAGCTTTACGAAGTGCGCACAAGCAATCTTGTTTTTCCCGGGCAATCAAGAGGTAAGCCGCTTTCCAACATGTCCATGCTTATGCTCTTGCGCCGGCACAAAATTACTGGCGTTACACCGCATGGTTTCAGGTCTACTTTTCGCGATTGGGTTCAGGATAAGACCACATTTGAATCCAGAATTGCAGAAGCCGCACTTGCTCACTCCAACCCGGATAAAGTCGAGGCCGCTTATTTGCGCTCTAGCGCCTTTGAAAAGCGAAAGGCACTGATGCAGGCATGGTGTAATTATTGCGAAGAAAACGAAGCCGCCAACGTGGTGAATCTTCATGGTTGAAAGGTCAATTGATGAAACAATAGACAAGTTGAACCGTATCCTTAGCAACAATGAATTGGAAGCTGCCAAACTAAAAGAATTTCAAACATACCTGCAGCACATTTCCAGAAGCCCTAACGCTGAGCTTGCAAAGGCCCATTTGCGCAAAGTGATAATAGACATGGTTGGACTTGATTTTCTTTCGGTCGAGCAAGCAGAAGAATTTCGTAGCAAAAATGAATTACCGGCTATGCGGTACTACCCGCCAATTGAAGAATTCGATCCGCATGAATTATCACATTGGTCACTTCCAATGTGCGTTGCGTGGTTGCTGTGGCGTACCGATGAAAAGGTTAGATTGTATTGGGATGACTATCGACTGCGGTGCCGTGATTGGGTCCCTAACCCAAAAACCAAATCGAATGCAGTGTTGCGGAAACTGCCGCCGACAAAAAATTTTATTACGCTAATTGGCCATTATTTTGATAAAAACAATAACCCGATTATGCCCGCTAACAAAGCACTTAAAAAAATCCACAATGAACTATCCAAAGGCAATATTTTCGCCGAAGCCCTTGATACCAGCGGAGAGCCGGTAACGATTCCTACCGAAGAATGGATATTCCTCGAACGTACAGCCGGAATGAATAACGAAACCAATTATCGACTTAAAGGCAGGCCGCACGACGTTAAGTATTCTGACATTCAGATAAACAGAGAAGCGGTGTTAAAGGTCTGGAAGACAGTTACCAAGCCCAAAAAACAACCAAACAAAACTTCAAACTCGATTGTCAGAACCCGAAAATGGCTGGTTGCAATAATTTCAGCATCGCCGGAAACAAAGTTGTTTTCAAGGCCCGTGTTGCACCGAACCGCAAATGACAAATTGAAGCAGTCAAACCATAAAATTTCGGAGGCTAATTTCCAAACTGTTTGGAATGAAGTAATCGCGGAATTTAAGGCGGACGTGTGGTCCAAGCCCGGATCTAGGGCCAGCGACAAGATAAGTGATTTACCCCCATTCCCAGGGTAGGTCGCACAAATTAATTCATGTGCAAATCATGTGTTTTTGCTTTTCAACAATCACATGATTTTGTTCAATTAAAACTTACCCCATTGAAAACAAACGAAAATCAAATCATGTGTTTTTAAACCATGTGCTAATTGCGCTTCACACAATTTACCAACCTTTATGACCGTGAATTACTGCGAATTGTTCTGAATCACAGAAAGGCAATTCGTTATGACAAATCTTGGGGAACTGTCTCCCAACGAGAAAATCGAAGATACCGGCGCGATGACGGTAAGGGAATTTCTCTCATGGGCGAGCATTTCAAACACCACATTTTATTCTGAAGTTAACGCCAAACGCATTGAAATCCGAAAGTGCGGTCGCCGAACACTTGTACCCCGCAAGTCGGCTCTAGCATGGCTGAACAACTTACCATCGGAAGCCGTGTAATGGCTTATGTTACTAGCCCCATAAAACGTCATCGGGCCTCACAAGGCGAAATGGAGATACGCGCAGAGTTCTTGATCGCTTATGCCGCAGAGCAGGAGCCGGTAACAGTTAGGCAACTCTACTATGCTGCAATAGTGAATGACTTGCCTGGTGTGGATAAGACCGAAAGCGGTTATGTGAAGGTACAGCGGCAGGTGCTTGCGCTCAGGCGAGCAGGCCGTATCCCATACTCCTACGTAGCAGATTCAACCCGCTGGATGCGCAAACCACGTACATACGATAGCTTGGAAGACGCGCTTTACTCGACGGCGCGGTTATATCGCCGCAACCTTTGGCGTGATTGCCCGGACTACTGTGAAATCTGGATTGAAAAAGATGCTTTGGCTGGCGTGATATTGCCTGTAACTGACAAGTATGACTGCCCGCTGATGGTCTGTAAGGGCTTTTCGAGTGAAACATTTTGCTTTGAAGCAGCAGAGAATTACTCTGAAATTGGCAAGCCGGTTGTTGTCTATCATCTAGGTGATTTCGACAGGGCTGGAGTTGATGCGTCAAATGACTTGGAACGCAAGTTGATGCACTTTGCAGCAGAGCGCGGTGTGTCAGTTGAGTTTTCTCGAATAGCTGTTTCTAAGGCTCAAGTAGCTGAAATGAACCTGCCGACACGGGAGCCGAAAAGGAAAAGCGCGGCTGATAAAAAATGGCCCCATTCTTTCGCCTGCGATCTAGACGCAATCCCGCCGTCTATTCTTCGACTGATAGTCCAGGATGCAATCCAACGGCACATGCCGGATGAAATTATGAAACCGCTTCTCGTAGCAGAACAGAGTGAACGTGAATTGCTTCACATCTTTGCGAGGGAAGCGGCATAACATGGACATTCAAGTTGCTGCACAAGCCCTTGGCGGCGAAGTTTCGGGTGGGGGCATTATCGCCCCCGGACCAGGCCACTCATCCCACGACCGCTCATTGCGGATAACATTCTCTCAAGATGCTCCGGACGGTTTTACGGTTCACAGTTTTGCAAACGATGACTGGCAGGATTGCAAGGATTATGTGAAATCACGCCTTGGCGTTTCTGCTGACTTCAGGGCTTCTGATCGGGTTTCCCACAACTACCATCAAGGCAGTACAAGCAAGACAGAATATGCGCAGCGGATATGGGATGAAAGTGTACCCTATCTCGATACCCCAGCATGGAACTATCTAATGTCGCGTGGGCTGTCTCCGATTAACACACGTGCATTACGGTATCACCCAGCCTGCCCATTCAAGGGAGAGACTGTCCCAGCAATGGTTGCGGCAATGGTTGATACCCGAACAAATGAGTTCCAGGGTGTTCACAGGACACGCCTTAATCCAAAAGACAAGGCAATGCTTGGTCCGTCGAGAGGTGCCGTGGTTAAACTATCCAGCGATGATGACGTTACTATAGGCCTGCATATTTGTGAGGGTATTGAAACCGGCATCTCTCTACTGAATATGGGCTTTGCACCTATGTGGGTGTGTCTGTCGGCAGGCGGCATTGCAAACTTCCAAGTTTTACCGGGCATCGAAACACTGACAATCTTTGCGGACAACGACCCGAACCAAACAGGCCAGAATGCCGCTGTTATGTGCGGACAACGCTGGCGCGATGCTGGTAGGGAGGTGTCCGTCTTTGCTCCTAAATCAAGTGGAGCGGATTTCGCAGAAAGGGGGCAAAAATGAGCTTGTCTCCAGAACAACACCTACAACAATTTGGGTTTGTGGAAATCCCATTGGACGGTGGCAAGGGTAAATCAAAAACCAAATTCAATCGCACATCACTTACCCAAATCATGGCTACTGAATACCTGCCACTTTCATGGGCGGTAGAAGGATACCTACCCGAAGGCTTTAGTGTGCTGGCGGGTCGACAAAAGTTGGGCAAAACTTGGCTAGCACTGGATTGGTCGATCGCAGTTGCTACGGGCGGTTACGCCATGGGACAAATCCCATGTGACAAGGGCAATGTTCTTTATCTGGACCTGGAAAACGGTCACCGCAGAATCAAGCGACGAATTGAGACGATTTTTCCTGACAAAAGCAAGATGCCTGATTTCAGTGGTATCCAGATTGTATCCGAAAGCCCTCAATTGGATAAGGATTTTATCGCCTATCTGGATGAATGGCGGCAATCAGTCGATAATCCCAGATTGATTGTTATTGATGTTCTGCAACGAGTGAAGCCAGTTGGAAGTGGAAATCGAAATGCATACGAGAATGATTATTCCATATTTTCAGGATTGCAGTCATGGGCGACTCAACACGGCGTTGCAATTTTGGGACTTCACCATACTCGCAAGGGCGGTGCGGAAGATCCGCTTGAGGCGTTATCCGGCTCTAATGGATTGTCTGCATGTGCGGATACCACGTTGCTCCTCGACAAGGACCAGAATGGCATGACGCTATATGTCAGGGGCCGTGATGTCGAAGAAAGAGAAACCGCGCTTCGTCATGATGTTGGTATCTGGACGCTGCTGGGTGCTGCGGCTGAAGTTTATAGGTCAGATGAACGGAAGGTTATCGTTCAGTGTTTGGCCGATAACCGAATTGGTCACATGACGCCAAGTGACATTGCGGGTGCTTTGAGGTTACCGGTACGCAATGTGAAGCAGTTACTTCACAAAATGGCGATAACCGGCGAAGTGGTCAAAACGGGGCGTGGTAAGTACTTTCACCCAGAAAACGTCCCCAAAGATTGCATTTCTGCAACCCCCGATAACTTCGATAACCGCGATAACCAAGCTGAGATATAGACATGTAAAAGCCAGTCAAAGTTATCAAGTTATTGAAGTTACTGGGGTCTGCAGTTTCCCCTGCTTCGGTAACCATTTTGAAAAAGTAGACGAAAATATCAAATGGAGGATCCAACCAATCATTGGCGGAAGATCACGCTCACAACAGACATTAGCAAACCATATAAAACTACTGAAAGGATTACACCGCCAATCCACGCAGGAACTATATGTAAAATTTCTGCGATTCCAACCCATTCGTGCACCCCAGGCCAAATGATTACGACATACTCCAACGAACTTTCCGTTTCCCACATCCCAGTTCTTGCGTATCCTAAAACTGAAACAAGAAGTAGCATCGCTCCATAGAAACCAGGAACTATCGAAATTAAAAACAAAATTATAAATAGAGGCAAAATAACTATCATTAGCGCTTTAACTTTTAAGTCTAGGCCCGCTTCACTTTTCTTTTTCACTTTCTCATCCTCAGGCTAAGTCCGCCGCCATTCTTAGAAATGAAATGAACCCCCACTGCGGCAAAGGCGAAGTAAGTAATGCTCTCATCATTTCGTGTCGATTTTGAAATTTGTCACAATTGATAGGTTGCCAACTAGAAATTTACTACCTAAAAATTAGGCAAGTGATTCAATCTGTCGGAATGAGTGATAAGGAAAAATTCCTATTTTGTTTGCAATTTGTGACCTGAGTAGTAAATTGCACAGCAAGGTTTTGTAATTTGCGTTAACCGACGGATAACCAGAATAAGCCAAGCTTAGCATCAATATGAATATTTGAAGATTGGAAAAGCACATGACTGGGGAACTTCATACGCTTATCGAAAAAACCAAAAATTTGAAAATGGATGACGAACAATTGTGCAAACAGCGACGTAGTTTTGCGTACGGCAATACACATATTGAAAATTCCATGATTACCCGCGAGATGATTGCGGACGCAGACGAAAAAATCTCCAAAGAGAAAAAAGTGCGTTAGAAAAATTTGCAATGAGCGAAGACAGGCATAGCCAGGCAGAGGTTGTCGAGCTTATCGAAGATCCACATGAGAGAGCAATTAGAGAAGCTGAAAATGGGATTCGGCAATACAATGCTGCATTGGAAATGATTAAGAGCAATATCCCAAACACTGACAACGCCTTTAAATTGAAATCAGCGGCTATTTTGGAATTGCATAGAGAAGCACTTGATGGTGTGCACCTACTCGCTGGCACCTACAGAAATACTCCAGTACTTATTGGGGATAGCGATCACGTTCCACCATCGTCATCAGAGGTACCGGATTTAGTTTATGAGATGTGTAACTATGTGAACAGCAACTGGGAAGACATGGTTGCTACACATCTTGCCGCTTATGTGTTGTGGCGAATGAATTGGATACATCCATTTGCAGATGGAAACGGGCGAACTGCAAGAATGGTTTCGTATGTTGTTTTGAACATTAAATTGGATAGCGTGTTGCCGGGTGCACCGACAATCCCAGAGCAAATTGCAAGTAACAAACAGCCTTACTATGACGCGTTGGAAAAAGCAGATGCTTCTTGGAAGGGGAATAGCCTTGGTATAATGGATATGGAAGTGATGCTTGACGGTATGCTTGCAAAGCAGTTGCTATCGGCATCTCAAGAAGCTTCTTTGTAAAAAAATGCGCAATTGGTTTTTTCTTACAGCTTCAGTGTAATCAAAAAATCAATTTGTCAAACGTCACCATCTTATGGACAGATTGAGGATTTTGCCTAAGAGGGTATTTTTATCTTGTACTTGATCTTTAATTTTATCGCGATTTTCCTGCAAACTTGTAACTGACGGAACATCTTGCTCCTTGGGTTTGGCAAATCGAACATTTCAATTTGCTATGGCGGATAATGTGATATGGGCCGAATCTGAATTGTAGTTTGGGTAGATCGAGAATCTCGTGGTGGTTACAATTTGAGCATTCAGCCCTGATTTGGTGTCCCAGTTGGATGTGTTCATGGATTGAGTTCATAGGAAATTGATCCTATGATGTGAACATGTCAAAATCAAAAAAAATGTCCCTGCAAAGAAGTTTGTTCCCAAACCGGAGTTATCTCGACACATCCAGGCGATGCGGCTGAATTTCAAAAGCCAGATGAACTGAAGGTTAGGGGGTATGCTTTAGAAAGAAGCCAACCCCATGGAGATATCAACATCACCAACATTCGAGACATGTGGAGCGCAAACGCGATCTGGCAATTCGTGCAGACGACCACCAGCACAAGGGCGAGGTCGCTGCTACATGCACGGCGGTGCGCCGGGGTCAGGAGCGCCCAAGGGTAAGAGAAATGGAGCGTATGTGGATGGCGCACATACAGGCGAGGCAATTGTTGAAAAACGCTGGGCGAATAGATTGGCAAATGATCTAATCAGTGAAAATAAAATCCCGCCCATATCGGTCAGAGTTCGACAGGTGGAAGGTAGTGTACATCGCGTAGTCGAAGCACCTGATGGCGAAGAGGATACTTGGCGACATCAACTAGAATATGCACTCGGCACTGCTTCAAAAGCCTTTGTAGATGCATGCCTGCATCGTTTACTATCAGCATGTAGACTTCCTGGACAAGCGGCACCAACCTCTACGAGTGTATCGGCGGCTCTTGCGATCATTCAATCGCTGAAACCAGAAAATGAAATACAGGCTGCACTTGCAGTAGATGCCGCATGCCTTCATGCTGCTTCAACGAATGTCCTGAGCAGACTACCATTGAATGGAGAAAGACGAATTGTTGCGATGGCGAATGCTGCCGCGAGATTGGAGCGCGCATTTCACAATGCGATCGAAACTTTTTACAAGATCAAGAGAGGAAACAAACAGACTATAAGGGTAGAAAAGGTGATTGTTGAACAAGGAGCGCAGGCAATCGTTGGAAATGTAAAACGCTAAAAAATCCCCGCGCTGGTTGGCGTACATGACAAGCTGACTGAAGAACTGGTCGAAAACACTCACCCTAAAGACTTCAAATTGGCAGAGCGCATTGAGATTGGCCGATCGCTGGAAGAAGTTGAAAGCGTCAAGGCACTTCTGGAAAATTGCCAGAAGTGGAAAAGGGGAAAACCCGCGATAAGGTAGCAAAAATGCTAGGGGTAGTGATCCTCCCCCCAATGAATTGGTCCATCCTATAAGTTAGTAACAGGAGGACATAAAATGGCGAATAAACGTCACAAACCCGAAGAGATTGTCACGAAGCTGCGACAGGTAGATGTACTGGTTGGGCAAGGAATGGTGCGTGTTGATGCTATACGGCAGGTTAGTATCACACAACAGATGTACTACCGCTGGCGCAAACAGGTGGATAGTACTGGTATGTGCAGCAATACCAACTTCAAAACAAAAAATATTTAGTGAGCAAAAAACCAAATCCAGTTAAAAACAAACTCGCTCGTTTGTTAAAATGCACTTCGGTAGCACCATCCATCGATAAAATTTCCCCAGATATTTCCGTTCACCTCAGGAATAACAAACGCATAACCGAATTTGCCTGATATCTTGTTAATTATTACTTTTCCACTTTTCCCACTAGCTTCAATCCATGTCTCATCTTTGCGAAAAATCATCATTTGTTGCTCGTCTTGGGTTTGATAGAAGTATGTTAGCATTGAAGTTTCTTCATCAACTAATATCTTGACGGTTTGGCCAGCTAGGAACTCATCGTTGTATTTACAGGTTAGGTTGGTTTCGGCGCGTGCTACACCGCTTATCTCAAATAGTGTCATTAATGCGATTGCAATTATGATTGGTAAGCATTGGATGTGCATATGATACTCCATAATCGACTGAGTTCAGATTCCCATTAATTTACAGAACTCGATCTGACGTTTTGTTCGTTTGCCTCTTCCGCTGTTGTAAACGCCCTTGATTACCCAATCAGATTTCTTAACACCATTGTTGTTTAGCAGATTTTTATTTCTTTCGCTGGCATGACCAATCAAAAAGAATTCGATTTCTCCAACTTGACGCATGTTGGGAACTCCTCGACTTCTAACCTGAGTAATGAACTGGATTACAAGTGTTCCCTTTTGATTATTGATGACGTCATAAAGAGCGCCTGCGTTCCTTGGGTTAAATGCTTCTTTCAGAAAGTTTTGTTTTTCTGTTTTCCCAACATACCAAGGTTTTACACCTCGCCCGGCACGAATGGAGAAGATATAAACCCCCTTTAGTCCAAGCAACTCTTCTTCTTTAGCCCATTGTTTGATTTTTTCTCGATCGAATGATTTTGCTCCGTTCTTGGCGATCTTGATAGGAACATCATATTCATTGGATAGTTCGAATGTTGCCATATACTTCCCCCCCCCCCACAGATAGTGATCAGCCCCATGTGATTGGTCCGGTTTGAATGTTAGTTCCTTGGTGGCGCTAATTGCAATGGGATGATTTTTTCGCCGCCGGCTAATTGACTTACAAAAACTCCTTTGAGCCGGTTGCCCAACCGAGCGTAAGGTTGCGGCCGTCGGTCAGTAAACAGTCAAACCCTTTACCGAGGACAGCTTGCCCACCTAGGTATTGGCAAAACGCTTCAAAGTCCTCAAACCATTTATTATCTTGTGAAAAAGATTGAACGATCATTGCCGCAGCATCTGTCTGAAACCGCGATGCCTCGATAACGGCTGATGCCGTTCGATGAAACAATTGATATCGCAATTCAGGTGGAGGCGGATAGGATACGCCCAACAACGCGCATATGTAAGTCAGTCTTTCGATGCGCCTTGTTGTTGGATTTTGCATCCATTCTTCAATTGTTGGCCCAAATGTCTCGTTGACTTTGGCCTCTACGGCAAGCGCATAGGTTTTGCCACGGACCTTGATCAACGCAAAAACGTCGCATTGGCTTTCCCTTTGGCCGCCGGGTAGCGGGACCTTATGCTCTGGTATCGCCAGTAGTAACTCCGCATTCGGACCCATGATGGTCGCGATTTCTGGTGGTAATCCTTTTGCCGCTTCCCATGACATTGCAGTCGCCATGGCGGAGTAGCCCCTTTTCCAATGTTTTTCTGGGTCTGCAAGCAGCTTGCGCCAGTCTTCCGGGCGAGTGGTTGGGATTAGGATCTTTACCATTTCCAGACTTTCACAGTTTTATGCAATTTCGGTCAAGTTTTTCAAAAAACCGAGCGCAGGATGCCGCCAATTTTCATCACCCATTGCAACAAGGGCCATTCTAAACTTTGGTCATAAGCAGAACTCGCTCCGACCAAATTTGATGTCTGCTTTACATCCATAAGCGGAACTCGCAACAGCCGTTTTAAAGCCTGTGCTGCGCCCGTTTTGTTCCCGGTATGTTAACATAATTCTGCAAATACGCCTGTATGACTCGCTATTTGAATCCTGGGGCAGGTTCCGTAGTTGATGGAACATAGGGCCGATCAAATCCATCGTCCTATTGCAACAAAGGATATCAATGAACTAACATTCGAACTGGACCAATCAATTGGGCAGATCACAATAGACAAATGAATCAACTGAACATCCAACTTAATCGGGGATTTGATAGGCGTGCTACGCCACTCTCCTCGATATATCGGACAACCAGACAGGGATTGCAGGAAACTATTGCAAATAGTTATTTCATTTATGGGCGCTGGGATAAACTATTTGGTTGCTGGCATATCAGAAAGCAAATTTCGCCATTTACGCAACGCGAAATCCTTCCAGATTGGCCGATTTTAATCCAGCCGAAGGAAAGACAAAATGCGAGCCGGATGAGCGTTCTTGCGCATCAAAATCCATATCCGGATCGCAATGTTGTTCTGGGTCATCGGGCAAATTATTCTTTTGCTTCTTTTTTAAATAGCATCCCTTCCTTGATACAGGATCTTTGTCGTCCATTTGATCGTATGCAATGGCTTGCCCTTGATATTTGCCATCAAATTCCTGGTTTTTACCGGTTTATTCATGAAGAGCGTCGGGCTGGGCGTACCGGCTATATGGCGGCCGTCTTCGCTGCTCTGCACAATTCGGGATCCTGCAATCGAATGGAGAGGCGGGAGACTGGCTTGCGGATCATAAGCGCCAAACGGCGAGACGTGCTTGCCGAGGGCTTCCAACAACCAATCTCAAAATCCGCTGTGCGTCTCATTGAGCGTCTACCGGAAAATTTGTCGTTTGAAACTGTCCTCCAACTGCTGGACGCCCTCAAGGACCCCGATGCCGCAAAAGCTATGCGTCACGCTGAACAGGTAACGGTCGATTTGATCGAGGCTCTTATGTGTCTTCCTGCTGAATTTTGCCATCCAAACATATCAATGCTGGTGGCCGATGGTGTTTCGTCTTCATACCTTGATCACACCATTTACCAATCGGTGCGCTTCCTCACTAACAAGCAAAGGAGAATTGCTTCCAGTGAGTTCAAAAAAATTAATTCTGGAACAATACTAACGAACTGGGGGCACAAATGGACGAAGCAAGGTAGGTTAAACACGCCATTTCCGTCTCCTCCATTAAAATCATACCTACCTCTAGTCCCGATTGCTTCGTATTCGGCACTCAAGGCAGAAGGGCGGTCGATGCACAACTGTGTCGAAACATTTTGGCAGGACGTGCTTGATGGGCACTTGTTCTTTTATCACTGGGCCGGAGACGAACCTGCTTCCGTCAGTGTTGTTTCAACGCCGGATGGACACTGGCAAATACAAGAGGCGCTCGGTTTTAGAAACCAGTCATTAACTGCGAAGACTCAAGACCAAATCCAATCCCACATTGAGATTGATCAGCAGATTAATTAGGATATCTACCAATACGCGATTCACCTGTTCAAAGCTGGTTTTGCGCATTTTTTGATGGCAAATTGGATATACACGATATGGCTGAGGCATAACTTGTGATCAGTAATGACACAAATGATGTCTGTCATAAGGATAAGAATAAATTGGAAACTGGCGGGCACACCAGCATATAGTAATGGCCGTGAACGTGGTCAAATTTACTCAATGTGTGTGTTAACAAATTTTGTGTGAGAGTTTTTTGAAGCAGGAGAAGACAAATGCCATGGCCATATGCGAAGGTAATTCTACAGGTAAGTCAGTGGCTTTGCTTATTATTCAATATGTGGATTGCCGTTCGCGTTGCCTTTGATTGGTATGGCTGGATAGGATCTGCTTTGTCAATAATTCTTACACCAATAACAGTAATAGTAATGCCAATAGCGATGTTTTTTATACCATCTAACGCGGCTGGGCCGCTAGCAATGTGGCCTGCATTAATTTTTTTGGCTGTATTACAATCAATTGTCTACAAAATTTCTCGATAGACATAGTTCGTGACCAGGTGGCCTCGATGCTTTATCTGACCTGCCCCAATTGATTGGTCCGGTTTGAATGTTAGTTCATTGACGGCCTTTGTTGCAATGGGATGATGGATTTTGGATTACTATAAATCTCTTCCATGAACTAAGGTCGAAAAACCTCAGCAATTCGATCTGCATGGTTGCAAATACCTGCATCACGAGAACTGCTTAACGTCCCAAGTAACTTCTTGTAGGTTAAACTTTTGAAGAGAACTTCTGAACCGACAACTTGTGATCCAAATCGCTCTATTTCAAACTCATGATGTTCGCTGTCTTTGGCAGCAATCAATTTTCCATCGGGCCATGCCTCAGGTTCAGCATAAAGGTAAACCAGCACCGCAACCTTCCGCGTCCTTTGTGCTTCTGCACGCAAACCAAAGGCATGTTTTACCAATTGAACAGCGTCTAGTCGGACAAACTGCGCGTTACCGCTCGCCAACTCGTCACGCATCTTTTCAAATTGCACCATCTGATCACCCCATACAGGCCGCCAATATGCCTCGGAAAAATTTACTAACTTACGCCCACGGAATGGTTCAAAGCGCTTAGATTCAATGCCAATTATGTGGGTTTTTGTTTCAACGTAGGCGTCGAGCCAGGGATGCCGCCCACCGGACCAGGGGAACCGGACACATTTTTCAATAGACACTTCTATCGCTGGCCATCCAAAATCTTGAGTATTAGGTAGTGGTGGATATTGCCAAGGACGCTCAAGAAAATACCCAAATGTATTTACTGCAAGTGCAGAGGATGATCCCGGACTCTGAAGTTTTCCACTATCAATTTCATTACCGGGCGCCCGGCTTAGAGCGGTAACAATTGTGTCAATTGGTAGATATTCAAAAATTCACTTTGTCATCACTAATTCCTTGGAAAGAACGTTTACAGTTCGGGGGATTATTTAGACGTCCTGTGCAATCGACACTGATTTGTCGATTGCCATCATCGAAGATCACACCGTTTTCTGGTAATCGAAGTACTCCAAGCCTTAGTCGATAGTTTCCATCAAAATTCCGGTTCTTATGTTCTTCCCAGTGCTTTGAAACACCGAAATCCATACAAAATGCAGACATTCAATTATACCGTTGGTTCCTATTATTGTTCGTGTTCCGCTTAATGACAACCACACTTTGGCACATTGCGATGCCAGGAGTAGGAGCCATCTACTCCATCTGCTTTCGGGGAATCAACCTAGTCTATCGATCTGGGTAGGATAAACGCGCTAGATAACAACTGCTGCATTGACGACAAAGAGTTCAAATGTCAAAAATGTGAAATATGAAAACTCTCTATGTGGACATGGATAATGTATTGGTGGATTTTCCAAGTGCTTTTTCGCAGTTGTCAGATGATGTGCTCGAAAAATACGATGCCAACCGAGATGAAATACCTGGTATTTTTGCTCTAATGCAGCCACTTGATGGCGCCATTGATTCATATGAACTTCTTTCCCAAAGATATGACACTTACATTCTTTCTACAGCACCGTGGGAAAATCCAAGTGCATGGAGCGATAAGTTGATTTGGGTTAAACAGTATTTAGGTGAGCATGCATACAAACGGTTGATACTATCGCATCACAAGCATTTGAATTTTGGAGATTATCTAATTGATGACAGAACCAAGAACGGAGCGTCGGAATTTAATGGGGAGCACATTCACTTTGGAACGAAACAATTTCCCGATTGGCAATCGGTCGTTAACTACCTGCTTTGAGACATCAATTGAAATGCTCTTCTTCTTTAGATTGCTGCAGAATGATTGCGTTTCGACCCAAACCTTCAGTAGCGAGTTTCTTCATACGTTTGCACAAAATTCCAATATTGAATCTACATTCAATTTGAACCAACCGATATGGCTGGGTGTATAAACGATTATTGTGATGAAGTAATGAAAATGTTTAGATTTTGGTTATGAAGATTGAACAAGCATCAAAGATATTGAACCAGATGCACCAAGGGGCGCTTCCTAATGAAAGGGCGCTTTCATTTCATTTGTTCGCCATCAAATACGCTGATGATATCCGAAATATGTCTGCAAAGGATATCGCAATCGGCGCAGGGTTGGCTGAATCCTACAAGACAGATATTCGCAAGGGCGTAAACCTGGCAAAATATGTCAAGGTACGGAAGTGATGAAGGACGCGCAAAAACCAGATCACGTCAGCCTAAATTCCCTTATTGGTCGCTTACGCGAAGGGCGTTTTCTTATTCCTGATTTTCAACGCGATTTCGAGTGGAAGCCCTGGGACATCTGCGAACTTATGCGTTCAATATTTCTGGATTACTATATTGGTAGTCTCTTACTTTGGAAGGGCAAGCCCGAGAATTTTGATGCTCTCTCATGCGAAGATGTGTACGGATTCAGCGGGGGCGGGAATCCAGAATATATCGTTCTGGACGGTCAACAAAGACTGACCGCTCTATACTATGCTTTCATCGCGCCGGATGTGCCGCTGCCTAATCGGAAAAGTAGAGCAATCTACTTTTTGAACGTTCATAAATTCATGAACGAGGAGTATGACGAAGCCTTTCAATATGAGTGGCTTAGCAAGCGTGTCGATAAGATTTTGAAGAATCAGGATGCACAGTTTTTGGAGCATATATTTCCGCTAGCGATTGCCGGCGAAGGTGGCAGGCGGCTCCACAAGTGGTTCAGAGACTATGAGGACTACTGGAAAGCTGAAGCGACTAGAGCCGAGGACGAAGGCGACGAGAAAGGCGCATCAGAGGCACGACGGCACGCGCTCAATGCGGATAATTTTGCAGAATATGCATCTGAACTGATCGAGCAGTATCAAGTTTCGTTCATTGAATTGGACAAGGAACTCGCAGTAGACAAAGTTTGTGATATTTTTACTCAAATAAACAGCCGTGGTATTCGGTTGGATGTCTTTGATCTGATGAACGCTATGCTGGTACCGAAAGGGCTTCAGCTAAAACACATGTGGCGTGCCGCCGAGGGTAGGCTGCAATTCGCTGAAAGCGAAAAAATGAATGTTTACATTTTACAGGTCATGTCCATCCTACGGCAAACCTACTGCTCTCCTAAGTATCTTTATTATCTTCTCCCCAACCAGCCAAAGATTGTTCGTGATCCGGACGGGAAGCGTCGAAGTGAAATTTTGATCCCAGACTCAAAGGGCTTTGAAACGCTCTGGCATAAATCAGTAAAAGCGCTGGAAGAGTCCATGAACAGATTAAATCATCCGCAGGAATTTGGGGTGACGTCCAGTCAATATCTCCCCTACGTCTCCATATTACCTGTATTCTCAGCTATGCAGACCCATGTAAAATCACTCGATGCTGGGTTGCAATTGGACGGTCAGCGGAAAATTAGGCATTGGTATTGGGCGTCAGTTTTCTTGAATCGCTATTCGGGTGCTGTAGAATCTACAGCGGCCCGTGATTTTTTCGATGTCAAAGCGTGGCTCGAAGACGACGCTCTAGAGCCAGCTTCGATTCAGGAGTTCAATGCTCGTTACAGAAACCTTGAACTGCGTCGGGAAGTAAAGCGCGGCTCGTCGGTATATAACGGAATTTTCAATTTATTTGTACTGGCAGGCGCACGCGATTGGATAACGGGAAACATACCTCATCACGACGAGTTGGATGATCACCATATCGTTCCTGTATCATGGGGCAAAAAGAATGTCGGTGGTAATCTGATAAATTCCATTCTGAACCGAACACCACTTGTTGCGGACACCAATAGACATATCATTAGTGACAAGTTGCCAAATCAGTATCTACCAAACCTAATCGAAAAGAGTGGTGAAACAACTGTTCGCGGCATTTTTGAGACGCACTTCATTTCATCGACTGCTTTGGCAATTCTTTTGCGTGATCCGTTTTCGACGAATGATTTTGAAGAGTTTGTTCAAGAACGCCAACGGACAATTCACGATGCAATCGAAGACTTGCTCGTGAAAGAGCGCCTCGATCTCCCGCCTAATCTTCGTGAACTGGATGCGGGGGTCGAAAGGGTCGAACAGGCGCTGCGAAATGCAATCATCATCGGGCTTGTGAATGACCCGCTCCTTCTACCGCCACATATCTCGCAAAAAGCGAACGAACTTATACAACGTGCGTTTAAAAAGAATGCTGCGTTGGATGCCGACTATCTGGAAAGCCTATCCGGCTTGTTGGAGTATACAGACTTAATGGGATTGCAAGATACTATTGTTAGCAAATCACAGTGGCCTAATTTTCAAGAGAGATTTGTTAGTAAGGAAACCTTGATCGGGAAATTTAGACAGTTGGCCGAGCTGCGGAATAGTATTGCTCATAATCGAACAGTTGATGAAGTGACCAGAAAAGAGGGAGAAGCGGCAATTATTTGGTTTCGAGGGATATTGGAGAAGCAGTAGAAGTTTACAGTTTTATTGGTACTGGGTGACATGAGCCTTGGAGGAAGCTTGATACCTGTCAAGAACCTCGCATAATGCCTTCAGATGGCATTCAACTGCCGGGGGCAAGCGCATCCTGGTTCCAATGGCGAGTGTCGGCGATATACAGACGATTCCGAGGGAATTATTTGCAAAGTTCCAAACGTCCTTTTACAGCGATTCTGTGGATGCAGTGTCTAAAGCTTTGGGGGTGGTAGGGTCACCGTCAAACCCATCGACACGGTATGCCGATGCGGATCACTTGCAGTTGGGCGCTGTAGTGAATTATCCAGTGATTCGACGTTGCGACATTTTGACGGTCAATAGGATGAAAACGCACAGATGCAAAAGCCATGGTTAGTAATATGGTTATGAACCAACCACTCATAAATTTAAATTATCATTTAAAAACAATAAATTGCATAGATAAAATGGCGGAGAGAAAGGGATTCGAACCCTTGAGACGGTTACCCGCCTACACGCTTTCCAAGCGTGCGCCTTCGACCACTCGGCCACCTCTCCGCTAAGCTTGCAGCACCAAATTCGCTTTGACGCTCAGGTGCATGTCAAGCCGGCGCAATATACAAATATCCCTTGAGCTTTCAAGCGCCGTTACGCATCAAAGCGAATTAAAATGACCGGTATTGCAAAAAAACTCAGCAAACCTTATCTATCAAACCTTGATCGGCAAATAACATCAGCAAAATCAATGCTAAAATCGTTTTTGAGAATACTGGGAATGGTTGCCCTTGCCTTGGCCGTGATAACTGCTGTCCTGGATGTAACCCGAACCATTGCGGACTCAGCAGTAGTAATTACACCGCTTGGCAAGGAGTGGTACCAATTTTCTCCCAGCGGGCTGAACAATGCCCAGGCACTGGTTCAACGTCATATCCATCCACTGTTGTGGGATCCCATAATTATCAATATCCTGTTGTTGCCAAGCTGGATGGTGTTTGCAGTGTTTGCCGCCTTGTTGCTATGGTGCGGAAAAGTCCGGCAGAAACGCTGGCAAAGCCGTTTTGGAAGTGAATGATTTTTCCAAACCCTCAATACCAAGCCAATGGGTTAAACCGATGTTTCTCAAAAACCTGCTCATGAAAAACCTTGATTATCCTGATCCGTCAAATGCCCCCGAAGGACGATCAAATCCTATCGATTCAGGATCCCATCATTTTGTGTCTGGCCAACCCCTTCACGGGCCTTATCCAGAGGAAATGGAAGTTGCCCAGTTCGGATTGGGGTGCTTTTGGGGTGCAGAGCGCAAGTTTTGGCAAGTTGAAGGAGTTCATGTAACGGCTGTGGGATATTCCGGTGGCCACACACCCAACCCCACATACAAGGAAGTTTGCTCAGGCCGGACTGGCCATACAGAAATTGTTCTTGTTGTTTATGATCCCAAGCTCATCAGCTTTACAGATTTGCTGAAACTGTTCTGGGAAAGTCACAACCCTACCCAGGGAATGAGACAGGGAAATGATGTTGGCACTCAATATCGCTCTGCAATATACACATACACCAAAGAGCAACGGAAACTCGCTCACCAATCAATGCAGGCCTACCAGGATGCACTTAACAAGGCGGGAATTTCCAGTGCAATTTCCACGGAAATTCTGGACGCTCCGGCGTTCTATTTTGCCGAAGAGTATCACCAGCAGTATCTGGAGAAAAACCCCAGCGGGTATTGCGGTATTGGCGGCACAGGCGTTTCTTGCCCTGCTTGAAATGCACCCAATGAAACGATTTCAACCTAACGGGTTGGCCTTGGAGTTGGAACTGGTATTTCCATCCCGGAAAGTGTTGAACCTGCGCTCTCAATCGATTTGCTCAACATAATTGAGGCGGCCGAAACTTTTGGCAATTTTATCTCCGGTGCAGCAAAGGCTGTTTCCCGAATTTTGAGGGTTGCTGTTTCAAGATCAGTGGCGGGAGCCTTCAATACGGCAGTACACGCCTTTGGAAGATCGGAGAGTACAAGCTCACGCCGTTTTTTCGGTTTTTCCTTCTTGGGTGTATCTATCTTTTTCGGTTTTTTGGGCGGTTTGAAGGCCACGTCAAACCACCAGTCCAGGGAACTGTCACATCCGGTGCCCGATCCTGTTCCCTGCTGAGACTGACATCCAGGAGAACCGTCCGGGCACCCTATTCTTAAGTGAAAATGATAGTGATGACCCCAATACGGCCTGATCTTGTTCAACCAGGATCGATTACCCTCAACCGTATCGCACAGCTTCTTCTTCACACCCGGATGAACCAGTATGCGTTCAACCGCCTTGTAGTTTGCGGCGTGATAAAGCAACATGGTGTGCGCGCGGGTCCACCGACTATCATCAACATACACGCTGTCTTTTTTCAATACGGACACAGCACTGAGGTCTTCCCGCTCTTTGTAGGTTAGCCTCTGGTCGGGCATCGGCATAAACCACAAATCTGCATCCAGGCCCAATTGATGGGATCGGTGCCCCGTTAACATTGGACCGCCTCTGGGTTGGGATATGTCGCCAACCATAATGCCGTTCCAACCATCCTTCTTGGCCTTGTAAGAAAGATCTTCAATAATCTTTATTAGTGCCGGATGACCCCAACGGCGGTTGCGTGACAATCTCATTGCCTGCCAGTTTGGCCCATCTACCGGAATGGCCATTGCACCAGCAATGCAGCCTTTGGAATAAAATCCATGAACTTTTGGGGCCATTGCTGCCGGAAGTGGTTGGCCGCCAAACTGTTTTTTTGCAGGCACTTCGGCATGAACAATACCACCTGCCAGTAACACAGTTGAACAAATGCCAATAATTATATCGATTCGGTTCATGACTTCCTTTTAATTCAACTTTCATTCGTCCACAAATATCTGTTATTGAGTGGATTGGTACGTATCTCAGGAATTACAATGGCTGGTAGAATCAGGATATCGCAACTTACACCCCATATTGGGGCAGAAGCCTCCGGTGTAGATTTATCCAAGCCGCTCGAATCAAGTGACGCAGATGTGCTGTATGAGATGCTGATCAAGCATCAGGTTGTTTTTCTTCGTGACCAGAAAATTACACCTGAAACTCATCTTGCACTGGCGCAGTCGTTTGGAGAGCCGGAAGCTCCCCATCCAGTTTACAGAAACCTGCAAGGCTTTGAACGAATTACGGTGCTCGCGAATGGACCGGAAAAACCTCCAAGTACAGATGGCTGGCATACCGACTTGACATTCAAGACCAATCCTCCTTTTACAACAATTCTCCACGCGGTCAAGATTCCACCCGTTGGCGGTGATACGCTCTGGCTTTCAATGAGCGCCGCCTATGACACATTGCCCAAGGGCATGAAATCTGAACTTGAGGGTTTGCGTGCCGTACATGACCTTGGAGATTTTCGAAACAATTTCTCTCATGGAGATGCGGAGTCCTGTGGCCGGGAACTGACAGCAGCGCATGAACGATTTGGCAATGCCCTGCACCCGATTGTCCAGATACACCCGGTAAACGGCAAGAAATTTCTGTACGTCAACCCCTGTTTCACAAGGCATGTGGCCGGTATGAAAGCTCAGGAATCCAACCGGTTGCTTTCCTATCTCTATGACCACATTTACAAGCCGGATTATCAGGTTCGTTTCAAGTGGACTGCCGGGACCGTTGCCTTTTGGGACAATCGTTGCACCCAGCATTATGCAACTGCTGACTATCTTCCGCATTCGCGAAAGATGCACCGGGTAACTGTAATCAATGACCGGCGGGCCGATTCCGCCAAAGTCAAAACACTAAAGACCGGGTGATCAACTCCGCAAGACACCGCCAGTGGACTGGGTAACCTTCTCGACGATTTTAGAGCTTACTTCCGCAATATCCTCGTCAGTCAAAGTCTTGTCCTTCGGCTGAAGGGTAACCTCTATAGCGATGGACTTTTTATCCTCACCGAGTACCGGATCCTCAAACAGGTCAAAGACCCGGACATCGTTGACAAGTGATTTTTCTGCACCCAAGGCAGCCCGGATCAATGAAGCAGCGTCTACTGATTTTTCTACCACGAATGCAAAGTCGCGTCGAACGGTCTGGAAATCCGAAATTTGAATTGGCGGTTTGGTACGTGTTGCCTTCTTGCGGGATTCGGGAAGTGCATCGAGCATTACCTCAAATCCACACATGGGACCGGAAACATCCAGTTCTTCAAGTGTCATGGGATGGAGTTCGCCAAATCTGGCGAGGATCAATTTGGGCCCGAGTTGAATCGTACCGGAGCGCCCGGGATGGTACCAGTCCGGACCACCGGCATTAATTTGGACTTTTGAAGTGTCCAGACCACATGCCTCCAACGCCGACAGTGCATCAGCCTTGGCATCATATACATCAACCGGATTAGCTGGTTGTAGCCAGTCACGCCCACCACCCGTTAGCTGGGCGGTTCCACGCCGAATACCACCGGCTACACGGTGCTGATGTTCTGGCTCATCACCCAGATAGATTGGAGCCACTTCAAACAGTGCTACATCGGAGTATCCACGATCGCCATTGCGTTTTGCTGCTGCAATCAACCCGGGAAGCAATGATGGCCGCATATCCGACATCTCAACAGAAATCGGATTGGCAAGTCTGGTGCTCACCTCTCCACCACCAAACAGTTTTGCGTGGGTTTCAGAAATGAATGACCAGGTTACAGCTTCCAGCATTCCGCGCGAGGCAAGCGCCCTGCGGACAGCGCGTGTGCGAATTTGTCCGGTTGTAAGGACTTTTGTGCCAACTGCACCGGTCGACGGCAAAGGCTGCGGCTCAATTCGGTTTACACCGTAAATGCGTGTGATTTCTTCGACAAGATCCGGTTTTCCGTGAACGTCCGGTCGCCAGCTGGGCACACCTACCTGAAGTTTTTCTCCAGAACCGGACACATCAAATCCCAGGCGCTGCAGAATAACTGAACATTCTTCTGAATGTACTTCTATACCGGTTAATCTCGACACTTCACTCACTGGAAACTCAATCTCCAGTTTTGGGTTTGGAATTGTTCCAGCAATGACCGGCTCAGATGGTTCTCCGCCGCACAATTCCAGCACCAGATTAGTACCCTGATCGAGGCCTGATTTCATGAACTGCGGATCAACGCCACGTTCAAAACGGTATCGTGCATCAGAATTTATTCCAAGATCGCGACCTGAACGGGCAATATTTAGCGGATCCCACAATGCCGATTCGACCAGAACATTGACCGTATCGTCAGCACAGCCAGAGACTTCGCCGCCCATGATACCCGCCAACGATTCCACTCCATTGTCATCTGCGATTACGCAATTTACCGGTCCAAGTTCGTATTCCTTGCCGTCCAGCGCGAGGAATTTCTCTCCCTGCTTGCCACGGCGAACAACCAACCCGCCTGTGATCTTGTCTGCATCAAACACGTGCAGCGGTCTTCCCAAATCAAAAGTGACATAGTTGGTGATATCAACCAAAGCGGAAATTGGACGAAGACCGATCGCCAGCAACCGCTGCTGCATCCACTTCGGTGAAGGGCCATTTTTGATGCCTTTTACATACTGAAGACCAAATGCCGGACACCATTCAGGAACATCCTCCAAGTCAAGCATTATACCGACCGGGCAGGGGTAGCTTCCCTTTGGTTTTGTGATGGAGAGATTCTTCACTTTTCCAAGGCCAGCCGCCTCCAAATCTCGTGCGATACCTGCAACCCCCAGCGCGTCAGACCGGTTTGGAGTGATGCCAATTTCGATTACTGGATCATTCAGACCTGCATACGTGGCAAATGAAGTACCCACCGGAGCATCTTCTGGTAATTCAATGATGCCATCATGTTCATCAGACATTTCAAGTTCGCGTTCGGAACACATCATGCCATGACTTTCCACGCCACGGATTTTTCCTACAGAAAGCATGAGATCAATTCCGGGAATATAGGTTCCAGGTGCCGCAAATGCGCCAATCAGTCCCGCTTTCGCATTTGGGGCACCGCAAACAACCTGTACCGGCTGGCCGTTACCAGGGTCGACTGACAGTACTTTCAGCTTATCAGCATCCGGGTGCTTTTCGGCGCTAAGCACCTTTGCGATCGTAAATGGTGCAAACGCCTGCTTGTCATCGACTTCCTCAACTTCGAGGCCGATGAGCGTCAATTTGTCGACAATTTCTTTCAGGCCAGCATCAGTTTCAAGATGATCTTTTAACCACGAGAGGGTGAATTTCATTTTCCTGCAGTTCTCTTTTTGGTAGCAGCTTTCCGCTTGGCAGCAGTCCGCTCTTTCTTGCGTTTGGTCAATTCATCGAAAATTACAAAGCCAATCTGCCTACCACCCTCTTGCTCATCCTGTTCATTATCTGAGCCGACGGTCGCTTTGGTAAAAGTCATGGACAGTTGGGCAGCATGTTGAATGATGGAGATCGGGAGGTGTCCATCCGAGAAAACTCCGTCAATACGGATAAGATCACCATCACCTGGAACAATGCCCATTACCGTAATCGGCCCCTTGGCGCTAAAGGTAGTGATTTCCAATCGCTCAATTTGCGGATTAAGGCCCTGGCTCATCGAGAATATGTGCTTCGCCACTTCCTGGGCAACAGCCTCTGCCTTGTTGTCGCAAGCGGCCTTTTTCTTCCATTCCACTTCCTTTGGAGGTTGTTTCATCATGTGCGCGAAATCGCCCGTTAGAAGGGCTGCGTCAGTATAGCGGGTCATGAACTTAATCCCCCAAAGAGTGTAGGCATATCCAGGGGGCGGAAACCATAATGTTTCATCCAGCGCACGTCGGCATCGAAAAATGCCCGCAAATCCGGCATGCCATATTTGAGCATGGCAATTCGGTCAATACCAATTCCCCATGCAAAACCCTGATATTCGTCCGGATCCAAACCACCCGATCGCAATACATTTGGATGCACCATGCCGCAGCCCAGAACTTCCATCCAGTCAGTGCCTTCACCAAACTTCACTTCAGTACCTGAACGATCACACTGGATATCCACCTCAAGGGATGGTTCCGTAAACGGAAAAAAGGAAGGTCGAAAACGCATATCCACATGATCCACCTCAAAAAAGGATTTGCAGAACTCTTCCAATACCCATTTCAGATTCGCAATGTTTGATGTCTTGTCCACTACCAAACCTTCAAGCTGATGGAACATCGGCGAGTGGGTAGCATCACTGTCACAGCGATAGGTTTTGCCTGGAATGACAATACGGATCGGCGGCTTTTGTGCTTCCATTGTTCGGATTTGCACCGGTGAAGTATGCGTGCGCAACAGCTTTCGGACACCATTTTCGTCTGGTTGCAGAAAGAACGTATCATGCATTTCGCGCGCTGGATGACCGTCTGGAAAATTCAAGGCAACAAAATTGTAATAATCCGTTTCGATATCGGGACCTTCAGCAACAGAAAACCCCATATCGGCAAATATGGCGGTAATTTCATCCATGACTTGTGAAATTGGATGAATTCGCCCGGCTTCTGCTGGCGATTGCCTAACTGGAAGAGTAACATCTGCAGTTTCTGATTTTAGTCGTTCTGCGATGGCTTCCCGTTTCAGAACAACCTTGCGATTAGCAACCGCATCGGTAACCCGTGATTTTAAGCCGTTCAGCGCCGGACCCATAATCTGGCGCTCTTCTTGAGACATGGAACCCAAGGTTTTCATCTTCTGCGATATAGAACCTTTCTTGCCGAGGCTTCCAACGCGTACGTTCTCCAACGCTGCTTCATCGGCACAGGTTTCAATTTCATTCAGAATGGATTTTTCAAATGTTTCAAGATCGTTCATTTTTCGCTCGATTCGAGTCAGCGGGTCGCGACATTGGTTTAAGCGTAAATCCATGTGTCTTTCCAGACATATGGCACGAATTCATGTTTGCAAAACAAAAAACCGCGCCGTTGCCAGCGCGGTTTTAACATTTAATCCAATTAAACCGGCCGACTTACTTAACGGCCGCCTCAAAGGCGTTCGGTGTTGTATCTTTCAAGTATGCTAGCGCTTCCTTTGCCTTGCCAACAAGCCCGGCAAATGCTTCAGGCTCATGAATGGCAAGATCGGAAAGTACCTTGCGGTCAATTTCGATTCCAGATTTGTTGAGGCCATCCATCATACGGCCATAGGTCAGTCCATGCTCACGAGCAGCCGCATTAATTCGCTGAATCCAAAGTGAGCGGAAGTTACGTTTGCGCGCCTTGCGGTCACGATATGCATACTGGGCAGCCTTTTCAACAGCCTGACGAGCGACGCGAATGGTATTCTTGCGGCGACCGTAATAGCCTTTGGCTTTCTTGAGAACTTTTTTGTGTTTGGCGTGGGAGGTAACGCCGCGTTTAACACGTGCCATGATCTAAACTCCTTGAAACAGGTTTTACGGCTGATTTATTTCGCGTAGGGAAGAAACTTCTTGACGATACGGGCATCTGCGTCACACAGGACCATGGTGCCGCGAGCGTCGCGAATAAACTTGTTTGACCGCTTGATCATGCCATGTTGTTTACCGGAAGCGGCTGCCTTCACCTTACCGGTGGCGGTTACCTTGAAGCGCTTTTTGGCGCTTGATTTGGTCTTCATCTTGGGCATTTCGCTCTCCATAACTAACTGCGGAAACAGAAAACCTGATTCCTGATCTGAAATGTTCAATCTGGAAATGACAAACTTGTTTCAGACAAATTACAGTTCCACCGACCAAAGTAGAACCAGCATATAAGACCGCCGTGGCATGCCCTGCCAGGCCGTCAACCGCGGTGATATAACGTTACTGAGTGCTCTTGGCAACCAGAATCTTGAATTTTTACAAGACGAAAAGCTGAAGCCTGTCAGCCTTCCCAGCAAACTTCAATTCAATAAAGCATTCTTACTTGGCTGGAGACACTACCATCATCATCTGGCGGCCTTCTAGTTTTGGCTCGGCCTCGACCTTGGCAATGTCTTCAATGTCAGTTTTGACCCGCTTTAGCAAATCCATACCAAGTTCCAAATGCGCCATTTCCCTGCCGCGAAATCGCAATGTAACCTTGACCTTGTCACCTTCACCCAGAAACTTAACAATTGAACGCATTTTTACTTCGTAGTCGTGCGTATCAATGTTTGGACGCATCTTGATCTCTTTAACGTCTTGCGTCTTCTGTTTCTTGCGCGCCTCCGCAGCTTTTTTCTGGGATTGATACTTGTACTTTCCGAAATCCAGTATTTTGCAAATGGGTGGCCTGTTGGTCGGCGAAATTTCAACCAAATCCAGCCCTTGTTCCTGTGCCATCACAAGTGCCTGGCTGGTTTCTACCACACCATGGTTCTCGCCATCAGCGTCAATCAATTGTACTTCGGTTACAAGAATCTCCTCGTTTGAACGAGGTCCTTCTTTTTGGTGGGGCTGCGCCCTGTGTGGTCTGCGAATGGCCGTAGGCTCCTTTATTGTCTACATAAAATCTTTTCATCCCCACAATACAAGTGGAATGAATGCGGCTCCAATAGCATGGTTCAGTATAAAAATCATACAAAAATGTGGACATATGTGAATGAGTTTTACGATGATTTTATCAGGCACATCACTTTGATTTTGGCGTAAAAACACGCCATAAGAACGAAAATTCATATACACCGGCTTCACGGATCAAATACTGATGAAACCTGACTTCCCCCGAAACATCACAGTGGGCAGCGCTGAAGATGCCCGAGACATTGCTGTTCGTGTTCGATTCGGCAAAACACCGGGCCTAGTGTGGTTGGGCGGTTACCGTTCAGACATGATCGGAACCAAAGCAGAGGCGCTTGACCAATGGGCCGCAAAAAATGAACATGCTTGCTGTCGCCATGACTATTCCGGCCATGGTGAGTCGGGTGGTGATTTCCTTTACGGAACAATTTCACGATGGCTCGAGGAAAGCCTGACTGTATTTGATGCGTTTTGCAGTGAAGACAATCATGTCCTTGTTGGTTCATCCATGGGTGGTTGGATTGCCTTGCGGATGGTTCAGGAGTTAGCAAGGCGTGGGCAAAGCAACCGCCTCAAGGCACTATTGTTGCTCGCACCTGCACCGGATTTTACGCACGAACTGATGAAGCCCAAAATAACTGACGAGCAACGAAACCAAATGGAGGAGAAGGGTTACCTTGAAGAGCTTTCGGAATATTCCGATGAACCGAACATATTCACAAAGATTCTTTTCGAAGATGGCGATGCAAATCGTGTTATGACCAATCTGATGGAAACGGGTTGTCCGGTTCACATCATTCAAGGAATGAAGGATCCGGATGTCCCCTACGAGCATGTCATGAAACTTGTAACTTTCTTGCCAGAAGAACAGGTTACCATGACGTTAGTAAAGGATGGCGATCATCGCCTTTCCCGGAATTCGGATATCGAATTGTTGTTACGTACAGTATCCACTTTAGTTGGCGAAGGTGAGTAAGCCATGCGCAAAACGGTTGCCGGACCGCTTCCCATCAGCGGAAACACTCCACCTCCCGATTTTATTTATGATCCACCAACGGACCCCTGGATTTCCATAATTCACAAGGATCTGGACATACTGGTCCTCTCCAAGCCTTCGGGCTTGCTGACGGTATCCGGGAAAGACCTTGCTCATTCAGACAGTCTGGAGAAGCGGGCACAAAGAAAATTTAAAAGTGTGCGGGTTGTCCATCGCCTTGACCGGGGCACATCCGGATTGCTGGTGATGGCACTGAATACTGAAAGCCACCGCAATCTTGGTATGCAATTTGAGAGACGCAAAACCCAAAAAACCTATATTGCAGTTGTAGCGGGAACAGTTTCTGATGACTCTGACACGATAAACCTTCCGTTGGTCACTGACTGGTACAACAGGCCGAAACAGATGGTAGAACCCATGTTGGGTCGACCTGCTACAACCCACTGGCGCGTTTTGGAGCGTTTCGGTTCATATACACGAATGGAACTAACGCCTATTTCCGGGCGATCACACCAGCTACGGGTTCACATGCAAGCAATTGGTCATCCAATTCTTGGAGATACTTTTTATGCCCCGCCGGAAATCGCTGCCGTCTCTCCCAGACTTATGTTGCATGCAGAAAAACTTTCCTTTTTTCATCCATCTGATGGACGTGAGGTTCGATTTTGTGACCCCTGTCCATACTAGATGCACGCTATCCGCTGCCAATTAATATACCTGCAGCCAAGACCAGAGCACCACCAAGAACAATCTGCATCATCGCTTTTAGCCAGGGTGTCTCCATATACTTATGCTGTATCCAGGTAATGACGAACAGCTCGACAAACACAACTGCGATGGCAACATAAGTAGCCAGCCAGAAATCCGGAATGAGATAAGGCAATGCGTGCCCCAGTCCGCCAATAGTTGTCATTATGCCGGTGACAAATCCCCGAATAATCGGTGAGCCCCGCCCTGAAATTACGCCATCATCGGAGGCTACTTCTGTGAAGCCCATTGATATGCCGGCACCCACCGATGCGGCGAGACCAACCAAAAAAGTGGTCCAGGTATCCTGAGTTGCAAAGGCTGTGGCAAATATCGGCGCCAGAGTTGAAACCGAACCATCTATCAGGCCGGCAAGCCCTGGCTGCACATATGTAAGAATAAAGCGGCGCTGTTCGCGGTCGGCTTCATCTTCTTTCACATCATCCGGTGTATGTTTTTTCTCGGCACCCTTGGCGACAGCTATGTGACCCGCTTCAGCAATCGCCAGATCGCCCAACAATTTGCGGATTGAGGCATCTTCAGTTTGTTTCGCGGCGGCCAGATAAAACCGATGCGCCTGAGCTTCCATTTCCGCTGCAGTTTTACGGACTGCCTCTACACCAAACGGTTTTACCAACCAGTCTGGTTTGCGGCTATAGAACCCTTTCACATGTTCTCTTCTGATAAGAGGAATCGTTTCACCAAACTTCTTTTGATGAAGATCTATCAACCACTGGCGATGCTCGTTTTCCTCTTCTGCCATCTCATCAAAAATTTTTGCGGTATCGGGATATTCGTCTCGAATACCATCCGCATAGGTTTGATAGATCCGTCCATCATCCTCCTCCGATGAAATGGCCAAAGCCAAAATTTGTTGCTCTGTAAGATCCTTGAAATGAGTTTTGCCCATCGGCAAAAAACGGGAAAGCATAGTGAAGACGCCCCTGGGCTACTTTGACAGTTTAGAATGATTCCAGTTTATAGCTCCACAGGTTTGTGTCAAACACCGCGAAGTGAATTTATGTGGGTTGCCGAATCCATTCACTTCCCAATATTCTGGGTAGAGAGAAAATTATGGGCCTATTTGACACATTTCTGGAGAAGATTGGCGGATTTCTGGCTGGCAAGCTGGTTCAGGAATCATCTGGCTATGAACCCTATACGCCGTCTGATTACGCAACACTTTGCAAAACCCTGGAACCCGGTGATGTATTGCTGGTGGAAGGAAACCAGCATGTTTCAGTAGTTATCAAATATTTGACCCAATCAACCTGGTCCCATGCCGCTTTGTATATTGGCCAAGAATTACCCGAGCCGACAGATGGAAGCGAACGCCCGAGCCTGATTGAAGTAAACCTTGGTCAGGGATGCATCGCGGTACCACTTAGCCGTTATGAATCATTCAACACGAGGATTTGCCGCCCCGTTGGCCTAACAAAGCGTGATCGCCAGAAAGTAGTCGATTTCATGATAGGGAAGATTGGCTTGCAGTATGATCTAAAAAACATTTTTGACTTGCTGCGATATTTCTTCCCGACTCCTCCGGTTCCAGTCAGGTGGCGCAGACGAATGCTTTCACTGGGTTCTTCGTCACCAACAAAGGCAATCTGCTCTTCCCTGATTGCTCAAGCCTACCAAGAAGTCGGCTATCCAATCTTGCCGGAAGTTACTCTCGCACCTGGTCGTTCAACTGCCATATCACCCTACTCGAAGCGTGAAATATTGCATATTCGACATCATTCGCTGTTTACTCCACGAGATTTTGACTTGTCTCCCTATTTCCGGGTGGTGAAACCTACAATTGAACAGGGGTTCGACTACAAGAAAATTACATGGAGCGGCCAGGTTTCCAAGAAGGATATATTACGTCCCTGATTATACGGATCAGCAATTTTGCAAACGGTGCATTGACAATTTTATAATTGCCGCCTGGAGTAATCATATGAGCGACACAAACAATTCCAAGCCAAGGTCCATAGCGTGGAACTACCAACCGGATATTCCCATACCTGTCTCACCAATTTTGGACTGGCCTCCCAATCCACTTGCCTGGTTAAGATGGCTCTTCAGTTACTGGTTGGCAATCAGTTCAATATTGTTTGAATTCGTGGTGGCCTGAGTCGTTTTTTACTGGTTTCAGCCTGGTTCGTGCTGATACCTATTTGGTCCAGTTTTTACTTTTACTGGATTCATCGCCTGCTGCACTGGCCACCACTCTACCAGCTCGCTCATTCTTTGCATCACCACAAAAGCCAATCAACGAGTTGCAACTGGTTGAAAAATTCACTGTAATTACTGGTAAAAAGAAAGATAGATTTGCAAAATTGTTAGCATGGCCACAAGCAAATGATATGGCCAAGTTTTTCTGGAACCGGCCATTTGAACAGAAGTGTCAGTGTATCCAGGAAACCAATGCACGAAGCCACCAAAAAAGTGAACGCCTTTAATGAATGGTGACGTTCAAAGCGAACTGGAACTAAATAAATCGCTAGACTAATCAAACCGGCATCCGTCGAGTGCGTTTGCGGGTTGATTGTCGTTCTCGCCAAGCTACAAAAATTCCAGCCCCGGCGATCAAACCCATGCCGATAAATGTGTAGATGTCGGGTATTGTTCGGGAAAATACAAACCCCCAGAACGTTGCAAAGATCAGGTACGAGTAATCTATCGGTGCCAACCAGCTTGATTCCGCACTTTGATATGCCTTTGCAAGGCCAATATTTGCAGCAAGGTTGAGACCCGAGCAAGTCAATATCAATGCGACCAGGGTAATGGAAATTTCCTGCCACCCTGTCATCAGATAAGGCCAACCGTCACGCCAGGCACCAAGGCTATCAGCCACACTTGGAGATGAAAGGAACAGAGTTCCAAGAAGCCCCGCGGTAAAGAACGTTATGGCCACACCGTAAGCCAGTGTTATTGGTGACTCTTCACGACACAGGCGACGGGTGGTCATTACATTGCAGGCGTAGCAAAAGGCTGCTCCAACGGGCAGCAGATTTACCGGACTAAAACTTTCCGTTCCCGGCTTCAAGATCAATAACGTTCCGGTAAAACCAAAAAATATTGCAGCCAAGCGCAAAGGACCTACCCGTTCCCCGAGGATGATAATTGAAAGAACCGCCACGAAAAGCGGGTAGACGTATAGCCCCGCTGCAATCTCGGCAAGCGACAAGAATGGCATCCCGGAAAAGAACATCATCATGGTCGCAACCTGAATTACACTTCGCAATGCAACAGCCCAGATATTCTTCGGTTGCGGCCTGCTAGTACCCCAGATTAGACGGGCCAAAAACAGCAACAGCACAAAGTTTGTCGCGGAACGGATTGTTTGAAACTGCCAAAGCGATACATCCGAACTGGTGAATTTTATTATCGCATCCTGCAACCCAAGAAGCATGAGGGCTGAGACCATCAGTATTGCAGCAAGTGTCGGCTGATCGGCACTTGTACTGCCAAAAATCTTGTTCAGGGATCCGGAGATTTTGTGCTCATTCACTATGTCTGACCTCCAGCGGTTGCTTGCCGCGTCTCGGGATCAGTTTTCTCAGGTCAAACTCGATCAATATGAACGCAACTCCGACAATAACAATTGTACCGCCAATGATGCTTAACGGGGCAAGGCTCTCGTCAAGAAACACTGTTCCTCCAAGCACCGCAAATACAGGAAGGAGAAGCAAAAACGGAGCGACCATATTGACAGGATGACGACGCACCAATGTGTACCACAATCCATAACCAAGCGCGGTCATAACAACACCCAGATAAAAGACTGCTCCCCATACATCTGCACCTGCTGATCTAATAGCCGCAATTTGGTTGTCTTCAAACAGATAGGACATGAATAGTAATTGAGGTACGGCGAAAACAGCTACCCACGCAACTGTGGTCAGGCCGTCAATGTCTTTCATTTTGCGCACAAAAACCTGACCAACAGCCCAGGTTGCTGCCCCACCGACAACCAGCACCATTGAAAACCAAGCGCCACCCAACCTTGGCTCACCTGCAATCAATGCTACACCCATGAACGCCATTGCGATGCCGATCCACTTGCGCAGTTCTGGCTGTTCTTTCAGCAGCAACATTCCAAACAGCACCAGAAAGGGCACTTCAAGCTGGACGACCAGGGCGGCGACTGAAGCATCAAGGCCTTTCAAACCTGTAAAAGTGAGACTGTACTGGATTGCCGCGGAAATGATGGCAATTCCGAACAATTGGCCCATCACGTGCCAGGGTGGCTTTACAAACCAGATCAGCATCAGGGCAGTTACTTCAAACCGCAATGCCATGAGCAGAATTGGTGGAAAATGCTCAATCGCCGACTTGGCCACTACCAAACCCATCCCCCAAAGGAGAGCGACGGTTATGCCCATCAAATAGTCCAGCCAACCAAGCCTCATCAATCCGCCCTGCCATGCCACAGGGCGCGATCAGTTCATGATTGCACCAATTTGTAAACTCCAATCTTTACGGATTTGCCGCCAGCAGCGCGGTATTGCCGCCAGAAGCCGTAGTATCCACACACACGTGTCGCTCCATTTGATACATGGAAGCATTCCCACTTTCAGTAACAAGCGGAATTATAGAACCATTTCTGGCTGAAAGTGCTTGCCGAACAATGCGGGCATCAGCTTCGGATCCCCAGAAGCACACCGCATCAAAACCGCTTAGTGTGGACAAGTGCCCTGTCTCCAGCACACCATCAACTCCACCTTTCACCCCGGGCGCAACCGTTACCGTTACGCAACCCTGACTTGAAGCTTCCAGTCGCTGAGCTTCGGCGGAAGCTGCGTCAGGCCCAAGGCAGAGAATTATGCCTCTTGCATAAGTAGACAGGCGATTGGATTCTCCAGTAGGGCCGGGCAATTCCGAAGAGTTTAACGGATCGTGATTTGACTTGATTGACAGGCGGTCAATTGTTTCCTGCACTTCTTCCAGCAACGCAGCCTTTTCTTGTTTCGTCCCCTGAACGACTTGCCGTTTTCCAACTCGTTTGAAGCGCGAGACATAATGCGGCCCACCAGCTTTTGGTCCGGTGCCCGACAATCCTTCTCCTCCAAACGGCTGCGATCCAACCACCGCACCAATCTGATTGCGATTCACATATATATTCCCGGCATGAATCCTGTCTACAATGTGCTGCACCCGATCATCAATTCTGGTGTGCAGCCCGAACGTCAAACCGTAGCCAGTGGCGTTGATTGTGTCGATCACCACATCGATCTCTTCTGCGGAAAATTTTGCCACATGAAGAACCGGGCCGAAAATTTCTTCTTGCAGATCACTTATCGAATTGATCTCAATCAGGGCCGGTCCCATAAAATTTCCAGTCGAAGGTACATCTAGTTGTTTAAGAAGTCGCCCTGCTTCCCTTGCCTCTTCAATATGTTTGCCAATCTTGTTTTTAGCGGTTTCATCAATAACCGGACCCACATCAGTGGAATACTCCCAGGGATTTGCCACAGCCAACTCATCCATGGCGCCCTTAACCATATCAAGAATGTTGTCAGCGATTTCCTCCTGTACATAGAGTACCCGAAGTGCAGAACATCGCTGGCCAGCACTCTGGAATGCCGAAATTACAATATCGCGAACCGCCTGCTCGGGAAGTGCCGTCGAATCAACAATCATCGCGTTGAGACCACCGGTTTCAGCTATGAGCGGAGCATCGGGAGAAAGATTTGTTGCCATAGCCTGATTGATGATGTGTGCCGTTTGGGTAGACCCGGTAAAGCACATGCCATCAATCCCGGGACCAACGGAAAGTGCCGCACCTACCATAGATCCTTTCCCGGGTAACAGTTGCAGGCATTCTTTTGGAACCCCGGCTTCATGGAGCAGATCAATTGCCTTACACGCAATCAATGGAGTAGCCTCAGCAGGTTTGGCAATTACCCCATTTCCAGCAGCGAGCGCTGCGGAAATTTGTCCAGTGAATATTGCCAGAGGGAAATTCCACGGTGATATACAGGCAAACACACCGCGCGGATCGAGTGTCTCCAGTCGAACTGCTTCACTGGCATAGTATCTTAGAAAGTCGACTGCTTCACGCAGTTCACCTACACAATCGATGATTGTTTTTCCAGCTTCCCGGGCTGCCAACGCAAAGAGCTCACCAGCATTTTGCTCATAGAGATCCGATGCTCGAATAAGGACCTTGGCTCGTGTTGCAGCATCGACACTGTCCCAAGGCCTCGCATCCTCTAGAGCATTATTGATATCCGCTTCCGATGCTTCCACTACTTCACCGACCCGTTCATCAGGACGTGCGGGATTATGAATGACCAGTTTGTCTCCGCCTTGGACATTACCTGCAATCCTGGGCCCCGCTTTCCAGATCTTTTCCGAAAACCCGGATCGAAGTGCATCAATCTCCTCAGCTTCATGAGGTTCAAGAATATCCCATCCTTTGGAGTTCTTTCGTTGTTTGGAGAAGATATCAGCAGGCGACAAGATTCCAGGATGTTCGGGGCTATCAATATATGACTGGACGATTTCAAATGGATCTGTTGCAATCTCTTCGGGTGAAATTTCCTCATCCACTATCTGGTTTACAAACGAGCTGTTCGCGCCATTTTCCAGAAGGCGTCTCACGAGATAGGCAAGGAGATCCCGATGGGCGCCTACTGGTGCATAAATTCGACAGCGGGTTTCTTCACGTTTCAAAATTTTTGCATGTAGGTTTTCACCCATTCCGTGCAACCGTTGGAATTCAAAAGAGTCGCGATTATTCGCCATTGCCAGCACTGCGCATACCGTATGAGCGTTGTGGGTGGCAAACTGCGGATAAATCCGGTCTGTCATGCGGAGTAGTTTTCGGGCATTGGAAATGTATGATACATCCGTCGAGGCTTTGCGGGTAAACACCGGGAAGCCATCCACACCCAACGTTTGTGAGCGTTTGATTTCAGTGTCCCAATAAGCTCCCTTGACGAGCCTAACCATAAATTTCCTGTCAAGCTTTTGGGCAAGAGCGTACAACCAGTCGAGCACAAATGGAGCTCGCTTGCCGTAGGCCTGCACAACCACTCCAAGGCCATCCCAGTTTTTTAATGAAGGATCTGAAACAACAGCTTCGATAACATCTAGCGATAGATCAAGCCGCTCGGACTCCTCGGCGTCAATATTGAAACCCATACCGGCAGATTTTGCCAGCAGAGCCAAAGAGCGCACACGAGGAACCAGTTCCTCCATTACCCGCTTGGATTGGGACGTTTCATAACGCGCATGCAAAGCTGAAAGCTTTACCGAGATTCCAGGGTTATTCCTGATATTTTCCGATGTGCAGGCAGAAGCCAGGCTGCCAATTGCTTCTGAATAAGACAGATGGTAGCGCTTCGCGTCTCTTTCCGTTCGGGCAGCTTCTCCAAGCATATCATAGGAATATGTATAGCCTTTCTTTTCCAGTTCGCTTGCATTGACCATCGCTTCGTCTATGTCGCGTCCCAGCACGAACTGCCGCCCCATTTCTCGCATGGCGCGACCGACAGCCGTTCGGATTACCGGTTCACCCATCCGCTTTACAGCTCCGCGCAGAGCGCCGATCAAGCCCTCATCTTCGTCTTCAAGCACTTTACCCGTCAACATCAGCGCCCATGTTGACGCGTTGACCAATGAAGAACTGGAAGCGCCCAGATGCTTGCCCCAGTCTGAAGGTACAATCTTGTCTTCAATCAAAGCGTCTATTGTATACGCGTCTGGGACTCGCAAAAGCGCTTCTGCCAAACACATCAGGGCAATTCCTTCTTGCGTCGACAGCCCGTATTCAGCAAGGAATACCTCCATGATAGTCGGATCCGTATCCTGACGAATTTCCTTTATAAGATCTGCTGCAGTCGTTGAAATGCTTTCCCGGTCTTTTTCAGTGAGATCTGAGGAGCCTATCAATGCGTTCAATAAGTTCCCTTCGTCAGAGTATGTGTGGGCACGCATTTGGACCCTGGCCTTTTTCATCGCCGACACAATTTTATCCATGTTCATCAGTCATCCATCTCTATCATCAATAATGTCCATGATAACTCAATCGATATTATTTTCTGACTTTATTGTATCTTTTTGGTAGGCTATTTATCCTTATTTGGAGATTTTTACAGGATAAATGGCCAAATGAATGAGACAGCTTCTTTGGATGAAATCGACAGGAAAATTTTGGATGAGGTTTCGGTTTACGGTCGCATTACTATAACAGAATTGGCGGCCAAAGTAGGTTTGTCAAAAACCCCATGCCAAATACGGCTAAAACGACTGGAAGAGCAGCGCATCATCACCGGATATCAGGCGAAAATCGATCCCGTAAAACTTGGGCTGGATCATATCGCCTTTGTCGAAGTAAAGCTCAATGACACCCGCGATGCTGCATTGCGGTCATTTAACGAAGGAATTGCCAAATTCAAGGAAGTGGAACAATGCCATATGATCGCCGGGCATTACGACTACCTGTTGAAAGTCCGAACACCCAACATGTCCGATTATCGAAGGATACTTGGTGAAAAAATATCAGCACTCCCGCATGTATCGCACACATCTACCTTTGTGGTAATGGAAGCTGTCAAGGAAGGACAATATTCCCACTTGAGATAAGTTGCTTTCACTTGCTTCGTGGTCAACAATCCTATGTAGATACGCTGACCATCCGATAATGAGCCAAAAAACACCATGAGCAAGAACACCGAAGATCGTATTCAGGCGCTGGAGGAGGAAATTGCGCATCTATCCCGGACCAATGACGAATTATCGGGCGAAGTTGCTAAACAACGCTCAGAAATCGAGACACTGCAAGGGGCCGTGAATACACTGAAAAAGCGCATTAACGAGCTTCTGGATAATATGGAGCCGGAAATCAAGAATACCATGCCACCCCACTGGTAAAACATATATTCACGCTGTATGAAGGCGTCGAAAACTTAAGTTTCGAAAGACCCAAATCCCATTGTCCAAGAATTTAGAAACATCCTCAGGCTCAGGTGAAAATTCGGCCATTCTGAAGCGCGTCTTGACCGAGAACTGGCGCCGCTATTTGGGAAGTTTTGCAATCGGGGCATTGCTACTTGCTCTGGTGTCGGGTTCAACGGCTTTCACGGCCTGGATCGTGCGCGATATTGTAAATGATGTTTTTGTTGGCCAAGATTTACAAACGGCATATCTGATTGCAGCCGCGATATTTGCCGTATTTACTATTCGTGGTCTTGCTCTATATGGTTCCATATATGTCCTTGGGCGCGTAGCGAACAACATCGTAGCCCGCTACCAGCGGCGAACTTATGCGCATCTTCTCAAACTTGGAGTTGAGTACTTTAAGTCCAATCGCTCTGCCTATTTGGTTGGTCAGATCAATCAGAATATTTTAGGCATGCGAAACTTGCTCAATAATTTTGTTACGGTATTTGCACGAGACCTTTTGACACTAATTGCCCTGGTTGGGGTAATGGTATCACTTGATCCTGTAATGTCCATTGCGACCTTGCTGGTTCTTCCTTTGCTGGCTTTTATTATGCTCAGGCTGGTAAAGCGCATGAGAAAGGTTGCTCGACAGGAAGTTGACCTCAACTCAAAGGTCTCTTCCTCTATCGTCGAAACCGCGCAAGGGATTGAGATTGTCAAATCCTTCACGATGGAAGAAATTCTCAGTGACAAGCTGTACAACCTAACCCGAAACGCGGAGGGTCGATCAAACCGGATTGTTAAAATAAGCGCCAAGACGAAGCCCCCGACAGAGATTCTTGCCGGATTTGCTATTGCCTCGGTAGTTGCATTGGGTGGTTATCGCGTTGTCGAACTCGGTCATGATCCTGGTGGCTTGTTTGCATTCCTGACTGCAGCGATGCTTGCTTATGAACCAATCAGAAAACTGTCCAGTTTTCGGGTATCATTTGAGCGATCACTGGTAAACGCCCGCATGCTTTATGAAATCCTTGATACGCCTATCAAGCAGGGAGATTTACCCGCTGCAAAAGATCTGGATTTGAAAGCTGGGACGATTGAGTTGAAAGACATTACTTTTTCCTATTATCCGGGAGAAAAGGTGCTTGACAGAATTTCAATCAAGGCTCCGGCTGGCAAGACCACCGCATTGGTAGGCCCCTCTGGTGGCGGGAAATCCACAATCATTAGCCTTATTCAGCGTTTCTTTGATACAGATAAAGGCAAGATTCTTATCGATGGCCAAGATATCAGCAAGATCACTGCTGCAAGTTTGCGATCCAATATCGGGTATGTTTCCCAACAGCCAATGTTGTTTGAAGGTTCGATAATGGACAACATTCGTTTTGGTCGACCCGATGCGGATGATCAACACGTCATCAAGGCGGCAAAATTGGCGCAGGCGCACCAGTTTATCGTCGAGCAGCCAGATGGTTACGATACTCAGGTAGGTGAGCTCGGTGGAAACCTGTCAGGCGGGCAGCGCCAACGCCTGTCGATTGCCCGGGCTATTCTTAGGGATGCTCCAATCCTCCTGCTTGATGAAGCTACTTCTGCGCTGGACAATGAATCAGAAAAACTTGTCCAGCAGGCGCTGGAGTATTTGATGAAAAGTCGAACTACAATTGTGGTTGCTCACCGGTTGTCGACGATCCGTAACGCAGATCGTATTTTTGTAATTGACCGAGGCAGAGTCGTTGAAGAAGGCACCCATGCAGCATTAATGCGCAAACGCACCGGCGTTTATGCAAAGCTGCATGGAATTGGATTTGAAACAATTCCTGCAAACGGCAAAGTAAATACGAGGAAGAAAGTTTCCAATGGCTGAAACAAGGTTAGCCGTTAGCGGTGCTGGCGGAAGGATGGGCCAGGCGCTTGTAAGACTGATATCAGAATCCAGCGATGCCGTTCTGACTGGAGCACTGGAACATGACCAGTCCGAAGCAATTGGCAAAGATTCCGGAATACTTGCAGGTATTGGAGACAACCATATTGCCGTATCTTCTGACACAAAGTCTGTTCTTGAAAATTGTGATGGATTGATCGACTTTTCCACGCCAGAAGCAAGTTGTGCATTTGCAGAGTCGGCAGGTGCTCAGGGAATATTTCATGTAATTGGCACTACCGGCTGCACACCCGAACAAGACGACAAGATTCAAACTTCATCAGAAAAAGCACCCATAGTTAAATCCGGCAATATGAGCCTTGGAGTAAACCTTCTTTCGATTTTGGTCGAACAAGCTGCGAAGTCATTGGCTGCGGAAGATTTTGATATTGAAGTTTTGGAAATGCATCACCGACACAAAGTCGACGCGCCTTCTGGAACTGCACTGTTGTTGGGACAGGCTGCTGCAGTTGGGCGCGAAATTGACCTTGAAAAGAAATGTGTACGGGTACGGGATGGCATTACCGGTGCCAGGGAAATCGGCACAATCGGTTTTGCAGCCCTTCGCGGAGGTTCTGTAGTTGGTGAACACTCGGTAATTTTCGCTGGAGCTGGCGAACGCGTCGAACTTGCGCATTACGCACAAGATCGCACGTTGTTTGCATCCGGCGCACTTAAAGCTGCATTGTGGGTCAAGGACAAGCCTGTCGGTCTTTACTCAATGAGGGATGTCCTCGGCCTCTAGTGAAAATTGGTTAACAGCATGTGGAGAATAGACGCGATGGAGCGCACTCTGGTTCTTGTCCGCCACGGACAAAGTGAATGGAACTTGAAAAACCTCTTTACCGGATGGCGTGATCCCGACCTGACCGAAAAGGGCGTCGACGAAGCCAGGTCCGCGGGCAAGGCTTTGGTCGAACGCGGCATGCAGTTTGATATCGCGTATACCAGCAAACTTATTCGCGCTCGCAACACCTTGACTTTAATGCTTGAAGAACTCGGACAACGGGATCTTAAAACCCTGGAAGATGAAGCTCTTAACGAACGGAACTACGGAGATCTGGCAGGTCTTAACAAGGATGATGCTCGCAAGACGTGGGGCGAAGAACAAGTTCATGTCTGGCGTCGCTCGTATGATACACCTCCACCTGGAAAACACGGTGAAAGTTTAAAGGATACCGGGGCTCGTGTTTGGCCATATTATATGTGTGAGATTCTGCCGACAGTGATGCAGGGGAAACCTGTTATCGTTTCAGCCCACGGAAATTCGTTGCGTTCCCTTGTCATGATCCTAGATCGCATGACTCCGGAGGCGATTACTTCTCTCAATATCCCGACTGGCGTACCACTTGTTTACAAACTGAACGCGGATACAACTGTAGCCTCGAAGGATATCATTGAATATTAATCTCTAGGCAGCAACCATGCCGGTTTCCCAGCCAAGCATGGCACGCTTGCGGGTTATGCCCCAGTGATAGCCGGTAAGGTCTCCGGATTTACCAACGACCCGGTGACAAGGAACGACAAATGAAACCGGATTTCGACCTACAGCGCGACCAACCGCTCGAGGAGCATTCTTTCGGCCAATTTTGGTTGCGAGATCAGAGTAGGTCGCGGCACTGCCAAAAGGTATTTCCAGCAATCCTTCCCAGACTTTGATCTCAAAATCGGTACCAATAAGAACTATGCGCAGTGGTTTGTCCGATTTCCAGTTTTCAAGATCGAATATACGTTCTGCATATTTTGAAGTAATTTCGGGTTGCATGGCATAATTCGCATTGGGCCATCTTGCGCGCATATCTTCGAAAGTCTCCTCCTCGCCGCCAGGATCACAAAAAGCCAATCCAGCCAAACCCCGATCTGTCGCCAAAACCAATGCCTTCCCGAATTGACAATCATGGAATCCGCAAGAAATTTGCAACCCTTCACCCTTTGCCTTGTAAGTTCCCGGTGACATGGCCTCGTGGGTTACAAACAAATCATGCAGGCGTCCTGGCCCAGAAAGGCCAAGTTCATAACTGGCATCGAGCAATGGAAGCCCCGAAGACAGGAGACGCTTGGCATGATCCAGGGTTACGGCCTGCAAAAATGCCTTTGGCGACAAGCCGGCCCACCGGGTAAACGTCTTTTGCAACTGGGTAGGTGTACTTCCTACAGCACCGGCCAACTCATCCAATTCCGGCTGCTCCTTCCAATTATTGGAAATTAGTTCAATTACACGACGAACGGTTAGGTAGTCTTCACAAGTGCTATGTGCCAGTTGATTCATCATCAGATTCCAAATGTTCAATTGTTGAACAAATAATCACGCAAACGGGATGAATACCACCCGATTCATGCACCTTTTGCACGGCCCAGCGCCACCGAAAATGCAGAAGCGAAACTTTCTCGATCAGCCGGATTCAAGAACGAACCTATCTGTAGTCGTTGTTTTCGTGAAACAATGCACATCCTGGTGATGCCAAATTCTTCATGACGATAAATATCAAAACGAGTCCAAAACGGATTAAATTGGTGTTCATCTGTTGAGCCATCCGGTTTTAGGCATTCCACCAACAGTTTGTCGCGCCAAATTGAAATGCGTTCGCGTATTCTGGCAGAACGATAATTCAGCGTGAAGGCACCCCAAATCAATAGGACATCAATAGCGAGAAAGATAGTTATCGGCCATGCACCACTCACCAGGAAAAACGTACCTGTTGTCAAACAGGAAAATACCACTACCGCCATCAGGATTACAAACCCCTGTTTCCCCAATGAGCGATATGGTCTTAGCTCCGCACAAAACTCCGGATCAGAAAAATGACTGTTGAGGGTACGGTTTTCGGATTGCATAGTTTCATTTCATGTTTTTGAATTGATCTCAATTGTGCATAATTTTTTGAAAACAAAAAGGCCGGTAACTCGATTATGAAGAAGAAGCTCCCGCGATCCCGCTATAACAATGATGAACTCACAGAGATTTTTTCCAGATTTCGCGGGCAGATACCTGAGCCAAAAGGAGAACTCGCTCACGTAAATCCGTACACACTGGTAGTTGCTGTCGCACTTTCGGCACAAGCCACTGATATTGGTGTAAACCGTGCGACAAAGGAATTGTTCAAAGTAGCTGATACACCAGAGAAAATGCTTGCTTTGGGGGAGGACAGGGTTCGCGAATATATCAAAACAATCGGCCTTTACCGAAACAAAGCCAAAAACGTGGTTGCGTTGTCGAAAATGCTGATTGAAGAATTTGGTGGTGTTGTGCCGCAAACCAGAGAAGAACTGGTTCGACTACCAGGCGTCGGCAGAAAGACCGCCAATGTGGTCCTTTCTATGGCGTTCGGCCAAGCTACAATGGCGGTGGACACACACATTCTGCGTATTGGAAACCGAACAGGATTGGCACCCGGCAAAAACCCGGATGAGGTTGAGGCGATCCTGATGCGGATTATTCCAGAGGAATTCCTCTACCACGCTCACCACTGGTTGATCCTGCATGGTCGTTATACCTGCGTGGCCCGCAAACCCAAATGTGATGCTTGCATAATTGCCGACTTGTGCAAATCCAGAGAAAAAAGTTGTGATGTTCCGGTTCCCGTTGTGGAATTAAAACAGGAAATTCCTGGATAGCCATACATTCGATCTAGGCAGGTATAATTCTGACTTTATCATCGCGAGAGATGTGCTTGTGCAGATGCACCATCAGACTGGCTGCAAAAATCGGAGTAAACAGGTTGATGATTGGAACAGCCATAAAACAGGCAATGATCAGACCTGCAAGAAAAACTGTCAGATTTTTTTCCTTTCGAAGGGCAGCCGCCTCAGCTTCGCTATGAAACCGCATTGCGGCAAACTGAAAATACTCCCTCCCCAAGAGATAACCATTCAGAAGAAAAAATATCGCAAAATTTATTCCAGGGAGAAGAACCAACAATAACGCCAGCAAATTTGCCCCCAAAACCAAAACAGTGAACTTGATCGCCAGCAATATTGAAGCACCTATCGGCAATGCATTTCCAACCGGTTCATCAGGATAATGATTTCTCTCTACATGATCAGCCACATCATCGAGAAATATTCCGGCAAAAATTGCTGTTGCGGGTGCCAATAGAAATCCAGCGCCAATCAGGACGCCAGCACCCAGGAACCATGCCAGCGCTGTTGCAATCCAAGGCCATCCGCCCAGGAAAGGCGAAAGAAAAGTTTCGGCGACCATATCAAGACCCAACCAGATCCCGAAAAACAGCAACAATGTCAATCCAACAGACTTTAAAACCACGCTTCTGGACTTTGGCTCCAGCAACTGATTTGCAGCGAGACGGGCTGATTCAATAATCAATGATTATTCTCCCCTATTCGTTTTCCTGCAGATAAGCATTGAGGCCCTTTTCCGCAAGTTTCGTTTTGCGACCCAATCACTCTTTCTTTTGAAGGGCAGCAACGCTATGGAGAGTTTGCAAATGAAAGGACCCCGCCATGTCAAAAACCACCCATGATGTTCTGGCTATCGGCAATGCGATTGTTGATATCATTGCGCAAGCTGAAGATGATTTTTTGGTCCGTGAAAACATTGCCAAAGGGGCAATGAATTTGGTTGAGGCGCAGCGTGCTGAGGCTCTTTATGCGGCGATGGGGCCAGCAATGGAAACTTCCGGAGGAAGTGCAGCGAACACCGCTGCAGGAATTGCGAGTTTTGGAGGAAAAGTTTCATACATCGGAAAAGTTGCCGATGATCACCTGGGTGAAGCATTCAGACACGACATAAAAGCAATTGGGGTCGATTATGACACGCCACCACTCACCAATGGTGCACCAACTGCGCGCTCAATGATCTTCGTCACGCCGGATGGAGAGCGTTCGATGAATACATACCTTGGTGCCAGTATCGAACTGGGACCACAGGATATTGATGCAGATTTGGTCCGCAATGCGCAGGTTACATATTTTGAAGGGTACCTTTGGGACCCACCAGCAGCAAAAAATGCAATGAGGGAAGCTGCAGCAATTGCCCACGCGGCAGACCGAAAAGTCGCCATGACACTTTCCGATCCCTTTTGTGTAGATCGTTATCGCGACGAATTTCTTGAGCTAATACGAAAAAAAACTGTAGACATAATTTTCGCCAATGAATCAGAAATAAAATCTCTGTACGAAACCTCTGATCTTTCAACCGCTGCCGCTGCAGCGCGGGAAGAATGCGAACTAACTGTTGTCACCATGAGTGAAAAAGGTTCAATGATTGTAACCCGTGAGCGCACAGGCGAAATACCTGCCCATCCGATCAACAAGCTTGTAGACACTACCGGAGCAGGTGATCTATACGCTGCTGGATTTTTGTACGGCTTGACCCACAATATGGAGCTTGACGATTGTGCCCGTTTGGGCGGACTTGCTGCCTCGGAAGTCATTCAACATGTCGGTCCGAGACCACAAGTTTCACTGTCGGAATTGGCACAACAATCAGGCTTTGGTTGATTTTGGCAACAAATTATTTCTTTAGTTTGGCCTTTAAATCATAAAGCGCCTGCTGCGCTTCCCGAGGTGTCATTTCATCAAGGTTCATCGCCTCAACTGCCTCTTCCAGTCTGGTATCTTTTTCAGATGAGGAATTTGTTTTCACAGGTGCAACAGTAAACAATGGCAAGTCATCAACAAGAGTTTCCGCTGAATTCGTACGCTCGGAGCTCTCCAACTGATCAAGTACTTCGCGGGCGCGACTTATGACTGAATCAGGCAACCCGGCCAAACGTGCTACCTGAATACCGTAAGACCGATCCGCGGTACCGCTTACCACCTCGTGCAAAAATACAACGTCACCGTCCCATTCCTTCACTTTCATGGTAACATTGGAAAGTCGTTCCAGTATTTGGGTCAGAGATGTAAGCTCATGATAATGGGTGGCAAACAACGTACGGCACCCATTTACCTCATGAAGGTGTTCTATTGCTGCCCAGGCGATTGATAGTCCATCAAATGTTGCGGTGCCCCTTCCGATTTCATCCAGGATCACCAGGGATTTCTGATTGGCCTGATTGAGAATCGCTGCGGTTTCCACCATTTCAACCATGAAGGTTGAGCGGCCACGGGCAAGATCATCAGCAGCACCTACCCGGCTGAACAGTCGATCCACAACGCCGATGTGTGCGCTGTCGGCAGGGACATAGGACCCCATTTGCGCGAGAATAGTAATCAACGCATTTTGCCTTAGGAAAGTCGATTTTCCTCCCATGTTTGGCCCTGTCAGCAACCAAAGTTTCCCCCCATCGTCGCCGATTTCAGCGCCGATAGTGCAGGCATTTGGAACAAACGGGTTCTGGGAATTTGCTTTAAGCACTTGCTCCACGACCGGATGACGGCCACCCTTGATAGAAAACGCCATGCTGTCGTCGACTTCTGGCCGACAATAGCTGTTTCCTTCGGCAAGATTTGCCAATCCCCGACTGACATCCAGAACTGCGATTGCGGAAGCAGCGTTGGAAATTAATTCAGCGTTCTCAACGACCCTGGCTGCCAACTCAGCAAAATGCCGCAATTCAATTTCAAGTGCTCGTCCGGCTGCATTGGCAATGCGGCTCTCGATGTCCGCAAGCTCGGTGGTTGTAAAACGCATTGCGTTGGCAAGTGTTTGCCTATGGATAAATTGACCTCTGCCAGATTCGCCAGTTAACTCGTCGGCGTTGATGGCCGTAACCTCAATGAAGTAGCCGAGCACATTGTTGTGCTTGATTTTGAGATTTTTTACACCGGTTTCCTTCGAATACCCAGATTGCATTTTTGCAATAATGCGGCGACTTTCGTCTCGTAATTCACGCAACTCATCCAGTTCCTGGTCAAACCCGGTTTTGATAAATCCGCCATCCCGAGCGAGAAGTGGCAGTTCATCATCCAGGGCTGCTTCAAGTAGAGCGGATAATGATTCGGGAAGCTGTATCAGGTGCTCTCGTGTGGCGCTAATTTCGTCGGGCAGTGAAAGACAAGCATCCAATCGCTTGGCAATTTCCCTTCCAGAGATCATTCCGGCTCGAATGGATTGTAAATCACGGGGCCCGCTCCGGTTCAGGGAAATCCGGGACAAAGCACGCTCCATGTCAGGCATGTGCCTGATGGTAGTGGTCACATCACTGGCAACATCCTTCTTACTGATAAAAAATTCTATTGAGTTCTGGCGTTCAACAATGGTCTTTGGAACCTTTAGCGGGATCATCATGCGTTCCGCCAAAAGTCTGGCACCAACGCCGGATACAGTCCGATCAATTGCATAAAACAATGTACCTTTCTTTTCACCAGACAAGGTTCGCATCATTTCCAGGTTGGCTCGGGTAGCGGCATCGATAAATAATGTATCTGTGCTTTCTTCACGCTTTGGTGGTCGCAGGGCAGGGCGCTCACCAATTTGAGTTTTTTCCACATAAGCAAGAATTCCACCGGTCGCTGACACTTCAGCCTTTGAAAACTCCCCATACCCATCCAGAAACCTTACCTCAAATTCCTGTTTCAGCCGTTCACTTGCAGATTGACTGTCAAAAAGGGACGGGGATTCAACTGTTAGTGCAGAATCATCCAGCGGTATGCGAGTACGTACTTCTTGGTCTTCGTATAATGACCGGGACAAGACCAGTTCTTTGGGATCAATACACGCGATTGCGGAACCCAGCGTTTCAATCGTCGTATGAGTAACCCGAAAGGATCCGGTTGATATGTCAACCCAGGCGATTGCCAATTCACTCGCCGTTTCACTCTCACGAACTCTTGCCAAGGAAGCCAGAAAATTTGAACTGGAAGGATCAAGAAGCTTTTCTTCTGTTAGCGTGCCGGGCGTGACAAGTCGCACTACCTCACGACGAACAACCGCTTTGGAACCCCGTTTTTTTGCCTCTGCCGGATTTTCGGTTTGCTCACAAACGGCCACCCGGTAGCCCAAGGCAATCAAACGTTGAAGATAATCTTCCGCTGCATGGACCGGTACACCGCACATGGGAATGTCTTCGCCATCATGTTTTCCGCGTTTGGTGAGCGTAATCCCCAGAGCCCGTGATGCTTCTTCTGCGTCGGCAAAGAACAATTCATAAAAATCACCCATCCTATAAAAGAGCAAAGAATCAGGATTGACTGACTTTATCTCGATATACTGCTCCATCATCGGCGTAGCATTGCTGCTGCGCATGGGGACAGAGTTCTGTTCGACCTTTGCTGTTTCGGGCACCGTGAAATAACCTGACTGGAAATTGAACTTTAATCAAGATTCCTGAAAGTAAGCTTCAGTTCAAGTGATGGGCATCAATCTTGCGCGAAGTCCACAGCTGGAATCATCGATTTCATGCCAAATTGACTATGATGCATGTCTTTCTGCCCCAGAACCGTAATAGCTGACGTAACGTGGATTAATTCGACTTACCGGTAATACCACAAGAACATCGATTGTACCGAATACCGGATCTGGCACTGCATGCATCGAAAACATCGCCCCCAAACGCAAATACCCACGGATTAGTGGTGGCAATTGACGAATAGCGCTTTTCGTATCCAACTCGCCATCTGCAGGTTTTGTAATGCAGAATGCAGTGCTTGAAGCTGGCTCAACCTGCCACTCGCCATCTGCAGGTGCGCTTGAATCCAGTAACTGTAGTGCTGGGGTAATCTCTTCAACATTACTTGTTGGAAAAGATGCGCACCCAACCATCACATCTACTTTCCTCGCAACGGCGTAGGCCCAAGTCCCATGCCACATGAGTTCTGCTGTGCGCTTTGATCTGTATTCTGCCAATATACATGATCGGCCAAGTTCCATGAAAGTACTCGACCCGTGGCGCGAGTGTAACCCTTCCAAATCAAACTCCCCTTGCGAGGCATAGGTCGGGATGGAGTTGCCAGAATTTTTGGTTAAAAATCTTTGAGTCCCGATAATTTTTGAAGAACCTGAACTTGTCTCGTCCAAAACCAACAGGTGGTCACAGTGACGATCATGCTTATCCAGATCCATGCGCGTTAGTCTTTGTCCCAGATTCGGTTTCGCTGCCATTTCCCGATAGAAAACCTGATATCTGAGACGCCGGGCATCGCGCAATTCAACAGGCGATTCGGCCAGGCGGGTCGACAATTTTCCCAGTTGTCCAGCCACTTTCCCATCAAACTGGCCTTGATGGTTATTCATATCTACTTTTTCCATGGGTTCAGATATCTGCATCCGGCGAACGTTGATAGGTTATTTCCTGAAAACGGACAGACTTTGCATCATAAAGAACAAGTCGCCCTGCAAGACTGTCACCAAACCCGACAATCTCCTTGATTACCTCTAGCGCCTGCATGGAACCTATTACTCCCGTAAGCGCACCCAATATGCCAGCTTCCTCACAACTGGGAAGCATTCCATCCGGCGGTTTCTGCGGAAAGACATCCCGGTATCGGGGGTATGGATTACCAGCCTCATCTGCTTCATGAGGTTTCACCGTGGTGATTGAAGCATCAAACTGGCCAACCGCAGCAGTTACCAACGTCTTTTCCAATTTTTCGCAAAGGTCTGCAACCAGGAACCGTGTATCGAAATTGTCACTACCATCTGCAACAACATCGAACCCCGAAATCAACTCTTCTCCATTCGAATTATCCAGCCAAACTGGCCAAGTTTCCACTTTCACATGTGGATTGAGCTTGTTGATTACAACCTTTGCGCTTTCGACTTTCAATGACCCGCAGTTTTCAGTGGCGTGTATTGTCTGACGCTGAAGGTTGGAGAGCGAAACTGTATCTGCATCTACTATTCCCAGTGTTCCCACTCCAGCGGCAGCCAGATACTGTATTACCGGAGATCCCAATCCTCCCGCGCCAACCACCAGTACTCTGGCCTGCTTCAGTTTTTGTTGTCCAGCACCACCCAAATCCTGAAGAACAATGTGTCTGGCATATCGTTCCAATTCTTCTGAACTGAGTGGCATTGTCTGCATTCCTCAAGCGTGTACTGTCCCTGCTTCAACGGTCAGGAACTTTGCCCTGTTGTCAAGCGAAGCAAACAAAGCCTTGTCCGTCCCCGTCATCCATGCCTGACAACCTAGTTCATCTATCAAATCGTACAATGCCCGACGACGTCCTTCATCGAGATGTGCCGCAATTTCGTCCAGCAACAAAATAGGCGCAAAATCATGCATTTCACCAACTAATCTGGCGTGAGCAAGCAACAGGCCGGTTAACAGTGCCTTTTGCTCACCGGTGGAGCATTGGGAAGCAGCCATGGATTTGGGCCGGTGATGAACCAGCAGATCAGAGCGATGCGGACCTTCAAGCGTGCGATTTGCAGCCGCATCCAACCGCCGACGCGAACGCAACCGATCTTTATATTCAGTTTCAAGATCGCTGGCCGGAATTTCACCAATCTCATTTTCCAGGCTACCTGACAACGCAACCAGCGCATCTGGAAAGGGTGAATCCCGATTTGAGTTTTTTACAATGACTGTAGAGAGTAACCCTATCAACTCATGACGAGCGGAGGCAACGGCTACAGCCAGTTCAGCAAGTTGGTCCTCCGTCGCATTGATCCAAGAATCATTGATCGGTTCTTCCGACAGAAGTTTGTTTCGGCTGCGCATCACCTTTTCATAGTTGGACATTCGCTTGCCATGCACTGGATCAACCGCCAACACCATACGATCCAGAAATCTTCTTCGATCGCTGGCAGGGCCTGTGAAAAGTCCGTCCATGGATGGTGTTAACCAAACGACGCGACAATGCTCAAGCAAACTATCTGCTGACTTTGCCTGAGCACCGTTGATGTGTACTCGCCTATGTTTTTCAACCCCAAACGATGATTGCCGCAAGCCGGTACCAATCCCAACTTCTCCGGCCGCTCCTTGAAGATTTGCGAATACACTCCAGCTTCCATCACCACTTGCCAAACCAACACTGTCATAGGTTGCGCGACGGAGCCCCCTTCCTGGTGAAAGGAACGATATGGCTTCAAGGATGTTTGTCTTTCCGGCGCCATTTTCACCTGTCAGCACTACATGACGCTGATCAAGATCAAGGCTCAATGACTGGTAATTTCGAAACTTGTCCAGTTTCAGAGTTTCAAGATAAACACGGTCCAATTGCTTTCCAATCGGATTATACCCGCATTGGCATCAAGACGTATACGGCTCCATCGTCTTGAGAATCCTGGATCAAGGTTGGAGAACCCGGATCCGACAGCATGAAGATAGCGTCATCGCCAGAAAGTTGATTGGTAATGTCCAGCAAGTATCGAGAATTAAAACCAATATCGAGCGCCTCTGAATCATATAAAACAGAAAGCTCTTCTTCTGCCGTTCCGGAGTCCGGATTGTTTACCGACAACATCAATTGACCTGCTGTAAGCTGCAACTTTACTGCCCTACCGCGTTCAGATGAAATCGTGGATACTCTATCAACGGCACTCGCAAACGTTGCCCGATCCATTTTGAGTTCCTTGTCATTCCCATCAGGGATAACACGGTTGTAGTCAGGAAAAGTGCCATCAATGAGTTTCGAAGTCAGAATAGTTTCGCCAATGGTCAGCCGAATCTTGGAATCTGAAAGCTCTATCAGGACAGCAGCGTCTGGTTCTTCGACCATACGCTGGATTTCACCAACTGCCTTGCGCGGAACTATTATTCCCGGCATTCCGCCAGACCCGTCCGGCGCAGCTGTTTGAGAGCGGGCAAGTCTGTGACCGTCTGTGGCGACAGCGCGTAATACAGTGCTACCGCTATCCTCCACTGTGTGAAGATATATACCATTCAAATAGTAACGCGTTTCTTCCGTGGAAATCGCAAACTGGGTGTGGTTGATTAGTTTACTGATCTCGCCCGTTGCCATTGAAAAGCTGTGCGAAAATTCTCCTGCTGAAATATCAGGAAAATCACTTTCCGGCAGCATCTGCAAAGTAAATTGAGAACGACCTGCACTGAGTTTTAGTGTCGAAGAATCATCTTCAATGGACAGCAAAACCTCCGAACCATCGGGCAACTTGCGAATGATTTCGTAGAGCATCAGTGCTGGAACTGTGGTAGATCCTGCCTGCTCGACCGAAGCTTGGGCCTTCTCATAAATCTCCAGATCCAGATCTGTGGCCTTGAGATACAACTCATTACCGTCTGTCTTCAAAAGTACGTTGGATAGAATAGGTATTGTGTTTCGGCGCTCTACAACCCGATGTACATGGCCCAGGGCCTTCAGGAGGTTGGATCGTTCCAAAGTAACGCGCATATGATTTGCTCCGCTCTACGCACTCGTTGTGTCATGGTTTCAGGCATGTATCCCATACCGGTATAATCCGGGCATTTTCACGATTTGCCGAACGATTGGATTGCCTGTACAATTCGGATTATCAGAGTGCTGAAAACCATCGCGCATTGCAAGAGTTCCGCGCTCAAGTCAATGGTCTTTTTGGGGAAAACTTCTCTATGAATGCTGTTATTGCAGGATTACTCCAAAATTAGCCGCTTCAACAGTTCGAGCTCATGTGCCATCTGACTGTCTTTGTTTTGCAGATCTTCAATCTTGCGAACTGCATGCAATACCGTCGTATGATCACGGCCTCCGAAACGCCTTCCAATTTCGGGAAGCGATCTTGGTGTCATGGTCTTGGCCAAATACATTGCAATTTGACGAGGACGAACGATCACACGGGTACGGCGACTTGACAGTAAATCATTTTTTGACACGTTGAAGTGGCGGGCGACAATACGCTGAATATCTTCAATTCTGACGCGCTTGGTTTCCGCATTCCGGATTAGGTGGCCAAGAATCTTGTCCAGTTCTCCCAAGCAAATATTACCTTCAGAAAACCGATTTTGAATCAGCAGCTGATTAAAGGCACCTTCCACATCCCGGCCGCTACTCGTTACCTGACGAGCCACGTAGTGCAAAATATCCTCAGGGATATCAAGGCTGGGTTGCTCGGCTTTTACTTCGTTGTAACGCATGGTCAAAATCTCCTTGCGCAACTCATAGTCCGGCGCCTTAATCTCAAGCGTTACGCCACCTTTCAAACGCGAGCGGACGCGGTCATCCAAACTTTCCAACTCGGTTGGCGGTCTGTCTGCGGCCACTACCACCTGACGCGCACTATCTATTAAATCATTCAACAGATGGCAGAATTCCGCCTGGATCGCCTTACCTTGAAGAAACTGCATGTCGTCGATCAACAAGATGTCAATATCGCGCAACGATTCCTTCAGCGTGAGTGCAGTCTTATCCCGTATTGCAGACGCGAACCGCCACATAAAGTACTCAGCGGTCAAATACAAAACCTTGGATTTGTTGTCGCGAGCCCTGGCTTGCCAAGCAATTGCCTGCAACAAATGGGTTTTTCCCAGCCCTACATTGGCATGGACAATCAGGGGATTAAACCGAACCGAGTCATTGCTGCCTTCAGCAATAGATTTGGCTGCAGCGCTTACCATTCTATTTGAAGCACTCTCGACAAAATTTTCAAATCTGTGTCTTGGATCAAGCGATGAACCTGTAAATGCGCAGGGTCTGTCCAGGGTCTTTGACCTCCCGGGCATGGCTATCGTTGGCGCAAACATCACCGGCTTCGCATCTGCTGATGATTTGGACTTGAAATCAGTCTCTGATTCCTGCGCATTTCGGGAAGCGAGGTTTTGCCGCACCGCCGATCGCATGGCGATGTCTACGCGCAAAATCGAGGGATCCTCCTGCTGCCACAGCTCAAGGAGGTTATCTCGGTAATGCGATAATATCCAGTTTCGCAAGAACGCTGTTGGCACGCTATGCAGCACAACTCCGCCATTTGCTGAATCGAATTTCAATCGTCCACACCAAGCGTCAAACCCTTCGGTGCCGAGTTGTGTTTTCAGTTGCTGTCTTACTCTAGACCATTTTTTTTCATGATTTACCGGAAGATTTTGGTCTGTTTTGACCTTGCCACCCGCGCGCTCTGCTTTGTTCTTCAATCTATCCTCCGCATCATTTTCCTTGTCGCATGGTTCGCCCAAAGCATTCGACGTTTCATTTTGATTGGCCAATGGTCTTGTGATTGCCGGTAGTACAAGTTTGGTCCAATTGTTCTTTTGTTTCTGTTTATAGCTGTCCTTAACCGATACCCTTTCCATTTCTTCCAGTTCCTTCAATTTTGGCGCCAAGGTAGTTCATCATGTTTCCAACCATTCCGATTTCCGCGTTGTCTATTTTCATCTGGATCACCTTCAAATCCTCCCGTTACGTTGAATGCCATCTCGTAGCCTGCTTTAGTAATGGCATTCGCTGCCGCCATGCTACGCACACCAGAGCGGCACAATATGAAGATGTCCGCCTTATGCGACGCGCCAGCAGCTTCAAGCTGATGAGCAACTTCATTTACAAATCCCGGATTAAGCCCCATCGACGGAAAAGACTGCCATTCTACCTTGATCAACTCTTTGCCAATGGAGCCCAGATCTGGAATCCCTACAAAATTCCACTCCGCCAATGTGCGAACATCAACCAGCTGACTTGCGGAATCCCTTTCGAGTGATGACCAACAGTCATGGCAGGAAACATCCCCAGCATATGGCATTACACACTTCTCCTGATATCGTGACCGGGATTAACCACTCACGAGTGATGACATTATCAACCAATTGTTAGACCGCCTGAAACAGGCACGGGACAACCCGGATTTTACGGAACATGCCTGATTGTCTCTATAGGCAATCAGACCATCTGGATCAGTCCATACAGCCCCCGCTGACACCCATAATTCCGAATTCAAACAAATTCGAAACTATTGGCGGGGTCCAAAGTCGTCTTCTACCACTGGCAAAAACAATCTATTTCCAAGACCCACCATGTCTTGAAGCATTCGCTTAATTCTCATAGATCAAGCATCAATTTCGCAGTAGCGGAATTCGATTGATCCCCATCCGGCATCTTCCGTAGAAATGAATGTATACAGGGCTTTTTGAGCTTGCAACCGCTTTCCGTTAATTGTTCGTTAACGGAGCAATTCTGCTCAGTGCGGGATTTTTTTTTCGACATATCTGCGAAAAAAGAATCGTTACGAATCAATGTCTTTTCAAATGCCCATTTTCCCAATGCGTCAAATCTCGGGGTGGCAAAAATATTTTTCAGCATAAGCCCCTTGACAGGCATTCTTGGTAGCTCGGGCCGGGGAAGTGAGAATACTACCCTGTAACTAACTGATTTTTATAAGTTTATTAAAGCAGGAAAAAAATCCTGAATTTCTGCAGATTCGCTTCACATCGTTGGTAATTCACAGGTTCAAGACCATCCACATGATGTGAATAAACGAAATTTACGCAATAAAAAAACCCGACCAAGGGATCGGGTTTTAAAAAACTCAATCATTTCAGGCTGATTAAGCGCCTGTAGCCTTAACGCGGGCTGACAATCTGGAAACTTTGCGAGCTGCAGTATTCTTTTTTATAACGCCCTTCGATACTGCGCGCATGATTTCAGGTTCAGCAATTATAAGCGCTGCAACTGCTGCATCTTTGTTACCGCTGTCAACAGCTTCCTCAACCTTGCGAATCTGCGTGCGCATGCGCGACCGTCGACTTTTATTCACCGCAGTTCGGGTGGCAATTTTACGAATTGCCTTTTTGGCGGATTTTGTGTTTGCCATTTGGCTTTCCTGTACGTTCTAATCTTGTTTGAATGACGCAAGTTCAAGTCCCGTACTTTATCCAAGCAGTAATTTCAAAACTGTAAGGAGAAAGATCGGAGCTTTTATTTGGTCCGAAAATTTGGTGGACATATACAGCGCAAAGCTTGCCACGTCAACGCGAAATGAAAACATTGCGCAGTGTCAATTAACACCGCAATCAATTCCTATCGCTGGCATGACGGACAGTAGAATGTTGAACGTCCAGACTGGACAATTCTTTTGATCGTGCCTGAGCAATTTGCGTTCATACAGGGCATGTTCTCACGGTCGTAAACATTAAAGTGGTGTTGGAAATATCCCAATGATCCATCAGTTTGTCGATGATCTCGCAACGAAGAGCCGCCAGCATCTATTGCTTCAGCAATGACATCCCTGACTGATTCCGCCAACAACTCCGAACGCTTCGTAGCCTTCCCGCCTTTGCGGCATAGGGTGCTTGCTTTTCGTTTTGGCGATAGTCCCGAACGCCAAAGCGCCTCACACACGTAAATATTGCCTAAACCGGCTATAATGCGCTGGTCTAGAAGTGTGGCTTTCAGCAGTGTCTTTCTGCCTTGAAACAATTGCGAAATGCATTCACCGTCAAGAGCATTGCCAGTAGGTTCAATACCGAGAGACGCAAAGAACGGATGGCTATCAAATTTTCCCCGACTAACAAGAGTCATGTATCCAAATCGCCGTGGGTCATTATAGGTGACCGTGTTTCCGGCACCTGATTTTTCTAGATGAAAGATTACATGATCATGAGCCCCCAAATTGTTGCGCTCGTGATTAAGCGAACCAGTTGGGTTCACCGCGTCTTGGTTTTTCATGCGGAAGGACCCTGACATGCCAAGATGCATGACAAGGACATCATCGCTATCTGTGTCTGCGAGAAGGTATTTGGCGCGCCGACTTAGTGAAACAATGTGCTTTCCTTCCAACCGGGATACGAAATCACGCGGAAAGGGATAGCGCAAATTTTGGCGACGCAATTCGACGCACTTTATCAGCGCGCCTTCCATTGCTGGCGCCAGACCGCGCTTAACGGTTTCTACTTCCGGTAGTTCCGGCATCTCTTAACCCTTTCATCGCAAACCAGTAATGTTTACGCATTGCCGCAGTGTATTTCACCTTGATTTTAATATATTGAGAGTGCTGCTATAGCCATGGCTCTTTAAAATACCCGCCGTTTTATTATCGGAAAAACTATGACTGGTGTCAGGACAAAAAAACCAGACGAAATGGAAACCGCTTTTGGATTCACTAATGTTGGATCGGGAGAAAAGCAGCCGTTGGTCGATGACGTGTTTCACAAAGTAGCTGACAGGTATGATGTGATGAATGATCTCATGTCAGCCGGTATGCATCGTCTGTGGAAAGATGCAATGATCACCACGCTTTCACTCCCGGGTAATTCGAATTCAAAAACACCCCGGAAATGGCACAGTATAGATGTTGCCGGCGGTACGGGCGATATCGCTTTTCGGATAGTGGAGCGCGGCGGTTCAGGAGTTTCTACAACAGTTTACGACATCAATTCCTCAATGCTGGATGTTGGCCGCGAACGGGCGATAAAGCGCGGTCTTGCTGACCGTCTGGAATTTGTTGAAGGAAATGCCGAGAAACTGCCTTTCGACAATAACACTTTTGACGCCTACACAATTGCTTTTGGTATTCGTAACATTCCGCGGATTGACAATGCTTTGGAAGAAGCCTTCCGGGTTTTAAAGCCGGGTAGTCGATTTCTGTGCCTTGAATTTTCCGAAGTCGATGTTCCTATCCTAGACAAGATCTATGAAAAATGGTCGATGAACGCCATTCCGCAGATAGGTAAAGTGGTTACCGGGGAATCCGAACCTTATCAGTACTTGGTTGAATCCATCCGCAAATTCCCAAACCAGAACAATTTTGCGAATATGATTCATAAGGCCGGATTTTCAAACGTCAATTATCAAAATTTTACCGGCGGGGTAGTTGCCCTCCACTGTGGATGGAAGCTTTAGGCGGTAGCGCATGGGAACGGTTTCTGCATTTTTTTCCCTTGCCCATGCGGGTTATGTACTGGCGCGTGAGGGTGTTGTTTCAGCGCTTCCTTCTGAGGATATGCCTCGGGTCGCCAGATTTGCCCATCGATTTGCAGGCCTAATTGCACGCCGACAATCAAAATCGAGGGAACGATCCGAGCGTCTTTCCCTTGCATTGAATCGTTTGGGTCCAAGCTGGGTGAAACTCGGCCAATTTTTGGCGACGCGACCAGATGTAATTGGGCAAGATATCGCTCGCGATCTTGAATTATTGCATGATCGAATGGAACCATTCAGTGTTGAAGCAGCGAAAGAGGCAATCGAAAAATCTCTGGGGCGAGCAGTAGACGATATTTACCTGAATTTTTCGGAACCCGTGGCTGCTGCTTCTGTTGCACAGGTACACTTGGCTAATCTGGCCGACAGCGGTGAAACCGTAGCAGTAAAAGTTATCCGGCCAGGGGTTCGGAGCCGGTTCAAAAGAGATTTGGATACCTTCTACACCGCAGCACGGTTGCAAGAACGCTTTATCGAGGATGCAAGGCGTCTAAAGCCGGTTGCTGTAGTCGACATGCTGGCACAATCGGCAAAGATCGAAATGGATTTGCGACTTGAGGCCGCCGCCCTGTCGGAGATGGGTGAAAACATAAAGGAAGATGAGGGATTTGCCGTTCCCAATGTAAACTGGGAACTCACCGGACGTGATTGCATCACCATGGACTGGGTGGAGGGATTCAAACTTTCAGACGTTGATGGGCTACAAGAAGCAGGCTTTAATCTGGAGAAACTTGGTGCCGATTTAATTCAATCGTTTTTGCGCCATACACTTCGAGATGGATTTTTTCACGCAGACATGCATCCGGGCAATTTGTTTGTCACCAAAGAGGGCGTCATTACGGCGGTTGATCTCGGTATCATGGGCCGTCTTGGAAAAAAGGAACGACGCTTTCTTGCTGAAATTCTGTACGGATTCATCAAGCAGGATTATATGCGCGTTGCTCAGGTACACTTTGATGCTGGTTATGTGCCGCATCATCACAGTGTTGAGAGTTTTGCGCAGGCCATTCGGGCAATTGGTGAGCCAATTCACGGCCAGTCATCAGAAACAATTTCCATGGCGAAGCTGTTGACGTTGCTGTTTGAAATTACTGAATTGTTTGACATGGAGACCCGGCCGGAACTCTTGTTACTGCAAAAAACGATGGTGGTAGTTGAAGGCGTTGCACGAACACTTGATCCTTCCTTCAACATGTGGAGTACGGCAGAACCGGTTGTTGCTGACTGGATTACCCGCAATCTCGGTCCTGCCGGCATGATGGAAGACGCCAAGGAAGGGTTTGATGCTGTTCGCCAACTTGCACACAAACTGCCGCAAATGGCAGAAAGGGCTGAAAAACTCTCCGCAGAAATGGCCCGCATGACACAAGATGGAATACGCCTTGACGAGGCAACAACTGATGCGATAGGCCGGGCCGAAGCTCACCGCAGTCGCTGGGGGCATGCCGCTTTGTGGGTAATTGCACTCTTGGGAGTGTATTGGACTTTTTGGGGTTCATAGGAAGGTGTCGCAATGAGTTTTTCAAAAGAAATGTACATTCAAGCTGCTTGCGAAGTTGCAAAAATTCCTCAACCGACAAAGGCACTGAGAAAACTTCTGGAAGAGACGTTGGCGGATCCAGGCTCGGTCATAGGTGCCATATCCCTCGGCGATGAAGAAGAAATCATGCTTTACGAGGATGATTCACTGTCGCTGTGGTTCTGCCGGTTTAATCCGGATGTCGTCATGCCACCGCACGAACACAAGATGACGGTTCATATTGGTGTTCTCAGTGGCGGTGAAAAAAACATAATGTATCGCCGAGAAAACAACGAACTGAAGCACATCAAGACAAAAGTGGTTCATTCGGGAGAAATCCTGACATTGGGTCCGGATGGAATTCATGCAGTCACGGCTGATGGAGATAAACCCAGCTATGCGCTCCATATTTATGAAGAGCCACTGATGCAGGTTAAGCGATCGCTCTTTGATTGGGATAGTGGTGAGAAAGTAGAATTCACCATGGAGAATTTCTACGCTATGACACGGCCCTCTGACGGTTTTGCCGCCTGACAATAACACTCACTGGGGAATTTAATGAAGTACAACGAACTTGGCCGAACCGGCCTTGAGGTAAGCGAGCTTTGTCTTGGCTCGATGACTTGGGGCACGCAAAATACTGAAGCCGAAGGCCATCAACAAATTGATCTGGCAATCGATAATGGAATTAATTTTATTGATACCGCAGAAATGTATCCAACAACTCCTCTTTCAAAGGAAACTCAAGGAGACACTGAGCGCATAATTGGCACCTGGATTGCGAATTCCGCCAAGCGGGACAAAGTCATTGTAGCCACCAAGGTAACGGGTTCAGGTTATGCCAATGTCCGCGATGGAATACCGATGTCGCCAGACACGATAACATCTGCCATTGAGGGCAGCCTTAAGCGGTTGCAAACTGACTATATCGATCTGTATCAACTGCATTGGCCAAATCGTGGTTCCTATCATTTTCGCCAGTCGTGGACTTTTGATGCGACCAATCAGGATACCGCAGAAACGTTAGCGCACATTGAATCGGTTTTGGAGACACTGGATGATTTGGTAAATGAGGGAAAAATTCGCCATATTGGATTGTCGAACGAGAGTGCCTGGGGTGCCGCGCAGTTCTTGCGTATCGCAGTTGAAAAAAGCCTGCCGAGGATTGCATCAATCCAAAATGAGTATTCGCTGCTTTGCCGTGCTTATGATCTGGACATGGCAGAACTCAGTCATCACGAAGAAGTGGGCCTGTTGGCCTATTCACCGCTGGCAGCCGGGATGTTGACCGGAAAATATATTGGCGGGGCTGTTCCCGAAGGATCGAGAGGTGAGATCAGACCCGGTCTGTTTGGACGCGTCAATCCAACTTCGGAAGCGGCGGTGGAGACTTATGTGGGAGTGGCCAAAAAACATGGTCTGGATCCGACCCAAATGGCTTTGGCTTTTTGCCGGAGCCGACCGTTTATGACTTCTGTAATTTTTGGTGCGACTTCGATTGCGCAACTTGAAAATTCACTACAGTCTGCCGAACTTGACCTCAGTGAAGAGGTCATGTCCGACATTGGTGGCGTGTATCGGAATTTTCCAATACCCTATTAGAATTGCTTACATTTCCATGTCGATGGCTTCTGCAATTTCAACACTGCCATCATTGCTGCAAATGGGACATCCCTTGGCAATTTTGATTGCTGCGTTCAAATCGGGTACCTCAATCAGGGAGTAACCTGACAAGGGATTACTGCCGCCATTGTCGACAACTCCTGATCCACTAACGGTGGTGGACTTGCCAACCGGATTTCCGCCATCGATAACCGCGCTGCCCATCGAGGCAAACCAGGTTTTCCATTTTTCCATCTCCTTGGCACCTTCTTCTGGTGTTTCCGGCATCTTGCCACCGTGATAGGCAAATACATATTTAGGCATTTTCTTCTCCTTGGTTTTAATTGTCAGGCGGCCAGGCGCTCTAGTTTTCGAAGAGCTGAGGTCCAACCCTGATTATGATTTTCTGCACTTTCTTCATCAGTCAGGCCGGCGTGAATCACACTAAAATGAGTCCCATTGGAACCGTCACTTTTTACTTCAAATCGCACAAGACTTTCATGACCACGTACATCAGCCTCATCGTGCCAGGCCCAACTGAATTCCACAGAGTTTGGCGGATCCACTGCCAGCACCTCACCCGTCACCTTGTAGCGGCCACCCTCTGCATTGGCCATGACTGATGACCAAGGGCCCGGCTTTGAGAAATCAAGTTCGTGCTCTGGAACCGTCATGCCTTCTGGTCCCCACCATTTGAGCAAGTTCTCGGTCTTGGTAACGAAATCGAACACCGTTTTCGGGTCGGCGGCGAAGGTTCGTTCAAGTGTCAAATCGGTCATTTTCTTTTCATCTCCTGTTGTAAGGCCATTTCCAGACGATCAAGGCTTGCCTGCCAAAATTCACGGTGACTCATGGTCCACGCACTAATTCCCTGAACTGCTTCAGGTCGAACCGAATAAAGGCGTTGCTGACCCCGGATGCGTTGTTCGATTACCCCCGCCTTGCGCAACACCTTGAGATGTCGGGAAACGGCAGGCGCCGATATCGACATGTCCTGTTGAACACTACCCGCATTTAGTTCTCCCTCTTTGAGGAGCCGTTCAACAATTGCAAAACGGGTAGGATCACCCAAAGCGGCAAAGGTTGCTGGTAGATTTGACATCCGATATCCTTATTTCTGTATTATGTTAATTAACATATTTGTTAATTATATGATTGTCAAGCGTTCCAATTTCAACCGCCAAACGATAGGCTCGAAAGCGAATTCAGCGATTCGAGAGTACGTTGCCGATGTTGATTTTCCGGAGAATCATTACAGCTATTCTACTGCCAGTAATTGTCAGCGTCATGACATGTCCGGCATCTGCGCTCGACAAACAGGATATCGAAGGGCAGTTCCAAAAATGGCTGGCAGAGGATTTATGGCCGGAGGCCCGAAAGAACGGAGTTTCGGCTAAAATTTTCAAAGCTGCTTTTTCCGGTGTTTCGCTGAATTGGAAACTACCAGATCTCGTGCCACCCGGCGCTAAAGCAAAGCCTTCCCGCCCTCAGACGCAGGCAGAATTCAAAAGCCCCGGCCTATACTTCAATGAGAACAATATCGCTCCGGTTGTGAGCCAGGGGCGGAAATTTGCAAAGAAACATGAGAACCTGATTGCGCGGATTGAAAAGGTATATGGCGTTCCTGGTCGTATTCTCCTTGCTATCTGGGGACGTGAATCGGCTTTTGGCAGGGTTTCAATTCCCCACAGATCCTTTGAAGTTCTCGGCACCAAGGCATTCATGTCAACGCGAAAAGATTTGTTTCGAAAAGAAGTCCTCGCTGGCTTGCAGATTGTTCAAAAAGGATATGCAAATCCCGAATCGATGAAGTCTTCTTGGGCGGGAGCAATGGGGCAACCGCAATTTCTCCCATCCAGCTATCTTGAGTATGCAGTTGATTTTGATGGTGATGGAAAACGCGACATTTGGACGTCTGTTCCAGATACCCTTGCTTCCATTGCCAATTATCTCAGCAAGTTTGGTTGGGATGCGAATCGCGATTGGGGATTTGAAGCCGCCATACCTGAATATGTTTCCTGTGCTCTTGAGGGGCCTGATCAGATGCGGAAGATTTCCCAATGGGCAGACACCGGTATCACCCGCATTTCAGGCAAGGAATTTCCTGCTACCGAACTTCAGAAAAAAACTGCAATCCTACTTCCTGCGGGACGCAGTGGGCCCATGTTTCTGGCGACGCCAAATTTCTATGTCATCAAGCAATACAACAATTCTGATCTATACGCCCTGTTCGTGGGCAATGTGGCGGATCGCATTCAATGGGCAAACAAGCCCTTTGTAGCCAAGTGGCAAGAAGTTACCGGCCTTACCCGCAGAAACGTAATGAAAATTCAGGAGCGCCTCATTCGTGAAGGTCATGATGTGGGAGGTGCAGATGGACTTGCAGGATTCAAAACTCGACGCTCTATTGGATTATGGCAAGAAAAGAATGGATCGCAGCCAACGTGCTTTCCAAGCAAGGCGCTGGTCGATCGACTGAGTGGATAAAAATGCTGAAAAATCTGATACCAGCAATCGCAATTCTTGTGGCATTCTCTGGCCCCTTCTCGGCTCATGCTGATCAAGGGGCTATTCAAGTAACCATCGCCGGTAACATCACCAATACAAACCGTGGTCCCAGGAATGAATTTGGAGATGCGTTTCACGTGTATCATGGGAAAGAATTCGAAAGGGCATTTTCGCTAGACAGATATCTTCTTCAATCACTCCCTCAAGTTTCAATTACCGTCGATGCAGATAAATGGCCTGACTCTGTCGAGCTTAAGGGGCCAAAACTTGACGATGTCCTGTCGCTAGCTGGGGCAACTGGCAAGAGTATCTCCGTCACTGCACTGGATGGTTATGAACTGGAGATATCAACCAATGAAATTGCTGCCCATGAATGGGTGCTGGCTATCAGTGCGAATGACAAACCGTTGGCAATTGGCGGTCGGGGACCAACCTGGCTTGTCTATGGTATTGAAGGTCGCAAAGCATCAGACGAAGAAGAAGCCAAATGGGTCTGGTCGGCGTTTTTCATCGAAGTAAAGTAAGCAGCTAATTTTCAAACGGGTAAAGCGGTTGTGTCCTTTAAATCCTCCATGACAAAACTCGCCGACACATCCCCTATCTCAACCTTTTCAATCAAACGCTGATAAAATGCGTCATATGCCTTAACATCAGCAACCCGCACCCGAAGCACATAATCAAGTTCACCGCTCATTCTGTGCGCACCAACAATTTCAGGCATTGAAGTGACCGCGCTCTTGAACTTACCAAGCCAGCCCGGTTCATGACTGTTCGCCCGGATAAGTACAAATACAGACAACTCAAGATTCACTGCAGCTGGATCAACCAGGGCGACCTTCCGCCGAATTACACGATCCTGCTCCATGCGCTTCACACGGCGCCAACAGGCATTGCGTGACAGATGAACCTTTTCAGCCAGCTCATCGATACTTAACGAAGCATCCAGCTGCAACCGGGACAAAATTCGACGATCTGTTTCATCTAAGTTTTTAGTCATAATGTGGATATTATCTCACAATACTTTCTATAAGTGCAATTTTTACGGATTTTTTTTCATATTCGCAATGATATTGTTCAACGACATCACCAAAGAGGGGAAAATCATGCAGGGAACTTTCGAGAAACTATTCATCAATCACCCGAAATCTGTCGATGAGAATTACTTTGAACATCTTGTTTTTGCCGGGAAATTTGCTGGATTGCTCTTATGCGCGGGGTTTGCCGCTTTGGTACACGCGATTGTTCCTGGCCTTTTTGAAAAAACAGCCAGCAATATTATTGAACGTCTGCACCATCGCATGCACAATCGTAAATGACATCATTGCTATCGAATGGGCAAAATTGATTGCAATCATTGCAGTCATTCCCTAGATTTGGAACATGCCAAGTATTACCGTCCGAAATCTGAATAATAGCGTCAAGCAGGCACTGCGGGAACGCGCTGCCCGTAATGGACGATCCATGGAGGAGGAAGCGCGATTATTACTGGCGGCGGCCGAAGTGCCAGCACCGAAGCATATTGTTTCATTTGATGATGCCAGTTCATCCCGATCTGCAACCAGTATGAACACGGAGGCGGGTGGGAAGAAGATTCTTCTGATTATCGGCGGCGGGATTGCTGCTTATAAGTGCCTTGATTTAATCCGCCGCCTGAAAGAGCGTGGCATCTCTGCACGCGTGGTGATGACAAATGCAGCAAAAGAATTTGTTACACCGCTTTCCATCGAGGCACTCAATCATGACAAGGTTTTTGCAAACTTATTCGACCGAGAGGCTGAACATGATATTGGCCACATTCGACTTTCCCGTGAAGCAGACCTGATTGTTGTTGCACCTGCAACAGCAGACTTGATGGCCAAAATGGCAAACGGACATGCAGACGATCTTGCTTCGACTGTCCTTATGGCGACCGACAAACCGATATTAGTCGCTCCTGCCATGAATCCCAGAATGTGGTCCCACCCGGCAACGCGGCGAAACCGCAAGACGCTTGAACGCGATGGAGTTTTGCTTGTCGGGCCAGCGGTTGGGGAGATGGCAGAATCGGGAGAATCCGGCAAGGGCCGGATGGCGGAGCCTTATGAAATAATCCGTTCCATTGAAAATTTGTTGGACACATCGCCCAAGCCATTGGCAGGAATGAGAGCCATTGTAACTTCTGGCCCCACCCACGAACCGATTGACCCGGTTCGCTACATTGCCAACCGCTCCTCAGGAAAGCAGGGCCATGCAATTGCAGAAGCACTGGGCAGGGCTGGCGCTGAAGTTATTCTCGTTTCCGGCCCGGTTAATCTGCCCGATCCGTCCCATGTTGAAACAATCCATGTTGAGACTGCGCGCGAAATGCAGCAGATGGTGGAAACAGCATTGCCAGCGAAGATTGCGGTAATGGTTGCAGCCGTTGCTGATTGGCGTAGCACAGACGAGGCCGACGAAAAGATAAAAAAGGATGGCGGCAAGGGGCCAACTTCCCTGAAGCTCACTGAAAACCCTGACATTCTAAAAGGATTGGGGCATCATGAAAATCGCCCGGACCTGTTAATTGGCTTTGCTGCTGAGACTGAAAACATCGAGGAACATGCGAAAACCAAACTGGAACGCAAAAAGGCCGACTGGATATTGGCAAATGATGTGTCAGCAGATTTTGGCGTTATGGGTGGTAATCAAAATTCCATCAAGTTGCTGTCAGCATCCGGAGTTGAAACCTGGCCGCAAATGAGCAAGGAAGATGTTGCCAAACGCTTGGTTGATCGAATTGCCAACCATTTCGATTGGACTACTACTTCAATCTAGTAGTATTACTACTATTACTACTATTACTACTATTACTATTGACAAATGACATTACACCGTTTATGTGTATTCCAAACGCGTACGCCGGAGAATGGAATATGACAAATTTTCGAACAATCAGTATCGATTTTGATGTGCACAAAATAATTGAACTGGAAAGGACAAGTTTTTCGGAATCTGAAAATGATGCTCTAAGAAGGTTGCTTAGTTTGGGAGATCCGCACAACATCGATACAGTTTCGACTAAAAGCAAGAAGGCATGGACCGATCGAGAGGTGACTTTGCCTCATGGAACCGCGTTGTTAATGAAATACAACGGTCGAAAATATGAAGGCGTAATTTGCGATGGTGAATGGTTTGTTGAAGGCGGTGAATACAACAGCCCATCAGGCGCCGCCATTGGAGTTGCAATAACCAAGAATGGAACAAAAACACATTTGAATGGAAAAAACTACTGGTATGTTAAAAGACCAGGCGACACTGATTGGACCTTAATCAAGGAACTGTACAACTGACCAAACTTTCAATCATTCGCCTGCCACATGCAGAAGATCTTGAATTACCATCCTATGAATCATCGGGTGCTGCCGGGATGGATTTGCGTGCCGCTGTGCCAGAAAATGAGCCGATCACCTTGAAGCCTGGCGAGCGAGCCCTGATCCCGACTGGCCTTGTTATGGAAATTCCCACAGGACACGAAGGACAAATCCGTCCCCGTTCTGGGTTGGCTTTCAAACATGGGATTACTTGCCTCAACACTCCAGGAACAATCGATAATGATTATCGAGGCGAGGTTCAGGTGTTGCTCATCAATCACAGCACCGCATCGTTTAAAGTGGAACGGGGAATGCGGATTGCCCAAATGGTGATCGCGGAATTTTCTCAGGTGAAAATTGTTGAAGCGGATCTTGCAAATGAGACAACACGGGGAGAAGGCGGATTCGGCTCAACCGGTGTATAGACTACACTTTGCTTGCATCTTGTATTGATTTAGTAACCGGCGCATCCAGTTTTTTTCTGAGGGACAAAATTGCGATTTGTTGCGGGGCCTCTATACCCTCGACATTGCTTTCCAATAACTCGGCCTGAAGCTTTCCTTTATAACCATTTTGCACAGCGTCTTCCCAGGTTTCCTGCAATACAATGCAAGTGGTTCCGAGAACCTTGTTGTGTTTCTCAAGTTTTGCAGAAGTGTTCACCGGCGAACCAATTACCGTCATTTCAAGACGATTTCCTTCACCAACTGCGCCAAACGCTACTGTGCCGGTCGCGATGCCAATACCAATATTTGTAGCACCGGCAGCAGCCAAAACTGGCTCGTCAGACTGCCATTGATCACGATCAATCAATAGCTCTTCTACAGCCTCAATTGCGGGTCTTGAGCAGTTGGCATCGGAATCTTCGATGCCAAATGTTGCCATGATGCCATCCCCCATGAATTTGTCGATTATTGCACCTTTTTCTTGCAGAATTGGTACAACTCGCCCCTGATAAATGGATAAAATTTGCATCACCTCAGAAGGCTCACGGTTAGCTGCAAGTTTTGAAAAACCGCGAATGTCAATATTGACAATCGCCATTGTGCGGCGTTCACCTCGTCCTGCCTCCAACTGACCGCCACTGGATCGGATATTCTGGGCAATTTGTCGATCAAAAAACCGGGAAAAACTCCGCGCTGCATCTTGTTCACTTACGGCGGTGACCAGCAGATTGCTAGAGCTGTTGACAGCCAAAGCCAGAAGTGCGGTCACTGCCAGTATGGAAATAATTTTGTCGACTTCCGCACCGATCAAAATCGTATTTGATGTCAGGTACTCAACATAAGATCGTGTAATCATGGTTTGCTCGGGATCGACGTTGATCACGTAGAAAATTATCAGGAGCCATCCCAGTGCTGCCGTAACACCCGCTGCTGCAACGAATTTCCACTCAAGTCGCAATGCCCTCAACGCGATGAAAATGAAAACATAGAGCAAGGTGGGAGCTTTCAAGATGAATGACGCCGGCTGCTGGTACTGATAGTGAAAACTAATCATTAATGCATATAGCAGTCCGAAATCGAACAGAATGGAACAATATACCGACCAATCTGGCAATTTGCGTCGAATTGACCAAACAAGTCCAATTATACTCAACAAAAGATAGGCGCCAAGTACCATTGGTACCGGTTGAAAAGCACTGGGCGAAACCGGTTTGGCAGCCACTAAATACAACGTTGAAAACAACGAAAGGATAGCGACCTGAACTACACGAACAAGTATTTCGTTTGCTCTTTCCCGGGCCTTCAGAATTTCACGCACATTTTCCGGCAAGCCGCCAAGATCGCGTGATCTAAGAATATTCTCCCTGACAAACTCAACAAAATTCAACGATACTTCCCAATTCTGCGCAAACTGCCAGATTGCTTATAACAGCTTGTAAAATTACTGCCTATCAATTCCGGTTGAACATACATGTAAACCACGATGTTCTTCCTTTGTTCTTGACTTTGCTTGGCGATGTTATACTTGACAAACCCAAGGAGTTTGGTATGAAATTTTTATGGCCTTACTTGCCCATATTTCTAAGGAATGGAACGTGCTGAAGGCCGCTCCCATATCCTTTATTGTCCTTCTTGGGCTTGGCCTAGCTGGTGGATTTTATGTAGGGGTGGAATTTAAGTCGCAAGAGGTGGAGGCAGTTAAAGCTAGGCTTGATTTAAAGGAGGATGAATTAGACGGGTACAAGAAAAAACTTGAACAGCGGTTGGACGATGTAGAAAAGAGGCTTTCGGAAATGCAAATTTCCAGACTCAAATCCAATTTACAAATGAAACCCGGTCACGTTGAGATATATTGGAACCGCGCATCCGTTCCCTCTATGAAATACGCTACTGAATTGTCCGATGCTTTTGTAGCTAGTGGGTGGAAGGTTGAGGCGAAAGCATCAGATGATGCAATAAATGATATGGCCGTTATTGAGACAGACAATTCTCAAACATCAGAAACAATTAGTGCGGCTTTAGAGGATGCCGAACTCCGATACAGACTGATCGGAATTGTCTCTGGCGGTGAGACAAAACGGTTTATTCTCGACTAACTTTCTTTGTGTTCCTTTTCGGTAGCAATCTTTTTGACCAGTCGATCATACCGCTTTTCGTCATCATCGGTCTCAAGTTCCTTTGCCTTTTCGCGGAACTTGTCTACTTGAGTTTGTTTTTCTTTTGAGTCCATAGTCATTGGATGAATTTAACTCCGATTCCAGATCATGAATACATAGCATATATTGACGAATCAGGGGACCCCTCAATTAAGAGTGTCAGACCAATTGACGATAAAGGCGGTACTGAATGGTTTGTTGTTTCCTGCATACTCGTTCGCCGTGACAATGACAAATTAACAAAGCATTGGTTTTCTAATGTAGCCAGTAAATGCGGTCATCCAGGTTCAAGGGTAGTAAAATTTACGAGCCTGAAACATGATCAAAAACTGGCATCTTGCCAAGAGATAGCTCAGCTTCCTCTCAGAGTTTTTGCCGTAACTTCAAACAAGAAAAATATGAGGGGATATCGAAACAAACGCGCCGAAAAAATGGGTGCAAAACAGTGGTTCTATAATTGGATGGTGCGTATTCTCGTAGAGCGAGTTACTAATTACTGCTGGCGGCATTCTCAGAAAAACAGTTTACGACGACACCATGTCAAGTTTGTATTTTCGGAAGCAGGTGGGCATTCATATGAACAAACAGCCGCGTACCATGAAATTCTGAGGCTTCAATCTCGTTCAGACAAAATGGTGTTGCAGAAATGGAAACCTATTCCCGAAGTAATGCATTGGCAATTGGTTGACAAACAACCGCACTACAAACTTGCTGGTCTACAACTTGCGGATCATATCGCAGGCGCTTTCTATCAGGCGGTTGACTGTTTGGACACCGGACCTTGTGAACCGACCTATGCAATGGCTCTGAAGGATCGGGTCGCTGTAAACACCGATGGGAGCCGAAAAGATTTTGGGTTGGTACTGCAACCATCAAAATATTGGGAAGCTGACCTTTCAAGGGATCAACAGAAAGTATTCCAACATTACGGATATGAGTTTGGGAGAAGTTGGTAGGCCCCGGCCCTATTTTCGTCCAAAGCTGTTAGGCTACCTCTCTCTGTGTAACCGTCTTTGAATAAGAAGTGAATTTAATCACTCCAAGGGTACCGGCGTTCCTACCAGCCTAATTTTACTATAAAAACTGCAAAATTTCAAGAGTCGTCGGGATTGTTCCGCTTCCGTAACTTACGAGTCTCCGTAAAGGGAAGTGGAATCTGCTTGAATCTTTTCTGCCTTTTGGTTCTTTCTCTAAGCAGATTGTTGATAGGTCAGTCGCTTACCAATGATACCAAGTAACGCACGTTCTGCACGTTCGTTATCATCACAACCAGTCTTGACACGGTTGGTATAACGGAAATCAAACTCCGCAAGATAGCGATGTAAATGGTGTTCCTTGCAATGCTGATATATGCCTTTCATGCCACGTTTAAAGATTGAGTAGAAACCCTCAACCGTGTTAGTGTGATAGATACCACGTACATATTCTTCCTTGGTGTGGTTGACGGCACCGTGATCTGCAAAGTAGTTGCCAATCTTCTTGTACTGTAGCGCTTCATCAGTATGAACAGTGCTGCTTGGATGAACGTATTTGTAGGCAATCGGTACAAGGTCTTTCTTGCGCGAACCCTCGACATGGAAAGAACGAGCCTCGCCGCCACGGTGAACCAACGTCATGATTACATTCCGGTGGCCAAGGCCACCCTTGTACGGGGAGCCTTCCAATCGGCCAAAATAAGTCTCGTCAATTTCAACGTCCTGACCGCCGCCACCCATTGGTTTCTTACTGTCAATTGCCATTGCGTGGCGAATACGGTGAGAAAGAAACCATGCAGACTTAACGGTTATTTCGAGAACCCGCGAAAGCTGGTGGCTGGAAATACCCTTCTTGCTGGAACACATCAAATGGATAGCCTGTAACCACTTGTGAAGCGGTATCTTGCTTTCCTCAAATATCGTTTTGATGCGAACTGTAAACTGCTTACGGCAATGACCACACTTATAAAGGCCGTGACGTTCGACACCTTCCGGGTTTTTCTTGGATGGCTTGGAACGTACACCCTTCAATGCGTATGCCTTATCCATTCCACCACAATGAGGACAGATCGGGCCATCTGACCAGATAATGCTTTCAACGTGTTTGAAGGCTTCGGCTTCATCATAAAAGTATGGGCGATTTAGTACGGACATTGTTCTCAACCTCTAAAATTTTGAGACTTTTGTACCCCTTTTGTTTGGGTTTGTCAAGTATAACATCGCCCTTTGCTTTTTGCAATGCTAGTGTGGGACAATTGTGTGGGAGTATGGTTCAATGGTTTCCCGTGTGCATACAGTTGCGTTTCAAGGCATTGAAGCCGTTCCGATAGACGTACAGGTCATGGTTGCGCCCGGGAAGGTCAACATGTCGATCGTTGGCCTGCCGGACAAAGCGGTAGCAGAAAGCCGTGAACGGGTGCAGGCTGCTCTTCATGCTTCTGGCCTGTCCCTGCCGCCCAAGCGAATTACAGTTAATCTGGCTCCGGCTGACTTGCCGAAAGAAGGCAGTCACTATGATTTACCGATTGCCCTGGCCATGATGGCCGCGCTGGGGGCAATTCCGGCAGATGCCCTTTCAAGTTATGTAGTTATAGGGGAGCTATCCTTGGATGGAAACTTGGCACCGGTTGCCGGGGCTTTACCAGCCGCTATGGGAGCGAACGCGCAAAACCGTGGATTGATATGTCCTGAAGTTTGCGGGGCAGAGGCAGCATGGGCCGATTCCGACATGGACATTCTTGCTCCGCAAAGTCTGGTTTCGTTGGCCAACCATTTTAGGGGAACACAGGTTCTTTCACGGCCCAAGCCAGCAATTCGCCAGGCAACGGATACATTGCCGGATTTGGCGGATATCAAAGGGCAGGAAACAGCAAAACGAGCTTTGGAGATTGCCGCCGCAGGTGGACACAATATTTTGATGGTGGGGCCTCCAGGCTCTGGAAAATCCATGCTAGCAGCACGGCTTCCCGGCATTCTTCCGGATCTTTCTCCCAGGGAGTTGCTGGAAATTTCCATGATTGCGTCAATCGCTGGAGAACTGTCCGATGGGAAGTTGAGTAACAGACGTCCATTTCGCTCTCCCCATCACTCCGCTTCCATGGCAGCCATGGTCGGTGGAGGGGTACGGGCACGACCCGGCGAAGTCTCATTGGCACACAATGGAGTTTTATTTTTGGACGAATTTCCGGTATTATGGAGCAAACTCACCATATATGATGTGTATACCATCATATATGGTGAGTTTGCTCCATAATACCGGAGTTTTCTCCGCAGGTTCTCGATTCTTTGCGCCAACCCCTAGAAGCCGGTGAAACGACTATCGCACGGGCAAACCATCGGACCACCTATCCCTCGCGAATCCAACTGGTCGCCGCGATGAATCCATGCCGCTGCGGGATGGCTGGTGAACCGGGTTTCACGTGCCGAAGAGGGGCAAAATGCGCCTCAGACTATCAAGCACGAATATCTGGTCCGTTACTTGACCGGATCGACTTGCGCATTGATGTTCCCGCAGTAAGTGCCTATGACATGATAGGCTATTCTGCAGGTGAGGGATCAAAACCTGTTGCAAATCGAGTTTTGCTAGCGCGGAATATTCAGCGTGCCAGGTTTGAGGAAATTGGATCTAACTGCTATACTAACGCCGCTGCTGCGGCTTCCGTTACCGAAGTAATTTCGAAACCCGATGAAGCTGGTGAAACACTTTTACGCGACGCAGCCGAATCCATGAAGTTTTCCGCTCGTGCTTATCACCGCATCTTGAAAGTTGCCCGGACCATCGCTGATCTGGATGGTGCTGAGCGTATAGGTCGAATTCATTTAGCTGAAGCAATTGCCTATCGAACCTCAAATGAGCGGCTTGCGGCGGCGGCATGAAATCGTTTTGGAAGTGATTACGAGTTGCCATATGCACCTAGGGTCAAGACCCTAGCTCTTGAGTAATTGTTTGACCTTTACACAGTACTTTGAGCTGGTCTTGTTCATCCGGTTTGCACCGTGACCTGCATTATATTTCAAGATAGTTTCGCAAGTTGTGCCATTTGAAAGACGGTGCGCTCCTCCGAGATATTTCATTCCCCAACGAATATTGATCTCTGGTGAATAGAGATCTTTCACAGATCCTCTAAACCCCATGCCGCGCGCTGTTGATGGCTTTATTTGCATAAGCCCTACTTCACCGGCACCACCCCGGGCATCTGCATGAAAATTGCTTTCAATTTTTACTACTGCCCGTGCCAGCGAAAACGGCACTCCTTCTGCTCGCGCATATTTTCGTATCAGTTTTTCATATTTGCCATCTGACTTCTTGATATTTCGCTCATTGCTCGTGAAAACTTTGTTCTGGTTCGATCTTGTCCGTAGGCGGGCTTTGTAGTTTTCCCTAAATTCCAGCATTTGTTTCTGGAAACGATCGGCGTTTTCATCAGGTTTTGATTGAGGAGCCGATTTGGGATCAAGATGAGAAGAGGAAGCCGTCTCAACCAAGCCTGAATTTTGACAAGCACCAAGCATAATAAGCGGCACAAGAATTACACTCACAGCTTTCGCTGTGTTGATTAATTTAGTCATGAAATAATACCCCTTGATTGGTTATCCAAGGTATCGCTACTGAAACGACGCTACGATCAGAGCCGAATCGTTTGGTCGGTAGCAATCACCGGAGCAAGGTGATTAGTGTTCAAAACAGTTTGGATTACGGCTTTAAAAACAAGAGTTATTTCCAATTGTTACAATCTGCCAATTAATCGGCAAGAAATTTCAATGATGTTAGTGTTGAAACGTCAACCTTGCCGTCGACCAGCTCAGGTCTGAAATGCCGCTGGAATGCTTCTATGCACTTGCGAGTTTGATGGTCATAAATTCCGTTGTCGATAATTCTGTACCCAATTTTTTTCAAGCGGCCTTGAATTTGTTTGACGATATCTCCTGTACAACCTTCTCCAACTACCTTCCCGTCCGTTCGTTCGGGAAGCGGGTCAACCCAGCAACCAACACCTGATTCATGGAGTTCTCGCCAGGGGAACTTTTCTCCAGGATCTTGTTTCCGGTTTGGGGCTATGTCTGAATGAGCAAGAACGCCAGTGGGCAAAATATCCCTGCGGATCATGATGTCCTTGCAAAGCTCGATAACCGCCTTGATTTGTTCCTGTGGAAACTCGCGATAGCCGTGTTCATGGCCCGGATTTGAAATTTCAATTCCGATCGATTGGGAGTTGATATCCGTTTCTCCCTTCCAGAAGGATTCACCTGCATGCCAAGCACGTAAACTCTCCGGGACCAATTGGACAGTCTGGCCGTCTTCAAAAACAAAGTAGTGACAAGACACCTGGCTTTGTGAACTGCACAACCAATCAAGTGCACTTTGAGCGCTGGGCATTCCCGTATAGTGCAAGATCAAAAGTGAAGGATGAAAACCTGCCGCACGATCATTGAAATTACTGGCCGGGCGGACGATACAAGGGCATTTTGTGTCAGGCGAAAAGCTCAAATGCCTCGCTCCAGCTTGATATTCGCCCATGCCTTGTTGATCGCCGCCATTCGGTCGTTGGCTATTGCCACGAATTCGGGAGGTACGCCCCTCGCAATCAACCGATCAGGATGGTTTTCGGCAACCAGTTTGTGATAGTGGCGTTTCAGCCTGCCATTGTCCCAATTTTCCTGGGATTCCAGCTGCATGTAAGGGTCACCTTCTTCTGGTTCCATATGAAGCCTGCGAATTCTTGCATAATGGCCATCGTCAATTTGGAATATTTCGGCAATATCATCCATAAATGCCATCTCGTTTTCATGAACGACCCCGTCTGCCTTGGCTATATGAAACAAACCATTCATTACATCTTCCAGTATTTCAATGTCTTCTGGAAACAGTTTCACTACTTTGTTTGCATAAGCCCGATATCCCGCCACATCCTGTTTGGCCAGATTGTACAATCTTGCAACGTTCTTTGCCTCGTTGGCTGGTATTGCAAATAATTGCCTGAATGCGGCGATCTCGTTTTCGGTTACAATGCCATCAGCTTTTGCCATTTTTGCTGACAGGGCAATCATGGCAACTGAAAATCCAACCTGCTTTCGGGTTTCGGGGTCACCCTCAAATGCGGTCCGTACTGCCTCTATTACAACAGAGACAGCTTCACCCGCCAAGCTGGAGAGAAATTCACCGACTCTGATCCAAATAGACATGAAACTTCTTTATGCGACTCAGGCCAAAGTTGAAAGCTGAATATCAACCGTCCACTTTCAAAGTAATTGCCTTGGTGTTAACAGCAATCAATGGATGATCTACAAAGTACTGCAACCCCCAACTCCATCTCTGGCAGCAGCCTCCTCATGACCTACGGATTGGGTGTTTTTGGGGTAATATGCTTCGGTGCAACCTTGCCGATTACACGTTTGGCATTACAGGATTTTTCGCCGACTTTCATTACCTTCGCACGGGCTGGTGTCGCGGCATTTCTTGCTTTTTCAGTACTAAAATTCCATGCCAAGCCCCTTCATCATCCCGATAACTGGCAGATATTCCTGGGTGGGCTTTTTGTCATATTCGGCTTTCCGGGGTTCATGGCCATGGCAATGAAAACAGTGTCGGCAGCGCACGGTGGTGTAATTTTAAGCTTTCTACCTCTTCTGACTGCATTGCTAGCGCGGATATTCGCCGGGGAGTCACCAAGTGTGCGCTTTTGGATATTGAGCCTGACAGGCGGCACAATTGTTGCTCTATATATTTTGTTCAGCGCCGAAGATTCTGGCTCTAAGGGAATTACTGCTGGTGACCTCTGGTTACTAATTGCCGGGGCAAGTGCAGCCGCTGGTTATGTAATTTTCGGCAAGCTGTCCCGCGAAACTCCGGGTTGGGAAATAATTTCGCGAGCACTTGTGCTCAACCTTCCTCTAGTGCTTCCCGGCATTTGGTTGTTTTACGAACCGAGATTTCTGAATGCCGGCTTTGTTGGAATCACGTCACTTATCTATCTGGGTATATTTTCGATGTTTCTCGGCTTCTTCGCCTGGAATGTGGCCCTTGCTCGTGGCGGAATTGCCAGAATCGGTCAACTCCAATTGCTACAAACATTCATAACCATAGCTTTTGCTGCTCTTCTGGTCGGCGAGTCAGTGGATGGACTGACCTTGGGAACAGCTCTTCTGATCACGATTGTAGTTACTTTTACCCGAAAATTTTAAGTTTCGTTAAACCAGCAATCTTATCAGCTTTGCCTTGAGAATGTAGCGCTGACTCACGATATGGGGTAAGTTGTCGCCACATTTTGTGCGCAATTGTGAAGCCAATGCGGAACTCCTTTGAACAGGGACCGCAAATGACCATGGAGAATTTTAACATGCCAACGATTGCACTGGTCGACGATGACCGAAATATCTTGACCTCGGTGTCAATTGCTCTGGAATCAGAAGGTTACAAGGTCGAAACCTACACAGATGGCGCTTCAGCCTTGGATGGCTTATCCATGAAGCGCCCTGATCTTGCTATTTTTGACATCAAGATGCCTCGCATGGATGGCATGGAATTACTAAGGAGACTGCGGCAAACATCTGATCTTCCGGTCATATTCCTTACATCAAAAGATGAAGAAATCGATGAATTGTTCGGCCTCAAAATGGGTGCAGATGACTTTATCAAGAAGCCATTTTCCCAACGACTGCTTGTTGAACGGGTAAAGGCGGTATTGCGGCGTGGATCAGTTGTTACTGAAGGCAGTACGAAAGCAGATGGGGCAACTGCAAAAACTCTTGAACGGGGCCAATTGGCAATGGATCAGGAGCGTCACACTTGTACCTGGAACGGTAAACCGGTTACGCTAACCGTCACAGAGTTTCTTATTTTGTACGCTCTTGCTCAAAGACCAGGCGTTGTGAAGAGTCGCGATTCACTTATGGATGCCGCTTATGATGATCAGGTCTACGTGGACGACAGGACGATAGACAGCCACATAAAACGACTCCGCAAGAAATTCAAAGTGGAAGACAACTCATTCGACATGATAGAGACCTTATACGGAGTGGGGTATCGTTTCCGCGAAAATTGATGCTTGATAGGCTTCAGTTTCGCTTATTTTATCGCGAATAATTGTGAAACGATGTCGCTGAGAATTCGAAAGCTGATCAGTTGTTGAGTTGGCTTGAATGGATCTAGACGTGGATAAGCTGCGAACCAACCCCGAGGTATTATCCTCAGACGAAGCAGAAGCCCGACTTTCTGCTACAAATGACGATTCGCCAAATTTCCTGAACAAAAATATCCCAACGAATAGCCGTTCGATCAAAACATCTGCCGATGTGAGTGCTATCGACGGTATTGAAGAGTCGAATCCACTCAGGCCAGCGGCAACAAAATCGCCCCTTTCTCGCGCATTCCGCCTATTCAAGATAAATTTGTTTTCCTCGCTTACCCGCAGGATCGTTTTTCTGAATTTTGCAGCTCTTGCCATATTGATGTCGAGTATTCTCTACCTCAATCAATTCCGTGAAGGGTTGATCGATGCGCGAATTGAAAGCCTGCTAACGCAAGGTCGAATTATCGCTGGTGCCATAGCAGCTTCGGCGACTGTCAGCACAAATGCAGTAACAATTGATCCGGAGAAGCTGTTGGAGCTTAAAGCCGGAGAAAGCACTCTGCCAACCATCGATACGTTTGATAGTATGAATTACCCTATTAACCCGGAAGAGGTTGCACCAGTATTGCGGGCATTGATTACCCCTACCCAAACGCGAGCCCGGATTTACGACACGGAAGGGATACTCATCCTGGATTCGCGTCATTTGTATTCAGGAGGACAGATACTGCGGTATCAATTGCCGGACCTTAAAGGGAATGAAGATATTGGATGGATTAACCGCATTGGAAATTTCCTGAACACACTACTCCAACGTCAAGAATTACCCATCTATAAAGAAATCAGTGGACCGGGAACTCAATACCCTGAAGTGGCATCAGCACTAATCGGCGAGCCAAAGCCGGTGGTGCGGATGACGAAAGGGGGGGAGCTAACTGTTTCAGTTGCGGTTCCGGTTCAACGATATCGTGCGGTACTGGGAGTATTGTTGCTTTCTACCGAGGGAGATCAGATTGACAGGATAGTTACGAATGAAAGAGTGGCCATTCTCAGAATTTTCCTTGTGGCCGCGATTGTCACATTCGTATTGTCGATCCTGTTGGCCAGCACCATTGCCAACCCGCTGCGCCGACTTTCGGAAGCGGCAATCAGGGTTAAACGAGGCGTAAAATCCCGGATTCCCATTCCTGATTATGCACATCGCCAAGATGAAGTAGGGCATTTATCTACGTCAATCAGCGACATGACTCAGGCGCTCTATCAACGACTTGATGCAATTGAAAGTTTTGCAGCAGACGTCAGTCATGAGTTGAAGAACCCCCTTACATCATTGCGCAGCGCGGTAGAAACATTGCCTCTGGCAAAAAATCAAAAATCAAAAATGCGCTTAATGGAAGTTATTCAACATGATGTAAGGCGGCTAGATAGACTTATAACCGATATTTCTGACGCATCACGGCTTGATGCTGAGCTGGTTCGCGAATTTGTTGAAAAAGTGGATATGGTTGAACTGGTAGACAATGTCGTCAATGCAAGCAAGGAGCTGAGTAGGCGCCAAAAGGAAGTAGAAATCAATTTCACGGTGAAACCAACACACTATGAAAACAAGAGATTCGATGTAGCGGGGCATGACAGCCGTCTCGGGCAGGTCATTAACAACTTGATCGACAATGCAAGGTCTTTTGTTCCAGATGAAGGAGGGCAAGTTAATATTGAGTTGTCCAGGGATCCTGCGATGATTTTCCTGACCGTTGAAGACAATGGTCCGGGCATTCAAGCTGAAAATGCCGATCGAATATTTGAACGATTCTACACCGACAGACCGGAAGCCGAAGGTTTCGGTCAAAATTCGGGTCTTGGTCTTTCAATCAGCCGACAGATCGTTGAAGCGCACGGTGGAACGATTATTGCAGAAAGCCGGCATGACGGAAAGCCAGGGGCAAGGTTTACAGTCTCAATCCCCGCTGACAATTCAAAATGATCTCTGGTTCCAATTATCATTGCAGTGTTTTGGTTTTAAAGAAGCTGGGTGTGCTGATAGAAGGCCCCTCCGGAAGCGGAAAAACATCGCTCACCCTCGGTTTGCTGGAGCATGTTGAAAGATTGGGGAAACCCGCTTCCCTGGTATGTGACGACCAGGCAATTCTCAAAAAAATTGGTGGTCGTGTAATTGCGTATCCACCAAGAAGCATTTCGGGAAAGATTGAAATTCGAGGCTATGGAATCGCTGAGCGCCCTTGCGCAGAACAATCCGAAATCCATCTTTTGGTCCAGATGACGGATGATAAGGAAATTGAGCGGCTCCCAAAACACGTTACTAAAAACCTGCTGGGAGTTGAGCTCCCGTTGATCAAGGTGCCCCAGCGCCACGAAGCAGGTGCCATCAGGATTGTTCTTTCACACCTTGACGATTTGTGTAAATGTTTCGAGTTTAATTCGTCCATATAGAAATAGGTTGGCGCATGTGATAGTTGCTTCCCGGGTGATTGGCTGTGTAAACGCATCAATTTGGAAGCTGTTATTTGACATGATGGCAGAATGACAATTAGAAATTAGGAATTTACCCATGATAGGTCTTGTTTTGGTAACCCATTGCAAGCTGGCGTCAGAATTTCGTGCTGCTCTTGAGCATGTCGTGGGACCTCAATCTGCCCTCGAAACCATTGATATTGGCCCTAATGACAATATGGAAGAACGGCGCAATGACGTTAAGAAGGCTGTCGAGCGCGTAAGCCAGGGTTCAGGCGTGATAATCCTGACAGATTTGTTTGGTGGAACTCCCAGCAACCTATCTATCTCCTTGATGAAAGATGACGAAGTCGAGGTTATTGCAGGTATCAATTTGCCCATGCTCGTTAAACTTGCAAGTTTGCGTGAAACTGCGAGCCTTTCCACGGCAGCGGAAACCGCTCAGGAAGCAGGTCGCAAATACATCCATGTTGCGAGCAAGGTATTGCAAGGCGACACATGACTGTTTCACAGGAAAACGAACCTCCAAGCAGGATTTTCAAAATTTCAAACAAGCTTGGCCTTCATGCAAGAGCATCGGCAAAATTCGTTCAATGCGTCGAAAATTTTGATGCCGAGATACGGGTAAGCAAGGATGGCCATGTGGTTGGAGGAACATCAATAATGGGACTAATGATGTTGGCTGCTTCAAAAGGAAGTACAATCCACGTATCGGCATCCGGACCAGATGCCGATGATGTCCTAGCCTCTCTTGAAGAGCTGATTTCCAGAAAATTCGGAGAGCAAGAGTGAATTTCTGCGTGCTAGTGGTAACCATGATAAAAATGATATAAAGAAATCTTTATATGATGTTGCGGTGCGTTTATCATTCTGATAGAGGAATACCATATCAATGCCAGCTGATATTCTGGCTGGATGTTAAAACTATGGCTGACTCCCGAACCCGGGTCTAACAATTTCCAAGGAATTTGAAATGGCGGAATTCACCGATTATGTTGTGAAAGATATCGGGCTTGCCGATTTCGGTCGCAAAGAACTCGATATTGCAGAAACAGAAATGCCTGGCCTGATGGCCTTGCGTGAGGAATTTGGGGCAAGCCAGCCACTTTCCGATGCAAGAATTGCCGGCTCACTTCACATGACAATCCAGACAGCAGTTCTGATTGAAACCCTGGTGGCACTCGGTGCCGATGTTCGTTGGGCATCGTGTAACATATACTCAACCCAGGATCATGCAGCAGCAGCCATTGCTGCCGGTGGCACTCCTGTATTCGCAATCAAGGGTGAAACCCTGGAAGAATACTGGGATTATGCAGATCGCATTTTTCATTTTGAAGAAGGTGGCGCCAACTTGATCCTGGATGATGGCGGCGACGCAACTCTTTACATTTTGATAGGTGCGCGTGTTGAGGAAGGAGAAACCGACCTCATCGAAAATCCCCAGACAGAAGAAGAGGAAGCGCTTTTTGCGCAAATCAGAAAACGACTGAAGGAAAGCCCGGGCTGGTTTGTTAAACAACGCCACATGATCCAGGGAGTATCAGAGGAAACTACTACCGGAGTACACCGCCTCTACAAAATGATGGAAAAAGGGCACTTGCCGTTTCCAGCCATTAACGTGAATGACTCGGTTACCAAATCCAAGTTTGACAACAAGTACGGATGTAAGGAATCCCTCGTGGATGGAATTCGTCGCGCAACGGATACCATGATGGCAGGGAAAACTGCAGTCGTGTGCGGATATGGCGACGTTGGCAAAGGGTCAGCTGCATCACTTCGCGGTGCTGGCGCCAGGGTGAAGGTTACAGAAGTGGATCCAATTTGTGCTTTGCAAGCTGCCATGGACGGTTTCGAGGTAACCACTCTTGAAGATGCAGTTGGTGATTCTGACATCTTTATAACGGCTACTGGCAACAAGGATATCATCCGCCTTGAGCACATGCATGCCATGAAAGACATGGCGATCGTTGGAAACATTGGTCACTTTGACAATGAGATCCAGGTAGCCGCACTAAAGAACCACAAGATGATCAATATCAAGGATCAAGTGGACATGTATGAGATGCCTTCTGGTAACAGGATGATCCTGCTGTCCCAAGGCCGACTGCTCAATTTGGGAAATGCAACGGGACATCCCTCGTTTGTGATGTCTGCATCGTTCACCAACCAGGTGCTCGCGCAAATTGAATTGTGGACTAAAGGGGATGAGTACGGCAACGAAGTCTATGTTTTGCCCAAACATCTGGATGAAAAAGTAGCAAGCCTCCATCTGGAAAAAATTGGTGCAAAATTGACTCGCCTGTCCGAAGATCAGGCGGATTACATCGATGTTAAGCAAGATGGCCCCTACAAGCCGGAGCACTATCGATACTAAGATTCCGCAATATGTAGTAAAAAACTACGTACTGTTAACATTTTTCCACAATATATAGTAGTCGCGAGCTTGACAAAGTCGCGGCTATTTTTTTGCGAAAAGGCCTTTCTGCTGATTCACGAATTGGTTATTGTGTTGAGAATCAATAACTTCCACGAATCAATGTAATTCGAACAGGAAGAATCATGGCAGGGCGGTCTTAGGTTTCGAGCGGCGAGAGGGCCAGAGACATGCCAGGGGACAGTTCCAACATTAATTCAACCAACAATGCTTGGTGTGAAGAATGCATTCTTGTGCGAACTGCAGGAAAGCAAATTGACGCGTTTTTTTCACGAATACCATCCATGTGCAAATTGTATTCATTGCGCATAATCCGTAATTTTCTGGCTTCCACCTCAATTCTTTCAAGCAAAATATCAAGCGGCACGATTTCTCTGGTGATATGGTTTCTTGGGACAGAAGTAACAATTGCAGCACCAATTCATGAATCCGGTTTTATTGCGCAATTGAAAGAGTACACTATCCAAACTCTTGAAACGGGCAATCTGCTCATGCTTGCGGTTTTCGCTGGCGCCATGAGTTTTGCTTTAATGTCCGCTTCTTGGGTCATTCGCGACAGGAACAAAATTGCCAATGAAAACGAAGCCTTAAAACGAAACCTTGCAGATGCTCGTGTCCGCAATCACATTAATGAGTCACTCATCAACATAAACGATCAACGGCTGATCGTATGGAACAGTCCGGATGACAAACCGTCGGTTATGGGTCAGCTGGATAAAACTCCGGGTGCCCCTGCCGATCCGAAGAAATTCATGCAGTATGGTAAATGGCTCACTCCGGAATCTGCCGCAAGCCTTGAAATATTCGTGGACCGGCTCAGACAGGACGCAACAAGCTTCGACGTACCCCTTGAAACCAAAGATGGCGGGATGGTTGAATCCCAGGGAAGAACATCGGGGAGCCATGCATTTGTACGCTTCATCGAACTGTCTGAAGAACGAGAGCAACATGCGAAATTATCAAGGGAGCACTCAGATCTACTCACGACATTCCAGACAATTCAGAGCCTGTTTGAAAAAATGCCAGTCCCGATCTGGTTGCGGAGAGATGATGATAGCCTGTTTTGGGCAAATCAGGCTTATGCCGATGCGGTGGAAGCACAAGACCCTCAAACAGCAGTAAGTGAGGACCTCGAACTTTTTGACAAGGAACAGCGGAAGGAAATTCAGGCAGCATTGGAAAATTCCGGTTTCTTCTCGGGCGAACGTCCCGCAGTGGTAGCGGGTGATCGACGTAGCCTTGAGATTTATGCCGTCAAATCTGAGGCAGGAATTGCGGGAATCGCCAGCGACCGAAGCGATGTGGAACATCTGCGTGCTACGCTGAAAGAAACAGTTGAGAGTCATTCCATGATGCTTGACCAATTGGCAACTGCAGTAGCAATTTTCGATAGAAAACAAGAATTGGTTTTCTACAATACCGGATTTCAAAATCTGTGGAAGTTCGACCCAACCGATCTGGAATCAAAACCCTCAAACGGTGAGTTGCTCGACTTGATGCGAGACCGAAAGATGCTGCAAGAGCAGCCTGACTGGCGCAAATGGCAAAAATCCCAGTTGGAGATTTATACGGCACTGGAGCCGAATCAGGAATGGTGGCATCTGCCGGACGGCCAAACACTTCGTGTAATAAAAAGCCCGAGAAACCAAGGTGGGGCAACCTGGATATTCGAAAATGTTACCGAACAGCTTAAACTTGAAAGCAACTACAATGCCTTGATGCGCGTCCAAGGTGAAACCCTTGATCACCTGGTAGAGGCGGTTGCAGTCTTCGGATCAGATGGTCGATTAAAACTATTCAACCCGATGCTTAAACAAATGTGGAAGTTCAAGGACATCGCGATCGTGGAAGGTACCCACATCGCCAAGATTGTTGAGGCATGGACGGATTCGATTTCAAATGAATCTGATTTGGAGACAATAATTGGGAAAATAACTGGATTTGATGACCAGAGAGATAACCTGTCTGGAAGACTTGATCTTCGCAACGAAATGACATTGCAATACACACTGGTTCCCCTGCCTGATGGGCAAACCATGATTACGTTTGCAGATATCACGGCAAATGTTGGTCTCGAAAAAGCTTTGCGGGAACGTGCAGAAGCTCTTGAAGAATCGGATCACCTCAAAAGCCGGTTTATTCAACACGTTTCTTATGAATTACGGGCACCGCTTACCAGTATATCCGGATTTGGTGAAATTCTTGCAACACCAGCCATCGGCATTCTCAATGAGAAGCAGAAAGAATATCTTGCTCACATCAGCGAATCAGCTGACGTACTTCGTGCAATTGTGGATGACATCCTTGACCTGGCAACCATAGATGCAAATGCAATGGAACTGGATTTTGCGAAAATCAATTTGAATGGGATGCTGGACGAATTGATCGCCTCGTTTGAACTCATAGTTGAACAATCAAAAATCAAGACCGAAATCGCCATAGAATCATCATCTGAAACCGTGATTGCCGATCCAGACCGCCTGTATCAAATTCTTCGAAATCTAATATCCAATGCAATCAATTATTCGCCCGATGGTGGGGTAATTACAATAACCGCAACCAAATACGGAGATTTACACGAAATTTCAATCAGTGACGAAGGGCCAGGCGTCGAGGAAGATATGAAAGAATCCATCTTCAACCGATTTGAAGGCGGAGCCACCAACGGTAAACGCTCCGGCACAGGCCTTGGCCTATCAATCGTTGAAGCCTTTGTAAAACTCCATGGGGGCACTATTCATGTCGAAGCTACTGAAATGCGCGGAGCACGGTTTGTATGTCGTTTACCGGCATCCCAACAAGGCTACTCCAGTGGTGGAAACAAGGAAACGGTTGCTGCTTAGGAATGGCTAATGGATAGTATCCAGCTAACTTCCATCAGCGAAGCGTATACGAAACAATTGGGCAAAGACATCGCAATTGCACTGCAGCCTGGTGATCTGGTGATGCTAAGCGGCGATCTGGGAGTTGGAAAAAGCGTTCTGGCCCGTGCGATAATCAGGTTCCTCGCGAATGACGACCTGCTTGAGGTGCCCAGTCCAACATACACAATCTGTCAGAGCTACAACACCAATCCACCAATTTTTCATTTTGACTTTTATCGGATAGCAGACTCTGAAGAAGCTACCGAAATTGGACTTCAAGAGGCACTTCAGGACGGATGCGCAATTGTCGAATGGCCTCAAAATGCCTTGGAAGGCGTGGTGCTTCCAAGTGACTGGATTGAGATAGACATTACACAAGAGACCGAAAATGAGCGTATAGTTAGCCTAAGCGGCAACGGTTCTCTATTTGAAAGAGTCTTGCGCAGTTACCATATTCGACGCTTTCTCGATAATTCCGGATACTTTGAAGCAAAACGAGGAAACTTTGCCGCGGATGCGTCTGCAAGGCGATACGAGCTTGTCTGGGATGGCGAGCATCAATATTTTCTGATGGATGATCCAGTGAAGACAGCTTCACAAGATGAAACGAGATCCGACTCTTACACTCGGATTGCCCATCTTGCAGAGGGAGTTTATCCCTTTTTATCAATCGCACATGCTTTGCATAATCGCGGATTGAGCGCTCCCAAAATTCTGGCCAGCAAGCCGGACGATGGATTGATTTTATTGGAACATCTTGGTGACACCGGGATCATTGATTCCAAAAGAAATCCAATTATTAAGCGTTATATCGCTGCGGCGGAGTTTCTGGCCGAGCTACACAACAAACCATGGAACTCCGAACTGGAATTCGATGGCGGCAGTTATCACCTTCCATCCTATGGCATTCAGGCAATGCTCGCAGAAGTTTCACTGTTTACTGATTGGTATGCTCCCGAGCACGCGGCTGGCATATTAACAGCCAATGAAGTCGAAAAGTTCGCGGAAATTTGGAAAAATTATGCCGGGCAACTTCAAAAAGCCGAGAGGTCGCTTGTTCTACGGGATTTTCATTCACCAAATATTCTTTGGCTGGATAATCGCGTCGCAGCGAATCGAATTGGTATAATTGATTTTCAAGATGCTGTTATTGGGCCGACCTCTTATGATGTTGCTTCACTCGCCCAAGACGCACGGGTAGATGTGACTGCTGATCAGGAAGAAATTATTCGAAATCATTACATCTCAATAAGAACGGAACAAGAATCCAATTTTGATGTACAAGCTTTCGAACGTTCCTATGCGTTGATGGCTGCGCAGCGTGCTACGAAAATTCTTGGAATTTTTGTCAGGTTGAACAATCGCGATGGAAAACCAGAATATTTGCAGCACATCCCAAGGGTAAAGGATTATTTGCAGCGAAGTCTTCTCCATCCGGCCATGAAGCGCTACAGGGAATGGCTGCAGAATGTCATAGAACTGTAATGTCTTGAGAATAGGAACATCAAAAACACGATAATGCGCTTTATACCGCTTGAACAGGCTAATGAAGACAAAGAATACTAGAAACATTTTATTGGATAACCGCCCGACAAATGGAGCGCCCAAAGGAGCTGTATTGCTTGCTGCCGGCATTGGCACCCGCATGCTGCCAATTACAAAAACTATTCCGAAGCCACTGATACGCGTGAACGGGACTACTTTGCTTGATCACAACTTGAATACGCTCGAACGGGCAGCAGTGGACAAGGTCGTGGTTAATGTTCATCACCATGCAGATCAAATTGAAGAGCATGTTGAGGCGCGCACTACCCCAAACATTGTAGTTAGCGATGAACGCGATCAACTTCTAGATTCTGGTGGTGGGACCAAAATGGCATTGTCCAAACTGGGCAATGAACCATTTTATCTACTAAATTCCGATTCTTTCTGGATTGAAGGCGCGCGGTCAAACCTTCTCCGCCTTGCTGAATTCTGGAATCCCGGCGATATGGATATATTACTGCTGGTTACCGGGATGGCGGGTGCAATAGGCTTTGATACGCGTGGTGATTTTCAAATGGATGATGATGGTCGCCTAATACGCAGGCAGGAACAGGAAGTGGCACCTTTTGCCTACGCTGGTGCTGCAATCCTCAATCCAGTCATTTTTGCGAATACGCCAGATTATCCGTTTTCTCTCAACAGCCTGTTTGATAAAGCGCTTGAACAAGGTCGCCTGTTCGGGTTACGCCTTGAGGGGCTTTGGTTGCACGTTGGAACACCAGATGCAATTCGCAAAGCAGAAGAAGCTATAGCCAAAAGTGCTGCGTGAACGCTGCGATATATGCTCAAGCTTCCGGAAATAGGCAAGAATTGTAAATCAGCCAGCAGGAGAACAACAGACATTGACACACTTGCCAGGCAATGTGTTTTCCATTGCTCCAGGTTGCAATTTCCTGGAGACGCTTGTTGAGAATCTCATCGATGGTAACTTGGTTGCGAATTTCAAACCGACCGACGATCCCCTCGCACTTGCTTCTGCCACAATATACGTTCCAAACCGCCGGGCAGCCCGGGCATTGGCCGGGGCATTTATTGAGACAAGTGGTTCCAATGCCACATTGTTACCAGCAATTCGGATGCTTGGGGACGTAGGTGATGAAGATTTCGGTTTCCAGTCTTCAAGCGATGATCAGCTTGTAATTACTGAAACAATTTCCGATCTTGAACGCAAGCTTCAACTCGCGAAGCTGATTGAATGCTGGGTCGACAGAATTACAAAGGAAACGCGTGAACTGTATCAGGATGAAGATATCTTCATTCCTGCGTCAAAGGCTGATGCCATACGCTTGGCCGATGATCTATGCAAATTGCTTAATCAAATAACCCTTGAAGAAGTCACTTGGGAAGAAATCAATGCAATCGTTCCCGAAGATCGAGACTGGGCACAATGGTGGCAACTGACAACCACGTTCCTTCAGATCATTACAGAGCATTGGCCGCGAATTCTGGCAGAAAGGAATCTCGTTGATTCTGCAGAACGCCAAGCACTTCTATTGGAAAGACGCGCAGAACTTTATGAGTCGAGGGGTGCCATGGAAGGCCCGGTAATCATTGCTGGCTCTACCGGTTCTGTGCCGGCGACCCGAAGACTGCTGAAAGTTGTATCCAAATTGGAGAACGGCGCGGTTGTTCTGCCAGGAATTGACAAGAACCTTGATACCAAACATTGGCAAAGATTGGGGACCGGAAATCTGCTCGATGACCCCACGCTTGAAACCCACCCGCAATTTGGCTTGGCGAGACTAATCAATGAAATTGGCATCGACAGGGATAACGTAAAGGAAATCGGGAATACTTCCGGGAAAGCCAAAGCCAGATCACGCTTGATCAGTCTCGCCCTTTCACCATCAATTGCAGCATCGCAATGGAACAAACAGATCAAGGAATTTGGAGCGCGTGAAATTAGCGTTGCCTTTGATAATGTCTGTATAATTGATGCGCCCACTCAACATCAGGAAGCCTTGGCAATTGCGATCGCCATGCGAGAAGCATTTCAATGCAAGGCCTGTAGTTGCGTGCTCGTGGCGACTGATCGTAATCTTGCCCGGAGAGTGTCATCAGAACTAAGGCGGTTTGGACTTGAGGTGGATGATTCAGCCGGAGTGCCGCTTCGTTCCACTGCGGCAGCGATATTCATGCAAAATCTTATCGAGGTATGCTTCGGTGAAAGCGGCAATGTGGCTATCACTTCTTTACTGAAAAATTCGCATATTCGGGTGGGATTCCACAAAGAACGAACTCAATCATGTGCAAAAAACTTTGAACTTGCTGTTTTGCGAGGCAATATCAACCCACCGAAGATCGGAGAATTTCAAAAAGCAGTCAAGCACGCCAAAAAAAATGCCTCAAAGGATGTGCATGTTCATTCTGCCATTCGAAACCTGACAGATAAAGACTGGAATAATTTGGCGAAATTCACTGACAGGATTGACGAGATTTTATTGCCCGTCACCCAGTTGGATGCCCGGACCACATTGACCCATATTTTTGATGAGCTTGCAAGAATTGCGAATGCCCTAACGATCAATACAGAAGGAACCTCCAATTTATATGACGGGATTGGCGGAAAAGAGCTTGTTACGCTGCTTGAAGATATTGCAACTCTTGGCACTGAATCTTTCTCCTTTCTTATCACACAAGTTGCCGATGTTTTTGACGCCTTACTGGGAGATCAAATTGCACGAGCAGGGCCAGCCGCCAATTCACGACTTCACATTCTAGGCCCTTTGGAAGTGCGGCTGCTGCATTATGATCGAGTTATTCTGGCCGGTCTGAACGAAGGCAGCTGGCCAAGGCAAACTTCCAACGATGCATTCCTCAATCGCGCAATGAGGCAAGAGCTGAATATGGCTTCGCCGGAGCGACTTGTAGGATTGGCAGCTCATGATTTTCAGCAATTTCTTGGTAAGTCCGAGGTGATCCTTTCACGCTCACAGCGGGCAGATAAATCTCCAACGGTCCTTTCTCGTTGGTTGCAACGGGTCACAACACTGATTGGAGTAGAACAATCCGATGCATTGCTGGCGCGCGGTGCTCGATATTTGCAATTTGGGAAAGCTTTAGACGAGGACAATTCAATCCTCGACCGGGCAACGCGTCCTTGTCCTAAACCTCCGCTGGAATGTCGTCCCAAATCACTAGCTGTTTCCGATATTGAGTTATGGATCCGCGATCCATATGCCCTGTACGCAAAAAAAATCCTGAAGCTCAGTTCGCTTCCGCCGCTGGAACGAGATGCGGACAGTCTTCTAAGGGGTACGCTCTATCATGCCATTCTGGCTGAATTTGTTACGGGTATTGATGTTGAGGCTGGACCAGCTGCGATACTTTCCAAACTGGAAAATATTGCTAAACACAGAATATCTGAAGCGGCGCTTCCGCCGGAATTAGCATGTATCTGGGGAATGAGATTTAACGAGATAGCGCCCATGTTTGTAAGTTGGGAGTTTGAGCGAAACAGAAGCAATGCAATAGTTCAAACCTATTGCGAAGTTACTGGTTCCAAGTTTCTGGGCAATTTAAACTTCAAGCTGCGTGCCACGGCTGACCGTATAGATCGCCTCGCAGACCAATCATTATTGATTGTTGATTACAAGACAGGCTCCAGACCTACAATCAAGGAAGCACTATCCATCGCCCCTCAACTGACCCTCGAGGCCGCAATCGCCCTATCTGGAGGGTTCGATGGCATTTCTCCAGGGCCAGTCAGTACCCTGGAATATCTCCGGCTAAATCGACAGTTTAAAGCTGAAAAAGTACAGCAAAAAGAAAAACAGCTGTCTAAAATCATCAATGAGGCTGAATGTAATCTGAAACTTCTGATTCGTGCCTATGAAGATCCAAATCAGGGATACCTGTCTCGCAGAGCTCCATTCAAACAGGAAGATATCTCTGGTGACTACGACCATCTTGCCCGAACCAGAGAATGGTCTTTCGCCGGTGAAGCAGCCGATGACAACTAGTGCGAAAAATAAAGTCAGAATTCCAGAAGAAACCAGGCTTGGTCAACTTGCGGTCTCTGATCCGGGGGTTTCGTCATGGGTTTCAGCAAATGCCGGTGCCGGTAAAACCCATGTACTTACGCAACGTGTCATCCGTTTAATGCTGGATGGGAATTCTCCTGACAGAATATTGTGTCTTACTTTCACGAAGGCTGCAGCCGCTGAAATGAAAAATCGGGTTTTCGAAACACTGTCCAGGTGGACAATGATGGACGGCAATCTCCTTGACGAAGCCATCCTGGAAACTTCCGGCCAGAAGGCAACCGCAAAAAAACGTGAAATTGCCCGGCAGTTGTTTGCACGTGCGCTTGATACGCCCGGTGGCTTAAGAATCCAGACAATTCACGCCCATTGTGAAGCATTGCTTCATCAGTTTCCATTGGAGGCCAATGTTCCGGGGCATTTCACGACATTGCAGGAAAGTGAGCAGACGCAGTTGCTGCAATTTGCAAGGCAACACATTCTGGCCAAGTCGCCTGATGCCATGGCGGTTTACTCCAAACTTGTAGACTATGCGTCAGATTCTGCGATTGAAGACGGTCTGAGTGGAATAATCGGGATGCGCCGAGAATTCCTCGAATGGGCAGGCCTTGATCCGACAGAAGCATTAAGATCAGTTTATGAGTTTGTAGGACTAAATCCAGAAGATACGCAAACCAGCCTAAAAGAAGAAATCTTGCGCAACTTTCCAGTATCTTCTGCCCGGGTCAGAGCCATCGTTTCTGCGACAGTTGTGGGCACGGACTCTACCGACAAGCCTGTTGGTCGGGCTTTCAGCGCACTGACGGACGGAACTGATATCGATACCGCCTTGGAAATGATGCAAGGCGCGCTTTTGACCAAGGACAATACAATTCGAAAGACACTGGCTACAAAAGCCATAATTGAGCATCTGCCGGACGTGATCAACTGGCTCACCTCATGCGCCGAACATATTATCCAGGGATTGGAGAAGGTTAGAGCACATCGGCTGCTTGAAAATTCTGGTTTCCTGTTTCAAATGGCATATCAGGTAATTGAGCGTTACGAAGCGTTGAAACGAAGCCGGGGGGTTGTCGATTTTGATGACTTGATCAACAAGACTGCAAGTTTACTTAACCGCAGGGATATCGGAGAATGGATTCGCTATCGGTTGGATCGGGGTATAGATCACATCCTGGTAGATGAAGCACAGGATACAAGCCCCGCACAGTGGCAAGTTATAAATGCAATTACTGCTGATTTTCACACTGGAATGTCCGCATCTTCCCGTGTCAGGACCGTATTTGTTGTGGGCGATGAAAAACAGTCGATTTATTCTTTTCAGGGTGCCAGGCTGGATGAATATGACAAACAACAACGAGCCTTGCGCAGCCGCGTGACGAACAGCCAGAATGCATATCATTCTGGTTGTCTACACCTCTCATTTCGCTCCACACCTGACGTATTGCGCGCCGTCGACAAGGTGTTTTCAGCCGAGAATGCTACGGGGCTAACACAGGAGGGGTCACCTCCCGTTCATGATTCAATACGCCGTGGAGATCCAGGGGAAGTCCAAATCTGGCCTCTCATTGAGCCGATGGAGGAGAGTGAGCCCAAGAACTGGTTTGATCCAATTGACAAACCACAAACAAGTGATCCAGCGATTATTCTGGCTCAAAATATCTCCGGTGAAATCGGCCAGTTAGTCGGTACACCATTGCCAGGAACCGGAAAGCCCGTGCGTTATCAGGATATCATGGTGTTGGTGCGGTCCAGAGATCGCTTTACCAACGCGCTGGTGCGAACACTAAAAGATGCAGGCCATTCCATTGCGGGTGCTGACAGGTTAAAGCTTACAGCACATATTGCGATTGAAGATCTCATGGCAGCTGCAAAATTTGCACTCATGCCGAATGATGATCTTGTACTGGCAGCCCTTCTTAAAAGTCCCTTCTTTGGATTTGACGAGCAGCAGCTATTTGATCTTGCAACGAATCGTAAGAGCGAAAGCCTATTTGATTACTTGTGCTCCGCAAACCATCCAACGACAGAACCAACCATCTCACTGCTTATGAAATTGGTAGAGGCTTCTAAAGAACTTGGAGTTTACGAGTTTTTTGCGATGTTGCTGGGTGAACAGGGAGGTCGCACAGCAATTCTTTCCCGTTTGGGCGCTGAAGCCGAAGATATTCTGGATGCATTCCTGGATGAGTCACTGGAAAGTGGCAGCGGCCTTATTGATAATCTTGAGCATTTTGTCGCTCGCCTCGAACATAAAAATATTGAGATCAAGCGTGAAACCGATATGGCGCGAGATGAGATCAAGATCATGACCGTCCATTCTGCAAAGGGACTTGAAGCACCAGTAGTATTCCTTGTAGATTCAAACAAGGACGTCTGGACCGAAAAGTATTTACCCAAAGTCTTGCCACTCCATGATTGCATCCAAAATCCCGGGTATCTCTGGCTTCCAGAAAAAAAGTTTCATAATTCAATTACCAAACAGTGCAGTGAAACTTTGCAGCTTGATGCAGAAGCGGAATATCGTCGGCTGCTTTATGTAGGAATGACGCGGGCAGCTGATCGTCTTATTGTATGTGGTTACAAAGGATCGCGGGAAGTGAAGCCAGATTCCTGGCATTCTCTGGTCTCCAACATGCTGTCTAACGATGCAGAAATCGTATCAAATGCGGATGGAACAATTAAGTATTGGCGGTGGATACATGAAAAACAAACGCCCCATTCTTATTCTGATACCGGCGAAAGCAAACCAGTCAGAAAAAAGCTGGAGTTGCCTGATTGGTTGTATGGAAAAGTAATACCGGAACCTGCTTTGCCAAAACCGCTTACTCCATCAGATGCGCATGCTTTGATACAAGATGGCATTATCCAGGCCAAAGAAGTGCCTCTGCGGCCTTCTACCAACGACAGTGCAGCCTCTTTGGAATGGGGAAACCTGACCCATAGGCTATTACAGGTTTTGCCAAATCACAAATCCCAAGAACGGCGTACCTTGGCCGAAGGGTTTCTGAAGAATACAAGCCGTCATCTAGATCGGCCTATTCTAAGTCAGTTGGCCAATCAAGTCATGAACATCCTGGAAGGTTCGGAATTCAAGCATTTGTTTGGAGAAAAATCGCGAGCGGAAGTGTCTGTTGCGGGTAGAATTAATATTGGAACCGAGACAAGATATGTCAGTGGGCAAATTGACCGTCTGGTCGTAACTGATAATCAGATAATGATCCTGGATTACAAAACTGATAGGTACGTTTCAAAAAACGTTGAAAACACACCCATAGAGTATTTGTTGCAACTTGCGCTTTATTGCAAACTTATTCGTCAAGTTTACCCGGGAAAGCCTGTTACCGCCGCTCTGCTGTGGACCCGTATACCGAAGTTGCAACTTGTACCCGAAACTCTTCTGGATAGTTCATTTTCCTTGATCAAGCAGGCGTGAAGGACAGGCAATTGACTGGGCTTGACGTTGCCAACCGGCATACCTACGTTTGGTTCCAGAACAATTGTAAGAATCAAACCGAATTTTCAGGAGAATTTTAATGGCCACCCAAGCTGTAGATGCCAGTAATTTCGAAACCGACGTATTGGGTGCAGATGTACCCGTTGTAGTTGATTTTTGGGCCGAATGGTGCGGCCCATGCAAAGCAATTGGCCCAAGCCTTGAAGAAATTTCAGAAGAAATGGGCGACAAGGTGAAAATCACAAAGCTCAATATCGATGAAAATCCTGACATTGCAGCTCAATATGGTGTGCGATCAATCCCGACCTTGATGATTTTCAAGAATGGTGAACCTGCTTCGATGCAAGTCGGCGCAAAACCCAAGAATGCGCTGGCCGACTGGATTAACGAATCTGCCTAAGTTGGCGGAGTTCCATTCAAAGCCAATATTTCGCCAACCAAATAAAGTGATCCGCAAAAAAACACCCGGGTTTCCGGGTTTTTCTCACATTGCGAGCCAGCCGTCTTTAAAGCATCTTCTATCGACGCGAAACTCCTTGCCTCCAAACCGGCGGTCGCAGCGGCAGTTGCAAGTGCTTCTGGCGGTATTCCAGCATCACTCATTGAGACCGGGACGGTAAACACCGTTGATTTCAATGATGTGTACGGTTTGAAATATCCGTGTGGGTCTTTTGTATTGATCATTCCACAGACAAGCAAATTCGGAACATCGCAACCCATGCGGTAAAGTTCTGCGGCAATTGTCTCGCCAGCAGATGGATTATGCCCTCCATCTATCCATATGTCCGGATGATCTCCGAGAATTTTGGCAATCTTGCCTTTTTCCAATCTCTGAAATCGGCCAGGCCATACAACGTTCTTCATTCCATCAGAAAAAACAGATTCTTCAAGATCTGGAACTGCCGTTCTGAGCGCAGCAATTGCCAGGGCCGCATTATCCAGCTGATATTCACCGAACAGGCGTGGCACCGGTAAATCCAGCAAACGGTTTTCATCTTGATAAACAAAACCCGTTTCTGCCAGATACCAATCGAAATCCTGTTTGGCAATGATCGTGCTGGCGTGACGGGATTCAGCAATTTTCTCCAGAACTGCTTGAGCTTCTTCTTCTTGAGAGCCAATCACTACGGGCCGATTTTGCTTTATGATACCGCCCTTTTCTTCGGCGATTTCACTCAGAGTGTCACCGAGATAGGCTTGGTGATCGAGACCAATCGGAGAAATTACCGATACCAGTGGGTTTTCGATAACGTTGGTTGCATCGAAACGACCCCCCAATCCGACTTCAAGCAATGTGAAGTCCGCTTCGTGTTCAGAGAAAAGTAAAAACATGGTAGCCGACAAAAGTTCGAACACTGTTATCGGATCACCTGAGTTTGCATCTACAACCCTTTGTAGCGCTGAGGCAAGGACGTGATCTGAAACCAATACTCCACCTTTGTCTGCACCCAATCGAAATCGCTCGTACCAGTTCACCAAATGCGGTGACGTGTGAACATGAACCCGCTTTCCAGCTGCTTCCAGGATTGCACGGCAGAATGCAATTGTAGACCCTTTGCCATTGGTTCCGGCTACATGAATGACTGGTGGAATGTTGTGATGGGGGTTTCCCAACCGGTCGAGTAACAGGTGGATGCGGTCGAGTGAGAGGTCGAATCCTTTGGGATGAACCGCTGAAAGACGGTCTATCAATTCATCTGCACGCATTCATATTCCTTATCCAGAATTTACATCGGCGTTTGATCGGTATCTTTGCAGTCGGTCGAGCGAACCGACGATGAGAAGTATGTTTGTCTATTTGATTTTTGGAGTATTGCAAACAGGATTGAGGTTATAGGGAAAGCAAATACGTTTACAGATTACACGACTTGATTAATCAATTGCGCTGCAGGTATCGCAGTAACAGTTTTACGCTGTCTGGATTGCCGTGCTTCTCGAGATTGGCAAATTCGATGGCCGCCACTTCGTGATCCGTCATAATCACGAGTTCTGGACTATCTTCTTCCGGGGCCATTTCTTCAAGGGCCATGAATTCGGGCATGTAGCCTGGAAACCGATCCACCATATAACTGATGAAATTGTCCCAACCCAAGGAAAATGATTTTTCAACGCCCTTCTCACCAATCTTGTGAAGTTCTTCATCGCTTCTTGGTTTGAGATCATACTTCAGAAGCAGTGGTCTAACAGCCTCTGCGGCATAGCGCTCAACTTCAGCCAAAAGTTTCATTTTATTCCTTTGATGGGGTTCCGGAAATTTGCCAGCAAGGCCGTAAAAATACGCCTCTCCCATTATCTCCTCTTCAAAGTAAAGAAGAAGTGTTTCCAGATACTTGGGATCCAGTTTTTCTTTGTGCATGAGCAAGCCGTTACTGTTTGATGAAATTCTCATTAATCTCCAAAAGCCTGATTTTATGCATCTTCGAAAAATACGCGGTCATGTTTTAGCGGGTTGTCGACATCAATCGTTTCGTCAAGATGCCGGGCGTAACGGTGTCCAGAGTAAACTGCAGCGGCAATAATGGCTGGTGCATCACAATCCCCGATCTTCTTCAGTGTGATGATGTTGCTCTGAGTGGCTTGTGAACAGCGTCTCGAAAGCTCCTCGAAAAGTGTATCTTTGGGTGATCTCGCTGTAACCAGCACCAGTACATTTGTAGAAACAGTTTTTTCCCGACCGGTATATCCGCATTCCAATTGCACATAATTGCCATCGAAATATCGCAATCCATGGGAGACTACGAGATCGACCTCCAACTCCATCAATCTGGTTTGGGCCCTCCAGCGATCATAGGTGTAATAACCCCAGGAAGAGATCGTATCTGCAGGCGTAACCAAAGTAACTTGGGCACCTGATTTTCTAATCAACTCTGCGATTACGGTTCCCATATAGTAGTGATCATCATCATAAATCACTACTTTGCCTTCGGGCAGATTTCCGTTTAAAATATCATCAGGCGTGAAAACACTTTTTGGCTCTGCTAAGTCTGCAATTCCACCCAGAGCATTTGGACCGTACCCGTCTCTTCTCCACTCGGCACCCGTAGCTATTGCGATATGATCAGCACCCACTTCCAATACTTGTTCAGCAGTCATTTCACTTTCGCGAAAAATTTCCACGTGATTCATTTTTTCGATTTGCTGAACTCTGTAATCGCGAACCCGTATCCATTCCGCAAGTCCAGGAAGCTTGGCTTCTTTGGTGACACGACCGCCCAGTTCACGATCCGCTTCTGCGAGCATCACGGAATAACCGCGTTTGCCCAAGGAATGTGCGGCTTCCAAACCTGCAGGACCTGCCCCTATAATCAGTACACTAGAGTCTGACTTTTTTTGTGCAATTTTTTCTGGGTGCCAGCCGCGTCGCCACTCCTCACTCATGGTCGGGTTTTGAGTACAGCGTATTGGCACTCCCTTTCCATCGCCCATATAGCAAATGTTGCAACCAATACATTCACGAATGTCTTCCAGGCGACCTTCTTCAATCTTTCTGGGAAGAAAGGGATCGGCAATTGAAGGACGGGCTGCACCAATCAAGTCCATTACACCATGTTTGATTTGGGATACCATCATGTCAGGAGAGGTAAATCGCCCAACACTCACCACTGGTTTTGAGGTCAATGATTTGATTTTCTTGACGTATGGTTCAAGGGCACCTTGTTGCACGAACCGGGAAAGACCCATTTCGATGGAATAATCGTTTACGTTTATATCCCACAGATCCGGAAGTTCCCCCAATGTACCAAACATTTCCTCAGTTTCACCCGGTTCCGGCAGGCCATCTCCGCCATTTCCTCCATTGGTTTCAGCAGAAAATCTTACTGCTACTGCCATAGTGTCACCTACCGCGTCCTTCGTATCATCAATGATTTCCCTTAAAAGCCGAATTCGGTTTTCCAGGGAACCACCATATTCGTCGGTTCGCGTATTAATTGTCGGAGACAAAAATTGGGAAATTAAATATCCGTGGGTTGCATAGACATAAACCACATCAAAGCCGGCCGTCTTGGCACGCAATGCTGCATTGCGATGCCAACGCCTTACCTCCTTGATATCATCAAGATCCATTGCCCGGGTTTGAAACGGGTTGCCCGCAAGATTTGGCATACTAACCGCGCTCATGGAGGGTTCACGAGTGTCCAGATTGGCCATGCGGGCACCGCCAATACACAACTCAACTCCAGCCAGAGCCCCGTGCGCATGTACTTTCTCGGTCATCAGCGCATGAGCCCGAATGTCCCTGTCGTCCCATAGTGAGGCACAGGGGTGTGGCGGATCGTCAGAAGAGGGATGCACCGAACAATATTCGGTGTTCACTACAGCCCATCCGCCTTCAGCCTTCATTTCCCTGAGGCCTGCCAAGATCCGGGGCCGCTGCCAACCACTGCCAGTGCAATGTGGCACCTGATAAAAGCGGTTCTTTGCAGTTACAGGGCCAATTTTGATTGGTTCAAAAAGGATATTGTAGCGCGGATCACGCATGGACAGTACTCACACATGACCAGGCATTCAAACTGGTGGTCACTGCGCCTTCCTGCCGCACTGACCAGATTCAACCAATTTGATTTGCCTGAAATGATTCGGGAAAAGTTTGGAAAGAAAAACAAAGCAATCATTCCTGCATTTGTCGCGCTTTCCGGGGGTGGGATACAGCACCATGTCGAGCCATATACCATCAATCAATGATTCGATTATTCGGGCTGTTTGTTCCGGATCAAGGTCATCATAATCTCCACTATCAATAATCTCTTGGCACAATCGAACGAATTCCACGTAGCGATCATTGTCGTGCTTGTTGTGTATTCTGAGATAGTTTGGACGGTACTTTGCCTGCCCCCAAAATGCGAACCAAACTGAAAGTTTTTTTGGTGTGCAAACTTTCGTGTCAAAGTCAGCTTCAATTATGGCAATCAACTGATCGATAGGATCAGAACCGGCTGCAAGCATGGAGTCATGCCACAGTTCATAATGTTCATCAGCCAGATACCCAAGCGTTTGATCGTATAAATCTTCCTTGTTCTTGAAATGGAAATGGACGACCCCATGAGAAAGTTTTGCCCCCTTTGTGACGTGGGCGAGAGTCGTGCCGGAAAATCCCCGTTTGGAGATTGAATCAATCGCAGCCTTAACAAGCTGATGACGCCGCACCTCACGAGAAGCTGTGCGTGGTTTGCGCGATTGCTTTTCGGCCGCCCGCGTCACAGCACCTCCTGATTTGCGATTTGCTCATCACGTTCAATACGCTTTTGTTGCTGGTACATTATCAATGCCGCTATTGCTACGCAGATCGCTACAAACAGAATTATGATTGTAGCGAGCGCATTGATATCAGGGCGCAGACCAAGGCGGATGCGTGAGAATATCAAAATTGGTAGCGTATTTGCGCCGGGCCCCGTAACAAAGCTCGCAATCACAAGATCATCAAGTGACAACGTAAATGCAAGCAACCATCCTGCCACCATGCCTGGGGCCAGTCGAGGAACAGTAATGTCGGTGAGCACGCGGAACGGCTTTGCTCCAAGATCGAGTGCCGCTTCTTCCAGCGTCTCACCCATGCCCGTCAGACGTGCCTGAATAATAACGGCAACATAGGCAAGGGAAAAAGTAATGTGCGCTATGGTGATTGTTGTAAATCCACGTTCAGCAGGCCAACCAATAATCTGGTTCAACGAAATAAACAAAACCAGCAATGACAAGCCAGTGATGACCTCAGGCATAACAAGGGGAGCAACCAGCATACCCCCAAACAGTGTTCGCCCACGGAATCGCCCAAAACGCACCATTGCAAGACCGGCAAGCGTTCCCAGGATTGTTGCAAATGTTGCGTTCACAACGGCAATCTTCAGACTTAGTGAGACAGCTTCCCAAACATCCTCTGACTGGAACAACACAGAATACCAGCGCGTTGACCACCCACCCCAAACCGGTACCAGTTTCGATTTGTTGAATGAGTAAATCACCAGCAAGATCATTGGAATATAAAGAAATGCCAAGCCAGCAGTGACCATAAAGGTTAAAAATCCGGAGCGCTTATTGTACATCTGTTATTGCTCCTCTGTCGCCTTGCCCTGATAATGCTGGTAAACCGCCATCGGCAACACCAACAAAAACAGCAATACGATGGCAACGGCCGATGCCACTGGCCAATCGACATTTCTTGCAAACTCGTTGTAGAGAATACGGCCAATCATGTTTACATTTCCGCCACCCAGCAGGTCCGGAATCACATATTCTCCGGTAGCGGGAATAAACACAAGCAACGCGCCGGCAATAACCCCGGGCATTGTCAACGGTAATGTGACCTTGAAAAACGTGTTGGTTGGTTTTGATCCAAGGTCAGCGGCAGCTTCGTTTAGAGCTCCGTCCAACTTTTCCATATTGGCATAAAGCGGCAATATCATAAACGGCATGTAAGTGTACACGATACCCACATATACTGCGAATTCGGTGTAAAGCATACGAATTGGCTCATCGATCAAGCCAAGCGAAATCAGCAAATTGTTGATGGTGCCTTGATCTGCAAGCAAACCCATCCAGGCATAAACACGCAACAGGAATGACGTCCAAAACGGTAAAATAATTGCAAACAGAAGCAGTTTCTTTGCAAGGGGACCAGAACGAACTATTCCATATGCAATCGGATAACCAATCAACAAACACAGGATTGTCGATGTAATCGAGATTTTCAAAGAGTTGATGTAAGTGCTCGAATAAAGAGAGTCATTCAGGATATACAAAAAATTGTCAAACACGAGACGTACAGTCATTATACCGCTGTCAGTCCACTCGATCATTTTCGTGAAAGGCGGACTGGCAATGACCACTTCCGCAACGCTGATCTTGGCTACAATGAAAAATGGAGTCAAAAAGAATATCAACAACCACAAAAATGGTATCAATATTACAATAGTTCGCCATCCCGCTTGCAATCGGCGCATCACTTGGCGCAGCAACTGTGTAGAGCTTGAAATCGAATCGTTTGAGTAGGAAGTTTCGGTCATTTTTTCAGCAACATTGCACTTGAAGCATCCCAGCCAAGATAGACTTTATCTTCCCATGTAATCTGGTGGGTCCTGCTTTTAGGCCTGATTTGGTTAGGCGCGGTCACATCAATGATACGATCGTTTTTCAGTCGAATCTTGTATATTGATGTATTCCCGAGATACCCAATATCATCGACCATCCCTTCCGCCTGGTTCGGTCCCTTTTTGCTTGGCGGCTTCTTGCTCAAATGAACTTTCTCAGGCCTTATGGCTACCCAAACACGACTTCCTTCTTTGGTCGATTGACCATGGTCAATGTAAATTTCTCCCAAATCCGTTGAAACACGAACATGGTCGGCGTTATCTTCGGTAATCTTTCCTTCAACTATGTTCGCAGATCCAATAAAGTCGGCAACAAAACGACTTTCTGGAAACTCATAAATTTCGGTGGGTGTGCCGGTCTGCATAAACTGACCCTTGTCCATCACAGCAATTCTACTCGAGAGCGTCATTGCCTCTTCCTGGTCATGGGTAACAACCACGAATGTAATTCCAACCTGTTCTTGAATATTGGCCAATTCAAACTGGGTTTGTTCGCGCAACTTCTTATCGAGAGCGGCAAGTGGCTCATCGAGCAGCAACAGCTTCGGTTCTTTTACCAGTGCCCGGGCGAGCGCGACACGCTGCCGCTGGCCACCTGATAGTTGCTGGGGTTTGCGCTTCTTAAAATCCTGGAGTTCCACGAGTTTTAAAATATCGTGAACCCGATCAGTAATCTCATCGTTTGGTACTTTGTCCTGCTTCAAACCGAAGGCGACATTCTTCTCTACGGTCATGTGCGGGAATAACGCATAACTTTGAAACATCATGTTTGTCGGACGCTCGTACGGAGGAACGTTCGACATATCAATTCCATCGATGAGGATTTGTCCGGAAGTCGGCGTTTCAAAACCGGCAAGCATCCGCAAAAGGGTTGTCTTGCCACATCCAGAACCGCCAAGAAGACAAAACAATTCACCTTGGTAAATATCGAGATCAACATTGTTGACTGCAATGAATTCGCCAAACTTCTTTGTAACGCCCTTGATGCAGATGAATGGCTTCGCATCTTGATCCAGCCATGGAGTTTCGCTGGCGGTTGGCTCCCCTGCCATCATCGACCTCGCTTTATTGATTTACGGTTAGCTGCGAAGGTGGCAACGTTTCTACGCCGCCACCTCCAATACCATTGCAAGATCGAATTAGTTACCTGCTTTGAAGTCAGTCCATGTTCTGGTCTGCAAGCGCTCAATCTTTGGTGGCAGTACTATTGGAGTATACATCTTCGCCACCTGGTCAGACGTTGGAAACGCAGCCGGGCTTGAAGTTACTGCCTCATCAATCATCGGCTTGGCAGTAAGGTTTGCTGTGGCATACCAAGTAAAGTTACTATCAGCCGCACCAACTTCTGGACGCATCATGTAATTCAAAAACAAATGTGCATCTTCAATGTTAGTGGCGTCTGAAGGAATCAACCAACCATCAATCCACAATTGGGCTGCGTTCTGGCCCTCAGGCAAGAAGAAATCAAGCACGACTCCGGTATTTGCTTCTTCAGCGCCCGACATTGCAAGCAGCCCATCCGGGCCCCATGTAACGGCCACACAGAATTCCTTCTGCGGCATCCGTTGATAGGCATAATTGTCAAAAGTTTTTACGTAGGGGCGAATTTGCGCAAGCAATTCGCCAACTTTCTTAAAGTCCCCTTCATCGGTTGTATTTGGATCAAGGCCCAAATGCGCAAGCGCCATTGGAATTACGTCACCTGGAGAGTCGAGGAAAGACACACCACATTTGGCAATTTCTTTCATATGTTCCGGATTGAATATCATATCCGTCGAGCCAATCGGCGCATCTGGATAGGTTTCCAACACCAATTCCTTGTTGTAAGTCACGCCATGCGTGCCCCACATGAACGGGACGATGTGCTTATTGCCAGGATCCCAGTCAGCATCAAGCTGGCCCATAACTGCCGGGTCCATATGCTTCATGTTGTCAAGTTTCGACTTGTCCAGCTCCATCACAATTCCAGCCTTGATAAGGCGGGCGGTGGAGCTGGCTGAATGGCTCACTACGTCATAACCGCTGTTACCGGCAAGCAATTTTGCATCAATTGCTTCAACTGAATCATAGGTATCATAAATAACCTTGATGCCATATTCCTTTTCGAAATTGGCGATTGTCTCTTCACCGATATACTCGGCCCAGTTTGTTACTTTCAGCACACGCTCTTGCGCGATAGCCTGTCCGACCATCAACGCTCCAACTGCTGTAGCGCAAGCAAGCAATTTAAATTTACTTGTGAGTTTCATTTGATTTATTCCTCCCATTATTTTGTCGACCCCGTTAATTTTTGGGACCGATCAAAAGTCCTTTATATCTTCTAACACCTACCGCACAAATGCAATCGGGGAAAAGATTCAAAATTCAACGCTCCATTTTTTTAAATTGACTATCTGAACGTTCAGTCAGAAGATAATCTGGCAAAATCAAATGAGTCAAGGTGATTTCATCGAACTGCGTAGGTGGGTTCACGAAGATTGAAGCCCTTAAAGTCAATGGTTCACCTGCAGCCAATACTATTTGATCCTATGTGACAGGGAGGAACAGCTTCAATATGACAAACACAAATGTAATTCGCCTTGATCGTAACGGACATATCATCAGGGGTTTGCAGAAAATGCGGCTGGCAATGAGACCCCTGTCAAAGAGGGTGAAGCATTATGCATCAGAAATTCCATTGCAATGAGTGCCAAATGCTCATGGATCGTAGAGTATAACATCGGCAAATTTTGCTACATGCACACCGGCGAATAGGTGACATTGACTGTACGAGGACACATACATGATTCATATGCTGAGCCGATTTGATTTGACTCCCGGGAGTGAGTTTTCAAAATTTCAGGAGGTATATTTTCTGTTTGTTGACCAGCTTCGCGGAAAAGGACTGGTGGAGTCTGCAGGAAGCATAGGACGAAGAACTGATGACACTCCAATGGATACGGATACAAAAACCGCACCTGAGTATTACGCCATCATGAGCTTCAAGGATCGCACTCAACTTGACGAGGCGTACGAATACATTTTGCAAGCCAACAAAAACCAGGATGACATGAGAACGCACAAAATGATTCAGCTATCAGTCGCAAACCCGGTTTTTACTTGTTGGCAGGATCTTGCATGAGCAACCAGATCGAACTCGAATTTGAAAGTGAGCGGCTGCGATTTCGACCACTCGTCGTGGAGGATCTGGATTTGGCAATTGAGCAATGGACCGACCCGGAAGTCACCAAATATGCTGGCGGGAAAACCTATACAAAAAAAGAACTAATAGCCGAAATGCCAAATGTAGTCAGGCGTTGTGCCGGAGGGTGCATAGGAGTTTGGTGCTTAACCGACAAAGCAACAAATGAGAAAGTCGGAACGGCAATTCTACTCCCAATGCCAGTTGAAGAGGACGATACAAACTGGGATCTGGTAACCGGCGATGAAATTCCCGAGGGTGATATCGAAATCGGATACATCTTGAAACAAGCCGCCTGGGGTAGCGGCTACGCAACGGAAGCCTGCACACGCCTCCTCCAGTTTGCATTTGAAGATTCTCCCCTGAAAATTGTTGTTGCTTCTATCGATGCGAAGAACAAGGCGTCTGAGAGGGTGCTCTTGAAAAGCGGACTGGTTCCACAAGGGATAATTTACTCATATGGAGCCATGTGTCCGGGATTTCGCATTACAAAGAGCGAATGGATGGAGAATCAAATGAGAGATGTATAGAAATTTTACACTGTTTTTCTGACTGTCGGTTCAGTCAATAATTGCATTGCAACGCCAAATTATGAATCATTGCGGACAGGATAGTTTCAATATGCCCATCGAAGAAAATCACAAGATACTATTTGAGCCAGTGAAGATCGGCCCAAAAACTGCAAAGAACCGATTTTATCAGGTCCCGCATTGCAATGGCATGGGACATCGATGGCCACGCACCATGGCGGAAATGAGAGGTGTGAAGGCCGAAGGTGGCTGGGCCGTGGTCTGCACGGAAGAATGCCAGATTCATCCGTCCAGCGACATTACTCCAGCGCCCTTGATGCGGCTCTGGGATGATACTGATCTACCAATTCATGAATTGATGGTCAGCAAAGTCCAGGAACATGGCGCCCTCGCGGGTATTCAGCTAGTCCATAATGGGTTGTCTGTTTGTAATTACATGTCAAGAATGGTTCCAATTGGACCGTCCGCTGCTGCCACCGAAACTTCCAATTCCACACAAGCGCGGGCAATGGACAAATCCGACATTAAAGAAGTCCGTCGGTGGTTTCGGGAAGGCGCACTTCGCGCAAGGCGAGCTGGATACGACTTAATATACGTCTATGCCGCTCACGGTATCATGACACTGCTTTATCAGTTTTTGCTCAGGCGATTTAACCATCGAACTGATGAATACGGTGGAAGTCTGGAAAATCGTGTCCGTCTACTGCGAGAGATTCTCCAAGATACCAAGGACACCGTCGGTCATGACTGCGCCGTGGCCATGCGATTTGCCGTAGACGAGTTACTTGGCGAAGGGGGAATGCAAGTATCAGAAGCCGAGGATATTGTGGGCATGCTTGCCGAGCTTCCTGACCTTTGGGATGTCAACGTTGCTGATTGGTCGAATGATTCCAGATCTTCGCGATTTAGTGACGAAGGTTTCCAAGAGGGCTATATCAAGTTCGTAAAGCAGACGACCAGCAAGCCAGTGGTTGGAGTTGGACGTTTCACTTCACCGGATACAATGGTTTCCCAAATCAAGCGCGGAGTCCTGGATTTCATTGGTGGTGCTCGTCCGTCCATCGCCGATCCGTTTATTCCGAAAAAGATTGAAGAAGGCCGGTCGGATGAAATTCGCGAATGCATTGGATGTAATTTATGTACATCAGGAGATACGGTAGCCTATCCAATGCGTTGTACTCAAAACCCGACAATGGGTGAAGAATGGCGCAAGGGATGGCATCCAGAAAAAATCGAAAAAGCTGGCTCTGATGCCAAGGTGCTTATTGTAGGTGGTGGCCCGGCTGGGCTGGAAGCCGCCCTTGCCCTATCCAACCGGTCCTACGAAGTAACAATAGCAGACTCAAATTCGGTAATGGGTGGTCGCGTGCTTCAGGAAACAGGCTTGAAACCACTGAACAAATGGAAACGTGTTTCCGATTATCGAACTTACATGCTTTCAACCCGCGGCAATGTGCAATCATTTGTCGAGAGCGCGCTGGATGCAAGTCAAATCCTTGAGTTGGGTTGCAGTCATGTAGCAATTGCAACAGGCTCCTATTGGAAAACCGACTTCGTTGGAGCGCACCATCGCTCACCGACTCAAGCTGAAGCGCCTGATATGATCTGCACACCTGAAATGATATTTGCCGGGGACGATCCAGGAAACCGGATCATGGTTTATGATGATGACCACTATTATCTTGGAAGCGCAATCGCAGAACATCTTGCCGAAGCTGGGAAACAGGTAGTTCTGGTTACTCCTGACAGTGAGATTGCAAGCTGGACACGCAACACACTGGAAAATGGGCACATACAGGTCAGGTTGCGAGAACTTGGCGTAGAAATTATCTGCAACCATGCGGTTGGGTCGGTCAAGAAAAACTCTGTAACCCTCGAATGCGTATTTATAGGCACAGAGAAAAATGTTGAGGTAGATTCCGTCATCCCTGTTACCGCACGCGAAAGCATTGATGGATTGTACGAAGAACTAAACAGCAGAACCGAGGAATGGAGTGATCATGGTATCAAGTCTATAACTCGCATTGGGGATTGTTATGCACCTGGTCCAATCGCAATGGCGGTTTACTCCGGTCATCAATATGCGCGCAATCTCGAAGCTACCGTGGACCCGGATGCACAATTTAAACGGGAAAACGACTTTGAAATCGGCAAGCATTAAGGGAGCTATAAATTATGATCGGCTCTGATTCCGGTGACGTCTGGTACAAATCAACCTGTCATATTGACCAATCCTTGTGGGGAGCAACTGCAAAAAGAATTCCGAATCTGCAGGTATTGAAATCCGATATTAAAACGGATGTGGCAGTTATTGGTGCCGGATTTTGTGGACTGTCAACTGCACTCCATCTCTCGGAAGGTGGATTTAATGTATCAATAGTGGATGCACACGAGCCCGGTTGGGGTGCATCAGGGCGAAATGGTGGGCAGATCATTCCCGGTCTGAAGATCATGCCGAATGAAATTGAGAGGCGGTTTGGCAAGGAACGAGGCAGGCAAATCATAGAAACCGCAAGTTCAGCTCCATCTCTGGTTTATGAACTCATCGACAGGTATGGAATTGATTGTGACCTCAAAACCAATGGCTGGATACAGTTGGCAAAGGGTCCAGAAGGCTCCAAGACGATCAATTCCCATCTGAATCAGTGGAGAAATCGTGACGTAAACGTCCGCGCGCTCAACAAGGGTGATATTGAACGCCTGGTTGGGACATCAGTGTACCAAAGGGGATTACTGGATTCGCGTGGTGGCAATCTTCACCCATTGAAGTATGCAAGAGGGCTTGCAAAGGCCTGCATAACCAATGGAGTTTCAATATTTCACGATAGCCCGGCTCTTGCCATAGAAAACATGGAAGGAAAATGGTTGGTGAAAACCAATGAAGGGAGTATTTCAGCCGAAATCGTTGTCGTTTGCACCAACGCATATACTGGCAACATGTTGCCTACCCTTTCCCAGTCAATAGTTCCTGTATTGACCGGTGTCGTTGCAACAGATCCGCTGCCTGAAGAACTAAACACCAAGATATTGCCGGAACGGCAAACGGTTGCCGACACCCGACGCCTGCTGTCATGGTTTGGGTTTGATGCAATGAATCGATTGGTGTTCGGCAGCAGAACAAACTCGCAGATCGAATCCATCGACGTCACAAATTTTACATTCGGCATTCGGCGACTTCATGAAATTTTTCCACAAACAAAGGGGTTGAATCTCAAATACATATGGACCGGACGTGTAGCATTAACGCTTGATCATGTTCCCCACATCCATAAACTTGCCGATGGTCTTTACAGCGGATTGGGTTTTAATGGGCGTGGCGTAGCAATGGCAACTACGTTCGGCAAAATTCTGGCCAGGCATGCTCAGGGTAAAATTGAAGATAATGAGTTCTTGCCGCTGTCACCTGTCAAGAAAGTTTCGTTCAATCGATTCAAAGGTGGCGGAATTGCAATTGCCCTAACCTGGAAACGCATGATGGACACGCTGCGGCCCTAGACTATCAACAAAAGGGAATATTGGCGCACATCGAAGGAGAAACTTCGAACTCGCTTTTTGAAACATTGGAGGACTGGAATACACATCTAAAGGCGATAGAAAAAGACCAGAAACAGCGCTCTCAAGCCCCCAGAGGGCCTTCGATATGAGAAAACTGGATCATGCAGTTGGCACCCGCGAAATCAGCGATACATTCACGAATGTCGCTCAATTACCGAAAAAACCAAAGAAACATACTTCTCCGATAACACTCCGGCTGACGGAGGAAGAACGAGAGAAGCTAAAGCGCCTGTCATCCGGCATGTCTGTTAGCGGATACATTCGCAAATGCCTGTTTGGGAAAGGCGTCAACCGGCGAAAGGTTCGTAAGCCGTGTTCCGGTTAGGAGCGAGGAAGCACTAGCTCAGATATTGGCCAAGCTGGGACAATCCCGGATTGCCAATAATCTCAATCAAATTGCCTATGAAGCCAATTGCGGTTCCCTCCTCATGGACGAGCAAACCGAGAATGAGATCAAGCTGGCATGCGCACATATTGCCTGGATCCGTGTGAAGTTGATTGATGCTCTTGGCTTGAAGGATGGAGGTAAGCGTTGATCCTCAAAGGTAATCAACGTGCTGGTGGAATCCAACTTGCCCGTCACTTGATGAATGTTACCGACAACGAGCATGTCAGCGTTCATGAAATGCGCGGGTTTATTGCAGATGATCTACATGGGGCATTTAATGAAGCCTATGCCATAAGCCGCGGTACCAAATGTCAGCAATTTCTCTTTTCTCTCAGCCTCAATCCTCCCGAGAATGAAATCGTGCCGATTGAGGTATTCGAAAAGGCAATCACAGACATTGAGCAGAAGATGGGGCTTATCGATCAACCCCGTGCATTGGTCTTTCATGAAAAGGAAGGCCGTAGATATGCACACTGTGTTTGGTCACGCATCGATGCTGATCAAATGAAGGCCATCAACCTCCCCCACTACAAGCTGAAGCTCAAAGACATATCCAGAGAGCTTTATCTTGAGCATGGATGGAAAATGCCACGTGGCCTAATGAACAGCGCAGATCGGGTCCCGGTCAATAGCACGCGCTCTTCAGGCGCCCTGGCACTTGTGGGTTGTCCCGGTCTGTGGGCCGACTGGCTTGGGTGCGTTATTCAATCAATTGCCTTTCCAACCTCGTTGTCTCAAGCCAATCTGGAAAACGTTCTTCGCGATATCCTGACCAATCGACTAGGGTCAGGACCCGTTAATTAATGCAAAATGGTGGGAGGGAATTTGGCTGGATGACAGGCGTGAATGCGCAGGAAACCATAAGGTTTGCAAACATTCACAACGCATCAGGCGGGCAAATTCATCCCATCCAGAGGACGCGTACCATGACTTCGAACTACTTTG